>JAYVPT010000054.1:0-51630 GCA_043757165.1 Ferruginibacter sp.
TTTAGCCGGGGGGATTGGTTTTTCCCCAAAAGATTTTACAGGTACAGGTACAGGAATAACTGTAAGAAATATTACCATAAAAAATAACTTATTTGAAAAAACAGGTGTTGTAGGAGGAGGTAGAAGTATTGCAATTGAATTTCTTAATACGGAGTTTAACCGTGTAACATATGTAAGCAACATATTTATAGATAGCAATATAATTATAGGCTCGCCACCGCCCGATGCCGGATTTATTGGTATTCGTTTGCCAGGTTACCAGGGAGCAGGAATATCTCATAATATACAGGTAATTAATAACACCATCCAGGGCTTTAGTGTTGCTGCAATATATGCTTACCCTGCGCAATTAGATACGTTGTTAATTGAAAATAACCGTTTTTATGGTAACGGAAATAGTAACAATCCATTTTATCTTGGTGGAACACCAACGAACGTTATAATACACAATAATTTAAAAGGCTATTTCTCATCAGCACCACATCCGGGGCTTAATTTTAAAGAACATATTGTTCGCCCGTTTTATTACGGTATTAAAAATACCGGCATGCTGGAATACATTGCGGTATTTGCCGGAATTATAAGTGTATGGTTTAGCCGGAAAGAAAATATTTATGTGTATCCCATTGGGCTAATCAATACCGTTATTTATATTTTTTTAAGTTTCAACCAGGGATTGCTTGGAGAAGCCAGCGTAAACTTTTATTACACCATTATGAGTATTTATGGATGGATATTGTGGAACAAAAGAGACCGGAAAAAACACCGGGTGGTACGGGTAACCACATCAAATAAAAAAGAATGGTTAACACAGTTGTTATTTTTTGCAACATTCTTTATTGTTATTTTCTTTGCGCTAACTTATCTTAAACAAAACTTTGCGCCAGGTGCTATTCCATGGGCAGATGCATTTGCAAGCGCCACCGCGTTTACAGGCATGTGGTTAATGACAAAGAAAAAAGTAGAAAGCTGGTATTGGTGGATAGCAACCAATATTGCATCTATCCCATTATACTTTGTAAAAAATTTTGTATTTACCAGTATTTATTATGTGGTGTTACTGATAATGGCCGTGTTTGGATTAGTTGAATGGAAAAGAAGGAGTTTAAAAAGAAAAATTGCTATAAATGGAAAAGCCAAAAACATATTGCCAGGCCATGGGAATTATGAAGCCTGAGGATATTGATGTACATAAAATATATCACGATACGCAATACGGTTTCCCTATTGAAAGTGATGATGAATTATTTTGCCGCCTGATCCTGGAAATAAACCAGGCCGGCCTTAGCTGGACCACCATCTTAAAAAAACAGGACAGCTTTAGAAAAGCCTATCATAATTTCAAGATTAAAAAAGTTGCGGCATATAAAGAAAAGGATATTGCCCGTTTATTAAATGATGCCGGTATCATCCGCAATAAATTAAAAGTGAATGCTGCCATTGAAAATGCAAAAACCATTTTGGCCTTACAAAAGTTGCACGGCTCTTTTAAAAAATGGATCGACAGCCATCATCCTAAAACAAAACAGGATTGGACTTTGTTATTTAAAAAAACATTCCGCTTTACTGGTGGCGAAATTGTAAATGAATTTTTAATGAGTACTGGTTATTTACCCGGTGCACATGATGAAAATTGTATTATTTATAAAAAAGTATTAAAAACAAAACCTAAGTGGAAAGCCGCTTTAAATAAATGAAGAAAATAGTAATTATAGGACCCGAATCAACGGGCAAAAGTACATTATGTGAGGAGCTTGCCGCACACTATAAAACCCAATGGGTAAAAGAGTATGCAAGAGAATATTTATTGCAGCATGGAACTAAATATACATTTGATGATTTAATAACCATTGCCAAACGACAAGTAGAAGCAGAAGAATTGGCTATAGAAAACTACAAACTGCAAACTACAAAACATAAACCTGTTTTTATTGACACCGATATGTACGTAATGAAAGTATGGTGCGAATTTGTTTTTGAAAAATGTCATCACTGGATATTGAACAGAATAGCTGAACGGAAATATGATTTGTATTTACTCTGTAAACCAGATCTGCCATGGGTAAAAGATGAACTTAGGGAATATCCTGATTTAGAATCACGAGAGAAACTATACTATTATTACAAAGATATTATGGTAAACCAAAACGTACCATGGATAGAGATTAGCGGCAGTTATGACGAGCGCCTGCAAACTGCAATAAAAACTGTTGATGCCATTATTTAATTAAATCCTGTATATCCGTATCACTTTCCAGGTTATTCATCTGCCGCATAATATCATCGTAGCGGCTGGCAACATATTTACTTAGTGGTTTAACTGTATATAATTTAGGGTTTGGTAAACAGGCTGCAATTTGTGCAGCTTCTCCACGTGTTAGATCTTTAGCATCTTTATTAAAATATTTTTTTGCGGCAGCCTGTACCCCAAAAACACCACGGCCCATTTCTGCAATATTAAGATAGCGTTCTAAAATTATTCTTTTTGCCCAGCCGGTTTCAATGGTAAAAGTAAAAAACACTTCAATTGCCTTTCGTAACCTGCTGTGATCCTGCCAAAGAAAAATATTTTTTGCAGTTTGCTGGCTGATAGTGCTTGCACCTCTGGTTTTATCAGGATGTCTTTTATTATACTTCATAGCAAGTTTTATGGCTTTAATATCAAAACCATCATGGTCGGGAAACAATTGATCTTCGCTGGCAATAACCGCCAGTTTTATATTTGGCCCCATTTCATTGTAGGTGATATAGTCACGGGATAAGCCATTACCCTGTAATATGCTTCCCAGTTGTGTTGTTGTTATTGGTGGATTAAATACAAACCCCAACAAAAAGTAAAAAAAGAAAATGATATATCCGGCAAGAAAAAACCGCCATAAAACAATTACTGTTTTTTTTATAACATTAATTTTCCGCAGCCATAAAAAATAGATTGCAATAACAGCTGCAATAATAATAACCAGGATCAGGAGCTTGTTCTTAAAATCCGTTTTTCCTGCTGCATCAGAAAAAGTGGTAAGCACAAAATATAAAAACCAGCCTGTATGGAGAATACAAATAACAAAAAATATTTTTTTTAGAATTTGTTGGAAGTTTTTAAAAAGGGGAAGCTTCATTATAGAAGGTTAAAAATTTACGCAATATAACCAATCAGGGTTTTGTATTGCTCATGTTCATATAAACCAGTTTATATTTTTTACCAATAACAATTCCTTTACCACCGCTTTTTGCCAAAAAATAACCTGCAGTTGCCAGGGCTGCAGAAGCAATTAACAAAGGAGCACTAAATTTTTCCCTGTCAACCAAATATACCACACCGCTTGCCAGCGTAAGCAATATACCACCACCCAACAAACTGGCGCCACTTCCATGTACATCAAATTTTGCTTTTTTCCATTGCCCAATGGCTTTTATCTGATTGTAATGAAATTTATAATGATAACTCCCGATGGTATCTATAATATAAGTGCCAAATGTGGTAGGTAAATATTGTACTATAAACTCCTGTAAAAAAATGGTATCGTTTTTTATGCCGTTAACCAATGCGGTAATGTAAGCACCACTTGTTGTGGTTAAATCAATATTAGCACTGGCAAAAAATGTTTTTATTGTTTTGCCGTTCTTTTTTAACGTAATAAAATCGGCCGATTGGGAGTAAACAGTAAAGGAAAGCAGGATAAATAATGGTAATAAAAATTTCATACTGTAAAATAAAAATGCACAGGGATGATAAAGAAAATTTACTGTTAATCTTTTAACAATGTATAAATGATACCACTTAAAATAACAAAGCCAAATGCCAGGTACAAAAGACCGGATATACGGTTAATGAGTAAAATATTTTTACCACTTAGTTTTTTACCCAGGCTGCCTGCGCCCAGTACTTTACCAATATCTGCCAAACAGTTTAAACCAAAACAGGTGGAAAATATTATAATGCGATGAATAAAGGAATACTCTGCAGCAAGAGAAACGGCCATTACCACCCAAAATGCAATTACAACGGGGTTTAATGTATTTATTAAAAACCCCGAAATGAAGATGGCCAGGTAATTCGTTCTTTTTCCTGCAGGTGTTATTTCGTCTCCGGCAATTTCTATAATTTCCTGTGAGCGGCGGGGTGTTATTTTTTTTATAAAAGTAAAGTAAATGCCCATGCCAATTAAAAAACAGGAACCAGCAATGCCAATTGGGATTTTAAAATTCAACAGTTGTTTTACAACTTCGCTAAAGCTATTGCTAAGCACTACCCAAATTACATCGCTTAACCAAACCCCGGCAACAAAACTAAAACCGCCCCGCCTGCCATGATTCACACTTTGTTTAATAATAGCAAAAATTATAGGGCCAACTGAAAATATCAGTATTAAACCAATGGCAAGACCCTTAAGTATGGCATTAAGCATCCAATGAGTTATAATTTCTGGTATTTAAATAACCACCTCTCCCTTTAAAAATTTTCGCCAGTCTTCCAGCATTTTTCCTTTTAATACACGGGGGAATTTATGTTGGCCACCTATTTTACCTTTGGCTTTCATAAAATCCATAAAGCGTTTTTCGGGCATTACATCAACCATTACATCTTTAAGGGCATGCTTACGTTCCACTTCATAATCGTCGTTCAGTTCTTTCAGCTTTTCGTCAATACGTACAGCAAGATCAACTGCATTCACTTTATCATCGGTGGCAACAAACCATTGGTGTGCAAAAAAGTTACCATGTGGTACACCTGCAACAGTAAATTCCGGAATTGAAATATTCAGTTCTTCACTCACCATTTCAATGGCCTTGTTCATATTGTCAACACTCAAATGCTCGCCTACCAAACTTAAAAAATGTTTGGTGCGGCCTGTTATAATTATTTCACTTCTTTCTTTGTCAATTAATTTTACCGTATCACCAATGGCATAGCGCCATGCCCCCGAGTTGGTACTTATTAAAATAGCGTAGTCCTTATTCTCTTCTATTTCATGAATCATAAAGGTTTCCGGCTCTTCCAACATATTTCCTTCACTGTCAAAATTAATATCATCAAAAGGCACAAACTCGAAAAATATATTGTTGTTTAAAGCAAGATGCATTCCTACGGCATCCTGCCGGTTTTGATAAGCTAAAAAACCCTCACTCGCCAAGTAGGTTTCAATATACGTAATGGGCCTGCCCAATAATTTTTCAAATCCTTTTTTATAAGGCTCCATAGCCACGCCGCCATGCACATAAAAAGAAAGGTTGGGCCACAGCTCATGAATATTATTCAATTTGTAGCGCTCAATAATTTTTTCCATACATAATTGTAACCAGGCAGGCACGCCAATAATAAATCCAATATCCCAGTTGGGCGCATTCTCCACAATCTCCTCTAATTTTTTACCCCAGTCTTTTTGTTTGGCAATTTTTTTTCCCGGCTTATACAATCCCAGGCCCTGAAACCAAAGTGGGATATTTTTTTGTTGAATACCACTTAAATCGCCGGCATAATAGGTATCGCCTTTTTGCAATTGTGTGCTGCCGCCAATCATAAGCCAGCCTTTGCCAACAGCACTTTTGGGCACATCATGATATTTAGCTAAACTTAATAATTGTTTAAAACTGGTAATAATATTACTCCGTATCAGGTCTTTTGTAATGGGAATGTATTTGCTGGTAGCATCGCTGGTGCCGCTGCTGAGTGCAAAATATTTTATTACACCCGGCCAGCACACATCGGGCACACCATCTTTTGCCTTATACCACCAGGCATTGTAAATTTTATTGTAATTATAAGTAGGAACTAACTGTTGAAATTTTTTGCCCGGGTGGCGGCTGAGCAATATTTCATCAAACAGGTAACGTTGGCCAAACTCGGTAAACCTTGCTTTACGTAATAATTTTTTAAGCACTTTAATTTGCTGGCGGCGGGGATCACTCACCGGAAAATTAAGCGCTTTTGCAATTGAAGCAGGTAGTTTAATATCAAATATGGCCATTACGGTTATAAGGTTATTGGCAACAAATATAATAAATCAAAACGAAGCATTGTACAGGTAATATAACCGGGGAGTATACAATAATATAGTAAGATGAAACCCCTCTTGTATTATTTAATGATTAAATAAAATAATGAGTAAATTTACTTCCTAAAAACTAAAACGATATGAAGAAATTTTTTGCAGCGGTTGCGTTGTCAATCTCATTATTAAAAGCCAGTGCCGATGAGGGTATGTGGCTGCCCATGTTATTGGGCGAACAGGTTTATAACGATATGGTTAAAAAAGGCCTTAAACTTACCAAAGAGCAATTATATTCCATCAACAAATCATCAATTAAAGATGCTATTATATTTTTTGGTACCGGGTGTACAGGAGAAATGGTTAGTGACCAGGGATTGATATTTACCAACCACCATTGTGGTTATGGTGTTATTGCAGGGGCAAGTACAATAGAGCATAATTATTTGCGGGATGGCTTTTATGCTTATAATAAAGACCAGGAAATAAAAAGTAATTTAACTGTTCAGTTTTTAGACAGGATTGTGGATGTAACCAAAGATGTTGAAGATGGCCTAAAAGGGTTAAACTGGAATGACAGAACAAAAAAAATAGCAGAAGTTTTTAAAAACATTACCGATAAAGTTACAGATGCGGCAAATGGGCTGGAGGGAAAAGTGTATAGCATGTTTAAAGATAATCAGTACATCATGTATGTGTATAAAAGATACCGCGATATCCGTCTGGTTGGTGCACCACCCGAAAGTGTGGGTAAATTTGGCGGCGATACTGATAACTGGGAATGGCCACGCCATACCGGAGATTTTTCTGTGTATAGGGTATATGCAACAAAAGATGGTAAACCTGCTGATTACAGTACCGATAATGTGCCTTTAAAGCCTAAACATTTTTTACCGGTAAGTATTAAAGGATTTAAAGATGGTGATTATGCAATGATCTATGGCTATCCTAGCAGTACCAACCGCTACGAAACCAGTTACGGCATTAAATTAAAAAACGACATTGAAAACCCTTCTTTGGTAGGTCTGCGTGACATGCGGTTGAAATACATGCATGAGCAGATGATTAAAGACCCTGCGGTAAAATTAAAATTAGCCAGTAATTATGCTACTGTTGCCAACTACTGGAAATTTTTTGATGGTGAAACCAAACAACTTACCAGGTTTCATACACAACAACAAAAAGAAGAATACGAAGCAAAGTTTACAACATGGGCAAATGGTAAACCCGAATATGAAAATATTTTTACAGAGTATGAAAAAAATTATGCCGGGTGGACACCTTACAGCAAAATGCGCCAATATATAAGAGAAGGCATTTTAGGATCTCCGATAATGAAATTTGCCGACTCATTAAAATCGCTGGAAGATAAATTATTAAAACCCAATACACCCTCTGCCGAAATAAAAAAAGCTATAGCTGCAGCAACAGCAAGTCGCAAAACTTTTTTAGCTGCAGAAGATTTAACAAGTGATGAAAAAATACTGGTTGCAGTTGCAAGAATGTATTATACTGATGTAGATAAAAACCAGCATCCTGTTGGGTTTTACGAAAGCCTGAAAGGAACTTATGGCAGCCTTAAAGAAGAAGCTACATTTAAAAACTGGGCCAAAGCTGTATTTGCAACAACAATGTTGGTTGATGATACTAAATGGAACGATTTTGTTGCACACCCCGAAGCTGTCACATTACAGGAAGACCCTGCGTTTGCTTTTGCAAAGGCGTTCATAGGCAATTACAATACCAAGTTTGCTCCTTTATACGATGCATTTGTAAGTAAAAATAATGAATTGGGCAAAGCATATATGAAAGGTATTATGGAGATGAACCCTGCGGCAGTTAAAAAAATGTACCCAGATGCCAATCTTAGTATGAGGGTAAGTTATGGCAATGTAAAAAGTTATAACCCACGGGATGCAGTGCATTATGATTATGAATGTACGGCTAAAGGCATTTTAGAAAAATATGTTGCCGGTGATTATGAATTTGATTTACCCGCCAAACAAATAGAACTATTGAAGAGAAAAGATTTTGGCCCATACATGGATAAAGTAAGAAATGATTTAGTGGTAACATTTATTACCACCAACGATATTACAGGCGGTAATTCCGGCAGCCCGGTTATTGATGCCAATGGTAATTTACTGGGCCTTGCTTTTGATGGCAACTACGAAGCTTTAAGCCATAAAATTGCGTTTGATAAAGATTTAAACCGAACTATTTGTGTTGATATACGCTATGTATTATGGTGTATTGATAAACTCGGTGGTGCAGGTAATATTATAAAAGAACTGAAGCTGGCGAAGTAAGAAATTTTTAAAAATGATTTGTAAAAGCGCTCCGTCAATTGACGGAGTGCTTTTTTTAAGATGCAGGTATGGAATTTACAAATTCAGTTAAAGTTAAATCACCAACTTTTTACTTTAAATTTGTTTAATCCAAATAAATCTTCTGCAAGATGAGTCTGAACAAATTAAAAAAAGCAACACACTCTTTTTTTCTCTTCATATTTCTTACAACAATATCAAACATCGTTATTGCCCAGCAAAAAGAACAGGTATTACACCACCTCAATACCCTTTTGGTAAATACGGTAATGGAAGATCTTTTTACCCCCCCTGTTGCCAGCCGTATTTATGCTTATCCTAATATTGCGTTTTACGAATGTATAAGAAATGACGATGCCACACTGCCCACATTGGCCGGAAAATTAAACGGGTTAAAAAATATCCCACCATCACCAAAAGGCACAGATAATTTTATTGCTGCCTGTGTTTCGTTTTCATATGTGGCACAAAGTTTAGTAGGGTCTGAATATAAAATAGAAAACTGGAGAATAACGTTTACAGATTCTATTTATAAAAATACCGACAGCAATGTAACAAAACTTTCCATTCAATATGGAAAATTAGTTGCAGATACTATTATTGCCTGGACAAAAAGAGACAACTATCTTAAATCGAGAGGACTGATCCGTTATGTAATCAGTAATAAACCCGGCGACTGGCAACCCACCCCATTAGATTATGCACAAGGGTTGGAACCACATTGGAATACTATCCGGCCATTAACACTTACCAAACCATCACAATTTTCTCCAAAAGAAAAACTGGTTTTTAGTAAGGATAAAAAATCTATGTTCTATAAAACCATGATGGAAGCCTATACTATCGGAAAAAATTTAGATACTGTAAGAAAAGCCACAGCATTGTATTGGGATGATAACCCAAATGTTTCTGCCAATATTGGCCACCTTAATTATTTCATTCACAAAATTTCGCCGGGCGGGCATTGGGTAATGATTGCAAAACAGGCTTGTGAAAAAAAGAATGTTACTGTTACAAAAGCGGCGCAGGTATATGCATTAACCACCGTTGCAATTTTCGATGCCTTCATCAGTTGCTGGGACGAAAAATACCGGACCAATCTTATACGCCCCATCACCATCATCAACAGGGTTGTAGATGGTAACTGGGTGCCATTTATTCAAACACCACCCTTTCCTGAATTTACCAGTGGCCACTCCGTAACAAGCAATGCTGCAGCAACAGTACTTACTGCATTGTTAGGAGATAATTTTGAATTTACCGACAAAACAGAAATACCATTTGGTAACAGTACAAGAATATTTAATTCTTTTTACGAGGCTGCATTACAATCTTCCACCAGCCGTGTATATGGGGGAATTCACTATCCGGAAACTGCACGTATCAGTGTACTTCAGGGAAAAGCTTTAGGAAAGAATGTTATAAAAATTTTATACCCGCAGGCGACTCTTAAATAAATTTTATGCTAACACGTCAGTCATGTTTTTATTTTTTATCAGCGTTGTTTTTTGTGGTGCTTACGGGTAACGCACAGCAAAAAAAATTTACGTTGCTCCCTCCCGAAACTACCGGTATCAATTTTAGAAATGATATTGTTGAAGATGCCGGCATGTTCATGTACCTGTACGAAAACCTGTATATTGGCGGTGGCGTAAGCATTGGCGATATTAATAATGACGGCTTGCCCGATATTTATTTTTCATCTACAAGGGGATACAATAAATTGTATTTAAACCTGGGCAATCTTCAGTTTAAAGATATTACAGCAACAGCAGGTGTAAATGGTGGCGAGGGAATTAAGACCGGTGTTAATATGGTTGATATTAATGGCGATGGTTATCTGGATATTGTGGTATGCAAATCAGGCTTTAAAGATCCTAACCTGCGAAAGAAAATGGTATATATCAATAACCATAACCTCACCTTTACAAATAATGCTGCAGCAATGGGATTAGATGATGCCAGCTATACCATTCAATCTTACTTTTTTGATTATGATAATGATGGCGATAAAGATGTTTTTTTTGTGAATCACCAGCATGATTTCAGTAAGTCGATGATGATACCTGCAAAAATGGAAAATGGTAAAATGGTTTATGTAGAAGATACCACAAGTGTTTATGTAAGCGACAGGCTGTTTGAAAACAAAGGCGGAAAATTTATTGATGTTACTAAAAAGGCAGGCCTTATAACTCATGCATTTGGATTAAGCGCTTCACTTAGTGATTTTAATGACGATGGCTGGCCGGATATTTATGTAGCCAATGATTTTAATAAACCCGATTTTATATTTATCAATAATAAGAACGGAACATTTACAGATAAGCTTACATCCTATTTAAGTCATACCAGTTTTTCTGCAATGGGGTCGGATGTTAATGATATAAACAACGATGGGCTGGAAGATATTTATGTGGTGGATATGGCAGTGGAAGAACCCAAAAGACAAAAACAACTGTTTGCAGTAAACCAGAATTATGATAAGTTTCAATTGTTGCTGCGCTTTAATTTATTTTATCAATATCCACGAAACAGTTTACAATTAAATAATACTGATGGCACTTTCAGCGAAATAGCCAACCATGCAGGCGTTGCAGAAACAGAATGGAGCTGGGCTCCGCTGATTGTAGATTTTGATAACGATGGCTGGAAGGATATTTATGTTACCAATGGCATAAAACGGGATATTACCGATTGGGATTATAAAGTTTTTATATTGGATTCTATTATCAATTCGATGAACCGTGGCCAAAGTGTTGACCTGGATAAATGGCTGCAAAGCATCCCATCAGTAAAAACAAAAAATTATCTCTATCACAACAATGGCACATTAACTTTTGATAATTATACCAATGAATGGATGGATGAGCCGGCATCATTTTCAAGTGGTGCAGCTTATGCCGATCTCGATAATGACGGCGATTTGGACCTGGTGGTAAACAATGTAGATGATATTGCTTTTGTTTTTAAAAATAATACCCGGGAAAATAATGCCACTTCTCATTATTTACGGTTTAAGTTTTTAAAAACACCAACATCGGTTGAAGAAGTATATGGCGCTATAATAAAATTAACAGATGCTAATGGTCAGATACAGGTACAGCGTTATAATCCGCAACGTGGTTTTTTATCAACCATGGAACATGTATTACATTTTGGTACAGGATCCGAAACAATTACCCCCCGTGTTGAAATAACATTTCCAGGGCTTAAAAAAATAATTTTAGAGAATGTAAAATCGGACCAGGTATTATCAATTTATGAATCTGAAGCAAAACCAACCACTCCATCAACAGAAAACAAACCAACGTTATTTACTGACATCACTTCTAAAAATAAAATTAAATACACACAAACAGAAAATGACTATATAGATTTTAAACGAGAGCCATTAATACCATATAAATGCAGCCGTAAAGGTCCGTATTATGCATCGGCAGATATTAATGGCGATGGCAGGCAAGATATTTTTATTGGCAGCGCTGCCGGCATTGAAGGAAAACTGATGATACAAAATGCTGATGGTTCTTTTACAGAAAAAAAGCAAGCAGCTTTTACTTCAGATAAAAGATATGAAGATATGAGTGCTGTGTTTTTTGATGCAGATGGTGATAAAGACAATGACCTTTATGTGGTGAGCGGCGGTGCAGAATTTACTGCAGGTGACAAACTTTACCAGGACAGATTATATATTAATGACGGTAAGGGGAATTTTAGAAAGACTGCCAATGCGTTACCAACCGAAGGCTTTAATGGCTCCAGTGTAACAGCGCTTGACTTTGATGCAGATGGTGACCTGGATCTGTTTGTTGGCGGGCATGTATTACCGGGTAAGTTTCCGCAGGCAGATAAATGTATGTTACTGCAAAATAATAAAGGCGTATTTACAGATGTAACAGCCGCATTGGCGCCTGAACTGATTAATCCAGGTGTGGTTAATTGTGCTACATGGACAGATATGGATGGCGATGGAAAAAATGAACTGATCATATCCGGCGAATGGATGCCTGTTGGTATTTATAAAATGCAAAACGGCATTTTTAAAAAAATACAACAAACGGTAAGTTTTGTTTCTCCGGCAACAAAAAAAGATACCACTGTTAGCCTTAATGAATTTAGCGGCTGGTGGTATTGTTTAAAAACAGCAGATGTGGATAATGACGGCGACCAGGACATTGTTTTAGGTAACAGGGGAACCAACGCCACGATAAAAGGGAATTATTATAATCCCTGCACGGTGTATGCAAAGGATTTTGATAATAATGGAAGTTACGATGCGGTGTTAGGCTATTATGTACAGGGAAAATGTTATCCACTTTTTAGCCGGGACCAGCTGATAGACCAGATGCCTTCAATGCGGAAAAAATTTATTCGCTATAAAGATTATTCCGGCACAACACTCGATAAACTTTTTACTGCAGAACAGCAGAAGGGCATGGATATTTATACTACCAGGTTTTTTGAATCGGGAGTATTGCTCAATGAAGGCAATGGTGCATTTCGTTTTGTAGCTTTTCCCGAAAAAGCACAGCTATCCAATATTAATGATATTGTAATTGATGATTTTGATAAAGACGGCATAAAAGATATATTGGTTTGTGGCAACAGCAATGATGCGGCGGTAATGGTAGGTAATTATGATGCTGCTTCTGCTACGCTGTTAAAAGGAGATGGCAAAGGATCATTTACTGCAGCATCCCATACCACCGATGGATTGAAAGTAAGGGGCGAAAGCCGCAAAATGGTTTATTTGAAGGATGATAAAACTTTAATTATTCTTAAAAATAGTGCCCCCGCCCAGGTTTACAGGATAAATTAGCTGTGCGGCACGTATTTGCTAAACATTTATTAGTGGATATGCAATATTTTTTTATTGTACTACGTTACATAAAAAGATAATGTTTTATACTATGAAAACAACCAAAGATCAGCAAACAACAAAAAACCTTTTGGTGCAGGTAGTAAGAAATTTTATAGGAAGACTCCGCCAAAACCCGGATGTATATCCTATACGTTACTATAAAAAAGGCAAGCAGTTCAGGCGTAAATGGCAGGGGCCACTTGTAAAATAACCTAATCCATTCGGAAAATACCGGACCCTATAAATCAGCAAAAACACTCTTGACAATAAGGGTATACAATTTGTAATTTTAAAGTTCAAAATCCGATAATAATATGAAAAAGATCCAATCATCCCAACCCACTGCTTTTGCAGTATTGCTAAAATCAATTACAACTGTCATCAACAGTTTTTTTCAATCTTCTGATAGTCGGGAGTTTAAAAGACTGAAAGATTTTATTACTTCGTAGAGTACGGTTCTATAAATTTAGCTAAACAAATATTCCACATCCGACTTGTTGAGTGCTTTTACAAAGCTGGCATCGTCGGCAATTAATTCGCTTGCTAATTTACGTTTACGTTCCTGCAGTTGTAATATTTTATCTTCAATAGTATCTATACAGATCATACGGTAAGCAAAAATATTTTTGGTTTGGCCAATACGATGCGTCCTGTCAATAGCCTGCTGCTCTACGGCGGGGTTCCACCACGGGTCTACAATATATACATAATCTGCAGCAGTAAGATTTAAACCCACACCACCGGCTTTTAACGAAATTAAAAATACCCTGCACACATCATTATTCTGAAAGTTCTGGATAGCTTTTTCTCTGTCAATGGCAGAAGTACTTCCGTCAAAATATTCAAACGGTATTCCGTCTTCAGTTAATTTCTTCTTTATTAAAGCAAGCATTCCTAAAAACTGGGAGAATACCAATGCTTTATGTTCACCGATATTTTCGGTGATCTCCCTCGTTAATTCTTCAAGTTTAATAGAGTGATTGGGATATTTATCTTCTTCATTTAAAATGGCGGGGCTGTCGCAAATCTGTCGCAGTTTCATAAGGCCCTGCAAAATTGTTAACTGCGATTTATTGATACCCTGCTGATCAATTTCGCCCAATATTTTATCACGGAAACTGTTACGGTATGCTTCATATATTTCCCGTTGTTCTTTTTCCATTTCGCAAAACAAAATGGTTTCTGTTTTTTCCGGAAGATCTTTGGCAACCTGCTCCTTGGTTCTTCTTAAAATAAAAGGGAACAATAATTTTCGCAGGTGGTCTTTTTGAACCTGCTCGCCAAATTTATCAATAGGTGTGGCAAATTCATTTCTAAAAAATTCCATGCTGCCCAGCAGGCCGGGATTTAAAAAATTCATCTGTGCAAAAATATCAAATGTATTATTCTGCAATGGCGTACCACTCATGCACAACCTGTTTTTTGCATTTAGTAAACAGGCGGCTTTGGTTACTTTAGATGATGGATTTTTTATTGCCTGGCTCTCATCAAGTACAACGTAATCAAAATTTATTTTCAGCAGTAATTGTATATCGCTTCTTAATGTGCCGTACGTGGTGATGATGATATTATGTTTTTGCAGGTCTTCCGCACTGCGGCTGCGTAAACTTCCATGATGGATATGCCAGGTTAATGTTGGGGTGAATTTTTCCACCTCATTTTTCCAGTTGTAAATTAAAGTGGTTGGGCAAACAACAATGGCTTTTAAGTTTCCTGTTGTTGCTTTGTAGTAATGCATCATTGTTAATGCCTGAATCGTTTTACCCAAACCCATATCATCAGCCAATATACCACCCCAGCTTACATCATTTAAATAACTCAGCCATTGAAAACCCGAAGTTTGATAAGGACGTAAAATGGGTTGTAAATGTTCGGGTGCAGGAATTTCGGGAATGTTTTTAAACTCCCGTAAGCGTTCAAATTTTTCATCCAGTTCAAAACTTAATTCTGTCTCGTCCCGGTTTTCATACAGCTCATCAATAACACTCATGTGGTATTTTGATAAGCGCAGGCGGTTGCTCCTGTCGTCGCCAACTTTAAATAATAAAGAATAACGTTTCAGCCATTCATCGGGTAAAATACCCAATGTGCCATCGCCCAACTGTACAAAAGATTGTTTGTTGACCAATGCTTTTTTTATATCGTCGATACCAACCCGTTGTTGCCCGAATTCAATTTCAACTTTTGCATCAAACCAATCCAGTCCGCTGCTTACATGTATATGTGTGTTGGGCCTTGCTGTGTTAAAGCGAAAATTTTTCAAAGCCTCAAAACCATATACCGGCACTTTCATTTCCTTCATGGCATCAACAAACAAAAAGAACCAGTTGTTGCGTAACACATCGGCACCCTTTAATACAAGGCTGCTGTTATCATGATGGGGCCGTACAAATAATGAATGAAGGCCTTCAAGTTTTACCAAAAAAGCTTCTTCAGCTTCCTTGTTACGGTGCACCACTAAAATTTTATCTCCATCCGGTATGGTAATGGTATCTTTGTCGGTAGCTTTTGTTTCAAAACCCTGGTAAGTAAATATGGGTTGAAACACCAGGTAGTCGCCCTTTTCCTGCAATTGTAATTTTACTTCAGGCTCTCCGCTTTTTATTTCCCTTATCAAACTTTTATCAAACTCTACATGATACTCTTTTGTTAAAGGCATTATCACCTTCTGCATTTTTTCGGCCCAGTTTTCTTTACTTAACTGAATGTTGCCTTCTTTCAAAAATTTTTCGGCCTGTAAAATATCTTCGGGTTTTTGCCAGAGATAGATCATCTTTTCATGTAAAAAAACAAGACTGCTGCTGCACTCATTCTCAGCAAAAGGAATAATCTGGTTTAGCAATTTTACAGTACATGCAATTTCAAAATGACTGTTTTTTGCCAACACCTTAAATACGGGAGAAATAAAATGATCGCTTAATTCTATCTCTTTTAAATTTTCTGTTTTAAATGGTTTCTTTTCAGGCAGGTAAAAAATGAAATTATTAGCAGCCTGCTCTTCAAATATTTTTTTAAGTTTTGGCTGAAGATATTCTGCCATAAGGCTCTTGGTTTCCTCCGGCAACTCATCTCCGTCTGTTTGAATAATATTTTCCCAAATGCCACTAAAGGGAGAATTACGGTCGAGGTATTTATTTATTTCACTTGGCTGCAGTTTACGTATTTGTTGCAGCAATTGCTTATCCTCTTCGCTAAAAGGATCTGTATTTACAAATTTCGCCAGGTCGAGTTTTTCTGTTTTACCGGTGTATTTTTTATTTTCTTCATCGGCTTCTCCCTGTACTGCATCAACAGTAAAGTATGGATATGTTGAAGCGTTATAATTGAATACAATACCGAGTTTTTTTTCAGGTTGCTCTGTAACAACAGTTTCTTTTTCGGGGATAATATCAGGTATTGCAAATATTTCGGCAGCTCTTGAATTTATTCCTGCCGGAGCAACCACCCGTTTTATAGAAATATCCAATACTTTTAAAAATGGCTTGCCATCTTTATAGGTAAATTCAAATTTGCCGGTAAGGTCATCATCTAAACTGTATCCGTATATCTGCAACAGTTTATTTTTTTCTTTATCCCAGTTGCGGATGGTGTCAAAATAATACGGGCCATAAGCATTTAATAGCTGCAGGAACAACATGGTCTTATGTTCGCAAAGCGGATGTTCAGTTTCGCTGCACCTGCAGGAAGTATCAAAATTACGCTCATCATTTTTTTGAAGTACTAATGGAAAAGTTTGGCCGTCATATTCCAGTTCCGCTTCCACCCTTTCATCTGCTGCTTTTAAGATATTGGCTTTTGCAGCCCGTAAAATATTTTCTGCCTGTTCATAAATACCGGGAGATGAAAAGAGTTTTATCATTTTCAACTCTATAAATTTCATTTTGGCAACAGTGTGGCGCTGGTTGTACTGCATTACTGTATTACCCAGCATATTTTTATCCACCATTTCCTGCAAACGAAGCATTGCTGCGGCTTCGTGGCGGCAAATATCTCCTAAATTATAAGGGCAGGCACAGCGTACCGAAATACTTTTAGGGTCGGCATATTTTTGAATATATACTTTATAAAAAGTGCTGTAGCTATCGTCTTTTACACGAAACACCACACTGCCCATCAACTGATCATGCTCTACCAGCTCAACAAAGCCCATCGACTGGATTTTTTTTCCGCGGCGGATCACTTCATCAGAGCCATTATTGTACACGTATTTAATAAGGTGGGATAATGCCATCGGTAATTTTAGATTGCCGGGTTGAGATTTCAGATTTGAGCAGGGTTTTTCTGCCTAAACCCATTCTGAAAAGGGCAATTTACAAAAGTAAAGGAAAAGCGGCGACATTTGGTTTGTAAAAGAGAAGTTTTTGAAGAAAAATGTCTAATTGGGAACTATTTCAGCAGGAAGAATATTATGAAATATAAAATTTAACAGGAGCTTTTATTTACCAATTTGCCATCTTCATATATCACAAGCACATCTGCCACATCTGGAGTTAAACAAAAGTTTATATCTTCTATCAATCCAAACCTGTCAACCAGGCGATGATAGTGTGTAAGCTTTGGTGCAAAACCAACAATATCATGTTTATTGGTTTCGTAAAGCAGCTCGGCAGTTAATGAGCTGTCGCAATGAATGGTAAAGTGTTCTTTTATTTTGCTGATAACCGCTCCGGCAAATAAAGTATCTTCTATATTCACCCGGTCCTTCCATCCGGCACAGCCTAACACCACGTTTTTATTTTGTGCTATTAAAAATTTACATACTGAAGAAAGATTAGGGAATGAGCCGCTGATAATTGTATCTGCATTATTATCCAGTGCCATTTGTAATAATTTGGTACCATTAGTGGTGGTGAGCACCAGTGTTTTTCCTTCAATAAATTCCCTGCTGTATTCCAAGGGAGAATTGCCATGTTGTAAACCTTCTGCAATTTGCCCGTCTCGTTCGCCTGCAGCAATGGCATCAATCTTTTTGCTTATTATAATTGCTTTGGCAACAGTATCAACAGGGATAATGCATTTGGCGCCATTCTTTAAAACCGATGCAATAGTTGAAGTGGCCCTGAAAACATCAATGATAACCACAACGGCGTTTTTTAAATCATAGAGATTTAATAAAGCCGGGGATAAACAGGTATTTAGTGTTGGTTTAGTTGTTTGCATCGGGGTCAAATTTAATTCAATATTGCTTTCCACTTTTCTGTTTGGGCGTATTCTTTTATTACGTAGTTTCTTTTTATGAGAAATTTTTCCAAATAGCTTTTTAAATAAAGTTTATTAAACCAGCGGCCAATAAAACCATAAGGAGTTTCAAAGGTCAAGATATCAATCATTATAGTACCGTTATCAACCGGTTTAAAATAATGTTCATGGTAAAAGCTTTTAAAATCTCCTGTTACCATTTCATCCACAAAATGAACAGGTATTTCCATAGCAGATATTTTTGAAGTATGCTGCCTTGTTTTAAAAAAATGCCAGGCACGCCAGGTAACTGTTTCATTTAAATTAATTAAGCCCGATGTTACACCGGCAATTGCTTCTTCTTTGGTATCCGTGGCGGAAATTTTATGCAGGGTTATGCTGCGGCTTAAATTAAAAACCCGTTCAATTGGTGCTGCAATAAAAGTAGTAAGATGGATTTTTGTCATACGCTTTTACCCCTTTAGGGATAGGGGTTACACAAAAGGCATTTTCACCACTTTTGCTTTTAATAAAGTATTTCTTATACTGATGTAGATTTCGCTGTTGATGGTTGTATATTTAGTATCAACATAGCCCATTCCTATTGCCTTGCCCAATGAAGGAGATTGTGTACCTGATGTAACCTTACCAATTACATTGCCTTCAAAATCTTTTATCTCATGATCGTGGCGGGCAATTCCTCTTTCCAGCATCTCGAAACCCACCAGTTTTTTGGCAACTCCTTTTAACTTTTGGTTTTCAAAAAAAGCTTTGTTGGTAAAGTCTTTGGTAAATTTTGTTATCCAGCCAAGCCCGGCCTCAAGTGGAGATGTGGTATCATTAATATCGTTGCCATATAAACAAAAACCCATTTCCAATCTTAGCGTATCTCTTGCACCAAGGCCAATTGGTTTTATACCTGCTGATTTTCCGGCTTCAAAAATGGCATTCCAAATTTTATCGGCGTCACCATCCATATCCTCAAAATAAATTTCAACACCACCAGCTCCGGTATAACCTGTAGCACTTATTAAAACATTTTCCACTCCGGCAAATGTTCCTTTTGTAAAAGTGTAATATTTTAAATTCATAATATCCATCTCTGCTAATGGTTGTAATATCTTTATTGCATTGGGGCCTTGTATGGCAAGCAAACAGGTTTTGTCGGAAATGTTATGCATTTCTACTGCGTTGGTGTTGAATTGCTGAATCCAGTTCCAGTCCTTTTCAATATTACTGGCATTTACCACCAGCATGTACACTTTATTTTCTTCTATGCAATACACCAACAGATCATCTACAATTCCGCCATCGTTGTTGGGCAGGCAACTGTACTGTGCTTTGCCATTGGTTAATTTTGATGCATCATTTGTGGTTACTCTTTGAATAAGATCCAGTGCATTATCGCCTTTTAAAATAAATTCTCCCATATGGCTTACATCAAAAACCCCGGCATTATTTCTTACCGCTGCATGCTCGTCATTAATACCACTGTAAGAGATAGGCATGTTATAACCTGCAAACTCGGCCATTTTTGCACCAAGTGCAATGTGTTTTTCTGTAAAAGGAGTATTTTTCATTAAAGCAATTTTTGTTTAATATTAGTTGACTGCAAAGGTAGGCAATCTTTTTACGGCAGAAAAAACCACAGGCGTATTTATATGCTAAGGATACATAATAGCGGTGCCATATTATTATTATGATAGCTATAAAACGTAGAAAATATATTTTACGGGACTTATACTACAGCTTTCCCTTAATTAATGATCTTTACATGAAAAAACTGGTCGGTAAGAATTATAGCCGAACTAAAAAGCATGGCAAGCAGTATATTTATCCATTGAAATTTTTTACTGTAATTATTTTGTTTAGAAACCCGGGCAACTAAAAATAATAATAAGGCACAAACAAATATTGATAAAGTAAACGGGCCCAGCCCCAAGCTTTTACTTATTCTGCCTTCGTCATTTAAGTTTATAAAATTCAATAGTCCGGCTAAAGCCCTCATGTATAATGCAAAAAAGAGAAAAGGATATAACAACAGGTTTTTATTATGTTGCATAATTTTATAAATAACAATTGCCTGCAGTATTGTAAAAAAAGGGCCTGCAGCACTTACAAAATGTTCGTGCCAGCCTTTCAGATATTGCCCTTCAGCAAGGTTAACACTGTTTAATGTCATTGTCATTTTATAACCCAGCATTTCGCCGGCAAGCCAATGAAATAATTCATGAAAAAAGAAACTGAAAAATACTGCCAAAAAAGAAGCAGCAATGTATTTTGGTGTTAGCTTAAAAACGGGCATTTGTTACAAAAGTTTACGGTGTATAAATTTTACTGTTACCTTTTGCAATGCTCTGCTATTTCTTTTACAGCATCGGTTATAAATTCTTTAGCGTTATCGTCATTATAATTCAGGTAATTGTTGCCATTATATAATTTATAAGAAATGTTCCCATCTTCATCACTTTCGGCAATAAAACGCCTTCCATTTCTTTTGTACTTCACATATCCGTCGGGTGAAATTTCTTCAATAGCCGTTTCATCGGCATTAAAAAAAACTTCACCACAGTATTCAATTTTTAAAGAGGTGTTACCATTATTTACCCTTACTGTTCTCCTGTTGCCATGATGAAAATGACATGCAGTTGAAATTAACAGGGTTAATAAGATGGCAGTTAAAAACGGGTTCCTTTTTTTCATGGCTGATAATTTTGGTCAGGTTAAAAATTTTTTTGAAAAAGAGTCCCGCCAGTAACGGCAGGACCTTTGTGTTTCAACTTCAACTCAACTATCGAAACTATTTTAATAAATGTTTGGCAAAATATTAAAGCCTGTGGGCATTATTGCTGAACTTATTGGCCCTGGCTCAGGATCTGTACTGGTGCTGTTTTCTAATTTATCTTTTATACTGTCTATTTTCTTTTGTTCTCTATCTAATGAATCTAACTTAAATTGATTTTTTTTATCCTGAATCCTTCTTAAAGAGTCTGCTTTTTTATCATACTCATTATAGCGGTAGTTATCACCGTTATTAGAATTTCTTTGATTCTCCCTGTTTTTTGAATTCCGGTTTCTGTCGTTCCATCCATCTGCTTTTTTTCCTGTTAATGTATAAAGTCCGTCTTCTTTCATTATATAATCCACATCACTCTGCCATCTTGAATCTTGATAATCATTATTATCTTCTCTATCGCTAAATCCAATGCTAAAAAAGTGACCGGTAAAGAATAGTTTCCTTTCGAAATTACTGTTAACCCTTACCTGCTTGCCAATGGGTACATATACAGTAACCAATAGGTTCTGGTTTCTTATTTTATCTGTTTTGTTTACCGCAATACCTTTATCAAATACAAGCAGGCTATCTATCTGCTTTATATTATAGATGATCTTGTTGGCTAATTGATTGGCATTTACAGTAGAATAACCTCTTGCTTCTTTTAACATTGATACATGAAAACTATCATCAGGAGATTTTATAAAATCCACTCTTATGTTCTGAAGATACATGGTGTCTTCATTTATAAAATCTTCAAAAGAATCGAATCTTGACCAGCGATATCTTGTACGCATTTTTTCAAATGGTGTCGAAGTGGTAAGTACCAGTTTCCCAACTTTTGGATTACTGATTTCTATATTTTCATCTTGTAATTTACTCCTGTAACTGAATTCATTGTTTAAAGAAGAAACGAGGCAGATCATACTTGCCCAACCAATAATCCATAAACTGATAAAAGTTAGTCGCAAAAATCTGCTGTTTGTATTTGACCTGGTTAACTTTCTGATTAGCCAGATGATAATACCTATTACCGGAATTGTTATAAAGAAAAATAATGTTCCCAATGCAAAAACATTTTGCCAACCACCCAGCAGTAAATAATCTTTAAGTGGATAAACTTTAACAGCACCTACTATTAAACCAATCAGCGCACCCAAAAGTGCAATACATACACACCCAATTATAAAGTAGGCAAATATTTTAGCTATCATGGCAATTACATTTCCCAATCCGCCACGGTTGCGCCTGCCAAAATTCTGCACATCGCTTGATACGGTTTTTGCTTTTTCAGTTATTACGCTTGACGCTTCTTTACCAAATTTTTCTGCTTTTTTGCCCACACCTTTCATTTCCTCCATCACAGAATGTTTAATAGAATCAATATCTACTTTTTCCCCTTTCATTTCCAGTTTTTCGCTCGTGGTTATAGCTTCAGGAATTACTATCCATAAAATAATATACACTATTAATGAAGTAGGACTAAAAGTAAAACGGATCACATCACCAAAATCCCAAAAGCCCCCCCAATGTCCCCAACGTGATAGAAAAGAAAGAAAAGGAAGCAGGAATAATACTCTTGGTATCCATGGATTAATGCCAAAATAATTTCCTATACCGCTACACACGCCGGCAATCATTTTATCATCGCCATCCCGGAATAATTTTTTTTTAGCACTACCAATTTGAGTGGTTGAACTACTTGGCACTGCCACCCACATAATAATGTAAGGCAATAAACCAAAACCAAAGGCAAAAAACAGTATTGCAAATATTACACGTACCACAACAATGTCAACATTAAAGTAATTAGCTAAACCGGCACAAACACCGCCCAATACTTTATTGTTCTCGTCTCTAAACAGGCGCTTATGGCCGCTTGTGGTATAAGTATTTGCAGATTCCTGTTGAGCAGTATTAGAAGATGAAGAAGAACCGGCCGAATTACCTGGCTGGGCATCATCCATTGGTTCAAAATCTTCTGGGCGGCCAATACTGTTAATGATAGCGTTTACATCATCATCAGTAATACAGGTGGCGCCTTTTTTTAACCGCTCCTGAAAGAGTTCACCAATACGGCTTTCAATATCGTTGATGATCTCTTCTTTACCTTCCTCATTAACAAAATGACGGTTGAGGCTGTCGGTGTAATTTTTTAGTATTTCAAAGGCGGTGGTTTCTATTGGTACCACCCGGCCCTGGAAATTGATATTGATTACTTGTTTCATGGCTTTAATTTTTTGTTTCGTTAGTTGATGGTCTTAAAAAGCAAATCATGGCTATACTTTTTGTTTATTAAGGATTGTTGAAGTTGTTGTTAAAGTGATTAGTGTTTTCGTCAGTTACTGCCTTTACTGCATTGGCAAGTTCATTCCAGGTGGCATCCAGTTCTTTATAAAAGGCAGCACCTTTTTCGGTAAGTGAAAAATATTTACGTGGCGGGCCACTGTTACTTTCCACCCAACGGTAGGTTAAGAATTCTGCATTTTTTAATCGGGTAAGAAGTGGATATAAGGTACCTTCCAACAAATTAAAATTGGCGGCCTTCATTTTATCAATAATATCCGAGGGATACGCTTCTCCCTGCTGAATTACAGAAAGGATACAGAATTCCAGAACTCCTTTCCGCATCTGGCTGGCTGTGTTATCAATGTTCATGGCTTCAATGTTTTTACCCCACCCCAGCCCTCTCCTGCAGGAGAGGGGGTTGCGAAGATCTGTGCGAAAAATAATTTATTCATGGCTATACTTTTTTGTGATATTGAAAACCGGTTTTCCCTTATCACATCACAAAGATAGAAATATTTTAGTACTATGCAACACATAATACCATATTTTTTACAGTAGTGGGCGGTGACTATTAGCCTGTTTTGCCTAAAAACCAATATAGTAAAGGCTTTTATCTGTTTTAAGAATAGTTAAATTTTTTGATTAAATGTATAAATGGCAAAATTTTGAGGTTGAATGGCGCCTTTTTTAACAGCTTTGAGGTTCACATTAAATTTATTTTTACTTTTTAATTCGTGAAAAAGCAAAAAAAGAAACAGTTATTCTTTTTTAAGTAGATTTATTGAAGAAACCCACAATTATGAAAAAATATTTATTGGCCGTTCTCATTTTTTGCTGTTTTGCTGTTGTTGTAAATGGCCAAAAAACAGATAAAAAATTACAAGCCAAAGTAGCTGAACTATTGAATGGTTTTAATGGAGATGTGGGAGTTTACATTAAAAACCTGTACACCAATAAAACAGTTGCTATAAATGCAGATACTGTTTTCCCAACAGCAAGTATTGTAAAAATTTCCATACTCATTGGTATAATGGATAAGATAGAAAAAAAAGCTTTTGATTACCATCAGCAATTAATTTACCGTGATTCACTTGCATACAGCAGTTTTGATGTTACAGCTAATTTAAAAGATACTGCCAAAATAGAAATGGCAAAAGTTATTATGCTGATGCTTACCACAAGCGATAACACCGCAAGCCTTTGGTTGCAAAAACTGGCCGGTGGCGGAGCAAGGATAAATGAAATATTAGACAGCGCCGGTTTTAAAAGCACAAGGGTAAATTCCAGAACTGCAGGAAGAGAGAATAACCGTACTCAATACGGCTGGGGCCAAACCACACCATACGAAATGGCTACGCTGATGGAAAAAATTTATAACGGAACAATTTTAAGTGACAGTGCTTCTAAAAAAATGATCCGTTTACTGGGCCGTAATTTTTGGGATGAACAGGCCATATCTCAAATTCCACCCGATGTTTTTGTAGCCAGTAAAAATGGTTGTGTAGATGCCAGCCGCAGTGAAGTTTTGCTGGTAATGGCAAAGCAGCCCTATATCTTCAGCATCTTTACAAAAAATAATAAAGACATGAGCTGGGGTGATAGTAATGAAGCCTGGATGCTGGCGAAAAATATATCTGCTTTATTGTGGCAGTATTTTAACAGATAAGTGTTAAAGTATTTGTAACAACTGTTATTTTTTATCCCGGTGGCACTGGCTTTGCGTATTATAAGTAAAGGAGGAACTATATTATGAAAAGGCTTTTACTTATTACTGTTACCTTGTTTTTACTGGCATCTTGTAAAACCAGTAAAGATTATTTATCAAGAGGCGATGAAGACAAAACCCTGTTTGATATTGTTAAAAAATTAAACAAACACAGCAATGATGAAGATGCGGTTAAAGCGCTTCCTGAAGTGTATGCACGTGTTCAGCAAAATCATCTTAAAAAAATAAATACTTATAAAAATTATAAAGAGATCGGCCGTTGGGATAAAATTTTGGAGGAATACAGTACACTGCAAAGAATGTATGAAGCTGTAAATAATGCCGATGGCGCCAGCCGTTTGGTAAACGCTGTTAATTATCAAAATGATATTTACGATGCAAAACAGAATGCTGCAGAAGATTATTATCAACAGGCTGATTTATTACTGGCAAACAACGGAAGAGATAATTCAAAGAAAGCTTACAGTTATTTTAAAAAAGCAGATAAATGGGTGCCTGGTTTTAAAGACGCCAAATCAAAAATGGATGAGGCTTACCAAAATGCTATTATTAATGTAGTGATAAACCCTGTGCAGGATAATTCATTTTTCTTTAACAGTGGCTGGGGCAATACCGGTTATAATTACAGTAACGAATATTTTCAGCAAACATTAATACGTGAGCTGGGCGGTAAATATGCCGGCCGTTACCCAGCAAAATTTTTTACCGAATGGGAAGCCAGGCGTGACAATGTACCACCGGATTGGGTGGTTGATTTAACCTTACGCAATATGGATATACCACGTCCAACAGCATACAATTACAGCCGTAATGTGAGCCAGCAAATTGAATCAGGCAGAGACACCAGCGGTAAAACGATTTATAAAACAGTATATGCAACTATTAATATTTCTAAACAAAGTTTTACGGCCCGTGGCCAGATGGACGTAAGCATTACCGATGTTGCCAGCCGAAGAAATATAAGCTATAATACTTACAGTGATGATTACAGGTGGGAAGAAGAACATGCTACTTATAGTGGCGACAGCCGTGCCTTAAGTAACAACGACTGGGCGCTGATAAATAACAGCCGTTATAATGAACCCCGTAAAGAAGATGTATTAAATGAATTATACCGTAAAATATATCCGCAGGTAAAAAACAAGATCAGTTATGCGGTGGATTGGTAATAATTTTAGAAATAAATTTAATAGAAATCCCAGCTAAGAATTGGGATTTTTTATTTTACAATAAAATATACCAGCCAACTTAAAAAATACGCCAGCCCTGTCATATATGCCAATTGAATAGCGGGCCATTTCCAGCTACGGGTTTCCCGTTTTACTATGGCAAGGGTACTCATACACTGCATGGCCAGTACATAAAAAACCAATAAAGATAATCCGGTTGCAAGGTCATAAACTTTAGTACCATCGGAACGTACGGCAGCAGCCATTTTTTGACGCAGGGTGCTGTTATTGGCATCAGCATCTTCGCCCACACTATATAAAGTGGCCATGGTACCTACAAAAACTTCTCTTGCTGCAAAAGAAGTAATTAAAGCAATACCAATTTTCCAGTCGTAACCCAATGGGTGTATTACCGGTTCAATAGCTTTTCCCAAGGTACCGGCAAAAGAATTTTGTAACAATTCTGTTTTGCGTTGCTTATTTAATTCGTTTGCCTGTTGTGGATTATTGGCAATTAATTGTTTGTATTTAATGGTTACTGCCTGCATTTTTTTTGCAGGGCCATATGTACTTAATGCCCATAATAATAAACTTATTACCATTATCACTTTACCGGCATCAAACACAAATATTTTTGCTTTTTCTATCATGGTGGTAATAGCATTCTTCCATCTTGGGCCACGGTAAACCGGTAGCTCCAAAATAAAAAAGCTGCGTTCGGTACTTTTAATAAACCATTTCATCACCCACGATACAATTAGCGCCATTACAGTACCCAATAAATACAGGCACATCATTACCAAACCCTGCAAACTTAAAAAGCCAAAATATAATTTAGAAGGAATGATTAATGAAATTAAAATAGTGTACACCGGCAGCCTTGCACTGCAACTCATCAGTGGCGTAATCATTATTGTAAGCAGCCGTTCTTTTTTATTTTCAATATTTCTTGCACTCATAATGGCAGGCACAGCGCAGGCATAGCCGCTGATCATGGGCATTACACTTTTTCCGTTAAGCCCTACTTTACGCATCAACTTATCGGTTAAAAAACTTATACGTGCCATATAGCCACTGTCTTCCAAAATGGTTATCAACCCAAATAAAATCATTATCTGCGGTATAAAAACCATTATACCGCTAAGGCCGGCAACAACGCCATTAATAAAAAGATCGCTCCACCATGCCTGTGGTAAATTATTACCCAGCCAACCTCCCAGTTTACCAAAAGTCCATTCAATGCCATCCATCGGGAATGTTGCAATCCAAAACACACTTTGAAATAAGAGAAACAATACCGATAGTAAAATTATATAGCCCCAATATCGGTGCAATAAAATATCATCTAACCTTTCAGTTAATAATGCTTTTTGCAGCGGATCGCTTTCCACAACAGTTTGCTGCATAATATGCTTGATACGTCCGTAACGCTGCATTATTTCTTCAGCCTGCGTTTTAGTGGGATTGAATTTATTTTCTATTTCAATATTTTCTATCAGTTGCTGTGTTACATCATCCAATAAAAAATTTTCATGATTGATTAAATAATGTATGGCCCTGTAGTTACTAATATGTGGAAGAAGATTTTTTATTGCATTTATCGGCGCAGCTGCCAATGCATTGGTATCAATAAAATCTCTTGGAGGTATCTGATCTATTTTTTCTATGGCCAGCTCCAATGTTTTTTTAAGCGGCAGGATGCCTTTATTTTTTCGTGGATTTATTGGTACAATGGGCACGCCCAATTCTCTTTCCAGGCCGGGTATATCAATTTGAGTCCCTTTGCTATTGGCCAAATCCATCATGGTAAGTGCCACCACCACCGGAATTTTTAAATCAATTATTTGTGAGCAGAATAACAGGTTACGTTTAAGGTTACTGGCATCGGCCACCAGTAATACCATGTCTGGCTTTACGGTTTCATCCTGGTTTAGCAATACTTTATAAGCCACCCATTCATCGGCACGTTTAGGATATAAACTGTATGTTCCCGGAAGATCAATAAGCAGCGCATCAACGCCAGGGGCAATTGTGGTTATGCCGGTTTTTTTATCTACCGTAACACCGGGAAAATTACCCACCTTTTGGTTTAATCCTGTCAATACATTAAAAAGTGAACTTTTTCCACTGTTGGGATTGCCTACTAACGCTATGTTTATCTTTTTTGTCAAACTAAAATGGACTGCAAAATTAACGGCATTTGATGGTTTGTGGTTACGAAATGAGAAACAAGGAGGGCTGCAACAGATTACATGAATTAACACGGATAAAACATTTGTATTTTTCTGTCGTTCAGTTGCAAATATATAATTTGGCAAATAATTTGACATACAATTTACCGGATTAGCAATTAGCTGAATTAACTTTGCCATATCTCAACAAATATTTAATATGAAACGTATTGTTTGGCTTATTATATTAACAGTCCAGTTTGCCTCTGCACAAAAATTAAAAAAAGCGGATAAAGTTATTTTAACCAACCTTCAGACACATATTGGTTACCTGGCTGATGATAAACTGGAAGGAAGAAGAACAGGAAGTGCCGGGGAAAAACTGGCATACGAATACATCAGCAATGAATTTGCAAAAGCCGGCCTGGCTGCAAAAGGTGATAATGGAAATTTTATACAGGAATTTGAAGTAAACGAAGGCAAACGAATTAATCCCTCCTCACATTTAATTATTAACGGGTTCGACCTCGATGTGGAGAAAGAATATTTTCCGTTTATATTTTCTCCAAACGGTTCTCTAGAAGCTGCACCATCCATTGCATTAAGAGAAAGTGGTACGGTTTGGTTTTGGGATTTAAAAGAAAAACTGGAAGAGAATAAAAATAATCCGCATTTTGATTTAACCGATGCCATTAAAGTAAAAGTGAATGATGTTGCGGCAAAGGGTGCCACGGCTTTAATTATTTACAATACTTCTGCAATAAATGACGAGTTAAAATTTGAACCAAAAGCAAAATCAGACCTGGTAAAAATTCCGGTGCTGTATGTAACCCCTGAGGTAAAGAAAAAATATTTGTATGATGAAACAGCCACACAGGATATAAAATTAAAAGTAGATATCGGCGATAAAAAAAGGATGGGACACAATGTAATTGGCTTTGTAGACAATAGTGCAGCCAACACCATCATCCTTGGTGCACATTACGATCATTTGGGGTATGGGGAAGATCATAATTCTTTATTTACCGGCACCACTCCGCAAATTCACAATGGAGCCGATGATAATGCAAGCGGTACAGCAGCGCTTATTGAAATGAGTAAATTATTAAAAGCATCTAAATTTAAAAATAATAATTACCTGTTTATTTCTTTTTCGGGAGAGGAGTTGGGTTTGTTTGGCAGTAAATATTTTACCGAACATCCAACCATTAATTTAAGTACAGCCAATTATATGATAAATATGGATATGGTGGGCCGCCTTAGCGACAGTACACATGGGCTTACCATTGGTGGTTATGGTACATCGCCTGTATGGGGACAATTACTTACCGAAAAAGATAAATTCTTTACTATAAAATTCGATAGCAGCGGAAGTGGCCCAAGTGATCATACTTCTTTTTACAGGAAAGATATTCCGGTATTGTTTTTCTTTACTGGTGTACATAGCGATTACCACAAACCAAGTGATGATGCCAACAAAATAAATTATGACGGAGAGTTGCAGATAGTAAAATATGTTTATAATGTAGTGGACGCTGCCAATAAAAAAGGCAAACTGCCTTTTGCCAAAACAAGAGAAGCAGTTTCGATGGGGAAAAGCAGTTTTAAAGTAACACTGGGTATTATGCCCGATTACACTTACAGCGCAAGTGGCGTTAGAGTAGATGGTGTGAGTGAAGGAAAAATTGCACAGAAAGTGGGAATTAAGGCCGGTGATGTAATTGTTCAATTAGGCGATATTAAATTTACAGATGTGCAAAGTTATATGGGTGCATTAGGTAAGTTTAATAAAGGCGAAGCTACCAAAGTAAAAGTAAAAAGAGGTAATGAGGAACTTGTATTTGATATTGTTTTTTAATTCTCTTCGAAATAAAGCATGAAACTTAAAATAGATAACGAAACCCTGGCACAGGAGTTTTTTGAAGACTCTTTGTTGTTAGGTATTGTTGCACCCATTAAAGATTACCAGTTTTGCTGGCAGTTAAACCAGATACTGGGTTTTGATTTCCGTATAAATAACGATTTTGAAATTCAGCTGACCAAAAAACTACGTAAATATTTTTTTTCTGTGTATGAATATGCTGTGCCCTCCACCTGTCTGATAAATTATTTATACAACAACCAGTTTGACGGTGAATATTTATTGCCCGAATTTAAACACCTCGATTTTTTATGGTTGCTGAAAGGCGAAGCGGTAACTAACGATGAGTTAAAAGCTTTGATGCAATCTGTTAAATCGTTACCGGGTGTGCAGTTGGTAAATGAAATGACAACTGAAAAAATAAAGCATAAACAGCATCTTATATTTTGAATGGATAATTTATTAGTGGATAATGGATAATTTTTCTGTTCAAATTGTATAAGGTATTTACGATCTAATGCTGCTTCGAAGCAAACACATTATCCATTATTAATTAAACCATTATCAATTAATCTTTATGTGGGAAGAAAAAAACAATACCCTCTATAAAAAATTTGAATTCAAAAATTTTTCTGAGGCATTTGCATTTATGACAAGGGTTGCCATTGAAGCAGAAAAAATGGATCATCATCCGCTTTGGACAAACGTGTATAATAAAGTGGAGATTTGGTTAAGCACCCACGATGCCGGAGATATTGTAACCGATAAGGACAAAAAACTGGCGAAAAAAATTGATGCATTTACCCCTATCCCCTAAAGGGGTACAATGAGGAGATTAAAGCAAAGAAAATTAGTAACATTAAATGTGTTTTCAACTAAAGCCTGTATTTAATAAACAGAGCCTAGATACTTACGGTAACAATTTTATTTTGCTTAGCTGTTAAGTATCCAATTGGTGTTGTAAATTTTTCTAACCCGTTTTGCAGTAAAATATTTTTCACTTGTTCTACTGCATTTACATCCACAGCAATTAATAATCCACCACTGGTTTGTGGGTCGGCCAGCATTGCTTTTTCAAAATCACTTAAAGGGCCAATCTTTTCACCATAACTATCCCAGTTGCGGCTGGTACCACCGGGTATCGATTTTTGATCTACATACAATTTTATATCCTTAATTATCAACGGTACTTTTTCAAAATCAACTACAGCACTTAAGCCGCTGCCTTCGGCCATTTCTATCAGATGGCCAAGTAATCCAAAACCGGTAACATCCGTCATTGCGGTAACACCTTTTATTTTCCCCAACGCTTCCCCAACTTTATTTAACTGCATCATTTGTTTGGCGGCTACTCCCACGTGTTGTTCCTGCAGTATTCCCTTTTTTTCTGCCGTTGTTAAAATACCTACACCTAATGGTTTGGTTAAAAATAATATGTTGCCTGCTGCGGCCCGGTTATTTTGTTTGATGTTTTCGATGGGTACCAATCCGTTTACTGCCAATCCAAAAATGGGTTCAGGCGAATCGATACTATGCCCGCCCGCCAATGGAATGCCGGCTTCTTTACAAATGCTTCTGCTGCCTTCAATTACTTTTTGTGCAACAGCAGGAGGTAAAACATTTATGGGCCAACCTAAAATAGCAATTGCTAAAACCGGTTTTCCGCCCATGGCGTATACATCACTTATAGCATTGGCAGATGCAATACGTCCAAACTCATATGGATCATCAACAATGGGCATAAAAAAATCGGTGGTGGAGATTAATGCAGTTCCATTTCCTAAATTATATACCGCCGCATCATCTTTACTGTGATTGCCCACAATTAAATTTGCATTGTCGGGCATTGCAAGATTGCTGGCTAAAATTTCATCCAGAATTTTCGGGGCTATTTTACAACCACATCCTGCACCATGAGAATATTGGGTGAGCTTAATTTCATTCATACCGCTAAGTTAGGGATACTGATTTTTATAAGCCCTTGGCTAGTCTTTTCGTCTTCTAAAAACAATTGCCGAACTTTTTTGCATATCGCCACTAAATCTTATTTCGTAACGGTCTGATCCGTCATATACAATTAATAAACCTGTATTGGGTGGCAGGCTTCCGAGTGTTTCGGCATACATTATTAGTTGTATACTATCACCAACTTCCTGTGTATAAATTGTTTTTCTAACAGCATTAGTGCTCAAGCCAACTTTTGGCATTATCACTTTACCGTTCATTACTACACTTACCGTATCGCCATCTACTTCACCATTATCATACAAGGTTAACTGCAAACTATCCGATTTAAAATATAAAGCCTGGAGGTTTTCAATTTTTCTTTTACCAATATCAGTTGCCGCAGTAGGGTCAACAGGCTCTGACTTTTTTACCGGCGGGGGTACAGGTTTTGCAATAACCACCGGGTCTGCAACTTTAACAGGAGGTGTTTTGGTAATAACAGGCTCTGCCGGTTTAGCAACCACCACATCAGGTTTTTTTACAGGTACTGTTTTGCCAACTACCGGTTCATTAACTTTTTCAGGGGCAGGTTTAACAACAACTGTTTCCTTTGGTTTTGGTATTTCCTGTTTTGCTACAACCGGGGGATCTGCTTTAGTCGGCTCTGGTTTTGCAATAGTAGTTTCTTTAACAACCGGTGCTGTTGTTTGTTTAATAATACTTACAGGCTGTTCTTTTTTTGCTGCAGCCACAATTAATTTTTCTTCTTCTGCCGAAGGCATTGGTTTTAATGTTACCATTGTTGCTTCGGCCGGCGCATTCTCTTCTTTTAAGAAAGATAAATTTTTTGCAAGGCCCAGTTCCTGTAAATGCGGCACCAATGCACTTTGCTTGTAATCATTTTTTCGCTCTACATGCACATAACCGGTAAGCGGCCGGAAATTTCTTGTACGGTTGGTTTTATAACCACCGCTTAATATCATCACCGTATCTTTTATCTGTAGTATTAATGTATTGAGCTGGTACACACCTTTTGCCGGAGGGATGGGATAGTTATTAACAATCAACTCTGTTTCTTCTGTAATTATCTTATCATCTTCTCTTTTTACTTTTAATTTTTTTACACCATGATATTCTTTATCGCCTAAAATAAAATAGGTGTGGGAGTAGCCAAACAATTTTCCTTTGCTTTCGCTGATGGCAATTTCGTAACGGTAATTTTGTTGAGTAGTATCATTGTACATGAACCCTTTCCAAAGGCCGGTTACATCTCTTTCGGCCAAAGACTGTGTAAAAGCCGAAAAAGGCAACAACAGTAATATGATAATCTTTAAACTGTTACGGTATGGCATGCTAATATTTTTTGGGTATTGATCGAAGTATCAACGCCGGAACAGGGTATTTTATTTAATAATGAGGTAATATTTTCCCTGTTATACAGGCCCTTTTCGTACCATTTATCGTAATACGTTAATAAAATGCGGAAACATTCCTTATAACTATTTTCTAACAGGTGATTTACAGCATTTTTTGTTTCCAGTCCGCCAAGGCGTTTTTGTATGCGGATGATGGCGTTAACCAATTGCTCTTTTGTAAACTTCCCGTATTCTTCAGTTAAATAATTCAGCCGTTCTTCAAAAGGAATATCTAAAAAATAAACCGGGCATTTACGTATGGTGTACCAAAGCGGCATTGGGATTTGCAGGTTACCGATGCGCTGGCTCTCATCTTCTAAATAGATGGCAGATGACAGATGATAGTTGTTAGTAAGAGAATATTCTTCTGTCAACTTAATACTAACACCTGACAACTGTTCTGCCAGCAAATTCTCAAACATTTCCTGTGTAGGTTGTGGCAATTCACCCAAAGCACCAAATGCAGAACCTTTGTGATGGGCCAGGCCTTCTAAATCTATTATTTGTTTTTGCTGTTTTGATAATTCATGTAACACAAATGTTTTACCACTGCCGGTATAACCACCAATTATTTTAAAATTGTATTGTTGCTCAAATTGTGCCAGCACCCATTTGCGATACACTTTATAACCACCAACAAGTGTATAAACTTTAAAACCGTATAAATCTAATAACCAGGCAACGCCTGCACTACGCATACCACCACGCCAGCAATGAACCAGTACGCAGTTGGCAGTTGGCAATTGGTTCTTTTCTGAATTAAATAGTTCACTTTCATTTGCAGACTGTTTTTTGCCAACTGCCAACTGCCAACCGCCAACTGTGGCTTCCACTTCCTCTACCATTTTCTTCATCTTTACCCCAAAAAAATCCAGCCCCAATTTTATGGCCGCCTGTTTACTTTGTTGTTTATATGCGGTACCAACAATTTTTCTTTCTTCATCAGTAAATAAGGGCAGGCTTATGGCTCCCGGAATGTGAGCATGAATAAATTCGCCCGGGCTGCGTACATCAAAAACGGGATGCTGTTGTGCCAGTTGTAAAAATTGTTCTATGGTAAGTTTTTGTACAGGCATTTAATAATTACAAAGTAACTACATTTATGATGATGATAAAGATTGTAAAACATTTATTCCCGCTTTTTATAGTACAGTTTTTTACCTGGCTGGCTTTATTTGCATTGTGGATTTATGCCACGCCGGTTATTACCCGTTACATATTCAACAGCACCGATGCAGATAGCCCGGCTTTTGAACAAGGTATTACCTGGGTAGGTATTTGCTTTGCTTTTTACAGTACACTTGCTGCTTTTTTGGCTTTTGTCATACCGGCATTATTAAAAAAATTTACCAAAGAAAAAATACATGCTGTTGCATTGCTGATTGGCGGCGCAGGCTTGTTCCTTATTTATTTTATACAAAATAAATGGCTGCTGTTTTTTTCCTTTACCTTTATTGGTATTGCATGGAGTAGCATTTCAAATATTCCTTATAATATCATCAGCAGTATTGCACCCGAAGAAAAAATGGTGACTTATTTTGCTGTGTTTAGTTTTTCGGTAGTAATACCACAGGTAACGGCAGCTTTTTTGTTAGGTTATATCAGCAAACATTTTTTTAAAGGTGAAACAATTTATATTATGTTGGTTGGAGGTTATTCTATGTTGTTGGCAGGATTATTAATGTTCTTTATCCCATTAACACCGAAAGAAGAATAAAAAAACCGTTGAAATATTCAACGGCTTGATTATTCATTTTTAATTATTCATTAGTTTTTATCCATTCATACTCGTTAAAAACTCTGCATTATCTTTTGTGCCCTTCATATTCTTCAGCAAAGTATTAATCGCTTCTTCAGGGTTCATATCGGCCATGTGCTTACGCAATACCCACATACGCTGGAAGGTATCTTTATCTAATAACAGATCGTCACGTCTTGTGGATGATGCCACAATATCAATTGCCGGGTAAATTCTTCTGTTAGATAATTTACGTTCCAGTTGTAATTCCATGTTACCGGTTCCTTTAAATTCTTCAAATATCACCTCGTCCATTTTACTTCCTGTATCAACTAATGCAGTTGCAATAATGGTAAGCGATCCGCCATTTTCAATTTTACGTGCCGCACCAAAAAACTGTTTTGGTTTTTGCATGGCGTTTGCTTCCACACCACCACTCAATACTTTACCACTGCTTGGTGCAACAGTATTATGTGCACGGGCCAAACGGGTAATACTATCTAACAGAATTACTACATCATGTCCGCATTCTACCAAACGTTTTGCTTTTTGTAAAGCGATGGTACTAACTTTAACATGTTTATCTGCAGGTTCATCAAAAGTTGATGCAATTACTTCGGCTCTTACGCTGCGTTCCATATCAGTAACCTCTTCGGGTCTTTCATCAACCAGTACAATCATTAAATAACATTCCGGGTGATTTTCTGCAATGGCATTGGCCAGCTCTTTAAGCAACATGGTCTTACCCGTTTTTGGCTGGGCAACAATTAATCCACGCTGACCCTTACCAATTGGCGTAAACAGATCCATTATACGGGTACTGTAATTATCTGCTCTTGTACAAAGGTTTAATTTTTCAAAAGGAAAGAGTGGCGTTAAATAATCAAATGGTACACGGTCTCTTACTTCTTCGGGTCTTTTACCATTTATCGTATCTACTTTTAATAAGGCAAAATATTTTTCACCTTCTTTTGGCGGACGCACACTGCCATAAACCGTATCCCCTGTTTTTAATCCAAATAATTTTATTTGAGAAGGAGATACGTATATATCATCGGGAGAAGACAAATAATTATAATCGCTGCTGCGTAAAAAACCGTACCCGTCGGGCATCATTTCCAAAACGCCTTCGCCTAAAATAACCCCATCAAATTCTATATTAAATGAAGGTTGTGGATCTCTGCGCTGGCTAAATTGCCTTGATTGTTGTTGTGCTGGAGTTTCCTCCATTTGTGTTTCCGGTTGTTGTACTTCATCTTCTGCCTGCAACATTTGTGCAATAGCAGCCGGAATAGTGCTTTGTTCGTCAGTTATGGGTTGTAACTCTTCTTCGTCCTCTTCTTCAACAGGTTTTCTCACCGGTTGTTTCTTTTCCACCTCTTGCCTTTTAGGCTTAGCCATCTCTTTTTTAGGTTCGGCAGCAGGAGTTGTGCTTTCTGTGGCAGCATTTTCTGCGCCTTTAATAATGCGTTTGCGTTTGGGTTTTTCTTCTTCGTGTTTTGCTGTGCTCATATGGGTTTGTTTATCCAGGATCTTATCTATCAGGTCCTGTTTATTTAATTTTTTTGCGTTGGAGATATGGAGTTCATCTGCAATGTCAAGCAATTCAGGAACGAGCAGGTCGTTCAGTTGTGAAATATCGTACATAAAAAGTTGAAAATAATTTCTTCAAAAAACCGTCTTAAAATCTGAAAATGTAAATGAGAATTTATAATTGATGGAATATGAGTAGCTGATGAAGCGAATTATTGGATAAACCTTATCAGTTGGATTCCACCACAATATTACGCCGTTTTTGATAAAAATGCAATTTTTTTTGGGAATGGGCCTTAAAGCCCTGATTTAGCTGCATTGGCGACGCTCCGTTCAAGGGCGGTAATTCTGTTATACTCTTTACTGATGGAAAATATTTCCTTTTTAAATGAAACAGTCTCTAGTTTTAATATTTACCATTAAGAGCAACATTTAAAGCTATAAAAAAATGAAATTAAAAATTAAAGAGTTTTACTTTGAATCCGTTTCTCCAAAACCTAAATGGTGGCAATGGGTAGCTGCAATAGTGGTAAGCCTGTTGGTTTATTTTAAAGATGTAATCATTCGTATTTTGGATTAGGAGTATAAGAAATCAGGCTTATCAGAACAATCGTTAAAATCTGTGGTTATCTTTGCACTCCACAAATAGGATTTATGTTTAATAAAAGAACCAAGGTCAAAGAATTACTGGCTACAGATAAAGCCAATTACCAGGCTACTGTAATGGGCTGGGTGCGTACATTTAGAAATAACCAGTTTATTGCCTTAAATGATGGCAGTACCAATAATAATATTCAGATAGTTGCTGAGTTAGGCAAATTTGATGATGCCCTTTTAAAACGCCTTACCACCGGTGCCTGTATTAAAGCAACCGGTGAAGTAATTACTTCTTTAGGTAAGGGCCAAAAAGTAGAATTAAAAGCAACTGAAATAGAAATATTAGGAGACAGTGATGCTGAAAAATTTCCTTTGCAACCTAAAAAACACAGCCTTGAATTTTTAAGGGAGATTGCTCACTTACGTTTCCGCACAAATACATTTAGTGCAGTATTCCGTGTGCGTCATGCACTGGCATTTGCCATACATAAATTTTTTAATGATAAGGGATTCGTTTATTTACATACCCCCATCATTACAGCAAGTGATGCAGAAGGTGCCGGCGAAATGTTTAAAGTAACCACCTTGCCATTAGATGGTACCGCTCCTAAAAATGAAGACGGCTCTATCAACTTTGCAGCAGATTTTTTTGGCCGCAGCACCAACCTTACCGTAAGCGGACAATTAGAAGGCGAATTAGCGGCCATGGCTTTTAGTGATATTTATACATTCGGACCAACTTTTCGTGCAGAAAATTCAAATACTACAAGGCACCTTGCAGAATTCTGGATGATTGAACCTGAAGTGGCGTTCAATGATCTGGAAGATAATATGAACCTTGCTGAAGAATTCATCAAGTATGTGATAAAACATGCGATGGAAAACAATAGAGAAGACCTGGAATTTTTAGCGCAACGTTTGGAAGAAGAAGAAAAACAAAAACCACAAACAGAAAGAAGTGAACTGGGATTGATGGATAAATTAAATTTTGTAGTGGATAATGATTTTCAAAGATTGACCTATACCGAAGCAATAGAAATTTTAAGAGAGAGCAACCATAACAAGAAAAAGAAATTTCAATACCTGATAGATAAATGGGGTGTTGATTTGCAGAGTGAGCATGAAAGATATTTGGTGGAAAAACATTTTAAAAAACCTGTTATCCTTACTGATTATCCAGCGGAGATAAAAGCTTTTTACATGCGCCAGAATGATAACTGTGAACCTGGCCGGCAAACCGTTGCGGCAATGGATATTTTAGCGCCGGGCATTGGTGAAATTGTGGGTGGCAGCCAGAGAGAAGAACGCATGGATAAATTATTAAAGCGTATGGAAGAGATGCATATACCTTCAGAAGAATTGTGGTGGTATTTGGATACGAGGAAGTTTGGTGCTTGTCCGCATGCAGGTTTTGGTTTAGGCTTTGAGCGTTTGGTGCAATTTGTAACCGGCATGGGAAATATCAGGGATGTAATTCCTTTTCCGAGGTATCCGAAGAGTGCGGAGTTTTAAATAAAAGCATTAAATTTATGGTATGACATTAATAGTACAAACTAAAAACAAAAGTGAGGAAAAGGTTTTAAAAGCCTTTCTCAGTAGTTTGAAAATAGGTTTTCATACAGAAGCTGAAGAAGATACAGCTTTGTATGCCGCAATGATAAAAGGGCGTAAAACCAAACTCCTCAGCAAAACTGCAAAAGAAAGTTTTATTAAACGCTTATCTGGCAAAAAATGAATGTTGAAGTAAGGCAATCATTTGAAAAAGACGCTTTCAAACTGCCGATAAAAACTCAAAAAGAAATTGCTGCTACTATTTTGTCAATAGAGGAGGCTGGAAAACTTTCTGATATAAAATCCTGTAAAAAATTGGCAGGGTATAAAACTGCTTACAGAATCAGGATTGGCAATTATCGTATTGGTTTCTTTTTTGAAAATAATACGGTAGAATTAGTGAGAGTTTTGGTAAGAAAGGACATGTATAGGTATTTTCCATAACGGCAATTAGTACGCCGAGGAGTTTGGAGTTTTTACTCAAAAAGCAACAAAAAATAAACGATTGATTTCTGCGAAAAAAATAATAACTCAAAAACAGAATATGTGGTTTTATATTTTTAACGAGAAATAAATAAGAAAATTATGAAAAAACAATTTGTTGTTGTAAAGGAATTAGGAACCAAAACGGAAAATGGTTTAATTATCAGTGAAGACTTCGATAAAAAGAACTTAGAAACCACCCTAAATGTAAAGGTTTTAGAAATCACTTTTCAGTTAAAAGACGATAAGATATTAATGTTTCTTAATTGCGAACAAACAATTAAAAAAGAGCTTACAGATAAAGACAAAGAAGTGGCAAAATCTATGCTTGACTACGTTACGACGCCATAAATTTATCTACTTTACAAAAGTGTTGTAAATGAACGATAAGTTTTTTGAAAAAAATGGGAGTTACTTATTCAAATATTTGTAATTAGTGTGATTGGAGTAATAATACTTTTTACAATGAAAGTATTTGACGAAATTTTTCTAAGTAAATATCAAACCACTTAAAATTATTTTTAATTGTAACTGGTTTTTGCTTCCTATATGTTTTAAAAAAAAATTTTTTAAATGAAGTCTGTCAAAAGCGATTTACTGTATCTGGTCAAAGGTTTTTTCTTACTGCTTTCGGCGCTACTACCTATTGAGTTATTTTATTTCGAGAAGGATGCAATCCAAGGAAGCAGCGATATAGGATTTAAAACTTACAGCCTATTTTGGGTTTTGTTAGTATTTTTTTTGCTCATATTTATCCTAAAGAAGTTTAATGTAAAACCAATGAACTTCTTTACTTCTCTTATTGTAAGTTTTTTTGTGTACCTCGTGATAAGTCTTATATCAGTTTTTATTTTCAAAAAAGACTACGTTCTAAATTTTATAAAAAAAGATTATTCCGGATATTATATTCGGCATTATGAGTTAGACAGAGATGGTGATGAAAGCCCTTCAACTAAGGATAAAAAATATTTGCTTTCAAACGTTAAAAAAAATGAAAGTAATTTTGACTACCAGGATTATTCTAAAGAAACATTTTTGTTTTGGCAAACGGGAGTTGCAGCAAGATATAGCCCTAAATTTTTAGAGTTAGATAATAATTTGAAAGATAATAGAGTTCGAGTATTTCTAACAATCGGACCAATAATGATTTTAGAAAGTATCATTAACTTATTAGAGCCCATTTTGTTAATTATGATTGTCTTAATTGTTGGCCTTTTTTTCAGAACGCACTTATTTGAAGATTTTGTTTTGAGACTTTTTAGGCAAGATGTCTAAACAGTACTTTTTTTACCGAAATGGCAAGCATAATTACCATTCAAAGTTAAATGGTTAGTAAAACTAAAGTAATGCCAAACCAACAAATAAAAATAAAAATCATTATCGCAGACAGATATTCTCTTTACCGTGGTGCTGTAATAAAAGGGATGGTAGGTAAAACTAATTTGCAGTTTATTGCTGAGGCGGAACATGGAGCCGACTTGCTGGAAAAACTGGAATACTTAGAACCGGACTTAATCATACTTGGACTACAAATGCCAGTTATGGATGGTTTAATGGCTTTGCCTTTATTAAAGCAAAAATATCCCGCCATAAAAATAATTATGTTAACACTTGTAAATGATGCTGAAATTATTACCAGAGCTATTTCACTTGGCGCAAACGCTTATTTACATACAACTTCTGATATAGATGAAATTTACAAAGCTATTATGGTTTGTCAGGACCAATGGCTTTATTTTAATGAAGTGGTAAGAAATGCATTATTGCAAACTGCAACCAAATACACAAAAAATGGCAAAATTGGTTTTAACGATAGAGAGCAACAGGTATTAAAAATGCTTGTTGCTGGAAATTCTGTTCAGCAAATTGCTACCGAAATAGAATTGAGCTCACGAACTATGGAGGCTATTATCATCCGGCTTAAGGGAAAAGCAAAAGTTACCACATTGGACGAATTATTTAAGTATTCAAAAGAGATGTAATTTTTGCCGCCTCGGTAAAACAAAAGGGTGCCGCACCATCAAAATAACTTTTAGATGTCGCTATTTGTGATGTCCAAGTCCTTTGATCGGTCAGCTGGCGGGGAACTAAAAATGTTTAAGACCGAAGTTTTATCGCTTCGTTTTTTTGTTTAAAAAAATTATTCATGTTCACCATCAACCAAATCAAATCTGCTCATTCCAAAGTAAAATCCGGAGCAGACTCCCCCGGATACGTAAAAAAAATTATTGCACTTGGTGTTACAGGTTATGAAAGTTTTGTAGCAGATGGCCATACCATCTTTTTTGGCGCTAATAATTTTCAAGCCTTATGGGAAGCTAAATACGCTGTTATGAACATTGCAGATAAAAATAATAAAGAACAATTTATAACAGACCTTAAAGCTCATCAACAAGGCAAAACAGATTACCCAATATTTTGTAAAGACTGTGCTAAATCAGGAATTGAGAAATGGATCGTTGATTTTACTAAAATGACCTGCGCTTATTATGAAAAAGCAGGTAACGAGGTTTTGGTGGAAATTATTCCCGGGTAATAATTATAACTCCTTGTGCAGGGATTTAATTTTATACAACAAGTAATTATATTGTTGCTATCAGCTCCCTTATCAACTCAGTTTCAAAACCCTTTTGCATCAGGTGATCCTGTAGTTTTCTTTTCTTAATAAAGATGTTCTTTTCGCTTTTAAGCGTTTTTAATTTAGCATCAAAATGTTGTTGCAGTATTTTTAAATAATCATCTTCATTAATCTGCTGCAGGGCTTTTTTAATACAATAGGGCGATACCTGTTTTTGCTTTAGTGCATGGGTTATTTTTACCCGGCCCCATTTTTTGCTCCTGAAATGGCCGCCGGCAAACTGTATGGCAAAGCGTTCTTCGTTTAAATAGTTTTCTTCAATTAATATCGAGATGATCTGCTCCACTTCTTTTGTGGTTAACCCAAAGCCATACAGCTTTTCTTTTACTTCGCTGTGGCTGCGTTCCTGGTAGGCGCAATACTGCTTTGCTTTGGGCAATGCCTGGTCCGGTGTAAACTTATTATTAATCATTGAAGTAAAATTAAAAAAGAGATGCCGGTTTATGTGCATCTCTTTTGTTTATAGGGTTATTAAAAATTTATACCTGGGTTTTCAAGGTATCTTTTAAGCCTTTTGTAGCTTTCTGTTTTTGTTTTAAAGCAGGATTGCCGCCGCCGGGTTTTACATAAAAAATAATCGGTTCGCTTCTGCTTTCACCATTGCCTTCGGTTTGCAGTACAGGCAAACCTTGATTATCTAAAGTTTGTATTGTCCAGATAAATACTTTGCCTTTTTGTTGGGCAGCGGTATTTATTGAATCGGATAAATTGGTGGTAATAAAATTTATTTGCGGCCGCCATATATACTGTGTGGCTCCTTTTACTTCCACATCCAGCAATGGCTGGCTGCTGCGAAAAGATTGCATGGGCGTTTGGTTTTCCTGCACTTCAAAAACCTGTAAATGGTAAGTAGCGATTGTGGTGGTTTTAGGTATCAATGTCGTCCACCTGAAAGTAATGGCCGTTTGTGCAATTTTTGTATCCAGCACTTCATCGTTGTATGGTTTCATTAAAACGGGTAATTGCAAAGCCGCAACATTAAAAAATTTACATTTTATTTCAGACAGCGCCCTATAATCAACAGCGGCCACCAACTGCACACAAAGCTGGTAATTATCTGCCGGCAACTTTCCTGTTTTATCAAAAGTGCTTTTATATTTACCGGTAAACAACATTATTTCCAAAGGCATTGCATCGAGTGCAGTTAAAATTAAATTGGAGCTGCCTGCGGTATATATTTTTGCTTTTGCCAAATCGGTTGTGCCAATAACAGTACCATCTGATAATTTTAATTCGGTTTTAATTTTTACCTGAAACAATAATCCTGATGGGCTGACAATATAAGTAAGCACATCTTTTCTGTTTGCCCAATCGCTTAGCAATGCAGTTGGTGTGGCGCTTAAAATTAAATTGGTATTTAGCTGTGCAAAAGATATTGCAGCCATAAAATTTATCAGAAATAATAAAACTATTTTCTTCATCTTAATTTTTTTTAGTGTCAAATCGGTATTGCAAACCCGTTCTGCAGGTACTTTCTAAATAATTTGCCCCATTGGGGATTATTTCATTTCCGTATTTAAAATAATTGGTGGTGAGGTAAGTGTTCCAGGTTAATTTTTTAGTCAGCTTCCAGCCAATATCGCAACTGGCAATTAAATTATTATTGCTGCTGAATGCATTTAATTTACCCAATGTGTATTGCAATTGCCCACGCAACTGTACTTTCTTTTTTGCCACCGGCATACTTAATGCACTGCTGATGGTTGCCAGTGTTGTTTTTACACCCGGTACATTGTTGTAGAAATACAATACACTAAAATCGGGTGTAATATCTTTTGTAAAAAATGTGGGTATATAAGTCAGCAGTGCAGTGTGTGTGTTGTTAGAAGTAGTTAGCCCTGTTAATACATCCCGTTCATCATACTTACTATAGTTATAACTTAAACTTACGAGGTGGCTCATTTTAGTATTGCTCCAGGTATAAGTTGGGTTAATACCCAGATCGTTACTTACATTTTTTATTCCGAAGGGGTTTAATCCGCTTGCGGTTTGAAAACCAAAATTATTGTAGTTAATATTTACGCTCCAGTTATCATTAAACTGGGTAAACCAGTTTAGGTTACCTATAAATTGTTTTGCTTTTAATGAAGTATTACTCACATTATTTACCCGTTGCCCAAGGCTTGCCACCACATTGGTTGTTTTTTTAAACGCATTGAATCTTGTGTTAAGGGTATAATCCAACCTGTCGGGTTGTTGATAAGGATAACCAATAGTTTGAAAACCTGCACCATAATATTTTGTGCTTACACCAATATCAAAATTTGTAGATTTTTTTCCGATGCTTCCCTGCAGTGCATAATCTGTTGCAGTGGCCGTATGGGCATCAATAAAAGGTTTAAAAGATTTTACCAACGGGTTAAGTGCCGTGGTTTCATCTTTGGTAAAAACAGATTGTGCGCCTTCTGCTTTTACATACCAGCCTTTCTTAAAATAAATATCGCTAACCATACTGATTACAAAACCTTCCTGTGGTTTTATAGTTACCGGTGGCGGCGATGATGATGTGGGTACATCTTTTCCTTTTGCAAAATTAAATGCCACCGCATATTTTCCTTCCCGTTCTTTTCCTAACTGAAACATCCAGTTGGTCCTTTTAAAAGCGCCGGTTAAAGTTGGAGGGCCGCTAAAATAATTAATGCCCTGTTGAGATACACCGGTGAAAAATTTTATGCGGTACAAACCAGGTTTTAAATCGAAGCCTGCACCAAAAACACCAATATCGCCGGTACTTAAATCGCTGTACTTTAAATATTGTGTACCTAATAACAAGCCGGCCCATTTGTAAGTTGGGTTAATGGCAATATTATTTATGGGGTTGGTTATCCATTGCTTAAAATTTTGTTTTGGCCCACCGGGAATAAAACCACTGTAAGGCCCGGCAAAATTTGTGGGCAATGCCGCCACATTAATATTAACCGGTAACGAAAAATTTTTACCAAATTTAAAGTTGGGCATAAAACTAAACCGAACCTGGTTCCATGGGCGGCGTGGCGAATAGCCCGTCCAGCCAGTGGGGTTTCTGTCTAACCCATAACCTTCGTAAGTAACACCCATTGTGCCATTTACTGAAAAGGAAGTTTTTTTTTGGGCAACAGCAACACTGTTTATTAAAAATAAAAAAACAGCTAAGAGGTAATATTTTCTTTTAGGATATAGTTTCATACTGGTTTTTATTTTGCCGGAATTACCACTTTGAATTTGCATTCGCATTTTTTTCCGCCACAGGTTCCGCTTATGGTATATTCATAAGTACCCGGCATACCCAATGTATAAGTATAGTTATAAGTTGGGCCTGTTAATATTTGTGTTGTGCCATCAGGTTTTTTTATGCTGATGATAATACTTGATCCGGGGCAATCCTGGCCTAATGCATTAGTGCATTGAAAATTGGGTAACACACTGGTGTAAATATTTCCTGCAAAAAGATTGATGGTGGTATTGCCGTTTATGCAATCAACATCTTTAGTGCCATGCCCGCCATTGCCTTCAAATTGAAAAACAGGTTTTAAACTACAGGTACAATCAGCATTATTATTACCTCCATTATCATTTCCTCCTTTGCAATCTTTACCATTGTATATCCTGTAACAAATGGTGGTATCACACATTACACAGGCCGTATCGGTAAAAGTATAGCGCAAACAATAATCAATAGTATCGCAGCAACACGCAATGGCACTGCGTGGGGGTAACGGAATAGTAAAGTTTAGTGGTACACCGTTTGCAAAACTATAGCCTAAACTATCTTTCCATTCTATTAAGTGAGTAAATGATACGCCCGTTGGTACGGTATTAAATGGTAGTGCGCCGGTTGGCTTTGTTATGTTTCCAAAATGTTTTGGATCTTTTACACACACATCACAATCTTTAGGATGTTTAACTTCAAAACTTACCAGCGATACTGTAACTTTTTTAAGTTTGGTTGGCCCTGCTGTAAGCGTTGCATTTACCGTGAGTATATCATTATTTACATTTTGTGTGGTGGTTATTTTTTTCAACAGGTCTTTGCAGCATCCTCCCGGTGGCACTTCAATTGAAACCACTTCCACACAAACCGGGTTACTTTCTACAGGGTTAATGGTATAGCCTCCTGTTGTTGATTTTGCAATAAAGCCAACGGTGTTACAGGTGGTTAATCCACCAGGTGTGGCTGCCGGTATTTTTGACTGAAAGGTATAAGTATAACTTGCGCCTGGCGCTAAAGTAAAAGTTGGGTTAAATGTAAACTTAATAGCCGATGTGCCTGCCGCAGACCATGCACCTGCATTGCAGGGTGTACCAGTAGCCGGCCAGCCTGTACATACATTTAATACGCTTGCATATAAAGCCGCATAATTAATATTGGCCGGTGCAGGAAGCATCTGCATGTTGAACTGGCAATTTACGGGTGCAGATAATGGGCTACCCAATATAGTTAAATTGCCACTTGCAGGGATCCTGTCAATCACAACTAAATTATCTACAGCAATGGTACCCGTGTTACGCACTGTTATTTCATAATCAACCGCTGTGTTAGGATTGCCCGTACCACTGTTTGCAAAACCAGCATCTAAATTTCCTTTTACTTTTTTATCAACACCTATTGCTGCAAAGGCACATACATTAAACGAGGTATAACAAACATACTGTGCATTTATAAGGTTGCCTCCCGACACTGTTGACCAAAAAGCATTTGTTCCGCCAACAGCACCACTTTGTACAACAGCTTTAAAACAAATTTTATAACTGCCGGGGCCTACAGTCAGGTTGGGTAAATTAAATTTTATATTACTTGCACCTACAATGGTTGGGTTTGGAGAAAAGCCTGTATAAACTACGCTTGAAGTAATGGCCTGCAGCCATACCGGTAATGGAACAGTAAACATTGCTCCACTTAAAGTAGCATCACCGTTGTTTACAAATTCATAACAAAGATCAATAGTGTCACCAATATTTTTACATCCCGGAACAAACTGGTGTGCCATGCACGCAATATTGGGTTGTGGGTTGTAAATAATAACGGGATTATAATTTCCACCAGCTCCGCAGGGAATGCAGCTAAGCGGCGGTGCTACACAATTATATGATATAGCAAGGCTGTCTTTATACGGCGGATTACCTGCCGGGCCACTGCAGGATGATGTAAGATCGTAATACAAATACAAACTAACACTTTGGCCAGGCAACAGGTTATTTATGGTATGATCGAACTTTTTAGTATTTGTTGCCGGTGCATTTGCATTGGTGGCACCATTGCCCACTAAAGGGTAAGTACCTGTTGCGGCAGGTGTGCAATCGTAATATTTTATGGTACAGTTTAAGCCGGGCTGTGTTGTATTTTGTAAAACAGAATTAGGTGTATTTTTTAAATGTACAGCGGGTAAAAAATTAGTGGCAGTAAGATTTAAAGGTGTATTGCCGCTATTGTAAATATAATAGTAAAAATAAGTTGCCGTAGATGAGGTTGCCATGGAAATGGATGAGGTTGCCAACGGAACAGCTGGTATTAAAAACGAAGCCGATACAGGGCCGGCAATAATACTGTTGGGTACATTGCAATTATCGCCTTTTAATGTTACGGTACTTGTTAGTGTTTGCCCAAGGCCGGTATTGCAGGGCAGCTTTACGGTATAATAAAAACAATCGTACGCATATTGGTTAAATGCGGTGGTATTGGGTGTAATAACAGTTCCTGCAAGTGTGTAAGTATACGTGCCGCCTGTTACCGAGGTAATAGTACCCAACGCAGGCGATAATGCAATATAAAATTTGGGGTTTTTAATTTTAAAACAATCAGGGTTATTAAAACAAACACGGTAAGTAACTTCTGCCGTCATTTGATTGAACGAAGAAAAAATATGCGACATGGAAAAATTATTATTCAATATGCCGTTTGCATTACAATTAGATGTTTGTGTGGTTAATAAATTATCGGTAATAGTGCCGTTAAATGTTGTTGGTTTTTGTACGCCGGTACAGGAGTCGGGGCAGTTAAATTTAAAACATACATTAAAACTGATGGCGTTGGTATTGGTACAGGCTGAAAGGCTACTGATAGTAATTGTCAATTGGCCTGCTATATTGGTAATACTCATACAGGGTGGCAATACAGCTGTACAGGCAGCATCGTAACTTACCAAAGTGGAATTATAATTTATTTTTACTGTTGCACTTGTTGTACTGGGTGTCCAGTTAAACGATACGTTTATTGGAAACGTAGCATTTAAATTATGATTTATGGGATAAACAGGGTCGTTGATGGTAAACCCATTTACCTGTGCATCGCTTTTGCTGAACAGGCAAATCATTATTGCCAGTGCTATAAAAAGTTTGAAATATTTATTGATATGTTTCATAATAATTTCTTTTAGGTTTTTAGTTTTGGGATTATTGGGCTTTTCTTTCTATTTCATAACATTTTATAATGTCGCATGAGTGGCAACAAAAATCCCAGATGGTGTAGCGGATACAAATTTTAATTTTATCGCCACAACATTTTAAACTACTGCCCGGCGGTACTGCAATTGGCAATGCAAAACCGTTTGCTTTTGGATTTGGCGGCCCCGGATCTATAATTATTCCACCACCCGGGTTGGCAATTTTTGCATTTGAGTTGCTTACATTATTTGGCGGCGTGGTACCGCAAGTGGCACAGGGGGCTTTCAGGTTTGGATTATCTACACCACCACCATTATCGTTGTGGCCACCGCCATTACAATCTTTTTGTACAGTGGTAAGCCATGTCCACTCTCTTCCAAAATTTATTCCGTTTAATAATCCTGTATTATAACCAGTAAAAGCACTGCCTGATGGTTTAATAAAATTCCCCCATTCTTTATTCTCGGCACATTTAACGCAGTTGCTGTCTCCTGTTTGTTCAATATTATAATACACCAGTTCCATAGTTATTTTTTTAACCACATTGGGGTTTAAGCCAACCAAAGTGCCGGATAATAATATTTGCCCGCTTGTAGTTGCGGTGGTGGTAAGCTTATCATCTTTTAAACTAACACCTAATGTTTTGCAGGGGTCGCAGGCGCAGTACAACGAATCGCAGGTAAAACTTTCTGCTTTATTTAAGCCCGGCAAAGCCTGGTCTTTTATATACCCTTTTATACATGCCTGTGTAAAGGGTGTGGCATAATTAAAAAAGCCGGTAACCCAAATACATCCATTTGCAGGAATGGTAGTGCCAATTGCAGGTGTAACAGAAGTTATATTTAATGGTGTGCCCAACACCCCGCCATTTACAATTACCAATTCTAATTTATCAAAAATGGCAGTTGCATTATTGGGGTTACATAGTTTTACTTTAAAGTTGTATTTAGTATCAATGGGGCAATCAATTTGTAAACTATCAATGTTTATTGCATAAGTGCCGGCAACACTAAAAGTCCAGGCTTCGCTGGTTCCCTCGTTTCTTCCCATTGGCTTACCTTCTTTGTTAACTGCCTGTACATTCCAGATAAAATCGCACATGTAAGGTGGTTTACAGGGGCCGGTTATTACACCAGTTACTACCGCCTGTGTTATTTCTTTTACATCTTTTTCCACAATGGGCTGGTTGGCTTTTATTGCCGCCATTCCATTTTGCCCCTGCATTAACTGCCACACCCGCAAACGGTACGTTACAGGTTCTTTAGGTTTAGGCACTAATGGTGTCCATCTAAACATTACCGGGCCTTGTAATTCTTTTTCGGTAAATTTTTTATCGTTATTGGGGTTTATTAATGTGGGTGAAGCATAGTCAGTTTCTTTTGGAGCTTCTACCCTAAACTCCCTGCACATTTCCTGGCAGGCTTCTCTTCTGTCGCTGTTAAAAAACTGGGCACAAATAGTATAGTTGCCGTCTTTTAAAGGCGGACAATTACCCAACAGGCCAATAAGTTCGCTTGTGGTAAAGGTTTTGGTGGTGAATTCACTTAGGGTTGCTGCGTTAGAAACATTGTTGCCGCAAATAACTGCTCCATTGCTTTTGATCTGCAGTACTAATTTTAATTCCTTTATTTGTGCTGTGGGTGGTTTTTGTGCTGTTAAAATCAACGCACCTGGTGTGCTTTGCCAATCATCGGTTTTTGATGGCAGTTGATTTTTAACCGTAAAACTTACGATTTTAATTTGTTGGGCCTGGCTGTACAGGGTAATACATAGAATTGCCAGTAGCAATGGTAGTCTTTTCATAAATAATTATTTTTGGATCAAAAAAGGTATCTCTTTACCGATACCTTTTAGCTAACAATATAGGTTTAATTAACAGGTTATACAAGAAAAAGAAAATAACACATTGGGTTATATGTGCATTCAATAACGGCTAAGGGATGATTTTAGTGCTTTAAAAAAGTAAATGCTGTATTTTTTCGCCCCAAAAACCAATTTACTTTAGCATAGCAAAAAATTGTTTACAAATTGCCCGTACATTTATGTCTGTTAATTTTATATTTGCCAACTAAAGATATAATTATATGAAGTTTATCGTTTCTTCTTCGGCCTTGCTAAAACAACTGCAACAGATAAGTGGTGTAATTAACGCTAACACGGTGTTACCTATCTTAGAAGATTTTTTGTTTGAAATTGAAAAGAACAAGCTTACTGTGGTGGCCACCGATCTGGAAACAGTAATGAAAGTACATATGGATATTGAAGCCAAAGACAGCGGCAAGGTTTGTATACCTGCAAAAATTTTAATGGACTCATTAAAGAATATTGCCGAGCAGCCGCTTACATTTAATATTGATAAGAATTTTGCTGTGGAAATTACCAGCGATAATGGTAAATATAAAGTGATGGGAGAAAACCCTGATAACTTCCCCAAAGAACCGGCAGCTGATGATGCCAATAATTTTACCATGACCTCAACAGCATTGGTTACCGCCATTAACAAAGCCATTTTTGCGGTAAGCAATGATGATCTTCGTCCGGCAATGACGGGTGTGTTTTTTGAACTGGATAAAAAAGGCATTACGTTTGTTGCAACTGATGCACACCGCCTGGTACGTTACACCCGTAAAGATGTAAGCTGCCCTAAAAAAGATTCTTTCATCGTTCCTAAAAAACCGTTGAGTTTATTGAAAGGTTCTTTACCTGATAATGAAGATGAATTAAACATCAGCTACAACAGTAATCACTTATTTGTAAAACATGGTGGTACCGAATTGGTGTGCCGGTTGATTGATGCCCGTTTCCCCGATTATAAAGTGGTGATACCGGCAGACAATCCTTATAAAATGACCGTGAACAAAAATGATTTTCAAAATGCATTGCGGCGTGTAAGTGTATTCAGTAATAAAAGTACCAACCAGGTGGCATTAAGCATAAGCGGCAGCGAATTACAACTGGCTGCACAGGATGTGGATTTTAGTTTTGAAGGTAACGAACGCATGGCCTGCCAGTACGATGGCGAG
>JAYVPT010000055.1:0-50850 GCA_043757165.1 Ferruginibacter sp.
CCTGCGATCTATACAACAAAACGATTTGCAAAAAATAGACGCATCTAAAAGAGTATTAGGCGTAATACGCCCAACTACAGAAGTTATTGGACAGTTTACCAAAACCGGCAATGTAGGTATTCTGGCTACCAACGGCACGGTTACCTCAAACTCTTATCCAATAGAAATACAAAAATTTTATCCCGATATACATGTTTATCAGCAAGCTTGCCCAATGTGGGTACCACTGGTAGAAAATAATGAGTACAATGGCCCCGGCGCCGATTATTTTATACAAAAAAGTATAGATAACCTTTTACAACAATCCGGTAATATTGATACTATTTTATTGGCCTGTACCCATTATCCTTTATTAATGGAGAAAATTCAGCAGGCTGTACCTACAGGCATTACTATATTAACCCAGGGTAAAATTGTAGCCAACAGCCTTAAGAATTACCTGGCCCGCCATCCGGAAATGGATGAAAAGTGCAGTAAAGGGCCCCAACTTTTATTTTTCACTACAGATTCTGCCGAAGATTTTGATACTCATGCTGCTGTTTTCTTCGGAAAGCCAGTAAAATCAGCCCATTTGAGTCTTTAAGAATAAAAACTTTCAATTTTCAACCTGCAACTTTCAACATTTTACCTTACTTTTGCCGTCCTTTCACAATCAGCAGGGATGGTGCCCTGGTTGATGTTCTGAAAAAATTATTTTGTAAAGGGAAAAAATTAAAACAATGCCAGGTAAAAAAAGAACGTATCAGCCCCATAAGCGTCGCAGAAAATCGGTGCATGGTTTCCGTAAACGTATGGAAACTGCTAACGGACGTAAAGTATTAGCAAGCCGCAGAAAGAAAGGACGTCATAAACTGACTGTTTCCAGCGAACATGGAGATAAGAAATAAGACACTTAAATCCCCTAATGGGGACTTTTAAATACATTTAAGCCCTTTATTATTAAAGGGCTTTTTTATTTTTACATGTAGTGGAAAACAAAGAACGATACACATTAGGTAAAACAGAAAAGCTAAAAAGCAGGAAGCTGATTGAACAATTGTTCAAAACAGGAAAGTCGTTTTCCAATTTCCCATTCAGGGTAGTGTATAGTTTTACAACAGATGAAAAAATACAGCATTTTGTGCAGGCCGGGTTTTCAGTAAGCAATAAATATTTTAAAAGAGCCACTGACAGGAATCGTATTAAAAGATTAATGAGAGAAGGATACCGGTTGCAAAAAAACAATTTTGCCGAAGCTGTAAAAACAAATCATAAAATAGCAACAGTCTTTTTTATTTATACCGGGAATGAATTGCCGGAGTATGACCTAGTTTTTGAAAAGATGGGTTCGGCAATAAAACGTTTACAAAAAATCTCCAATGAAAATACTGCTTCAAATACTTAGTTTTCCGTTTATAGTTTTAATAAAACTATATCAATTGATCATTTCTCCCTGGTTGGGCAATAAATGCCGCTATACACCAACCTGCTCACACTATGGTATTGAAGCGTTAAAAAAATATGGGCCAATAAAAGGATTGTGGCTTACCATTAAAAGAATTTCAAGATGCCACCCATGGGGTGGGCATGGGTATGATCCGGTACCATAAAAAAAACTGCAATCATGACTGATTGCAGCTATAAATTTAAAATGTTGAATAAGGCTGTAAAAGTTGAAAAGTCCCGCTGAAAAAGGGATTTGCAATGCAACGCCCCTAAAGTTCAATCAATGAACAAAAGCCGGTTACAAAATCTTTACACTTTAAAAATTACGCCGCATCAAAACGTGCAGCCACTTTGCTCCAGTTAACTACATTCCAAAAAGCATTTAAATAATCTGCCCTGCGGTTTTGATATTTTAAGTAGTACGCATGTTCCCAAACATCAGCACCTAAAATGGGAGTACCTTTTACATCAGCAATTTCCATTAATGGATTGTCTTGATTTGGTGTAGAAGATACTTCTAACTTACCATCCTTAACAATCAACCATGCCCAGCCGCTTCCAAAACGGGTCATACCTGCTGCTGCAAATTTTTCTTTAAAGGCATCAAAGCTTCCAAAAACTGCAGTAATTGCATCAGCTAACTTGCCGGCTGGTGTGCCGTCTTGAGTGGGAGTAGCAAGGCTTTCCCAGAAGAAAGTATGGTTCCAGTGCCCGCCGCCATTATTACGAACAGCAGGAGAAATTGCACCTGCATTTTTTACCAATTCCTCAATAGTCTTGTTTTCGTTTTCTGTACCTGCAATGGCTTTATTTAAATTGTCTACATAAGCCTGGTGGTGTTTACCATGATGTATCTGCATGGTGGTAGTGTCGATATGTGGCTCTAATGCTTCGTGTGCATAAGGCAGAGCCGGTAATGTAAATGCCATAGTTATAATTTTTTTAAGATGCTTTATAAAATATAAAAGACAAATTTACGTTATTGGTTTCCGATTCAATTATAAAATGAAAAAAATTGTAATACTGTTACTTACGTTTTTGGAAATTTGTAAAGGGTTTGCACAAAACCCTCCCGGCAATAATACGTCCAAAAATATAACTACAGTAATTCAAGCAAATCAAAAGGCGAGCCACGATTCTTTACCCATTAAGGAACCGGCTTTTGTAAAGTTATATCCCAACCCAGCCAAAAATAAAGCGGAGCTTGAAGTTAACGGTTTTGAACCCGGACTTATACAGCTACAAATAATTAATGCTAGCGGAAAAATAGTAAGAGACTACAGCCGCCTGCTATTTAGCGGCAATGAAAATATGGTGGTGATGTTTTCTTTAACGCCAGGTATTTATTTTATAGTACTAAAGCAAAATGAAAAATCAGTTAAGAAAAAAATGGTAGTGCAGTAAACCTACCTCTTATCATTAAAAAAATCCTTCAACAATTGGGCACAGTCTTCTTTTAAAACTCCTCCTGTTATTTCTGTTTTAGGATGAAAGGGATTATTAGTCCCTGTACTTTTCCGGTAACTGTTCTTATCATCAGCTGCTCCATAAACAATTTTACCGATCTTACTCCAGTACAAAGCGCCACTGCACATCAGGCAGGGTTCAAGCGTTACATACAATGTTGCTTCAGGTAAATATTTACTGCCTAAAAAATTAAACGCAGTAGTAAGGGCTAATATTTCTGCATGGGCAGTACTGTCGTTCAACAATTCCACCTGATTATAGGCACGGGCAATAATCCGGTTGTTCATTACTACAATGGCACCCACCGGCACTTCACCGGCATCAAATGCTTTTTGCGCCTCTTTTAAAGCTTGGTGCATGTATTGTTCATCTGTCATACCACTCATTTTGTTACCTTGCTATAAATTTAGTTGTAATGGCAAACATAAATCAATTGTTGGCAATGCGCCGTTATTTTGAAACCGGTGCTACAAAATCTTATGCCTTTCGTAAGGAACAATTAAACAAATTAAAAACCTGTTTGCTAAAATATGAAGAACAACTGCACCAGGCATTATACTCCGATTTAAAGAAAAGTCCTGAAGAATGCTGGGTAACAGAAACCGGTTTTTTATTAAGTGAGATAAATGCCACACTTAGTAATTTTAAAAAATGGATGCAACCAGACCTGGTAAGGACAAATCTCCTTAATGTTCCTTCTAAAAGTTTTGTGATGAAAGAGCCCTTAGGCACAGTGTTAATTATTGGTCCATGGAATTATCCTTTACAATTATTGTTTACACCAATGGTTGGCGCAATTGCCGCCGGTAACTGTGTAGTGCTTAAAGCAAGTGAGTTTGCACCGGCAACTGCTTTGGTAATGAAACAAATGATTGATGAAACATTTGCTAAAGATTATATTTTGTTTACAGAAGGCGATGGAGCAACAGTGATACCGGAAATGATGAACAATTTTAGTTTTGATCATATTTTTTATACAGGCAGCACAGCAGTAGGAAAAATAATTTACAGGATGGCTGCGGAACGGTTGGTACCTGTAACATTAGAATTGGGAGGTAAAAGCCCCTGCGTAGTTGAAAGCGATGCCAATATTAAAGTGGCTGCCAAACGTATTGCCATGACGAAGTACAGCAACGCCGGCCAAATGTGTGTGGCACCGGATTATGTATTGGTGCATGAAAGTAAAAAAGCAGCATTGATTGCAGCGTTGAAAACAACCATACAAAAATTCTTTGGCGATAAACCCGAGGAGAGTTACAACTACAGTAAGATCATTAATGAAAAACAGTTTAACAGGCTGGTGAATTATTTACCAGAGGGAAATATTTTGTATGGCGGCAGAACCGATAAGGATAAATTATTTATTGAGCCAACTGTTATTGATAAGGTGAGCCTTGATTCACCTGTGATGAAAGATGAGATCTTTGGGCCGATACTTCCGGTTATTTCTTTTGCCACTAAAGAAGAAGCACTTAAAATAATTGAGCAAAACAAAAACCCTTTGGCATTTTATATATTTACATCAAGCAATGCTAAAGAAAAAGACTGGCTGAACAGTGTGGCTTTTGGAGGAGGCTGTGTAAATAACGCCAGCTGGCATCTAACCAACCATCATTTACCTTTTGGTGGACGGGGTTTTAGTGGCACTGGTAGTTATCATGGCAAAAATTCTTTTGATACTTTCAGCCATAAAAAAGCGGTAATGAAAACACCAACCTGGTTTGATCCGTCAATAAAATATCCGCCATTTAAAGGCAAGCTGAAATTGTTTAAATGGGTGATAAGATAAAAATGAAAAAATCAAAACGATTTCTTTTTGTTATACTGGTACTGGCTGGCAGTTTCGCCATCTATGTACAAATTATAAACCGTAATTCAATAAATATGACGTACCGCCAAAAAGTATTAAAAGCCATTTACCCTGCATGGATGTGGTGGGCTAAATTAACAGGCGTTAATATAAAACAACTTTCTAACGAAAATGCTGCTCCTGCTGTTTCTTTCTATTCTTTAAAAGATACTTTAAATGATGGAACGGCATTTGATTTTACACAACTAAAAGGAAAGAAAATATTATTGGTAAATACAGCCAGCGATTGTGGCTACACTGATCAGTATGAAGCTCTGCAAAAACTATGTGAAGCCAATAAGGATAAACTTATCATCATTGGCTTTCCGGCAAATGATTTTAAAGAGCAGGAAAAAGGAGATGATGCAACTATAGCAGAATTCTGTAAAAAAAATTACGGCGTTAGTTTTATGTTGATGCAAAAGAGCAGCGTGGTAAAAGGAGTAAATCAAAATGCGGTATTCAGGTGGCTATCTGATGCAGCACAAAACGGATGGAATGATCAGCAACCTTCATGGAATTTTTCAAAATATATAGTTAATGAAAAGGGTAACTTAACTAATTATTTTGGGTCAACGGTTACGCCACTTGGCAATGAGATTGCAACAGCATTAAATCAATAAACCAGTTTTTATGCTTGAACAAAGAGATTTTAGCTTTATCTATAAATATTTTATTGCTGAAAAACAGGAGAGTCTGTTATTTCTCTTTTTTGGTATTGCGGCAATGTTGCTTGCTGTAATATTCTGGTTGTTTATTAAAACCAATCCTTCTATTTTTAAAGGCGCAGCTATTCCGTTATTGGTAATTGGTTTAATTCAATCTGTTGTTGGCTTTACTGTTTATGCCAGGACTGATAAACAAAAAACTGATATTGCCTATAATATTGGTGTTGAACCTGCTTTGTATATAAAGCAGACAGAGTTGCCAAGAATGCAAACTGTAATGAGAAATTTTATTATTTACCGATATGTGGAGATTGCATTGGCACTGGCAGGCATTGGTTTATTTTTCTATTTTAAAAATAATGATGCCCAACAATTATGGAAAGGTTTTGGATTAACACTTAGTATAATGGCAGTACTCACTTTAGGCGCTGATTATTTTGCAGAGCAAAGAGGTCATGTTTATATAAACGACTTAAAAGAATTTACAAAACCAGGTGCTTAAATCACCGGACATTTCTCATGATAATTGATTAACTCAATCGGCGTTTTTTCAAATGTAAAGCCTGAATACTTTATTATAATTTCATCCAGTATGGCATCAATTTCTTCAACAGTATCAAGTGTAACTAATTTATAGCGGTAATCTTTAATACCCGGCATACCTTTTAAATAGTTGGTGTAGTGGCGGCGCATTTCAAAAATGCCCACCTTGGGCCCTTTCCATTCAAAAGATTTATGTAAATGTTTTTTGCAAACAGCAACCCTGTCTTCAATTGTTGGTGCAGGCAAATGTTCTCCTGTTTGTACAAAATGTTTTATCTCATTAAAGATCCATGGATAACCAATTGCGGCCCGGCCAATCATAATGCCATCAACACCATAACGGTTTTTGTATTCCAATGCTTTTTCAGGGCTGTCAATATCGCCATTACCAAAAATGGGAATTTTTATCCTGGGGTTATTTTTCACTTTTGCAATCAAGGTCCAGTCGGCCTCGCCTTTATACATTTGTGCCCTTGTGCGGCCATGTATTGCCAACGCTTTTATACCAACATCCTGTAAGCGTTCTGCAACCTCTTCAATATTCCGGTTACTATCATCCCAGCCCAATCTTGTTTTAACTGTTACAGGCAATGTGGTACTTTTTACAACTGCATCTGTAAGCCTAACCATCAGGTCAACATCTTTCAGCACACCGGCACCGGCACCTTTTAAGGCTACTTTTTTTACGGGGCAGCCAAAGTTAATATCCAGCAGATCCGGATTTGTAACATCAACAATTTTTGCCGCCAGAGATAAACTTTCCTCATCCCCACCAAAAATTTGTATACCTACAGGTTTTTCGTAATCAAAAATGTCTAATTTTTTACGGCTCTTAATGGCATCCCGTATTAATCCTTCCGAAGAAATAAATTCGGTGTACATCAGATCGGCGCCATGGTCTTTACATACGGCACGAAACGGAGGGTCACTCACATCTTCCATAGGTGCCAGTAATAATGGAAAGTCCTGCAGAGAAATATTTTCACCAATCTTTATCATAAACTATTATCAATTATCAATTCACCAATTATCTGGCTTATTTTTGACGCTGCAAATTTACAACATATAAAACTATGTCGGATACCACAACAAAAAGGTTTAGTTACTGGTCGCAATTGGCAATATTATTCGGCTTGGTTGGGTTTGGATTAATACTTTCTGGCCTTGTTATCACTATAATTGGCAGCAAGGCTTTAGGCCCCAGTACTTTAACAGGTATTGCAGGGGCAGAAGCAATGCAAAACGCTTTATTAAAACCTGAAAATGCCAACTATGCACAACTGGCACAAATTATTGGAACATTTTTAATGCTGTTTCTGCCATCCGTTGCATTTATTTTAATCTGTCATAAAAAACTTCTGTGGGCAGGGTTTTCCAAATACTTTAATTTTCGACAGATATTGATTGGTTTTTTTATAATACTTACAGCCAATTTTTTTGCTACTCCATTTGCAGATATAAGCAAATGGCTGCTTTCTTATTTTCCTTCAATAGATAAACTCGCCAAAGGTGCAGAAGATCTATACAGTCAGGCAATACTTTCCATGAGTAATTTAAAAGGCTGGGGGCAGTTTTTTATTGGTGTGTTCATCATTGCTTTTTTACCGGCTATGTTTGAAGAATTATTATTTAGAGGAGTATTGCAGAATTTATTAGTGCGCTGGATAAAAAAGCCAATTGTGGCACTCATCATTACTTCAGTACTGTTTAGTTTAATCCATTCTTCTTATTATTTATTTTTAAGCCGCTTTGTACTGGGCTATGCATTGGGTTTGTTATTTCTGTACACTAAAAATATCTGGGTAAATATATTTGCCCATTTTATGAATAACTTAATGGCATTAATAGCTTTGTTTTATGCCAATATGCATAAAAAACCCGCAGGTATAAATGATTTAGATGTGCCAATGCCGGTATGGAGTTTGGCAATTTCCTTTGCCATATTATATGGCTTATTTATTTTATTGAAAAAAGTAAGCAAAGAAAACCTTGACCGTATTGCAATGAAAGAAAATATTGTATTTGCTGATTCACCATTGCTGGCCCAACAATCATAAACCTATGGCACTAAATGTAGCTACACTTAAAACCCGTTCCCTTACCGCTGTTGTTTTTGTTGCTGTGATGTTAACAGGCCTGTTATGGAATTTCTGGAGTTTTTTGATTTTGTTTACAGTTGTACATTTTGGGTGCTGGTATGAGTTGGTGAAACTGATGAAGAAAATTTATGTGGAGAAATATTTGCTGTATTGTTTGTTGGGGCTGATATATATAACAATGCCGGTTTTGATGATGATAGATTTACAACAATGGACTATCGGATTTTTTTCTAATAATGTTTCTGATTCGCCTTGCTTCCCAACAGAATACTCCGAATCTTTCCGATTTACAATACTTGTATTTGTGATTGCCACTATTTGGATTAATGATACCATGGCTTACATTGTTGGTTCGCTTATTGGAAAAACACCCTTCTCGAAAATATCTCCTAAAAAAACGTGGGAAGGTACAATTGGCGGAGCAATACTTGCAATAGGAGTAGGAATTTTAATTGCTAAAATTAAAGGTCTTAATATTTTACACTTATCTATTATTACAGCTATTATAGCCATCTGTGGCACCATCGGCGATCTGTTTGAAAGTAAATTAAAACGCATGGCCAATGTAAAAGACAGCGGTGCCATAATGCCCGGCCATGGTGGTTTTTTAGACCGGTTCGATTCTTTATTATTTGCTGTACCTGCGGTTTGGGTATATGTAAAACTGTTTATGTAACATAAGTCCATGGTCTATGGTCCATAGACAATGGACTTGTTCTTCCAACCGCTGCCCTTATCTTTGCGCTTTAACTTATAAGCATGACCATTCACCGGGAAGGATATAAATCTATTGCAATTGGCACATTGATTTTTGGAGCAATTAATTTCATTACACTATATTTTTTCAGCGCTTCGTTAATGCCATTATGCTGGGTGGTATTTTTTGCCACACTTTTTTTATTACTGTTTTTGGTTTCCTTTTTCCGCATACCTAACCGTAAATTAACCATTAGCGAAAATGCTGTGGTTGCACCTGCCGATGGTAAAGTGGTGGTAATTGAAGAAACCATCGACCCGGAATATTTTAAAGTAAAAAGATTGCAGGTATCTATTTTTATGAGCCCGGCCAATGTGCATGTAAACCGCAATCCCATCAGTGGCGATGTGGTGTATAACCAATATCACAAAGGCAAATATTTAGTAGCCTGGAATCCAAAATCATCTACCGAAAATGAAAGACATTCTGTAGTAATTAAAAAAAATAGTATCGAAATTTTAGTAAAACAAATTGCAGGCGCTTTAGCTAAACGTATTGTAAATTATTTGCAGGTGGGCCAAAAGGTAGAGCAGACTGATGAGATGGGCTTTATTAAATTTGGCAGCCGGGTGGACCTGCTTTTGCCTGTAGGCACCAAACTGAATGTGGAACTGAACGAAGTAGTGCAAGGTGGTGTAACTGTTATTGCAACATTATAAAGTTTAACAATTTGAAATTGGCAATTTGTAATATCTGCCCTATTTTTACGTTAATTAATCACACTAAATTATAAACATGAAAAAAGTATTTTTATTAGCTACAGCAGCATTATTAATTACCGGAGTAACTTTTGCAGATAACGGTAAAAAAAGTAAAAAATGTGCTAAAGGAAAAGAATGTTGCTCTAAGTCAACCGCAGAAAAGAAATCTTGCTGCAAAGACAAAACAGCTAAAATGTAATTGCTATTCAACTAATTTAAAGCCTCCCGGTTTAAGGGAGGTTTTTTTGTGCCTGTTACAAAATGGCTTCCAGTTCTTTTAAATGATAAATGATATAAGTAGGTTTAATAGCCAGGGTAGCATTAATATGGTTTACAAAAACAGAATCCATCCCTGCATTTATAGCGCCCTGTATATCTGCATCCAGGTTATCGCCAAGCATAATACTTTCATGCAAAGAAGCCCCGGCTTTGTTTAACGCATACTCAAAAATTTCTTTTTTGGGTTTAAGGCTGTTGCTGGCCTCGGAAGTGATCATGTGTGTAAAATATTTTGTAAGCCCGCTGTTATTCAGTTTACTCCACTGCGTTTTTTCAAAGCCATTGGTAATTAAATGCAGGGTGTATTTTTTAGCCAAAAGGTATTCTAATATTTCTATGGTATGCGGAAATAATGCTTTTTTAGTTGGTAGAATTTCCAGAAATTTTACACTTAGTTCCTTGGATAAATTTTCATCGCCGATTTTAAAATCGAGTAAAGTGCGATACATGCGTTTCCATTTCAGGTCATCCGAAGAAATTAAACTATTGTGATATTTATCCCATAAAATTTCGTTGTGGTATAAATATTTACGGTAAAAATCTTCAAAAGGAGCTGCTACTTTTTTATCCAGTTCAAACAAAACAAATAAGTCGGTAAGCGTGGCTTTTGCATTGGCATCAAAATCCCAAATGGTATGGTCAAGGTCGAAAAAAATATGTTTATATTGCTGCATTGCTAAACTGGTAAATTGTTTTATGCCTTTGAGTAGTAACTTTACGCAATATTACGGCATAACAATTTAACAGTACAAAAGTTTAGCAATGAATGTAATAATTACAGGTGCTTCAAAAGGAATTGGCAAAGCCATTGCAGATGTATTTGCAGCCCATGGCCATAATTTAATTTTATGCAGCCGAAACGAAGTGGCACTGTATAAGGCGATGGAAGAATTGCTTACAAAATATCCGTCCATTACAATAAAATCAAAAGCATTTGATTTAAGTAAACAGGCAAAGGAAGCAGGATATTGGATATTGGATACTGGTATTGTGCCAGACGTATTAATAAACAATGCAGGTTTGTTTGAATCTGGCAATGTATATAATGAACCAGAGGGTGTTTTGGAAAATCAAATAGCAACCAATTTATACAGCGCCTATCATCTTACCAGAACATTACTACCGGCAATGATGGAGAAGAGATCGGGCCATATTTTCAACATTTGCTCTATTGCTTCCTTACATGCTTATAAAAATGGCGGTGCTTACAGCATTAGTAAATTTGCCATGGATGGCTTTAGTAAAAATTTGAGGGAAGAAATGAAAGCATATAATATTAAGGTTACTGCTGTTTATCCCGGGGCGGTGTTAACAGACTCCTGGGGCAATTATGATAACAGCAAACACCGGATAATGGAAGCTGATGATGTGGCACAAATGATCTATACCGCATCGCAGCTGAGTGCCGGGGCCTGTGTGGAGGAAATTGTAATGCGGCCGCAATTGGGGGATTTGTAAAAGCCCCCTAACCCCCAAAGGGGAAATGGGATATAAAATATTTTTATTAACAGTTTTTTAAAACCATTCATCTTATTCCATAAGTAACATCATTTTTATATCAGCTAATTTTGTGTTCTTTACTTATGCAAGCATTTTTACGAAAATTTATTTTACTTAGTTTAATATTCATGGGCCATTTTGCAATGGCGCAGGTAAAATTTTCTGCCAGTGTTTCATCTCCTCAAATAAGTAAAAATGAATTTGTTCAATTGCGTTTAACAGTAGAAAATGCAAAAGAGGTGCAGCAGATAACACCTCCCGATCTTAAAAATTTTATTTTAATCAGTGGCCCAAACCAGGAAAGCGGGATGACCAGCATTAATGGTGATATAAAACAATACATTGCTTTGACCTTTATGCTTAAACCAAAGCGGCCGGGAAATTTTACTATTCCGTCTGCTAATGCCAAGGCGGACGGAAAAGAATACAGGAGTAATACCGTAACTATAGAAGTAAGCAATACACTTTCTTCAAATAATACAGCAGGCAATAACAATGCTTCACCCTTTGGAGGGTTCAGTCCTTTTGAAGATGCTGTGCCACAAACAAAATTCAACGACTATATTTTAAAAAAAGGCGAAAATGCTACGGAGAAAATTAACCGCAACATGTTTGTAAAACTGGAGTTGGATAAAACCTCCTGTTATGTAGGCGAACCCATTATAGCCACTTATAAATTATATACCCGGTTAAAAAGTGTAAGTAACCTTGTAAAAAATCCATCTTTAAATGGGTTTTCCGTAATTGATCTGCAACCGCCGGGCAATATGAATTATACCATAGAAAAACTAAACGGCAGGGAGTATAATGTTTATCTTATCCGTAAGGCCCAGTTATACCCGTTGCAGCCGGGCAGCCTGGAGTTAGAGCCTGTTGAGATTGAAAACAATGTACAGTTTATTAAGGAAGAATACGCAAACAGGAGTAATAGGTTATTGAATGATGTGTTCAGCGAATTTGCAGATGCCACCATACCGGCTGAAGGAATAGAAGAACAAAAAGTAACCTTAAAAAGTAAACCTGCAACCATTAGAGTAAAAGCATTGCCGGAGATAAATGTGCCAGCTGTGTTTAAAGGTGCTGTTGGAAATTTTGCGATAACAGCTGCATTGGAAAAAAATAATTTTACCACAGATGATGCCGGTAAACTACGGCTGATAATAAGTGGCCTGGGAAATTTACAATTGGTAAATACTCCCGATATTGACTGGCCGAAGGGCTTTGAAGCATTTGAACCCACAACCACCGATGATTATATAAAAACTACTGTACCGGTAAGTGGCCAAAAAATGGTGATCTACCCTTTTACCATTTCGGCACCGGGCAACTATACTATACCTGCAATTAAATTCAGTTACTTTAACCCTAAGGAAGGAAAATATAAAACCGATTCCACCAAGCCCATTTCTTTTACGGTTGCCAAAGGGACAGGTAAAAAAAATACTGCCATACCGGTAACTAAAAAAGCTGAGGATAGCCTGTGGAATAAATTTTTCAGTAACAGAAGATGGGTGATAAGCACCATAGCCATAGTGATTTTATGCGGCTTGATCTTTTGGTTAAAACGGGATAAGAAAAAAGAAGCTGCTAAAATTGCAACTGAAATAAAAACTGCTGAAGAAAAAGCCAGAGAGCAACAATTTATTGCAACTGTTGCGGCAGAAGAAAAGAATTACCTGGAAAAAGCAGCTGAATTATTGCAGGGTAACAGCACTGCATTTTATAACGAACTGAATCATGGGTTGAAAAGCTATCTCTCAAAAAAATTAAACCTGCCTATAGAAACCATCAATAAAAGAAGTATTACAGAACAGTTGGATAAAAAGAATATTGCTGTAAATACTTCTATTCAGTTGCAGCAGGTAATGAATGAAATTGAATTACAATTATATACTCCGTTTGCAGAAACAGGGAAGATGCAGGAATTGTACAACAGCACAGTGGGTATTATCCAGCTGCTGGATACTTACAAAAGTTAATTGTCGGTAAACTTATACCCAATGCCCCTTACCGAATGAAAGTATTTTGGGTTGCGGCTGTCTTCTTCAAAATATTTCCTGAAGTTGAGAATGAAATTATCAATGGTTCTTGTAGTGGGATAAACATTGTAACCCCAAACCGCCTGTAATATCTTTTCACGGGTTACCACTTCGTTTTTATTTTCTATCAACAACTTTAGCAGCATTACCTCTTTTTTGGTAAGCGTTATTTTTTCGTTGTTTACGCTTAACCCTTCCAGCGATTTAAAATTAATTTTATTTTTGCCAAATTCATAAACTTCTGGCAAAGGTTCTTTAGCACTTATCTGCTCACTTTTTTTAATGAGCTTGCTTACACGTAATAATAATTCTTCTAAATTAAAAGGTTTGGTAAGATAATCATCTGCACCTTTTTTTAATCCTAATATCCTGTCGGCACTGTTGTTTTTGGCACTTAATATCAGGATGGGAATATCAGCATTTTGTAAACGTATGGTTTCGCAAACGGTAATGCCATCCACTTCGGGCAGCATTACATCAAGTACAATTAAATTAAAATATTCCTGCTGTACAATTCTCAATGCTTCGGCACCATCATAAGCACCGGTTACATTATAGCCTTCCAGTTCAAGGTTCAGTTTTAATGCTTCATGAAGGTTTTCTTCATCTTCCACCAGCAGTATAGAAAATTTATTATCCAATTATTTTATTTGTCAGATGATTGCAATGCAATTGTAAAAATACATCCGGAAGGTACATTGTCTGTCACAGAAATGTTACCATTATGCTGCCGTATAATTTTTTTTGTAAGATACAGGCCCAGCCCGGTGCCTTTTGCGCCTTTTGTTGCGGTATTGCCAATGCGGTAAAATTTGGTAAACACTTTTTTCTTTTCTTCGGCTGCAATGCCTTTGCCTTCATCTTTTACCTGCAGGATGATATTGTTTTTTTGCTGTGTTAATTCAATTATAATTGCTGCTTCTTTTGGCGAATACTTAATGGCATTATCTATCAGATTATTTACAGCCATTTGTAACAATAGCTGGTCACCATTGGTAAAAATATCAGCCTGGATTGATGAAACTAATTTTTTATCAGCATACCGTACTATAAAATCATGCACACAATTACCGGTTAATTCACTAAAATTAATTTCTTCCTCACTTATTTTAAAACCACTGGCTTCTATTTGAGAAGAGAGCAGCATATTGTTGCATAAAGAATTTAAACGGTTGGCTTCCTGTAAGGTCGTTTGTATTAACCTTTGTTGCTGTGCTTCTTCCAGCTTTCTTTTTTGCAGGGTTTCCAGGTTTAGTTTGGTAATGGCAATGGGTGTTTTTAATTCATGCGTAAGTGCCATCATAAAATTTTGTTGCTGCTGGCTAAAATTCAATTGCCGCCTTGCTGCACGGAAAACAAAAACAGCACCTGCGGCTATCAATAAAAAAAATGTAATACCCTCGCCAAAATATTGCGCTGTCTTCCTTTTTTCAGCATCCTGTATTTTTATCACCTGCTCCATATAAGCAGGCTGATCTGCTTTTAATTCCTGTATTTTATAATTGGCCATTTGTTCATTTTGCCGGTTTAACGCAATAAACCACCAAACTAATGCAGCAATAATATAGGCTAGTAAGATCCAGTAGATGATAAAGATGGAGCGTAGTTTTTTTATTTTGCTGTGCATACCGGCTATAAAAGTACCACAAAAACGTATAAAAAAAAGTTAGGGGCACTATACCCACTTTGTGGTATTTTTTGTTACGCTTAAAAAATATAGCTTGCGATTGAAAATTTTAAGCAACATTTTTTCGTACACAATATTTTTAAACTTAAATTTAACCCACATGTTACCCAAAAAATAGCTTTTAGCAAAATTACTTATCTCTGCAATTTCCCTGTTATTATTATTACTGATACAACAATCCTGTAAAAAGGTTGATTTTTCAGCTAATAATAAAGAAGAATAAATTGCAGATAAAACAGAACGCTTTTTTAATCTGCCGTCAAATTTAAACGGTGCTTTACAAAGAGTAGCCAATGAATTGAAAACCCAAAAAAATAATAAGGAATTTATTAAAGAATTTATTACAAAAGAGGGTTTTGCTATTTGGAACAAGGCAAGTATATCTGTTAAAACACGCCCTAATAATTCTACAGCAAATAATTCTCTATCGGCAAACATTCCCGGTTTATCAGATTATTCCGATACCACCATTATAATACCATTAGCTTTAGATAACGAAAAGCATGTAAATGCTTTTATTCTTGCAAAAGTTACCGATACTGTATCCATGCGTTTGTTCAGGCAGGGCGATTATATAAATTTCCCGTTTCAAACAACAACACCGTTAACAGTAACTACTGCCGAAAATTATGCTTTACGTATGATGCAGATGGATAAAGATGTATTTGGGCATACTGAATTTGAAATAAAAGATAAACGGCTTTTTAATAATGGTACTGATTACAGAGATACAGGAAAAATAAGCAGAACGGTTGATTTTGTAGATAATGCTGGCAATTCAGGAGGTGGCCCTGTGCTTAATTCGATGATTACACAATGTGTAACAATAACTACGACTACAACTACTAATTATTGTCCTTATCAACCCAATCAATGTCCGGATATTTATACTGGTGTTTTAGGGCCTTGCGATAATTGTTCACAATATTGTGCAAGTGTAAGTTCGGTTAGTACTACACAATGTTTCTCTTGGGAAGAAGGTGGTGAAACATGGCCAATAATTCCATCTGGCGGCGGCGGAGGTATAGGCGGAACCAATCCACCACCATGCCCAATGGGAGCAATTATTATGAATAGTGCGATACCGCCAAGTTGTAATCCTACCCCAGCACCAAATCCTTGGCCTCCAATACCATCAATTTTTGACAACATTAATAATCCAATTTATGCTCCCGATGATCCAGTAATTCAGTTTTCGGGGATAGAAATTGGCAATATGCAAACTAATGTAGTAGTGCCACTTAGACGGATTGGAAAAACACCAAATAGAAACAATACGGAAGATATGACTTATGGTAATAATTGTGATGCAAGTGGTATTTTAAGCAATATGCCTAATTTTACGGATGTCCAACTATTTGATGAAATGAAATCATTATTTCATGGTTGTACAATCTGGGATCAATCGCTCAGAGATGTAGGTGATGATATGATTCAAAGATTTCAGAACAAAACAGGGGGTTCTTTTACTGACCCGACTTTAAGTCAGAGGGCATTTGAAAGTAGTGCGTTTAAAAATTTTATTATTAAGTTCGGAATAAAATTAAATCAAAAACTTGCAAGTGAAAATTGGAATATTAATAATGTAACAGAGATAGATATACCTAATGAAATTAGACCTAAATTTAATGGTATTTATAATAAAACCCATGGGTTGCAAATTTTGGTAAATGATACTGAACAAACGGAAATTGAACTTAATAATTTTTTGATAAATCCGGTAACACATAAGTGGACAGCATCGATAACAGTTAATATAAAAGATCATTTTGGGCTTGATAAACACGATGCTATAACTTATCAAAATAATCATGTAGGCTTTGCAGCGTGGTGGATATTGCAACATTGCAGGGGGTATAAACCTTTTGAAACGAATTTAAAGATAACAATGGATCTTGTTTCAGACCCTTCTACTGCCTTATAACAGAAATGACTATAAAAACAATTATTAGCATAATTTAAGCTGTTTTATAAATATTTAAGCAGGTAAATCATAAAATACGAATAAATGAAATATACAGTTTTTATTTTTGCGTTTTTTTTATTAATAAGTTGTGGCACTCAAAAACCCATAATCATTCGACAGTTTTATCCTTTTAATAAAATGACCGATACCTCATATAGTAACAATGTAGTTAGAACAATAAAAGAGGATTACTTTCTTATTTCTAATTTTAGAAATGACCTTAGCACAACTTTATATGTCGATAGTTTTGTCAGGAAGTATATAAATATTGAAATACTAAAGTATAATACTTATAGAATGTATTTTTATAAGGAAACTAAGTACACAAACGTAGAAAAAATAGCTGAAAATCCAAGAGAGCTTGATAGATACTCTAGCGACCACGATTTAGTATACGACTATACTTGGATAGATGGTAAATTTGAGGGCAGAATAAAAATTAGAAATGGAGAACAAGTTGAACCAGAGCTGCCGAAGTATAATTTTACTTTGATTTATACACCAGAAGATTCATTGAAAAGCAGGGAGAAATCAGATAGTATAAAAATTAAAGATTAATATGTAAAATCAATTCCTCACATCTAACCCCCAGCTCAACTTGTTCCTTAATGTTTGTAAAAAATTATTTTCATTCAGCCTGATAAGATTAATGCCAAATGCTTCTTTACGTACAGCCAGTTGAATTTCTTTGGTAACAATTTCCCTGCGGCTGTCGAGTGTACATAAAAAACCATCTGTCCTTCCTTCCACTTCAAAAGAAATAATGGTATCGTCGGGTACTACGATGGGTCGGATATTAAGATTGTGCGGCGCTACAGGGGTTATTACAAAACTTCCGCTATCAGGAAAAACAACCGGCCCATTACAACTGAGTGAATAACCGGTAGAGCCTGTTGGCGTTGCCACAATAAGGCCATCGGCCCAATAGGTATTTAAAAATTCTCCATTCAGGTAAGTATGAATTTTTATCATGGATGAAGAATCCTGTTTCAATAAAGAGAATTCGTTTAATGCATAAGGCACATCACCAAATAAAGGCACATTGGCATCTAAATGAATTAATGTTCTTTTATCAATAACATAAGTGCGGCTCACTAATGCTTCTATTGCTGTTTTTAAATCGCCTTTACCAATGTTGGCTAAAAACCCCAGCCTGCCATAATTAATACCTAAAACCGGTGTGCCTTTATCACGTACTAAAGTAACAGTATCTAATAAAGTGCCGTCGCCGCCAAGGCTTATCATGCAGTCAATCGTGTCATCCAGATCGTCGGATGAATTGAATGTTGAATATTTCGATTTCAGGTCAACAGCCGAATAAAACTTATTAAAAAAATCCTGGAAAAAAACCGGCTCTACATTATGCTGTACCAATTCGTTTATTAAAGAATTTATTTCTTTATGCTGATTCTCTTCCAAGCCCCTGCTGTAAATTGCTATTTTCATACCTGTACCTTTATAAAGGTTATTTTTTAAAACCCGCTTTGTGTATGTAAAAATAGCCCCTTTTGGTTTAATTGATTAAAACTGTATTCGAACCGCAGGTTTATATCGTAAAAGGTGAGTATATCAATACCAAAACCACCGGTATAAAGCAATCTGTTATTAAGATTGGTGGCGAATTCTTTTTTGTTATAGACATAACCTAAATCGCCAAAAGTTTTTACAAAAAATGTAAAAGGAATATAGGGCAACGATTTAAGTTTAAAAGGAACCGGAATTTTAAACTCGGCCACTTTCTTTTTTAATGTAGATTTTACCAGGGCTGTACCTACACCATCAATCACTAAATATTCCAATCCCCTTAAATAACTATCACCATAGCCCAAACCTCTTTGATTGATATAAGCCTGGTGAAAAGGTAACCGTAATTTTCCATTTAACTGTATACTGCTGTACCATTTTTTGCCCAGATCAAAATACCTGTTCATTCCTGCTTCAACAGTTAATGCATTAATGCCGCCGGTAAAACCCAGTCCTCTTTTTGAAACAGCTACAAATGCCGACCTGCCTTTTGTGGCATACAATACATTGTTTACATTAACATATTGATAAGCATAACTCAATTCAAAAATATTTGCTGATATTTTATTAGAATTAAAATAATTGGGATTATTTTTTGGTAACAGAATACTGTCTGTTACTGATAAGCTGGAGAAGGAGGCATTAAAAAAATGGTTTACAAAAAAACCTTTACGCATGGTGTAGCCTGCAGTAACATAAAATGCACTACCCACAAATTTACTGCGCAGGCTATCGGAAGTATAAAATAAAAGATTGTTATTATAGTCTGTTTTATAAGCTATTTCTTTTTTTTGAGAATAGCCTGCACCCACTACAAAACCTTCTGTTAATGCCTTGTTGCTGTATGGTGCATTGTAACTAAACGAAAAATCCCTGCTGAAACCATTAAGAAAAAAGATGCGTAACTGATCCCGGCGGCCACTTAAATTGTAATGCACAAATTTTAATCCGTAATTTACCCTTTTTAAACTGGCATTATAGGTTTTTATCCATTCATTAAAATTTCTGTCAACAGGTTTAAATTGCGGCACCGGGTAAATATACCAGCGCTCTCTTACATCAACAATAACCATAAAATCCCAGGCAGATAATATTACCAGTTCAAACTTTACTTCACTAAATAAAGTGGTATTATACACCTGTTGCCTGGCCTGTTCCAGCTCTTTATTTAATAACGAGATAACAATAGAGTCACCCTTTTTAAACTGTATTTCACGAAGGATGATGTAAGCTTTTGTTTTTTTATTGCCTTTTATGATAATGTCTTTAACATGAAGTTTAACAGTACTGTCCTGTAATGGAATTACAGTATTGGTAATAAGTATATTGTTTTGATTTTGCGATCTGGCAAATGAAAAAGCAAAAAGTAACACTATGCAACAGGATATTTTTTTGAGACCTTGCATTGCTTCGTTACTTCATAATAGCGGCTGGTGATTGAATAAATTTTGTTTGATGAAATTAAACAGCAAACTGTTTCAATAATTAAATATCAAGATAATTCATCAGGTGGCGATAGTTGGAATGTATTTCGTTCTCGAAATTTTCGTTACCAAAATAGTAGATTACATCATAATCATACCTTTCAAAAGTAGCTACAATGGCTGCGATCTCTTTTTTATTGGCATTAATGGTAACGGTTAACATTCCGGTTTCGGGATGAACAGTGGTGTTTAGATGTAAAATAGTGGCATCATTACTTTCTACAATGCGGCTTATTTCTGAAATGGCAAACTGGCTGCGTTCCATCTCAAGCACAATTATACCACCAATTTCATTGGTGCCTGCAAAATTACCCAATGCCTTTAAAAGGTCGGGTGATGTTATAACACCAACCAGCTCCATTTCTTCATTAATTACCGGAACTACTGTAGTATCGTGTTGATTGCTGCAGGTAACAGCAGTTAAAAAATGTTCGTTTTCATAAACAGAAGCATTAATAAAATTTTCCTGCATTAACTCAATGGGCATTTTTCCTTCGGCATCCTGCAAGTCTTCTTCGCTTATTAACCCAAGGTATTTATCATCGGCAACAACAGGCAGGTGTGTAACGCGGAAGTCGTTAATTAACTGCAGCGCTTTACCTGCTGTATCCTGCAGTTTTAAGCGGGGGATATTGTTATTTATAAGCTCGATGGTTAACATTGCTGTTATTTAATATTTATGACTGGTGCTAATACTAAGATGATAACGAACGCCAATAAGTAATAGTATGCAGACAAAAATTTTTGTTAAACTGTTGCAGCAGCAGTTTTTATTTTACTTAAAAACTGTTCCAGTATCTGGTTAAACTCCACAGGAACCTCCATCATTGGGGCATGGCCGCATTTGTCTACAAAGTGAAGTTCGCTGTTGGGAATAAGGCGATTAAATTCTTTGCCTACAAATGGCGGGGTAATGGTATCATTATTTCCCCAAATGAGGCAGGTAGGTTGTTTTATCTGGTTTAACTCTTCTCCTAAATTATTACGGATGGCGCTTTTGGCAAGGGCAATAATTTTTATAACTTTCAGCCGGTTATTGGTTATTTCAAAAACTTCGTTAACCAGGTCATCTGTTGCCAGATCGGGGTTATAAAAAGTAAGCTGTGTTTTTTTACGGATGTATTCCTTGTCGCCACGTTTAGGATAACTATCACCCATGCCATTTTCAAACAGGCCCGAACTTCCGGTAAGTATCAAAGATTTAATATGCTCCGGGTGTTTTAAAACAAGTACTAACCCTACATGCCCGCCAAGCGAATTGCCCAACAGGTGAATATTATTATAATTGCGGTGCTCTATAAAACGAAATACAAATTTTTGCAGTCCGCCAACAGAAGTGTGTAAAAGGTCAAGGTCCAGCAGGGGTAAAATTGGTACCACTACTTTATTGGTCTTACTAAAGTGGGCTATCAGGCCCTGAAAATTACTTAATGCACCAAATAAACCATGCAGCAGCAGCAGCGGTTCCCCTTCTCCTTCTTCAATAAATTTAAATTTGCCGTCTTGTTTTATTTCGTAACTCATCCGTTAGTTAAATAGTTTTACCTGTAGTTTTAATTAATTCAGGTGCTGCAAAATACGTTAAATAATATAAGCTTAAAAATTAATGCTGGATTTTGTTACCTATGGTACTGAAAAATGCTTCAAGATTGGTAAACATGTCTTTAAACAAAGGAATTATTTTTCCAAAACTATCAATCACTATCGGCCCCCAGGGTTTAACAAAGCCATAGGTTTGCGATGATTGTATGGCAGCTGGCTGCAGCAGATTAACCTTTTCGGCATAAAATAAAAAAACACTGAAAATGATAATGTATAAGGCAACATAAAAAATAATGCCGCCCAGCCGGTTTACCCAGCCCAGTAAAGCCATTTGAAAAGTTTTTTCAATAAGCTTACCACCCCAGCGTACCAGTAGTACAACAATAAAAAATACCAATGCAAAGGATATAAAAGGCAGCCATTTTGATGAAATATTCGCCTGACCGTTTAACCAGGCGGCAACAACCACAGAAAGTTTTAATGCTGCTGCCAAACCTATAATAAAAGCAATGATAGAGAATACTGCTATTATCAATCCTTTTTGATACCCTTTAATGCATGCAATAATTACGATTATGGCAAAAAATATATCTATCATTTATAATGCTGTGTATTATTTGCTCAATAATTCTTTTACAATATTGCTGATGGTTTTTCCATCGGCAAGGCCGGCCAGTTGTTTACTGGCAACCCCCATTACTTTACCCATATCGGCAGGTGAAGCAGCTCCTGTTGCTGTAATAATTTTTTCAATTATAGTTTTTAATTCAGCTTCATCTAATTGCTTTGGTAAAAACCTTTCAATTATTGCCATCTCTTCTTTTTCTTTTACAGCAAGATCGGCACGGCCCTGCTTTGCAAAAATTTCCAAAGAGTCCCTGCGTTGCTTCATCATTTTTTGTAAAAATTTTTGTTCTGTGGCTTCATCAATTACACCACCGGCACCGGGTTCGGTTTTGGCTTTAATAATTTCGGCTTTAATAGCACGTAAGCCTCTTAAGGCAGCTTCATCTTTTGCCTTCATGGCTTCTTTCATTTCAGTCATTATTTGTTGTTCAAGTGCCATAAGTTTTTGTTATTTAGAATTTTAATATTATTGAGTTGTTAGATGTCAGCTGTTAGATGACAGTAATACAATTCTATAATCTGTCAACTATCATCTAACAACTATTTCTGCTCCTTCAATTGTATTGCCCTGAATGTATCAAAAAACTCTTTGGCAAATTTTTTCAAGTCATCACTCATTTTCTGTTGCTGTGTGGCTCTTTTAAACGAATCGGCCATCCCCATCAGCATCTGGTAATAAAAATCTGCCATTTCATCCATCATCATATCTTTTGTCCACAGGTCAATACGCATGGCGGTTTTATCGGCACCATCCCAAAAGGCAATGCACATGGCTTTTGCTTTTTGTGCCATCTCTGCGCTGCTGTCGCTGGCATTCCAGCTTATTTGCTCGGGTACTTTGTTGGGGTCTAGTAATACGTCAATTTTTATTGTTGATTGATTCATAAAAAAAATAGCTGGTTTGATAATTAGCTAATATGCTAATTGCGTGCAAAGTTAACTGGTTTATGAAAAAGAATGGTATAACAGGTTTGAGTAATTATCATATTATCTCATTGCATTTTTCCACTGCCTGCCAAAGCAATTTCGTTGTTTTGTCCCAATTGTATTTATAAGCCTGTTGCCTGCCATTTACTATAAGTTCGTTTCGTTTATTTTCATCTTTAAAAAGCAGCATTAATTTATCAGCAATATCATTAAAATCATCAGGATTTATGTATAGAGCAGCATCACCACAAATTTCGGGCATTGCAGTTTTGTTGCTTGTAATTACAGGAACATCAGTCTGCATGGCTTCAAGGGATGGTGTGCAAAACCCTTCGTAAAAAACGGGGTACACCATTGCATAGGCAGCAGCAGTAATTGCTGCAAGTGTTTCAATTGCTAAATTATCCAGCAACTTTACTTCATCTTTATATTTATAGGCAGCTAAACTTTGGTTAAATGACGGATCTTTAGCTGCAGCTGTTGTGGCTAATACCAGCTGCATATTGCTTTTTTGTCTCTTCTTAAAAAAAGAAAATGCTTTTAATAAATTTATCAGGTTTTTATTACAATGAATTTCGCCTGAGTATAGAAAATATTCTTTGCCAGCTGTATATTTTTCTTTAATGGCTTCTTTTTGTTGCCAGTTTACAGGAGTAAATATTTCATTGATGCCTTGATATACCACATCAATCTTATCTTCTTTTATTTTATAAAAGTTAATTACATCCTGTTTTAAAAATCGGCAAGCAGTTATAACAACTTTAGCCTTGTTAAAAAATTTCAGTGTATTCTTTTTATAAAAGCGAAGCCAGCTTCGGGTAAAAAAATGTGGATGATGTAAAAAAGACAGCTCATTTACCATAAGGCATTGCGGTACTTTTGTTCGTAAAGAACAAACGCCAATACTAAAAAATACATCGGCTTTGTGTTTACGTAACACAGCAGGTACTTTATAATTTAGCCAGTATTGTAACAGTAATGGATTTTTAATTTGCGGACCGGTAATAACAGGTATTATATTTTGATAGCGAATATACTTTTTATGAATGGTTGTATCACTTATAAAAATAAAATGGTGCTGAGGGAATTTTTTGGCTAATCTGCTGAAACACTCAATAATAAAAGTACCATTATTGGTAAGATGATCATTATGTAAAAAACCGGCATTAACTGCAATTATCATTTCAGCACTTTTACTTTTACTGTTTCAATACGGGTATTGCTTACATTTAAAATATCAAATTCGTAATTGCCAAAAATGATACGTTCCTTTTGTTTGGGAATGGCTTCATTATTCTGGATGATGTATCCGGAAAGTGTTTCTGCATTTTCCTCATTGGGGAAATCGAGTTTATATTTTTCAGTAATGTAATCCAGCTCCAGCCGCCCGCTGAAAATAAATTCATTGGCTGCCAATTGCTTTTCTACAAACTCTTCGGTATCGTATTCATCTTTAATGTCTCCAAAAATTTCTTCTAAAATATCTTCCATAGTTACAATGCCGGCAGTGCCGCCAAATTCATCTATTACCCAGGCAATACTTTTTCTTTCCTTGCTGAATTTATTCATCAGGTCGGTGGCACTCATACTTTCCGGAACGGTGGGAATGGGGAGTAATACTTCTTTAACAGTAGCAGGATTTTTAAACAGGTCCAGCTGATGAATATATCCTGTGATACTGTCGATATTACCTTCATAAACCACCAGCTTACTCAGCTGGGTATGAATAAATTTAGCTTTTACTTCTTCAATAGATGTTTTGCTGTCCACACCTTCAATTTCTCTCCGGGGGATAAGGCATTCCCTTAATTTTACTTCACTTAATGATAGGGCATTATCAAATAACTCTTTGTTTATTTCGCTGGAGTCTTCTTCTTCGTGGCTTTTGCTTTGCTGCATAAAATGCTCCAGGTCAATTTTGCTGAACACATCTTTTTTCTCATTCAGCTTTACATCAAATAAATTCTTTAACATCCATTCAGCTATGCTTACAAAAAAAGAGGCGAGGGATGACAGCAGCCAGTAAAAAAAGCTAACAATATAACTAATGAAACCGGTGCTTAATATATCATTATTTCTTGCCCTGAAAAAAGCTTTAAACATAAACTCTACAAAAAGTAGTATAAAGGTGGAGAGCAATGTTTCTACAAAAAGTTTGATGTATTTAACAGATTCTGTAAGTGATCCTGGTAATTGTTTTTCAATCCACTCCCAAACCGGCGTAAGCATGCCTCCAATAAGTAAACCATATACCACCATTACAATATTAATTCCAACTAATGTAGTACCTATGAACCGGGTGGGGTTATCAGAGTAAGCACCCCATATTTTACCACTGTGTGTACCCTGCTTACGGTTTAATTCAATTGATAATTTATTGGCAGATATAAAAGCTATTTCTATACCGGAAAAAAAGCCGATAAGAATTAGTGACGCAATAATTGCAATAAGTGCCATCCAGTCCATACTGTAAATGTAAGAAGAAAAACCCCTATCCCCTGCACAGCATTTCACAGGGCCTGCGACCTGCGGAAAAAGGGGACAAGAATGATATAAGTTTATGAGTTTATAAATTCCTGTACAATCTCAACCGCTTTAGAAGAAGCTTTTTGTAAATCATCATTTACAATTATTTTATTAAAATGATCTTTAAAAGATAATTCGTAAGATGCTTTGTTTACCCTTGCTGCAATTGATTCTGCTGTTTCTGTGCCGCGGCTTTGCAACCGTTTTTTTAATTCTTCCACCGAAGGCGGTTCAATAAAAAGGCTTAAGGAAGATTCGGGAAATTGCTGCCGTACATGAATGGCTCCTTTAACATCGATGTCTAAAACAGGGATTTTATTCTGCCCCCATATTTTTTCCAACTCTGCTTTTAGTGTGCCGTAATATTTTCCTTCGTACACCATTTCCCATTCCACAAATTCGTTGTGCTGTATTTTTTGTTTAAAATCTTCGGTGCTTATAAAATGATAATCCACGCCGTCTTTTTCCATACCCCTTGCCTGGCGGGTGGCCGCCGAAACCGAAAAAGCCAATTGGTAAAAATGCTGCATCAGGTGTTTGGTAATAGATGTTTTACCTGCACCCGACGGGGCGGTTATAATTAATATTTTGTTTTTTGCTGAAGCCATGTGCAAAGAAAATGTTTTTTCTTTTAATGTGGCCTGAAATGCAGAATTAATAGTACAGCATTACCGGCACTGGTTAATGTCAATTCGTTTTCTGCTACCGTGGAGATACTATACCTGTTGATATTATTTTTGGAAATTGGCGTGAGTATAAGTGTTTTTTCGTCGGACATAATTTCATAAGTGCCTTGTGTGGTTATGCTGTTGCCCACACTGCATTCGTATGTGTTATCACTGTTAAAGGCCCAGGTTAATGCTTTAAGTGCGGTCTCTATTTTTATTGCTGCTACAGAATCCTGTGCAGTTGCAAAATTTTTATCAATGGGAGCCAGGTTTTCTATCTGCACGCAATCCCATCTTTTTACAATAAATTTTTTCGTTTTACTTTGGCAGGAAATGAGCAATACAATTGAACAAACGGGAATAAAAAAATAATAAACGTATTTTTTCATTGCAGCATTTTAATTTATTCTTTTAATATCTGCGCCCAATTGTATCAAACGGGTATCAATATTCTGATAACCTCTGTCTATCTGTTCAATATTTTGAATTACACTTTTTCCCTGTGCACTTAAAGCAGCAATTAATAAAGCCACCCCGGCACGTATATCGGGGCTGCTCATGGTTATGCCACGCAGTTGCTGTTCTCTTTCTAAACCAATTACAACAGCACGATGTGGATCGCATAAAATAATTTGCGCCCCCATATCAATCAGTTTATCTACAAAAAACAAACGGCTCTCAAACATTTTTTGATGAATGAGTACACTACCCTTTGCCTGTATGGCGGTTACTAAAACTATACTTAACAGGTCGGGAGTAAAACCGGGCCAGGGATGATCGTAAATGGTGAGCACACCGCCATCCATATATTTATTGATCTCATACATTTCCTGCGAAGGGATATGAATATCATCGTCATTAAAATTCATTTGAATGCCCAACTGCTGAAATTTTTCGGGAATAATGCCCAGGTGTTGTATACCTGCATTTTTTATGGTGATATCACTTTGCGTCATGGCAGCAAGGCCAATAAAACTTCCTACTTCAATCATATCGGGCAACATGCTGTGTGTTGTGCCACCCAATGCATCCACACCTTCAATTATTAAAAGATTGCTGCCAATGCCTGATATTTTTGCACCCATTTGGTTAAGCATGCGGCAAAGCTGTTGCAGGTAAGGCTCGCAGGCAGCATTGTAAATACTGGTAATACCTTTTGCTAAAACCGCAGCCATTACAATGTTTGCAGTGCCGGTTACGCTGGGTTCATCCAATTGAATTGATGTGCCTTTTAATTCATTTGCATGCAAATGAAAAAATCCATCTTCGTGGTAAGAGAATGCAGCACCTAATTTTTCAAAACCAATAATATGGGTGTCTAATCTTCTGCGGCCAATTTTATCGCCACCGGGTTTTGGGATATAGGCTTTTTTAAACCTTGCCAGCATTGGCCCGGCAAGCATTACAGAGCCACGGAGTTTACCACTTTTTTTATGGTAAGCTTCGCTGTGCAAATATTCCACATCAACATTATCTGCCTGGAAAATACAAGTGTCTCTGCTGATCCTTTCTGTTTTTACATTCATTTCTCCCAACAGATCAATCAGCAGGTTAACATCAATAATATCGGGAATATTTTTAATGGTTACTTTTTCTGCAGTAAGCAATACTGCCGAAATAATTTGCAGCGCTTCGTTCTTTGCACCCTGCGGTGTAATTTCTCCAAAAAGTTTTTTGCCACCTCTTACTTCAAATGATTGCATATTTTTTTTATTACACGAGTTGATACTTATTACACGAATTAAGCAAACCTAAATAAAAAAACCTGATGTTTAAGGCACCAGGTAAATATTTATTAATTCGTGTAATTCGTGTATTATTAATACCTCTTTTTAAAATTACGGCCATCATTTCTCTGGTCTCTGCCGCCGCCGCCACTCCTGTTATCTCTTCCACCACCCCGGTTGTCTCTTCCGCCTCCGCTACGGTTATCTCTTCCACCACCCCGGTTATTGTCTCTAGCACCAAAATTTTTGCGGTAACCACCAGTTCTGCCACCGCCATAATCATCTTCGCTGCGGTTATCGGTACGGTGTTTTACAAACGGACGGTTATTAAATTCAAGTTCGCCTTTTGTAATGGTAGATAATTCACTTTGTATATTATCATCATGCACCAGCTCTTTATGCCAGTTACTGTAAGTCAATTTCATGTAGTAAGCAATGGCGTTTGCAAAGCCCTGTTTCTTTTCAGGGTTTTCTTCTTTAAGCGCCTTGTCAATTACCACTTCAATATTTTTACCGAGATGATTGAACTTGGGGTATTTTTTTGGGTACCTCAATACTTCGGGTTTTGCTTTTAAAGTTTCTTTTGTGGGAATAGGATAGGGGCTTTCCACATCAAGCGTAAAATCGCTGATCAAAAAAAGATGATCCCATAATTTATGGCGGAAATCCTCCACGTTTTTTAAGTGGGGGTTTAAAAAGCCCATTAACTCAATAACAGCGTACGCATTACGCTGGCGTTCTTCCTTATCCTGGATTGATAAAAGATATTCAACCATTTTCTGGATGTGGCGTCCATACTCCTTCATCATCAGGTGGTTTCTACCTGTGTTGTATTCCATGTTATCAACATTTAGCATTGTACAAATATAAGCAGTTAAAGTGGATGAAACAAGCTGTGGCCTATAATATAGCTTTATAGGGCTATGCAGATTTTAAAAATTTTATTTTACAAAACACTAAAGCAATAAGGCCACCTAAGCTATCGGCAGACCAGTCAAAAAGGTCAAAGCTTCTGCCGGGTATAAAATATCTTTGAATTAGCTCTGAGGTTAAACCCCAAATAGAACTGGCAATTGTAATTTTTATAAAATAATGCCATTTTTCTTTTTTAGATAAAGCAGCAGTTGAAAACGGGTACATGAATAAGAAGGCTAATACAGCAAATAATCCTACATGAATGAATTTATCAAAATCAATTTGAGTAAACCATCTGCCCATTTTTGGCAGATCACGGCCCGGTATGCAAACCAAAGTGAGTACAAGAAAAAACCAGGCAATGCCTGGAATAAATTTTTTAACGCCTATACCCCAAAAGGGAGAACTGGTTTTAGTTGTCATTTTTTTAATTAAGCTACCAAAGCGGTATATGCATCAGCATTCAATAACGCTTCTACGGCATCAATATTATCCACGGTCATTTTTATCATCCAGCCCTGTCCATATGGATCACTGTTTACCAGTTCGGGTTGTGCTTCCAGTGCAGGATTTACTTCAGTAATTGTTCCGCTAACCGGTAAAAAAAGATCGCTTACAGTTTTTACAGCTTCCACTGTTCCAAATACTTCTTCCGCACCAAGGCTCTTGCCTTTTGTACTAATGTCAACATAAACAATGTCTCCCAGTTCGCCCTGGGCAAATTCGGTAATACCTATTGTAGCAACATTACCTTCTAAAGAAATCCATTCGTGGTCTTTGGTGTAGCGCAGGTTTGCAGGAAAAGTCATTTGTTATAAGTTAAATTTTTTAATAAATTAATTATGGCGCAAATTAAAGTTTTTCGGTTACAAAGCCTAAACTTCTACATTCACTTTATCACTTCCATTTTCATTCTCACATCGCCAATGGGCCTGTCTCCGGTTGCGGTTGGCACACCTGCAATTTTATCAACTACTTCAAGCCCTTTTTCCACTTCGCCATAAACGGTATAGTTCATATCTAAAAACGGAATGCCCCCAACGGTTTTATAAGCCAATCGTTTGGCAGCAGAAAACTTTTGCCCCATCTGGCCTTCCAGCATATTCAGTTCCGCATCGGTATATTTTTTTCCCTGTGCAATATAAAACTGGCAGGCACTGCTTGCTTTTTCAGGATTACCATCTCTTGCAGCAGCTAAAACGCCTTTTTTATGAAACAGTGTTGTTCGGAACTCTGCAGGAATTCTTACCATATCTCCGCCACCCATGCCCAGCATGGCAGCAGAGTCGGCATTTTTACTTAATGGATCGCCACCCTGTATCATAAAACCATTTATTACACGGTGAAATAAAAGACTGTCGTAAAAATGTTCGTTCACCAGTTTTACAAAATTATCACGGTGTAATGGGGTGGAATCGTAAAGGCGGATTACAATGATGCCAGAGTCGGTGGTTAATTTAATTCTTATGCTAGGTATCTTTTTAATTACAACAGGTTTGGCAACAGCTGTTTTTTTTACGGCTAAAGATTTCTTTTTTATGGGTGTTTTTTTAACCTGTGCCGTTGCAGTTAATGTAACAAGGACTAATAATAAAACCGGGAGTAAAACTTTTAATTGCTTCATAAATAATCAGTCGATAAATTTTTGGGTTTGAAAATAAAGTAGAATATGATCCTTTAAAAAATTTTCCTGTTCAATCATAATAAAACCGGGCAATGGTTTTAGTTGTATAAAATGTGGCCATCCTTCTTCATCGTGCCCTTCCAAACTGTAATAACCGCTGGCAGAAAGAATGGTACATACTGCAATATGCATCAGGTCCTGCTTTTCTTCTTTGGTAAATTTTTGCGGCCCGGCACCTAATTCCTGTACGCCAATTAACAGCAACACACCATCCATATCGGGCTTTATACCAAACCGTTCTTTTAATTTAATGCGTAGCTTCAACCACCTCACCTGTAAATCGTCCTGTACGTGTTGCATGGTGCAAATATAAGATAAACCCCCTCCGCCCCCTAAAGGGGGAACTAATCAAAGCGTAGATTAATTACAGGAATGAAAACAGATCTATTAAAAAATCATCCCACTTCCTTCATTTTCCCCTTTAAGGGCTAGGGGCAAATAATCAAAACCTTACCTTTGCCCAAATTTTATAGCAGATGTTACAGGTAAATTATATACGGCAAAATGCAGTATTGGTAAAAGAAAGATTAGACGTAAAAATTTTTGGTGATCTGTCAATTGTTGACAAAATAATTGAGCTGGATGAGCAGGTACGTAAACTAAAGGTGGAAACAGAAACTTTGCAGGCATCTTTAAACAGCACCAGTAAAGAAATTGGTATGCTGATGGGCAAAGGCGAAAAAGAAGCCGCAGAAAACAAGAAACAGGAAGTGACACTTAATAAATCGGCCATACAAAATTTAAATCAGCAGTTAAGCGATGCAGAAAAATTATTGCATGATACTGTAATTGTATTACCCAACCTGCCACATGCATCTGTACCAAAAGGAAAAACACCGGAAGATAATGAAGTGGTAAGGGAAGGTGGTAACAAACCAACACTTGCTGCAACAGCAGTGCCACATTGGGAGCTGATTAAAAAATATGATATAGTTGATTTTGAAACGGGTGCTAAACTTACCGGCAGCGGTTTTCCATTATATAAAGGTAAAGGAGCAAAACTACAACGGGCTTTGATACAATATTTTTTAGACTATAATACTGCTGCAGGCTACACAGAATATTTGCCGCCATTAATGGTTAACGAAGCCACAGCTTATGGAACCGGGCAATTACCGGATAAGGAAGGACAGATGTACCATGTAACTGCAGACGGATTTTATTTGATACCTACTGCAGAAGTGCCGGTTACCAATATTTACCGGGATGAAATAATTAAAGAAAATGAGTTGCCTGTAAAGATGACGGCTTATACTCCTTGCTTTAGAAGAGAGGCTGGAAGTTTTGGAAGTGATGTGCGAGGGTTGAACAGGGTACATCAATTTGATAAGGTTGAAATTGTACAATTAGTACATCCTGATAAAAGTTATGCTGTGCTGGAAGAAATGGTAGTACATATTGAAAAGCTGTTACAATTACTTGAACTGCCTTACCGCATTTTAAGATTATGTGGTGGGGATATGAGTTTTACCAGCGCATTGACTTACGATTTTGAAGTGTATAGTGCGGCCCAGCAAAAATGGCTGGAAGTAAGTTCTGTAAGTAATTTTGAAACTTTCCAGGCAAACCGGATGAAGATCCGTTTTAAAGATGAAAACAATAAAACACAATTGGTGCATTCCTTAAACGGCTCTTCATTGGCATTGCCAAGAATTGTGGCCTGTTTGTTAGAGAATAACCAAACCGAAACCGGAATAAATTTACCCAAAGTTTTACATGCCTATTTTGGCACCACAACTATTCATTAACAAAAAAAACTGGTGATGCTGTATTGATTTTACAGAAACAACTTATATTTATTATTCTTAAAATCATTTTAGACATGAAAAAAATATTTACAATTGTTACGTTATCCGTATTGGTTTGGGGATGCGCTAAAAAAATAACGTCAACTACTACTTCTTCCGGTATAGGCACTGGTTCTTCAAATGTAGTAGTGCCTGCTGGTACACCTGCAGTTGCTCTTCCGCCAAAAACAGAAACTGCACCGCCACCTGTTTCCAAAGAAGTTCCTGTTGGTTCTGTTCCGGCAACTCCAACAGGCAGCAGGTCACCAATAGATCCATCAAAGGCCTCACCAGAAATGCTTGGTCAATCTACCTTTAATGCAAAATGCAGCCGTTGCCACGGATTAAAAATTACCACCGATTATACTTCAGACCGTTGGGTAAGCATTATGCAGGTAATGGCTACAAAAGCTAACTTAACTGATGTTGAAAAAGAAAATGTTCTGGCTTATGTAAGGGCAAATGCTAAAAAGTAAATCTATTTGCCAGACGCTTGCAGTTGCTTTATTCGCCTGTTCATAACATAAAACCAGACGGGGGGAATCAAGGCCAATATCATACTGCCGGGATAACCCGTAGGTAATTGTGGTGCATCATCATGATGCTGTAATACCTGGTATTTTCTGCTGGCGAGATAATGATGATCGCTGTGGCGGCTTAACTCAAATAACATCAGCCGTCCTAAAATATGGTTACTGTTCCAGCTGTGCCATGGCATTGCCCGTTCATATTTTCCTTCGGTAATTTGTTTACGTTGCAGGCCGTAATGCTCAATGTAATTAACAGTTTCTAAAAGTGCAATACCAATTGCGGCTGCACATAAAAAATAAAGCGTAACCAGCCAGCCAAATGCAAAAAATATCAATGCCACAAACAAAAATTGAATAAGGTGCGCCTGTACCATTTCGTTTTTAATATTAAGAATTGAAAGGCCCTTTTTCCTTACTTCATCATTAGCAATTTTCCAGGCAGATAAATAAGAGAAGATAACTGTTCTGAAATAAAAAGTATATATGGGTTCATTTATTCTGGCACTGCTTGGGTCTGCCGGTGTAGCCACATTTTTATGATGCCCTTTATTGTGCTCAATAAAAAAGTGCATGTATAAAGATGTCATCAGTAGAGCTTTTGCCAGTACCTGTTCAAATTTATTTACCCGGTGTCCCAGCTCGTGCCCAACATTAATACCAAATGTGCCACAGAGTAAACCCATCGTCCAAACCCGTCCAACAATTTCCCACCATTGCAAACCGGGCTGTTGTATCACACTTAAAAATTTATACAGAATAACAAACTGTAAAATCACAATTATATAAAGCATGTAATCATATAGGCGGTTATTTTTAGCCAGATCTTGTTCTGCTGCACTCACATTTCTGGCATCGGGATTAATAAATAATTCTGTAAGAGGTAATAAAATCCAGGCGTAAAGCATGGGGCTCCAGGTAAGCCATCCGGTTTGTGTAAAAACTAACCAGGCTAACACATACACAATAATTGGCGACAGATATTTAAAGGCTTTAATATTCATGTTGTGTTTACAAATCAGTAAAACAGGTTTGATAAAAACAGAACCGTAATAAAATTAACAAATAAAAGATTAAACTTGTTGTAATTAAATTAGTCGAACCGTCGTTATTGTTTCAATATCACATACTACACATTTTATTATGGCAGTTTCCAACCGTTTAAAAAATCAACATTTGCTTTGGCGTGCAGGTTTTGGCCCAATGGCTGAAAATGCAGCAGACCTTGATAAAGTTTCTCAAAAAGAATTATGGAGCCTGTTGCTGAAAACTTCTGCAAAGAAGCCTGAAAAAATTAATGTGGCGCAAAATCTTGTTGATGGTTTATATAAAGGCATACAGGATGTAGCTCAAATGCAAAAGACCGAATTAACCAACGATCAAAAAAAACAAATAAGGGAACAATCCCGTGACGATCTTAAAAACCTGAACATTCGCTGGCTGGAAGAGATGATCAGCAGCGAAGCACAGTTAAGAGAAAAAATGAGTTTATTCTGGCATGGGCATTTTGCCTGCCGTGTTATCAACAGCTATTTTCAACAGGAGCTTTTACAAATTATAAGAGAGAATGCACTGGGTAATTTTAAAGATATTTTAAGGGAAGTAAGTAAAAGCCCTTCCATGATCTCTTTTTTAAATAACCAGCAAAACAGGAAGAAAAAACCCAATGAAAATTTTGCACGTGAGGTGATGGAACTGTTTACTATGGGCCGTGGAAATTATACTGAGACTGATATTAAAGAAGCGGCAAGAGCTTTTACCGGTTGGGGGTTTAATCTTAAAGGCGAATTTGAGTTTAGAAAATTTCAGCATGATGATGATAAAAAAACAGTGCTGGGTAAAACCGGTAATTTTGATGGCGATGATGTGCTGAATATTTTATTGGAACAAAAACAAACGGCAAAATATATCACCAAAAAAATATACAAATATTTTGTAAACGATAAAGTGGATGACGCAAAAGTGGAATGGTTGAGTAACCGGTTTTTTCAAAATGGTTATGATATTAAAAAATTGATGGAAGATATTTTTACTGCCGATTGGTTTTATGATGAGAAAAATATTGGCACTAAAATAAAATCACCCATAGAATTGTTGGCTGGTATAAGAAGATTATTGCCTATGGAAATGGAGAATGACCAGTCGCAATTATTATTTCAAAAAACTTTAGGGCAAATATTATTTTACCCGCCCAATGTTGCCGGCTGGCCCGGTGGCAAAGCTTGGATAGACAGCAGCAGCCTGATGCTGCGTTTGCGGGTTCCTCAAATTTTATCTGCAAATGATATTATGGACATAATACCAAAAGCTGACGATGATGTACAGGGTGGCATGATGGAGGCGGGGGCAAAAAAAATGAAAGATGCAGTAAAAGGCGGCACCGCAAAAATAGACTGGTCATTGGTTGCTAAAGTTTTTGAAGCAGTGCCGAGAGAAAAGTTGTTACAAAAAATAACTGGTACAGTGCTTCAGACAAAAGCCCATGTAGACGATACGTTATTAGAAAAATATTTGAACAACGAAAACAGGGAAAACTTTACCAAGAGCGCCATCGTAAATCTGATGAGTACACCGGAATACCAGTTGTGTTAATTTTAAAACTTATAACTTTTTATCATGGTTATCAAACGCAAAGAATTTTTACAGATTGGTTCATTAGCCACAGCATCTTTTATGCTGCCCAAATTTTTAAAGGCATTTGAAAAACCCATGATGGTACCGGCAGGTAATAAAGTGGTGGTGGTAATTCAATTTAGTGGCGGTAACGATGGACTGAATACTGTAATCCCCGTGCGTAATGATATTTATTATAAAGAAAGGCCCAGGCTGGGTATTGCAAAAGATAAATCTTTAATAGTAACAGATGAAGTGGGGTTGAACCCGGCACTGGAAGCATTTAAAGGTTTATATGATGATGGCAGTTTGAGTATATTAAACAGTGTGGGTTATCCCAATCCCGACAGGAGCCATTTTAGAAGTATGGATATTTGGCATAGTGCAAGTGCCAGTAATGAATATGTAAACACAGGGTGGGTTGGCCGTTATTTAGATGCCCAGTGCAAAGGCTGCGATAAGCCAACACAGGCAATGGAGCTGGATGATGTATTGAGCTTAGCGTTAAAAGGCGAACAAAGTAAAGGCCTGGCATTTAAAGACCCTAAAAAATTATATAATACCAGCAACGGAAAATATTTTAAAGATATTAATGCTGGTCACCAGGCAGGCGAAGAAATAATAGACTATTTGTATAAAACGATGAGTGAAACCATCAGCAGTGCCGATTATATTTATCAGCAAAGCAAAACGCATCCCACCAATGAAGTTTACCCGGCTACAAATTTGGGTAAAGATTTAAAAACCATTGCATCACTTATCTTCTCTGATATAAATACCAAAGTGTATTATGTTAGCCTGGGTAGTTTTGATACGCATGTAAACCAGGAAGGCCAGCAAAAAAGATTATTTACCGAACTGAATGATGCTGTAAAGGCATTTACAAACGATCTTAAAAAGAACAACCGTTTTAATGATGTGCTGATGATGACCTTTAGTGAATTTGGCCGCAGGGTTTCTCAAAATGCAAGCGGTGGTACCGATCATGGCACCGCTAACAATATGTTTTTTATCAGTGGTGGATTAAAACAAAAAGGTGTGTTGAATGCTATGCCCGATCTAGCCGATTTGAATGAAGGCGATCTTAAACATAAAGTTGATTTTAAAAATGTGTATGCCACCGTTTTAAATAAATGGCTGGGTGCAGATGATAAAATGATATTGGGTAATAAGTTTGATTATTTGAATTTTATATAAAAGATTAAATCCCTAATGATAAAGACTGTTCTTTGTTGAACAGCCTTTATTTTTTAGTAAGGTTAAATGATGTTTTATCTTATGCCGTGCATCATTTTTTTAAGCAAAGGAGTTAATGAAAATAGTAAAATTGAAGCTATACCGCACAAAACAACAAATACCATAAAAAATTCAAAAAGATTATGAATTTCAAAACCGGCAAAAGTTGGATTGTAAATATTTATTTTCTGTTCTACCAGCTGCTTTATCTGTTCTGCTGTGGGCATTATCTTTTTATCCAGGATGCCTTGCAAATCAATTCCCATTTTAGTGGCATTTGTAAACTGTTCGCCTGTTGCAGGGAGAATTGACCCTAATGTGCCCGCCAAAGCATAACCAGATGCATTTGATAAAAAGAACACTCCATAAAGCAAGGAAGAAAAACGTTTAGGAGCAAGTTTACCAACTAATGATAAGCCAATAGGTGACAGACACAATTCACCAAAAGTCTGAATGAGGTAAAGCAAGATCAACCATTTAACAGCAAGTAAACCACTATTACCCAAATCCTTTACGTTGTGAGCAATTATAAAATAACTTAACGCTATTAAAGCAAGACCTATAGCTTGCTTCACAGGAGAAATAGGTTCTTTCCCTTTTGCTCTTAATTTGTCCCATAAAATACTGAATGGTATGGCAAGGGCAACTACAAATATGCCATTAAAAATTTGAACCATTGATGGGGGCATATTCCAGCCAAAAAAGTTTCTGTCAGTTTGATTGTCTGCAATAAAAGTTAGTGAAGAACCAGCCTGTTCAAAAGCAGCCCAAAAGAAAATGATGAAAAAAGAAACAATGTAAATTACCAATATTCTGTCACGTTCAACTTTTGTTATAGAGCCATCAGAAATGATCAGTCCGGCAAGTGTAAGGCCACTGGCATAAATTATAGAATAAATTACATTTTGCCCAAACACAAAAAAGAATAATAATCCAAGGCTAATAACAGCTACTACAGCAATACCTAAAGCGGTATTAGAGAATTTGGCAGTTTGTGCCTCACCTTCAGCATAATCTTCGGCAGTATTATTTTTTGGTAAACCTCCAATTGGCCTTCCCTCCGGAGTTTTTACATATTTATCTTTTAAAAAATAAAATGTTGTAACACCTGTAAGCATGGCCAATGACGCTGCTAAATATCCCCATTTAAAAGCATGAATATCTCTCACGCCACTTTTATCCACTACATCTCCAATAAGAGGGCAAATTAGTTGTCCAAGAAAAGCGCCGCAATTGATACCCATGTAAAAAATGGTAAATGCAGTATCTAATTTGCTTCTTTCGGCAGGCGGATAAAGGCTGCTTACCATACTGCTGATATTAGGCTTAAAAAAGCCATTGCCTAAAATAATAATGCCAAGTGCGATGTATAATAATGTTCTGGCAAGTTCAAGGTTAGAACCAAATATGCTTGCACTAAAAAATAATAGCATCTGTCCTGATGCCATTAACAAACCGCCAAGCATTATACAATTCCTGTTTCCTAAAAACCTGTCTGAAATAAAACCACCTAACATGGGTGTTAAATAGCACAGACCTAAGAATCCCCCATATATAATGGAAGATTGCTCTTTGCTCATCATTAAGGCATTAACAATAAACAGGGTAAGAATAGTCCTCATCCCGTAAAAGTTAAACCGCTCCCACATTTCTGTTCCAAACAAAACCCATAAACCTTTAGGGTGGGCCTGCTTTTGTATTACCTGTTCGTTCATAAATAGTAGTTTTTAAATGCTTAGATAGTTTGTTTTAGTATCTCAAAATACAGAAATTCTTTTTAGAACGGCATAATTTATGCTCTCTATTTTAAAATGATACAACAAAGCCGTACCTATCAGGTGTATACCAGAACTATGCACGCATTACCACTTATAAAATTAATATGGTAATAAGCAACTATAATTTTAAATTCGCATGCTTAAACCTTTACAATTAAAACCACAATGAATATTCTTTTAATTGGCTCTGGTGGCAGGGAACATGCATTTGCCTGGAAAATTAAACAAAGCAAACTGTGCAGTAAATTATTTATTGCACCAGGCAATGCCGGCACTTCAATATACGGAATTAATCTGCCCATTGCAATAAGTGATTTTGATAAACTTGCGGCAGCTTGTATTAAACATCAAATAAAAATGATTTTGGTTGGCCCGGAAGAGCCATTGGTAAAAGGCATTTATGATTTTTTTAAAAATAACGCCGATACAAAAAATATAATGGTAATTGGCCCGTCGCAAGCTGCTGCCCAGTTAGAAGGCAGTAAAGCATTTGCAAAAGATTTTATGAGCAGGCATAATATTCCCACTGCTGCCTATAAAGAATTTACAGATAAAAATTACGAAGAAGGCGTGAGTTATATTAAAGTCCATTCATTGCCGGTAGTGTTAAAAGCAGATGGACTGGCAGCAGGAAAGGGTGTTTTAATTTGCAAGAATAATATAGAGGCCTTATCAGAATTTGAACTGATGCTGCACCGCTCTAAATTTGGGGAGGCAGGTAAAAAAGTAGTAGTGGAGGAATTTTTAAAGGGAATAGAGTTGAGTGTATTTGTTCTTACCGATGGAGAAAATTATGTGCTATTGCCATCGGCAAAAGATTATAAAAGAATTGGCGAAGGAGATACAGGGCTTAATACCGGGGGGATGGGGGCAGTAAGCCCGGTTCCTTTTGCAGATGAATCTTTTTTAAAAAAAGTGGAAGAGCAAATAATTAAACCAACTATTGAAGGGTTTAAAAAAGATAAACTGGAATACAAAGGTTTTGTTTTTATAGGTTTGATGAATGATAATGGCGATCCGAAAGTAATTGAATACAATTGCCGTATGGGAGACCCGGAAACAGAAGTTGTAATACCTCGTATAAAAAATGACTTTGTTGAAATGCTTATTGCCACAGCACAACAAGGCTTGCAGAAAATACAAATTGAAACCGACAGCCGCTCTGCTGTTGCCGTGGTTGCTGTTAGCGGAGGATACCCCGGTGATTATGAAAAAGGAAAACTGATAACGGGTTTAGATGAAGAAGTTTTGGAAAACAGCCTGGTATTTCAGGCAGGTACAACATTAGAAGACAATGCTGTTGTTACCAATGGAGGCAGGGTATTGGTGGTAACCTCATTTGGTGATAATATTGCGGAAGCTGCAGAACAATCTAACTATATGCTGGAGCAGTTATATTTTGAGGATATGTATTTCCGCAGCGATATTGGATATGAATTTAAGAAATGAATAATTTAAGCAGGGTGCTGACAACTTCTTTATTGGCATCCTTTTTGCCTTTTTATAAAAACTAATATTTCTGTAAAACTTTGAAAAATAAAGGGTTTGCCGTTGTTAATTCAAATAATTTAGTTCAACTTTGCCTCCATTAATTTACACCCCCTTTCACTTTATAAAATATGGGCCTCTTTAATTTTTTTACACAGGAAATTGCGATTGACCTGGGTACTGCAAATACCCTCATTATCCACAATGATGAAGTAGTGGTAAATGAGCCTTCCATTGTAGCGCTTGACCGAAATAATCCAAAGAACATTTTAGCTGTGGGTAAAAAAGCATTGATGATGCATGAAAAAACCCATGAAAGCATACGTACTGTTCGTCCGCTAAAAGATGGGGTGATAGCCGATTTTAATGCTGCCGAGTTAATGATACGGGAGATGATCAAAATGATCTATCCCAAAAAACCTTTATTTGCTCCAAGCTGGCGGATGATGATCTGCATTCCTTCTTCTATTACAGAGGTGGAAAAAAGGGCAGTACGGGATAGTGCGGAACAGGCAGGCGCAAAAGAAGTTTATTTGATACATGAACCCATGGCAGCTGCCCTTGGTATAGGCATTGATGTGGAAGAACCGGTGGGCAATATGATTATTGATATTGGTGGTGGTACAACAGGTATTACGGTAATTGCACTGGCAGGTATTGTTTGCGACCAGAGTATCCGTATTGCCGGCGATGAATTTACTGCAGATATTATGGAAGCGCTGCGCCGTTATCATAGCCTTTTAATTGGCGAACGTACTGCCGAGCAAATTAAAATTCAGGTAGGCTCTGCAATGAAAGACCTGGATAATCCACCAGATGATATTCCTGTAAACGGAAGAGATCTGGTAACCGGTATCCCAAAGCAGGTAATGGTTAGCTACCAGGAAGTGGCCGAAGCATTAGATAAAAGCATTTTTAAAATTGAAGAAGCTATTTTAAAAGCATTGGAAACCACACCACCCGAACTGGCATCGGATATTTACCGCCGTGGTTTGTATATTACGGGTGGCGGTGCTTTATTAAGAGGATTGGATAAAAGGCTGCAGGCAAAAATTAAATTACCGGTACATGTTGCAGACGATCCGCTGAAAAGTGTTGTACGTGGTACTGGTATTGCTTTAAAGCATTACGACAGGTATCCATTTGTGATGAGATAAAAACTAAGAGTTGCAAGCTGCAAAGGATAATTTTTTAAATCAAACTGTATGCTTTTAGTGTAAAGTTTGTAGTACAATACCTCCCTTGCAGCTTTTCCCTTGCAGCTGAACTTATAAATTTTGTAACTTCCCCAGGTGCGTAATATCTTTCTTTTCATCCGCCGTTATTTTAATTTACTTTTCTTCCTGCTGTTGCAGGGATTCAGTATTTATTTAATTGTTCATTACAACACCTATCATAATGCTGTATTTAGCAATACTGCCAACCAGCTTACCGGAAAGATAAATGAGCAGTATAATAAAGTGGAAGATTATTTTCATCTTAAAAAAACCAACGACTCGCTGGTTAAGGCCAATGAAAGATTATTGAATCAATTAAAGGCTGATTTTTTAGTACCCGACACTTCAAATAAAATAGTATTTGATACTGTTCAGATGGATTCGATAAAAGAATTCAGGCGATACAATTATATGCAGGCAACTGTTGTTGCTAATTCTGTATCATCTCAAAGTAATTATGTTGTATTAGGCAGGGGGGAGGCACAGCAATTGAAAAAAGGTATGGGCGTGGTTGATATAAATAATGCAGTTGTTGGTGCTGTTATAGATGTAAGTAAAGATTATGCAGTAGTAATGAGTTTATTGCATAAAGACAGTCATATCGACGGAAAACTTTTAAAAGGAGGGGAAACCGGTACACTTTCTTGGGATGGGGTAACACCAAATATTATTTCCATCAACAGAATATCAAAAAGTGCCAAAGTTGCAAAAGGTGATACAATTATTACCAGTGGAAACAGCACTTACTTTCCCAGGGGAATGCTTATTGGTTATGTTACCGAAGTGATACCGGAGAAAAGCACCAATAATTTTTCAATAAAATTAAGAACAGCAGCCGATTTCTATAACCTGCAATACGTTTATGCAATTGATAACAGGCAACAGGAAGCCATTAACCAGTTATTGGATAAGGCAAAACAACAAAACAAATAAAATTATCGCCAAACAGGCATGAGTACATTGGTAAAAAATATCATCAGGTTTATACTGCTTATGCTGGTACAGGTTTTTGTTTTAGATAAAATACACCTGCACCAGATGGTTACACCCTACTTATATTTCATATTTATTTTATGGTTACCCTTTAATATGAGCCGTACCTGGCAAATGTTAATTGCATTTGCGCTGGGTTTTACATTAGACAGTTTTCGCCACAACCCCGGCTTTCATGCTGCAGCCTGCGTACTCATTGCATATATCCGCCCTTTTTTGATAAACCTTTTAATACCGCAGGAAGGTGCAGATGGTAATTACGAAGAACCATCTATAAAAAGTATGGGAGGATTTTTACCCTACTTTATTTATGTGGCCGTACTTACTATTATGCACCATAGCTGGTTATTTTTACTGGAAGCATGGCAGTTTGGCAACATCTGGTATTTTTTATTAAAAACAATATTATCAACCGCAATCAGTTTACTACTTATAATAATTACAGAGTTATTATTTGTACGCAAGCAAAAGTTTAGAACGAATACTGTGTAAGCAATCTGGTAATCGGCTAATGCGATGATATGATAATAAAAAAATACTGCCTGCGAACCATCAATTATTAACTATCAACTAAACAATGTCCGTCTTTAATCAATCAAGAAAAAATGTTATCATGCTGGTCTTCATTGGCATGTTTACAATTATCATTCTGCAATTGATGAACCTGCAGTTGTTCTCCACTAAATACAAAGCGCAGGCCGAAGACCAGGGTACTTTTAGAAAAGTAATTTATCCCGACAGGGGAATTGTATATGACCGTAAGGGACGCTCCATTTTACAAAACACCACCATTTACGATTTAATGGTGGTACCCGGAAAGATAAAAGGTACTGACACAATGGCCTTGTGCAATATATTAAATATTGATACGGCAGAATTCAGAAAGAGAATTATCAATGCCATTTTAAAAAATAAAAGTTACCGGCCTTCGGTTTTTGAAGCTTTGTTAAGCAACGAAAAAATGGCAAAGCTTACAGAAAACCTGTACAAATTTGCACCGGGATATTATCTGCAGGAAAGATCAGTAAGAGATTATCCGTTTGATGCCGGTGGAAATATACTTGGCTATTTGAGTGAGGTAGATTCCAATGTTTTAAAAAATACAAAATACACCGGCTATGTAATGGGTGATTATATTGGTAAAACCGGCATGGAAAAAACCTATGAAAAAATATTGATGGGCCAGCGGGGTATAGAATTATGGAAACGGGATAATAAGAACCGTTTAACAGAGCGTATTGAAAATGGAAAATTTGATACTATTGCCATTGCCGGGCAAAATATGCATACTTCATTAGATATAGAATTACAGCAGCTGGGAGAAAAATTAATGGAGAATAAATTAGGCTCCATTGTGGCAATAGACCCAAGAACCGGTGGAATCATTTGTATGGTAAGCAGCCCCACATTTAAACCTAAATTGTTAACCGGTGCCGAAAGAAAAAAACATATTGCAGAATTATTACTGAATCCGGCTTTGCCATTGTTGAACAGAACAGTGGGCGCCACTTACTCACCAGGTTCTACTTTTAAAACTTTACAGGCGCTGGTGGGTTTACATGAAAGTGTTATTACTACTAAATTTCAGGTTTCATGTAGCGGTGCATTTTATGGTTGCGGCAGTGGCAGGCCAATGCGCTGTTTAGATTTTGGCACATTTGATTTACGTAACGCCATCACCATTTCGGACAATACTTATTTTGCCACTGTAATGCAACGGGTGATCAACAATCCTAAATATCCAAATATTGATAGCAGCTTGGGTGCGTGGAACAGGTATATGCAGGCATTTGGTTTGGGCCATAAATTAGGGGTAGATGTACCATCAGAAAAAAGGGGTTTAATTCCAAGCCCGGCTTTATACAACAAAATCTATGGGCAGGGTAAGTGGAATTATTGCACATTCCGTTCGGTAAGTATTGGCCAGGGAGAAGTTGATGTTACACCAATACAGGTGGCCAATGAAATGGCTTACATAGCCAATAAGGGCTGGTATAAAACACCTCATTTGGTTGATTCAATTGAAGGCGGTGATAAGTTTGATATGCTTACAGCATTTAAAAAAAAGCATAATGCTATTGACATACCGGATAGTATTTTTGAAGCAGTACATGATGGTATGCAGGGTGTGGTGGACAGAGGTACAGGTGCTGCAGCTAAAGTTGCAGGAATAAATATTTGTGGAAAAACAGGTACTGTGGAAAATTATTTCCGTGGAGTTAAGCAACCTAACCATGCTTTTTTTGCAGGCTTTGCACCCAGGGAAAATCCTAAAATTGCCATTATGTGCGTTGTAGAAAACAGCGGCCGCTTTGGAGGTACTTATGCTGCACCAATCGTGGGATTGATGATTGAAAAATATTTAAATGATTCCATTACAGATAAAGCAAGGTTGGAAAGAATAGATCAGTTATCTAACCTCAATTTAATACCGGCACGTATTTATTCGGAATTGAAAAAACAGGACTCCCTGTCGCATTCCAGAGACTCTGCTTATCTTATTACAAAAGGGTATATAAGAATTATAAAAGATACACTCGACATGGATGAAAGTGATGAAGACGAAGCCTTGGATAAACTAAAAAAAGATAAAGAAGATTTAAAGAAAGGCCAGCCAAAGAAAGACAGTAACGACAGGAAAGTAATTATTAAAACAGAAGCAATAATGCCGGATGAAAAAAAGAAACCGGAGTTAAAAGACACAGTAAACAGGCAATAGTGAATACTCAATAGCGAATAGTAGCAAGTAGTACTATCCCACCATTGACCATTGACTATTGACCATTCACTATTATGTATCAAAAAAATCCTTCCATATCAAAAGGCATCGACTGGATACTTATTTGGCTGTATGCCATGCTTGTAATTATCGGTTTGCTTTGTATTTTTTCTGTAGAATACAGAAGTACCGACGGTGTGATCCAAAGTTTTTTAGGCTTCAAAAAAAATTACAGTAAGCAATTATTTTATTTTGGTGCCTGCATTATGTTGGCCATTTTTATTTTACTTACCGACAGTAAATTGTTTACGGCAACAGCAAACCTTTCTTACCTGGTTGGCATACTCTTAATATTGGCAACTTTTGTGGTAGGTAAAGAAATTAAAGGTTCCAAAAGCTGGATACCATTGGGCTTTATGAACCTGCAGCCGGTGGAGCTTTGTAAAATTTTCACTTCACTTGCACTGGCCAAATATCTTTCCATGCAGGAAACCGATTTTAAGAAGCCCCAATCGCAGGCTATTGCAGCTGCCATTGTATTTGCTCCGGCGGCATTTTCCATTTTACAAGGAGAAACTGGTTTGGCATTGGTGTACTTTTCTTTTTTAATTGCTATGTACAGGGAAGGTTTACCACCCGGCTATCTTATTACCGGAGTATCTATGGCGGTATTGCTGGTGGTGTCATTATTATTTCATACACAAACATTATTAATTGCATTTGTTGTAATGACAATATTGCTTATTTATTATTATCGCAGGCAGATAAAACGTAACAACCGTTTTCTTTTTTTAATTGTTGGTGCCTGGGCTTTTTGCTCTTTGTTTGTTGGGGTAGCAGTGCCATTTGTATTTAAACATGTATTTAAAAAATACCAGGCCGACAGAATATTCAGTATGGTGGGTGTTGATAATCCTTTTACAGATAATAAAACAGCGTTAATTACCAATTCGGAAGAAGATAAAGAACGCCAGCGCAAAAGTGATAAACAGAATTATAATGTTAAGCAATCAAAAATTGCCATTGGTTCCGGTGGCTTTGCAGGCAAGGGTTTTTTAAAAGGCACACAAACACAAGGAGATTTTGTACCAGAGCAGCACACCGATTTTATTTTTACATCTGTAGGAGAAAATTTTGGTTTTTGGGGTAGTGCGCTTTTAATGCTTTTATATTTGGGCCTGTTATTGCGGATTATTGCTGTTGCCGAAAGGCAACGCAGTACATTCAGCAGGGTGTATGCTTATTCTGTTGCCGGTATTATTTTCTTTCATGTGGCAGTAAATATTTGTGTAACCATTGGCCTGGCGCCTGTAATTGGTATTACCTTACCACTTATGAGTTACGGCGGCTCATCTTTATTAACCTTTACTATTTTAATTTTTATTTTAATTAAGTTAGATAAAGACAGGCAGATGGTGCTGAGGTAAAACCCCAACCCCCTGAAGGGCTATTGCACCGTATAAGGTTTTGAAATTCTTTTCAGTTACTTTTGCAACGAAATTTATTTATTTAAAAACTCTATGAATTTGTAGAGTCTAAATTCCTCCGCCAGCTGGCGGACCAGGAGTTATGAAAATTATTCCATTAAGCGAAGGAGCATTTACTATTGATAATACCAAAAAATTTATTCCATTTAATAAAGCAGAAGATGATCTGCAGAAAAGGCCGGTTGGCAGTTTATTGGTAGAGATACAACCTTTTGCAATAATTACTTCAAAAGATATTTTGATAATTGATACCGGCCTAGGATTTACCACAATAGATGGTAATCTGCAGATACACCAAAACCTTTTGGATAATGGCATTAATCCGATGGATGTTACCAAAGTGCTGATGAGTCATTTACATAAAGACCATAGTGGTGGTGTAGGTAAAGAAGATAAAATACTGAACCATAAATTTATCAGCTTCCCTAATGCAACGTACTATGTAAATAAAGATGAATTTGATTTTGCAATGGCAAAGGGTAAACCTTCTTATACTCCAGGTGATTTTGAAATTTTAGAAAGTTCTGATAAAGTTATTTTTACACAGGGCAATGGGCACATTGATGACTATATCAAATACGAAGTAACCGATGCACATTGCCCTTATCACCAGGTATTCCGGATTGAAGAAGATGGCGAGACAGCTTTTTTTGGCGGCGATGTTGCGCCGCAACTGCAACAAATGAAAAGCCGTTTTATTGCCAAGTACGATTATGATGGGAAAAAGTGTATGGAACTGCGCCAGCAATGGTGGCAGCAGGGCCAGGATGAAAAATGGATCTTTTTATTTTATCATGATATTAAAATGCCGGTGTTTAAATTTTAAAAGCATTAAAAAAAAGCTGCTACAATTGTAACAGCTTTTCAAAATATCTTAATTGGTTTATTAACGTAATTTATGCAGGTACTCATTATCCATAAACTGTTTTTTTATATCTTTCAGGTCACGTAAAATACTGGCATCTACCAGTTGACCGTTTGTTTCTAAGGTAAAGCCGCCTATCAATTCATCATTTACTATGGTTTCTATTTCAAAATTTTGCGCAGGCATTGCAGTTTTTACATTTGTCATAATCACTTCTTTCAATCCATCAGCTAAAGGAGCAGCTGTAGTGATCTTTACTCGTTGAATATTATGTAATACATTATACTGATCAATATAGGCAGCTGCAATTTCGGGTAAATTGCTTTCCCTTGTTTTTCTAACCAGCAATTGTATAAATGCTGATGTTAACGCAGCAACCCTGCTATTGGTAATGGCTTCAATTATTGCCTGTTTTTTATCCGATTTAATAATGGGGCTGTTTAATACAGCAACAAAATCGGGATTACTTTTGCATACGGTGTTCAGCCACCTCATATCATTGCATACAGCTTCTACCTGGTTTTGCTCTGTTGCCAGATCCAGTAAACTCTTTGCGTATCTGCCTGCTAAACGTGGATTGTTCATTTGTTAATTGAGTTTTACTTCGCTTGCCAGTATTTTAATATAATTTTCCTGCTCAGCTTTATTGCTTAATTCTTTGCGTAATACTTTTTCACTCGTTTCTATTACAAGGTTTCCTATCTGATTTTTCAGATCTGTTAGCGCAGCCATTTTTTGCTGGTGAATGGTTGTTTGTGCATCAGTAATAATTTTTGAAGCCTGTGCTTTAGCTTCGTCTTTTGCATCGTTTACAATTTTGTCTTTTATTTCTTTGGCTTCCTTAAGCATCAGCGCTCTTTCTTCACGTGCCTTTACCAGCAAAGCTTCGTTCTCGTTTTTTAACTGAGCCATTTCAAGCTTTACTTTTTCGGCGGTAGCTAAAGCTTCTGTAATAGAATTTTCACGGTCATTTAAGCCTTTTACAATAGCTGGCCATGCAAATTTTTTAAGAATGAAAAACACAATAAGGAAGGCTAAAAGCGTCCAAAATAACAAACCGAATTCTGGTATTAAAAACATAGTTGTATTTATTATGGCTGATAACTGTTAACAGGTAAAATAAAATGCAGCAGTATAAAAGCCGGTATTAAAATTAATTTTAAAAATTCTGCATCCTCGGCCCTGTGCGTTGGATGCAGAAAATTGTGGCAACAATTATTTCATAATCATTGCCAATAAACCAACGATGATTGCAAACAAAGCAGCACCTTCTACAAGAGCCGCAGCTAAGATCATATTTGCACGGATATCGTTACCGGCTTCTGGCTGGCGGGCAATACCTTCTACTGCACCTTTACCAATTTGACCAATACCAATACCTGCACCCATAGCAGCAAGACCTGCACCTATAGCACCACCTGCGTTTGCTGTACCATCTAACAAAATTGTTAATAAACTCATGTTCTTTTGATTTTATGTTTAATTAATAAATCCTGATTAATGTACTACTGTTTCTTCTACTGTGGTATGTGCATGATCATCGTGACCATGAGCGCCCTCAATTGCCTGCCCGATGAATACCGCCGTTAATACCGAGAAAATGAAAGCTTGCAAAAATGCCACCAGCACTTCTATAAAATATATAAATATGGTAAAGGGAATGGCGATTACTGACGAACCATATCCCAATGCCGGGCTTATACGGCCGAAAATAAATATTAAGGAAACTAAACAAATAATAATAATGTGCCCTGCAACCATGTTTGCAAACAAACGAATGATTAAGGCAAAAGGCTTAATAAACAAACTCATGATTTCTACAGGTACCAAAATGAATTTTACTCCCAAAGGAACGCCCGGCGGATTAATGATGTGCATCCAGTAGTGCTTATTGCTGCTGAATATTATTACAATAAAAGAAATAACACCCAATACAACTGTAAATGCAATATTGCCTGTTACATTAGCTGTGCCGGGTATTAAGCCAAAAATATTGTTGATTAATATAAAGAAGAAAACGGTAAGTAAATAAGGCAGGTAAGTATTGGCTTTATATCCTAAGTTGGGTACAGCTACTTCGTCACGTACAAAAGTGATAACCGGTTCCAATAAACTTTGCATTCCTTTTGGTGCCGATGTAACACCCTGCCCGCTTTTATATTTTTTAGCAATAGTTGTCATTATCCAAACTAATAAAGCCAAAGCCAGAATCATCTGCACTACATTACGTGTTAACGAAAAATCGTACACTTTTACATTTGGGTCGGTTGCAACAATTGTTTTTCCTTCTTCCACTAAATTATAACCATCCACTTCTTTTTCGCCATGTTCAAATTTAGAAGACATGAACATTGACAATCCTTTTTGGGGAGAATATAAAATTACGGGTAATGGTAAACCAACAGGGTGTTTAGTACCATCCTCATGTATAATATCGAAGAAATGGAAAGAATGTCCATCCATAATATGACCAAAAATTACCGTTTTCATATCCAGTCCGCCTTCTGCTTTTTCAGCCTGCCCTCCATTACCAGGTTCACCTGCAAAAACGCTGTTGGAAAAAGCAGTTAAGAAAAGGCTGAAAGCCAGTACCAGTAACGATTTTAAACACTTATCAAGCATACAAATTACTTATTTTGGCGCAAAGATAAGGCCGCAGGCGGGAAATTAAAAATTGCAGGAGATAAAATCGGGGATTATTACCCTTCTGGCAACAGCCCGGCCAATTATAATGCTGCTACTTTTTACAGTTACGATATACATGGCAATGTAGATACGCTGATGCAGGATTATGGGCAGAGCATTACCGGCATAGCCAATGTAATGAACAGCAATGCCAGCCGGTGGAAACGGGTGGTGTATAAATACGATCTGATAAGCGGCAAAGTAAACCAGGTGGCTTACCAGCCCCAGTATGTCAACAGCAGCGGCAGCCTGGTCATATCGCAGGATGCATTTTATCACCGATACAGTTACGATGCTGAGAACCGCATTACAATAGTGGAAACCAGTGCCGACAGTACCATCTGGGAAAAAGATGCCCGTTACTATTATTACAAACACGGCCCGCTTGCCCGGAGTATAATAGGCAAGCAGCAGGTGCAGGGTATTGATTATGCTTACACTTTACAGGGCTGGCTTAAGGGGGTAAACAGTACCACCATAACCTCAGCTTTGGATATGGGTAATGATGATGACCAAAACAATGCCGCCACCAAATTTACAGCCTTAGATGCCTATGGCTTTAACCTCAATTACTTTAATGGCGATTATACCACCATTGGCGGCATCAATCCTTTTGCACCGGTAAACAGCAGTGGTATTTTATCGGCAACCGATTACCGGCCGCTCTACAATGGCAATATCAGCAGTATGGCGGTCAATATCCGCAAATTTAACTCGGTAACGCAAAACGGCACAGCAGGCGACAGTGCTTTACTGTAAATTCCGGCTAAACTGACCCCCCTTCGCCATTTCAAATTGACCCCCTTAAAAACGATTTCAAAAAGGTCCTAAAAAAAGCCTGCTAAAGAGGA
>JAYVPT010000056.1:0-50639 GCA_043757165.1 Ferruginibacter sp.
AAACAGAGGAACTTAGGCGCCGGGCTATAGAACGCATTGCGAAGCTGCGTAATTTGTCATTCAACATCAATGCAGCCGATCCGAATAATGAGTTTGAAACGGTGCCAGCTTACCTTCGCCGCAATATGGAATTACAAAATTCCATTGCGGATGTAGAGAGTTTTTACAGCAACTACACTGTAAAGTCCGACGATAATAACCAGGCAGAGATCAGCACCATTAATACTTTTTTAGAAGGAAAGAAACCAGATTAAAATTATTATACAGAAAATGTTTTGTCCATCCCGTTTTACCCGGGATCGACAAAATATTTATAAACTTTGTATTTGGTATGTATGTGTGGCCCCGCTTGAAAGAGCGGGGTTGTTTTTTTACTGCACAATTGGGATAAATTTTATGTGCCTTAGCCAGGGAAGCGTAGGAAGGGGCAGGCTTTTTTGTAAGGTTGGCTTTGTATGCTGTGCAATGTAGTCCGAAGGCTTTGGTTAATGGTTATTTTTCTATTTTTAAATATAATTAAATAATTCACCTCTTATATTCGTTTTCATTCTACATTTGTAGCTATTTTTTAAAAACGGCATACCAGCTTTGGTAAAGGTTGCCCAATGGTATGCGGTTGAAGGGATTGCGACGCAACGATGATGCCCGGAGCTTTGAAGCTGGTATTATAGTTTGTGTAATACCCTGATGAACGTTTAAATTTATTTGTGTGTCTAAAGATGTTAATAAGGTAACTGCTGCCGGTTTAATTGTAGCACTGGGGATTATTTATGGCGATATCGGTACGTCTCCGTTATATGTATTCAGCGAAATTATAAATGGCAGAGCCATTGAGCCCATCTTGATTATTGGTGGGCTTAGCTGTATCATATGGACCTTAACCCTGCAAACCACTATTAAATATGTAGTGCTTACCCTTAAGGCAGATAACCGGGGTGAGGGAGGTATCTTTTCTTTATACACTTTGGTAAGGCGGCAAAAAAAATGGCTCGTTATTCCGGCAATGCTGGGTGGTGCTGCTTTGCTTGCTGATGGTATGATTACTCCGCCAATTACTGTTACTGCTGCTGTTGAGGGTTTAGATAATATTCCTGTTTTGCATGGCATTGAGTTACGCACCATTATTTATATTGTGCTGGGTATTTTAACGCTGTTGTTTTTTATGCAGCAGTTTGGTACGGCAAGTATTGGTAAAATGTTTGGGCCAATAATGGTGATCTGGTTTGGCATGCTGGCTGTTTTAGGGGTGCTGCATATTTCCGATGATTGGGAAATCTTCAGGGCCTTTAATCCATATTATGCTATTAAATTATTAGCAAAATATCCTAAAGGGTTTTATTTATTAGGTGCCGTTTTTTTATGTACAACTGGTGCCGAGGCATTGTATAGCGATCTTGGACATTGCGGCCGCGGCAATATTCGCCGCTCATGGATATTTGTTAAAACATGTTTGGTCTTAAATTACCTTGGCCAGGGTGCTTATTTATTACACAGCCATTCCGGTAAAGTTTTTGCCACTCCCGATCTGTTACATAATGCAGATTTTTTATTGTTGCATCCTGCTGCTGTTGAAATGAGTAATCCCTTTTACGGGTTAATGCCGGAATGGTTTTTAACCATTGGTATCATTATTTCAACCGTTGCGGCTATTATTGCCAGCCAGGCATTAATAAGCGGTTCGTTTACTTTAATAAGCGAAGCCATACGCCTTAACCTGTGGCCTAAAATGAAAATTAATTATCCCAGCGAAGCCAAAGGACAATTATTTGTGCCGGGTATAAACACTTTGCTTTTTGCCGGATGTGTGGGTATTGTACTGTATTTTCAAACATCAAGTGCAATGGGTGCTGCATATGGCCTTGCCATTACTTTATGTATGTTGGCTACCACCATTTTGTTTTCCAATTACATGATATCCCGGAGAAACAAGCCGGTGTTGATATATATTTTTCTGGCTGTTTTTTTAACTATCGAAATAAGTTTTTTAATTGCCAACTTAGATAAATTTCCTCATGGGGGTTATGTTACTTTAATTGTAGGCGGCGGTTTATTTGCTGTAATGTATGTATGGTACAGGGCACGTAAAATTAAAAACCGTTACGTGGAGTTTGTAAGGCTTGAAGAATATATTCCCAAGCTGGAAGAACTGAGTAACGATATTACCGTACCTAAATATGCAACGCACCTGGTGTACTTAACCAGTGCCAATAACCCTAAAGAAATTGAACACAAAATTATTTACAGCATATTAAGTGGTAAACCAAAACGTGCCGACATTTACTGGTTTGTGCATGTGGATACATTGGACGATCCTTATACCAGTGAGTATTCGGTAGAGCATATTATTCCTAATGATATTATACGGGTGGAGTTTAGATTAGGTTTCCGTATAGCACCAAAAATTAACCTGATGTTTAAGAAAGTGGTGGAAGACCTGGTGGCCAACCGAGAGGTAAATGTTACCAGCCGTTACGAAAGCCAGCAACGCAATAATGTTACCGGCGATTTTCAGTTTGTAGTGTTAGAAAAATTTTTAAGCCAGGATAATGAATTGCCTTTCTTTGAAAAACTGATCATGCGGTTGTACTTCTGGGTGAAAGAAATATCGCTTAGCGAAGAAAAAGGATTTGGGCTGGAGCAAAGTAAAGTACAGGTAGAAAAATTTCCATTGATAGTAGCGCCGCTAAGTAAGATGAAATTGAACCGGGTTTATTTAGATGAAGAAGAAGGATAAACATGAAAAGTATCACTGTAACAGAACTGGCTCAACTTATAAATAGCGAAAATATTTTTCAGTTAATTGATGTACGGGAGCCGGATGAATATGCTGTATTTAATATTGGCGGTATTTTAATTCCGCTAAATGAAATTATACAGCAGGCTGATAAAATTGCTACCGATAAACCGGTTATAATTTATTGCCACTACGGCATCCGCAGCCAGATAGCCATACAGCGCCTGCAGGAAAAATTTGCATTTACCAATCTCATTAATCTTATTGGCGGCACTGCTGCATGGGAAAAAAAGTTTGCCCCTATCCCCTAAAGGGGAAATTGTATAGATTGAGTAAATAAATTTTGTCCCCCTTTTTGTAATTGTTTTGGTATAACTTAATACTGTAATTTTAATCTTCAACTATTAGCCAACCTTGCTTCAAATTATTCTTTATATTATTGGGGGCATTGCAGCTCTTTCTGTCATCATTTATTTTGTGCAGGATAAATTTATTTTTAAACCCGAAAAACTACACGCCACATTTGAATACAAATACGATGCGCCATTCAGAGAATTATTTTTTGATGTGGAAGAAGGAGTGAGTATAAATGGGCTACATTTTCATGTTGAGAAACCGCATGGCCTGGTATTATATTTTCATGGTAACAGCCGCAGCATAAAAGGCTGGGCAAAGTATGCCAAAGATTTTTACCGCTATAATTACGATGTGGTGCTGGTAGATTACCGTGGCTTTGGCAAAAGCACAGGCAAGCGGAATGAAAAAGATATGCTGAAGGATATGCAGTTTGTGTATGATACTTTAACCAAAACCTATCCGCAAAACCACTTGATAGTTTATGGCCGCAGCCTGGGCAGTGGCTTTGCAGCAAAACTTGCGGCAGACAATACGCCCCGCTATTTAATTTTAGATGCCCCGTATTTTAGTTTTAAAAAAACAATTGAACGTTTTTTACCCATACTGCCGGTAAAATATATTTTACGCTATCATTTACGCACCGATAAATGGATGCCTAAAGTAAATTGCCATACCTATATTTTGCATGGTACCAAAGACTGGTTGATCCCTATCAGCAATAGCGAAAAACTGCAGCAGCTAAATCCCAGAAAAATAACTTTGATACGCATACATGGTGGCGGGCATAATAACCTGCCCACTTTTCCGGAGTACCATAATTTTATAAGGGATATTTTGCAATACTAAACCCCCAAAATTCCCCTGAAGGGGAGACTTTGAACAGTATAATGATTTAAACAGGAGTTTTAAAATGAAAAGAAAAATGGTATTTAGATGGATAAAGGTAATTGTACTCCTGTACAGCGTTATTGGCCTTGCCCTATTTTATTTGCAGGAAACTTTTTTATTTCATCCTGAAAAACTGGCTGCTGGTTATACCTATCATTTTGACGGGCCTTTTACAGAACTGAATATTCCCTTTAATGAAAAAGATACGATGAACATGGTAAAGTTTTTCCCAAAAGATTCTATAAGAAAAGGCGTGGTATTATATTATCATGGCAACAAAGAAAATATTGGGCGCTATGCAAAATTTGTAAACATGTTTACCCAACATGGCTACGAAGTATGGATGGAAGATTATCCGGGTTTTGGAAAAAGCACGGGAGCAAGAACAGAGAAAAAATTATATGAACAGGCAATGGCGGTGCATACCATGGCAGCCGGTAAATATGGGAAAGACAGTATTATATTGTATGGCAAATCTTTTGGCACCGGCATTGCAGCTTATGTGGCATCAAATACAAATTGCAAAAGATTGATACTGGAAACGCCTTATTACAGCATCCCGAACCTGTTTAGTTGTTATGCGCCCATTTATCCCACACAAAGAATGTCTACCTATAAAATTCCTGCAAATGAATATTTACAACAGGTGAAATACCCGATCACAATTTTTCATGGTACCGATGATGGAGTGATACCTTACCGCTGTGCAGCTAAATTGAAAAGTGTTTTAAAACCAACAGATGAATTTATAACTATTGAAAAAGGTACGCATTATAATTTGGCAAGCTTCGATTTGTATAAAGCAAAACTGGATAGTTTATTAGAGTTCTGACAGGTAAGTTTTTTTACTGCCCACCTTTAATTCATATTGTACGCCTACTTTTAATGCAAAATTTTCTTTGCCGTGGCTTACAGGAAAATTAAAACAAACAGGGTAATTATATGCTGCAATAACTTCTTTAATTACTTCATACACTGTTTTGCCAAAAGGCCTTTCGGTATCTTTCATATCGGTAAAACCACCAATAATCAGGCCTGCAAGGTTTTTAAGTTTGCCGCTTCGTTTTAACTGATACAACATTCTGTCGGTACTGTAAATGTATTCGCCGATATCTTCTATAAATAAAATTTTATTTTTTGTATTGATATCAGATGGGGTGCCTGTTAAATGTGCCAGTAAAGAAAGATTACCACCAACCAGTTCGCCGTTTACTGTGCCGGTTTTATTAAACAAATGTGCAGCGCAGGTGTACTTTGCTTTTTTATCCGTTAATGCTTTTTGTAAAGATTGTATGAATTCATTCTTATATTCGCCATCATTAAAAGCTGCAGCCATTGGCGCATGCAAGGTGGCAATTTTTAAGTTGCTGTAAATATGGCTGTGTAAAACAGTAATATCGCTAAAGCCAATTATCCATTTGGGTTTCTTTTTAAATTTTGTAAAATCGAGTTCATCAATAATCCGTCCCACACCATAACCGCCACGGCCACATAAAATGGCGTTGATATTTTCGTCATCAAGCATTGCTTGTAATTCATCTCTTCTTTCTTCATCTGTACCGCTAAAATAATTATTGGATGCACTGCCTAATGTTTTACCAACCATTACCTGGTAACCCCATTGCTGTAAAACAGTAATGCAAGTTTGCGCTTTTTCTTTTGCCATATATCCGGCAGGGCAGGTAATACCGATTGTTGCCCCTTTTTTTAAGTACGGTGGAATTTTTATCATCTGATTTCTTTTAATGAACATTCATTTAATTGTACTGATAAACTGTGCCTGATGCCGCACTTCAACGCAAAATTATCTTTTTGATGCCCCACCGGAAAATCAAAACAAACGGGGTAATTAAAATCCTTTACTTTTTCTAAAACAATTTCCTGAAGGTTTTTTCCAAATTCATCAGCGGGGTCATCATCAGGTTTTACTTTAAAGCCTCCAACAATCAAAGCTTTAAGCTTATTTAGTTTGCCAGTGCGTTTCAGGTTCCAGAACATGCGGTCGATACTATACATGTATTCGCCGGTATCTTCCACAAATAAAATTTTACCATCGGTATTAATATCGCTTTTACTGCCCGCCAGTGTTTCAATTGTTTTTAAATTGCCTCCCGTTAAAATGCCTTCTGCAAAACCCAATTTATTTTTATCATTCGGTACAGCTTTATAAACCATTTTTTCTCCGGATAAACATTTTTGTATCGATTCAATAGTTTCAATCTGTACCGGTTCAGCTTTACTCCAGTCATATGGAAAACTATTACACATTTTGGAATGTATGGAAGCAATACCAAAATTTTTATTGAGGTGAGAATGTATAACTGTTATATCACTAAAGCCAATGATCCATTTAGGATGTACAATAAATCTTTTAAAATCAATGCTATCAATTATCCGCACAGCGCCGTAGCCACCCCTTGCACAGATAACAGCTTTTACCGATTTGTCATCCAGCATGTTTTGAAAATCCTGCTGACGTTCTTCATCTGTACCGCCAAACGTATAATCTTTTTTACCAACAGTGCTGCCAATTTTAATTTCAAAACCCCACTCTTTCATTTTTATTATTGCTGGTTGAATATCTTCTAAAGTAATAAAACCTGCAGGGCAGGTAATGCCAATGATGTCGCCTTTTTTTAAATAAGGTGGAATTTTTACCAACGCCTCCGGTTCTTTAATATCTTTTCCCTTGCCTATTGCAGCAAAAGCGGCACCAAGGGGAATTACAGCAGAAATGAAATGTTTGCGGTTCATTTTTTGTATTTGTACATTGAAGCTCCGGCTTCAATATATTCGTTACTTGTATCTCTAATAGCCCGAACCAGGAACTTCAGGTTACAAATCAAATCCCATTCCACCCTTTAGTGCCTTTTGGTATTTACGCAAATCGAATTTATAATAATACGGTGCTTTATGCGCCACACCTTTTTTAGTCTCAGCCAGTCTTTTTAAAATACCCGTGCCAACAATTTTTCGTTGAAAATTTCTACGGTCCAGTGTTTTGTCTAAAATGGTTTCATATAATTTTTGTAATTCCGGCATAGTGAATTTTTCGGGTAACAGGTTGTAACCAACTGGATGGTAATTTAATTGCATTCTTAAATTTTCCAGTGCTTTTTCTAAAATATCACGGTGATCTAATATCATTTCGGGAATATTGTGAATATTAAACCATTCGCATGCAGCGGAAAAACTATCTGTTACCGGTTCTACTTTAGAAAAATCAACAAGCGCAGTATAGCCTACGGTTACAAAACGTTCAAACATCCAGCTTTCTTCCATGTCAATCCCCACATTTTTTAAAAACTGTTTATTTATTTTTTTTGTAGAACGGTCTGGTTGGCTGAATACATTGAACTGCTGCATATAAATATCATCAAGGCCGGTGCGGTGTTTTAAAATCCGTTTGGCTGCATCATCCATATGTTCATCTAATAAAATAAAACCACCTGGTAATGCCCAATGGCCGGCATATTTAGCCTGTAGCAGCAATACTTTCAGTTCATTTTCATGAAAACCAAAAATGATGCAGTCCACAGAAATATTGCGGAGGTATTTCTCATGCCCTTTTGTAAAATGCTCTTTTATTTCTTTTTCAAAACTCATATGTAAAAGTAAATGCCCTTCAGCAGATTAAAAATAAATTTTTGCAAACCGGAAATAATATTTATCATTGTGTCATAATAACACAATGATAAATTAAAATTTGCTAATATGAAAAAAATAATTGTTTATTTAACAACATTGCTAATTACTTACTCAGCAACCTCACAAACAGATAATGCTGTTAAAGCAAAAGAACTTGTTGGTAAAATGACCCTGGAAGAAAAAGTGAATCTGGTGGTAGGCATGGGAATGAATATACCTGGTGTAAACCAGGGAAGTGGAACAGGAATTGGCCAAATAATGGATAAGGTAGAAGGTGCTGCCGGAACTACTTTTTCTATTCCTCATTTAAATATTCCCACTACCGTAGTTGCCGATGGACCTGCCGGTTTGCGTATTAGCCCAACCCGTAAAGGAGATAAAAATACTTATTACGCAACTGCCTGGCCGGTTGCTACTTTGCTGGCATCTACCTGGGATAAAAAACTGGTAGAGCAGGTTGGTAAAGCAATGGGTAACGAAGTAAAAGAATATGGTGTTGATGTTTTACTGGGGCCCGGGCTTAATATCCACCGCAATCCATTGGGTGGAAGAAATTTTGAATACTACTCTGAAGATCCATTGATTGCCGGCAAGATGACTGCTGCAATGGTGAATGGTATTGAATCCAACGGTGTGGGTACTTCAATAAAACATTTTGCATTGAATAATGCAGAAAGTAACCGCAACACCAGTAATTCAATTGTTGGCGAAAGGGCATTAAGGGAAATTTATTTAAAGCCTTTTCAAATTGCTGTAAAAGAATCGCAGCCATGGACGGTGATGAGCTCTTACAATAAATTAAACGGCACTTATACATCAGAAGAATATGATTTGCTTACAACTATCTTAAGAAAGGAGTGGGGATTTAAAGGATTGGTGATGACAGATTGGTTTGGTGGCAAAGATGCCGTTGCACAAATGAAAGCCGGTAACGATTTACTAATGCCCGGTACACCTGCTCAAAAGAAAGCAATTACCGATGCTGTTAATAATAAAACATTAGATATTAAAGTGGTAGACGAAAATGCCGAACGTATTGTGAATTATGTTTTACAAACGCAGTCGTTTAAAAAATATGCATTTAGTAATAAGCCCGATTTAAAAGCTCATGCTGCTGTAGCCCGTGCAGCTGCTGCTGATGGAATGGTATTATTAAAAAATGAGAACAATGCACTTCCGTTTTCAAAAGCAACAAAAAATATTGCAGCTTTTGGAATTACTTCATACGACTTTATTTCTGGAGGTACGGGCAGTGGTGATGTGAATGAGGCTTATACCATTTCGCCGGTGCAGGGTTTATTAAATGCAGGGTATAATTTAGATAATGAAATAAGTGCTGATTATAATACTTATGTAAGTGGCGAAAAAGCAAAGCAACCTAAGAAAACTTTTTTTGAGGAATTTTTAATCCTACTCCACGAATTACAGAATTACCGGTTGAGACTGACTTGCTTGCTAAGAAAGCAACATCAGCCGATATTGCAATCATAACCATTGGCAGAAATGCAGGCGAAGGAAGCGATCGAAAAGTAGAAAACGATTTTAATTTAAAAGATGCAGAAGTAACTTTAATAAATAATGTAAGCAATGCATTTCATGCAAAAAATAAAAAAGTGGTAGTAATAATTAATGCCGGTGGTGTAATTGAAACGGCAAGCTGGAGAGATAAAGTGGATGCAATATTACTAACATGGCAGCCGGGGATGGAAGCCGGTAATGCCGTTACCGATGTGTTAAGTGGTAAAGTAAATCCATCAGGTAAGTTAGCAACTACTTTTCCTGTAAAATATAATGATGAAATATCAGCAAAGAATTTTCCGGGTAAAGACTTTCCTGAACAGGCTGTTGCTGGTATGTTTGGTAAGAAAGCAATACCTGCCGAAGTAACTTATGAAGAAGGCATCTATGTAGGCTATCGTTATTACAATACATTCAATGTAAAAACGGCTTATGAATTTGGATATGGACTTTCTTATACCAATTTTAAATACAGCAACCTGGTATTAAGTTCAAAAATATTTGATAAAAAAATTACTGCTACTGTTACTGTAACCAATACAGGTAAATCAGCAGGTAAAGAAGTTGTACAATTATATATCACAGCACCTTCAGGTAAAGTAGATAAACCACAGGCAGAATTAAAAGGCTTTGCTAAAACAGGTTTATTAAAGCCGGGTCAATCGGAAAAAATTATTATTACCATTAATACAGAAGACCTGGCATCTTATAATACAGATGCAACTGCGTGGATCGCTGATGCCGGAACATATACTCTTAAAATTGGCGCTTCTTCAACCAATATTAAGCAAACTGCCAAATTTACACTGGAAAAAACTGTACTAACAGAAAAATGTAACAAAGTATTGCTGCCGCAGGTGAATATAAAGGAACTTAAAAAATAACTACAGTGATTTATTGACAGAACAAAAAGAAGAGTAACTTTAAGCTACTCTTTTTTTTGTTAATTATTGCTGATGAAAATACAACCTTATTGCTCTGCTTTACTATTTTGTCTACCTGCTATATTTATTTCCTGTAAGTCTTCTACCGTAGATAATAACCATGGATGGGAAGTGTATGGCGGAAGCAAAGCCAATAGCCGTTATTCCTCTCTTACTTCAATTGATACCAATAATGTATTTCAATTAGCTGTTGCATGGACGTATCATACCGGTGATGCAGACAGCATGAGCCAGATACAGACAAACCCAATTATTATTGATGGAATATTGTATGGCATTTCACCCAAATTAAAATTATTTGCACTGGAAGCAGCAACAGGAAAAGAAAAATGGGTGTTTGATCCGCTTAAAGAAACTACTGCCAATTCAAACGATCGTGGCTATTTTTCGATGAATGTTTGCCGCGGAGTTACTTATTACACCGATGGTAAAGATGATAAAAGAATTTTTTTTGGCGCCAGCTCTATGCTCTATTGCATAGATGCAACCAATGGAAAACCTGTTGCCACTTTTGGCTACAATGGAAAAATTGATTTGCATAACGACCTCGGCAGAGATGTAAAAGATCTTTTTGTAGCCCTTACCACGCCGGGCATTATTTATAAGGATATGATCATTATTGGTGACCGTGTTGATGAAGGGGCTGCTGCTGCTCCGGGTCATATCAGGGCTTATGATGTACATTCCGGAAAATTGCGTTGGATTTTTCATACTATTCCCCATCCCGGCGAAGAGGGTTATGAAACATGGGATGATAAACAAGCTTATAAACATATTGGCGGTGCTAATACATGGGCGGGATTCAGTATGGATGAAGAAAAAGGAATTCTTTTTGCACCAACCGGTTCTGCCTCTTATGATTTTTATGGCGGTAAAAGAACCGGGCAAAATCTTTTTGCCAATTCTGTTCTTGCTATTGATGCATCAACAGGAAAACGCATCTGGCATTTTCAAACGGTGCATCATGATGTATGGGACAGGGATCTTCCAACCGCACCTGTTTTAGTTACTATCAATAAAGACGGTAAAAAAATTGATGCAGTAGCACAACTCACTAAATCTGGATTTATTTTTTTGTTTGACAGATATACAGGCAAGCCTGTTTACCCTATTGAAGAAAGAACAGTGCCAACAGAAACAGAATTAGTTGGTGAAAAACTTTTTCCTACTCAGCCATGGCCCAGCTTTCCTGCACCATTTGCCCGGTAGGTTATGACGGAGAAAGACCTGAATACATTAGTTCCTGACTCTTCTTACCAGGATATAAAAAAGAAGCTGGCTTCTTATAAATCAGGTTTTATTTTTAATGCTCCTTCCAAACAGGGCACTGTTATTTTTCCCGGCTTTGATGGTGGCGCCGAATGGGGTGGCCCGGCTTATGATCCTGAAACCGGCATCATTTATATTAATGCCAACGAAATGCCATGGATATTAACGATGATAGATGTAAAAAAGCAGGAAACTATAAACGAAACAAATTTACAGGCAGGTCAGCGGCTTTATAGTAACACCTGTATGTCTTGCCATGGAGCAAATATGGCAGGAAGTGGAAACTATCCCACACTTATAAACATAAACAAGAAATATAGTGAACAGCAGGTTACTGAAATTATTACTACCGGTAGAAGAATGATGCCAGCACTGAATCAATTAAGTGATGGCGAAAAAAAAGCCATTGTATCTTATATAATGGATAATAATAAGCAACAGAAAGAAAAATTTGTTGCACCTGTAAAAAAAGAAGACGAAAATTACAAGGTGCCTTATACTTCCACCGGCTATAATAAATTTCTGACAAAAGAAGGTTACCCTGCCGTATCGCCTCCATGGGGCACACTCAATGCGATTGATTTGAATACCGGGAAATTAGTTTGGAAAATTCCATTAGGTGAATATCCTGAGTTGAAAGCCAAAGGTATTCCTGCTACCGGAACAGGAAATTATGGTGGCCCGGCAGTAACCGCCGGAGGTTTGTTATTTATTGCCGCTTCAAGTGATGGAAAGTTCAGAGCCTTTAATAAACGAACCGGAAAATTATTGTTTGAAACAGATTTACCTGCCCCGGGCTTTGCTACACCTGCTGTTTATAGTGTTGCCGGTAAACAATACCTGGTAATTGCCTGCGGCGGCGGAAAATTAAAAACAAAGTCGTCGGATGCTTATGTAGCTTTTGCATTAAAGTAGCTTTGATAAAAACTGCTCATTAAATCCATACTGCTTTTAAAAGTATTTCCCTTTGTTTGGGCAATGCCTTGTATTCCGGTATTTTTGCACGGCTTTGTGCAAGTTATAAGACAAGGTGAATAAGCTATATTAGTAAGAGGGTAATTATTTTAATTTTTTTACTTAAAAAATAACAAATAGCTCTTGCCAATAAAGATGCACATTGCAAAACTGTTGTGTAAAAAGAAAACTCATGAACAATCCAAAAAGATATTTAATTACGGCAGCATTGCCTTATGCCAATGGCCCGGTACATATCGGGCATTTGGCCGGCTGTTATTTACCGGCAGATATTTACGTTCGCTATTTAAGGGCTCAAAAAAGAGATGTGAAATTTATTGGTGGCAGCGATGAGCATGGTGTGCCCATCACCATCCGTGCCATGAAGGAAGGCATAACGCCGCAACAGGTGGTGGACAGGTATCATGCTATCATAAAAGAAAGTATGGCACAAATGGGAATATCATTTGATATCTATTCCCGTACTTCCAATAAAGTGCATCATGAAACAGCATCTGCATTTTTTAAAAAAATGTATGATGATGGTTTGTTTGAAGAAAAAGAAACCGAGCAGTATTATGATGAAAGCACTGCAACATTTTTAGCGGACAGATATATTGTTGGTACCTGTCCGGTTTGTGCTAATCCAAATGCGTATGGCGACCAGTGTGAAAAATGCGGTAGTGCTTTATCTCCTGAGCAATTGATAAATCCACGCAGTGCATTGAGTGATGCAGTGCCTGTAAAGAAGACGACCAAACACTGGTACTTTCCCTTACAGAATTATGAAGAATGGTTAAAAGAGTGGATCATTGATGGGCATAAAGAATGGAAGAATAATGTTTACGGCCAATGTAAAAGCTGGCTGGATAATGGCTTGCAGCCAAGAGCAATGACAAGGGACAGTAACTGGGGAATAAAAGTTCCATTGCCGGATGCAGAAGGAAAAGTATTGTATGTGTGGTTTGATGCACCGATTGGTTATATCAGTGCCACGAAGGAATTAACCGATCAGTGGGCTGACTATTGGTGTAAGGATGATACCAAACTGGTGCATTTTATTGGCAAGGATAATATCGTTTTTCACTGTATTATTTTTCCTGCTATGCTAAAAGCACATGGCGGTTTTGTATTACCTGATAACGTGCCTGCCAATGAATTTTTAAACATTGAAGGAGAAAAAGTTTCTACAAGCCGTAACTGGGCGGTATGGGTGCATGAATACATCAAAGATTTTCCCGGATGTGAAGATGTGTTGCGTTATGTGCTTTGTGCAAATGCACCGGAAACAAAAGATAATGATTTTACCTGGAAAGATTTTCAGGACAGGAACAACAGCGAGCTGGTAAGCATCTTTGGCAATTTTGTTAACCGTACATGGGTATTGATGCACAAATTGTGTGGCGGTAAAGTACCCAAACTGCATGATGATATTTTAGATGAAAAGGATAAAACATTAATTGAAGATATTACCAAAGCAAAAGAAAAAGTTGAAAATCTTTTAGAAGAATATAAATTCAGGGATGCTTTATTTGAAGTGATTGACCTGAGCCGGAAAGGAAATAAATATATGCAGGAAAAAGAACCCTGGATTGTTGCAAAAAAGACCACCGGCGACGGACGGCCGACAACCGATGCACAAAAATCAATTGACAATTGTCTGCATTTGTGTTTGCAGTTAACAGCCAACCTTACCATTCTTATCAATCCTTTTTTACCAACCGTGGCAGGTAAAATGCTGGGTATGATGAAGGTGGTGGATAAAATGCTGGATTGGGAAAATGCCGGTAAGATAAAATTGTTGAGCGTAGGTTATAGCTTAAGAGAGCCACAATTATTATTCAGAAAAATTGAAGATGAAGAAATAGCGGCACAGGTTGAAAAATTAAAGTCAGGATTAATTAAAACTACAACACTCAAAATGGAAGAAACTAAAAAGGAAAATTCAGACTCTTCGAATAACTCCCCTTTAGGGGATGGGGGCAAATCTGAAATCCAGTTTGATGATTTTGCAAAAATTGATTTAAAAGTAGGAACAATTTTATCTGCCGAAAAAGTAGAGAAAGCAGATAAGCTGTTAAAGCTGCAAATTGATCTGGGTTTTGAAACAAGAACTATTGTATCTGGCATAGCATTACATTTTACTCCGGAAGATATAGTTGGTAAACAGGTTGTGGTGGTTGCTAATTTAGCGCCAAGGAAAATGAGGGGTATTGAAAGTAACGGAATGATCTTAATGGCAGAAGATAATGCAGGGAAATTACATTTTGTAAAGCCTGAAGCAGTTATTAATGCCGGAGCCGGCGTTAGTTAATAAACATCACACATATAAGGAATGGTGATATTTAAGGTACAGCCGTTGTCGGGAAAAGTATTGATTTCTGCTTTGCCGTTGTATGCATCAATCCTGTTAAAGATGTTGATAAAACCAATGCCCCTTACTTTTTGTTTTTCTTTGTCAAAGCCAATCCCGTTATCGCTTATAATAAGATAGCACTGATTATTTTTTTCTGTTAGTGAAATAGTTACAGCAGAGGCCCTTGAGTATTTAATGATATTATTGCTTTGTTCCTGGATAATTCTAAAAATAACAAGTTGTTGTTCCTGTGTTAATTTATCAATTATAGTTTTATCAATGTTTAGATCAACAGTAATGTCATTAAACTGCTTCATGTTCCTGCAAATGTCTGCTATACTTTGCTCCAGCCCCACCGATTTTACAATGGAAGAGTTTAATTTTTTAGAAAGGCTTCTTATTTCTTCAACAGCCTGTAGTAAATAGTCTGATGCTTTGTCTATTAAATTATTGGTAATTTCATTTTTATTTTTTGCAGTATTAATATGCAGCCGGGCACTCATTAGTAACTGGTTTACGTTATCATGTAGTTCTGCACTTATCATGCCTCTTTCTTTTTCCTGGGCATCAATTGTAGCCTGGTTAATGAGTTTTTGTTTTTGTACCTGTTCGTTCAGCAGTTGCAGCTCCAGTTTTTTACGGTCTGTAATATCCTGTATAGAACCAATAAGACGTACAGGTTTTTTATTTTCATATATGGCGAATCCTTTGTCTAAAATATAACGGTAAGTGCCATCGGCATACAGAAAACGATATTCATCTTTCCAGTTTTCCTTGCATGCCTTTAAAGCATTGGCTACATTTTGTCTCACCAGTTCTCTGTCTTCAGGATGAATTTTATCTATCCACCAGTTTAAATTATCTTTTACCTGTTCTTTGCTGTATCCCGAAATTTTATAAAAAGCATCACTGCGGTAAATTTCATCTGTCTTAAAATCAAAATCCCATATAGCTTCAGAAGTGGCATTAATTACATACTTATATCTTTCATGCATTTTCTCTATTTGTTTACGGGCAGTTATATCCACTGCCTGGCCGCCTATAAAGCGTTTGCCGTCTGCAGTTGTAAATATAAAAGTGTTAGATACAAAGTGAATAACAGTGCCATCATTCTTAGTCAGCGAGTGCTCAGTTGACCCGGGTTTATTTTGTTTTAGTAATTCTTTATTTCTGGCAATTAATTTTTTAGCAAGCTTTTCAGGAAAAACAGCTGATAAGTGCAGACCGGTAGGGTCACCTTCAAAATTAGTAGATTCGGTATAGGCTTTATTGGCAAAAACGATAAAATCGTTTTCATCATAGATCCAGCTACCCGTTTGGCTGTTGGCCATAAACATTTCAAACAGACTTCTGTTTTCCTGGGGTAATAATAATGGAAGTGTACTATCGTCCGGTGCTTTATAGCTTACAGATAGATACGCATCTTGGTTTTCTGTTTGTTTGGTAATAATTTTTCGACTCATGATACCGGATTAAAAAATCAGTCATGCCTTAAATTCAAGCCTTCAGTATGCAGCTGCAATTTTTAAAATTTATTACACATTGAAGGGAAATTGACAAGACTATTAAGACTATTAAAAGGATAAACGTAGTTTTTCATTTCTTAGTATGTTAATTATACGCATTATTGCGTTTTTTCCCTCTTTACTGGTATCTTCGAAATAAATTAGTTGTTTAGCTAACTAATTTGAGGGAATACATCTAATTTTGTAAATACATAATCAATTGCAGATATGAAAAGAGTAATTAAAAAGGTTGCCGTTTTAGGTAGCGGCGTAATGGGCAGCCGTATTGCCTGCCATTTTGCAGGCGTGGGATTAAAAGTGTTATTGTTGGATATTCAGCCTAAAGATATTGCTGCAGATGCAAAACCTGCAGCAAAAAATAAAATAGTAAATGATGCTTTAACTGCGGCAATAAAATCAAATCCATCCCCGGTTTATACAAAAGATGTAATAAAAAAAATAACTACCGGCAATTTTACCGATAACATGAAAGATATTGCCGGTTGCGATTGGGTAATAGAAGTTGTAGTGGAAAGATTAGATATTAAACAATCTGTTTTTACTGAGGTTGAAAAATACCGCAGGCCGGGTACTTTAATCACTTCCAATACTTCCGGCATTCCTATTCATATGATGGCCGAAGGAAGAAGCGACGATTTTAAAAAACATTTTTGCGGCACACACTTTTTTAATCCGCCACGGTATTTGCGTTTGCTGGAAATTATTCCCACGCCATTTACAGATACAACAGTAGTTGATTTTTTAATGGACTATGGAAGTTTGCAATTAGGTAAAACCACAGTACTGTGTAAAGACACACCTGCATTTATTGCCAATAGAATTGGCGTATTTGGCATGATGGCGATTATGAATGCCATGGAAAAACTGCAGCTGAATGTTGATGAAATTGATGCATTAACGGGCCCTATAATTGGAAGGCCAAAATCTGCAACTTTCCGTACTGCTGATGTAGTGGGTATTGATACCCTGGTAAAAGTTGCGAAAGGCGTTGCAGATAATTGTCCCAATGATGAAGCAAAAGAAGTATTTAATATTCCGGCATGGTTAAATAAAATGGTGGAAAATAATTGGCTTGGGGATAAAACAGGGCAAGGATTTTTTAAAAAGATGCCCCCATCCCCTAAAGGGGAGAAAGAAATTCATACGTTGAATCTATCAACTATGAACTATGAACCAAGAACTAAACCAAAATTCGCCACATTGGAAACCGCCAAACCCATTGATGATTTAAAATCAAGATTGAAAGCATTATGTGCTGGCACAGATAAAGCAGGTGAATTCTATCGCCAGTTCCACTATAATTTATTTTCTTATATTTCTCATCGCATTCCCGAAATTACTGACGAATTGTATCGTGTTGATGATGGTATGATGGCAGGCTTTGGATGGGAGATCGGCGCATTTGAAAGCTGGGATACATTAGGTGTTACAAAAACTGTTGAAGCCATGAAGGCTGCAGGTTATAAAGTAGCTGCGTGGGTAGATGAAATGCTGGCAAGCGGCGCAACATCTTTTTACAAAGTAGAAAATGGTAAACGCTTATGTTATGATGTGGCCAGTAAAACTTATAAAGCATTGCCCGGAGGCGAAGCTTTTATTGTGATGAAGAATTTTGCAAATGAAACCGTTTGGAAAAATTCGGCTTGCAGAACTTACCATTTAGGTGATGATGTGTTGGGACTGGAATGGTACACCAAAATGGGCAGCATTGGTGGCGAAGTGTTGGAAGGTATTCAAAAATCAATTTCTCTTGCAGAAGAAAAACATAAAGGCCTTGTGATTGCAAATGATGGCGCAAACTTTAGTGCCGGTGCAAATGTGGGAATGATTTTTATGCTGGCTATTGAACAGGATTATGATGAGATTGATATGGCGATACGGATGTTTCAGAATACGATTATGAGGGTACGGTATTCTTCCATTCCTGTTGTTGTTGCGCCGCATGGACTGGCTTTAGGTGGCGCCTGCGAAATGAGTTTGCATGCAGATAAAGTTATTGCAGCAGCAGAAACTTATACCGGTTTGGTGGAAGTGGGCATCGGTGTAATTCCCGGTGGGGCAGGTACAAAAGAGTTTGTGTTACGTGCCGCTGATGAAATGCATGACGGCGAAGTGGATACCTTAACATTACAAAACCGTTTCTTAACCATTGCTACTGCAAAAGTTGCCACCTCGGCACATGAAGCATTTGACCTGGGCATTTATCGTAAAGGAAGAGATCTGGTAAGTTTAAATTTGAGCAGACGTATTGCAGAAGGAAAACAAGCTGTGATTGATTTGTATAATGATGGTTATGTAATGCCTGTGCAACGTAACGATATCAGGGTGCTGGGTCGCAGTGCATTGGGTGCCATGCATGCAGGTATTAATGGTATGTGGCGTGGTAAATATGCTACCGACCATGACGTAACTGTAGCTAAAAAATTAGCTTATGTAATGTGTGGCGGCGATTTGAGTGAGCCGCAATTGGTTAGTGAAGAATATTTGTTGAATCTGGAAAGGGAAGCATTCCTTTCTTTATGTGGAGAGAAAAAAACATTGGAAAGAATACAAAGTGTGTTGAAGAGCGGCAAACCATTGCGTAATTAATTTTAAAATCTATTCTGTTAAAAGCACCGGTAAATAACCCGGTGCTTTTTTATTTCGGATATATTTGTTTTATAAAAAATAAAAATGGGCACAATCGAATTAGACAAGTACTCCAAACAACTTTTCATTCACTCTAATATTTTGTTGTATGGTAACCTGGCAACAGAACCGTTGGCAAAACAATGTGCCGAGGAAATTGAAACCATGTGGAATGAGCCAAAAGCCAAAATAAAACTTAAGGATGAAAATTACACAGCGGTATTTGTTATTAAAGGTTATTTATTTACGCAACTTGAGCCGGAAGATATTTTTGAAAACAGGAATCCAAAGAATAATTATTTCAGAGTGGAAGAATTTGTACATGGCAATATTTCTTTTGTGGATGGACTTGGTTGCAATACCGGTTTATTTAAAATGGAAAACCTTTATGTCGGTTCCACTACAGCAGCACATGAATACGGCCACACATTAGGATTAGACCATCCCGACGATATTGATTTTCGTGGTAAAGGTGTTCCTGGTATTATGTATCCACGGGGTACATTGGTGGATCCGCAATATCAATATGAACCAACAGTACCAGCGGGTACAAAAGGCGGTACCATGCATCCCATGTACCGCAGGGTAAGGCAGCAGGATATTGATCTGCTTAAATTAAACCAATTTAATTTTGCCAATCCCCAACTGATAATTGGAAATTTTTCTGCCGTTTATCATCAGGCGCATACTTCTAATGAAGCTTAATTGTATATTACAGTAAATTTTAAAACCCTTTAAATACATTGCCAGTGTCTGCAATACTTTCTATTGAAAATATTTCTAAAAATTACGGTGCTGTTAAAGCATTACAAAACGTAAGTTTTACAGTGCCTGCGCAAACAGTGTTTGGCATTTTAGGCCCCAACGGCAGCGGCAAAACAACTTTGCTGGGTATTGCTATGGATGTTTTAAAAGCCACCAATGGCAGTTACTCCTGGCAGGGTGAGCAAAGCACGGCTGAAGTAAGAAAAAAAATAGGTACACTTTTAGAAACGCCCAATTTTTATCACTACCTGAGTGCAGAAGATAATTTAAAAATTGCCGCTAAAATAAAAGGTAAGGGGGAAGAAGATATTGATAAAGTATTAAAAACTGTAAATCTTTACGAACGTAAATCTTCTAAATTTAATACCTATTCTCTGGGTATGAAGCAAAGGCTGGCCATTGCTTCTGCATTGCTGGGCGATCCGGAAATTTTGGTTTTTGATGAGCCTACCAATGGATTAGATCCTGCAGGTATTGCCGAAATACGGGAACTGATAAAGGAACTGAACCGTAAAGGCAAAACCATTATTATGGCCAGCCATATATTGGATGAAGTGGAAAAAGTTTGTACTCACGTGGCCATTATTCAAAAAGGGGTTTTAAAAACAGTGGGCTCGGTTAAAGAGGTAATGAATACTTCCGGCAGTGCAGAAGCAGTTACAACAGTTTTGGTGGAACTGAGTGCGGCTGATAATAATGCATTGAAAAATGTTTTACAGCAAATGAATGGTGTGGAAGAAATAATTACAGTGGATCACCATTTACAAATAACCTGCAGGGAAAATATTACTGCCGAAGCAGTAAACAAATTTTGTTTTGAAAACGGTATTGTGTTGAATCAGCTTAACGAAAAAAGAAAATCGCTGGAAACAAGATTTTTGGAAATTACCGGTAAACAAAGTGACAGATAATATAAAAAAAATTAAAAATAATTTATGCTTAACCTTTTTAAAATAGAATGGCTTAAAATAAGAACTTATAGAACATTCTGGTTGCTGTATTTATCTTATATGGTTTTTACCCCACTCTTTATCATTTTTGTTGCATATAAGTTTATGTCAACAAAGTACAGCAATTTCGAAGAGATGACTTTAAAGGCATTAGCAGGTTCGCCTTTTGTATTTCCAAAAGTTTGGCACGCCACAACTTATTTTTCCGGTTTATTTTTTATTGTTTTTGCGATGTTGTTTATTTTGTTGATAACAAACGAGGTGCAATACAGAACCCATCGCCAGAATATTATTGATGGCTGGAGCAGAATGGATTTTATAAAAGCGAAATTTACACTGCTGATTTTCTTTGTTATTTCAGCTGCTGTAATTACTTTAATTACTACATTAATAATTGGGTTTACGTATTCGCCATCCGGTGCGGATGTAGTGGGAGGGTTAAAATATTTTGGCTATTTTGTTTTAATGTCAACCGTATATTTAATGGTTGCTTTTTTAGTGGCTATTTTGGTAAAGCGTACGGGGCTTTCCATCATTATTTATTTTGTGCTGGTGGTGATTCTTGATAATTTACTTTGGCTTGGCCTTACTTTTAAAAAAAGCCAGATTGGTTATTTTTTACCTTTAGAAACAGTTGATTCCCTGGTGCCCAATCCATTTAAGCCTGCTGTTTTTGAATCAAGAACTGTTACTGATATGGCATTAATGATTAGTGCTGTTATTTATCTTGCCATATATGTGTATATAATTACCAGTTATTTCCGTAAAACAGATTTAAAAACCTGATTTATTTTTTTATCACATCTTCTACTGCAGCTTCAATATTATTAAATTGAAAATTAAAACCGGCATCCTGTATCTTTTTACAACTTACAGCGGAGCTTTTTAAAATTTCAATGCTTCTGTCACCCAACATCAGCTTTAAAATAAATGTGGGTACATGTACAGGTAAATAAAACTTACCTTTCATTTTTTGGGCCAGTGTTATAGTTAATGTTTTATTGTTAACCGGGATTGGTGCTACAGCATTATACACACCATTCAACTTTTCATTTTCAATGGCAAATAAAAATAAGTTGCACAGGTCTTTAATGTGTAGCCAGCTTATCATTTGTTTGCCATTACCTAAAATTGCTGCAATACCAAAGCGTAAAGGATTCATAAATTCTTTTAAAGCACCGCCATCTTTACTCAACACAATACCGATCCTTAATTTTACCAATCGTTTATTTAACTGTATAACCGGTGTCAAATTTTCTTCCCATAGTTTACAGGTTTGTCCCAAAAAACTTTCATCCGCAGGCTCATCTTCTGTATGTATATTTTCACCGGGCCGGTACCAGCCAATGGCACCGGCACTGATTACGGCTTTTACCTTATTGATATTGCTTCTTAAACTGTCAAGAATAAGTTTAGCACTTTCTGCACGGCTGCTGATAATTTCTTTTTTGTACTCCTCTGTCCATTTTTTATCCATTACCCCGGCACCTGCCAGGTGAATGATGTAATCTGCCTGTTGCAGTGCAGCAATGTCTATCTCTTGCTTTTTTACATCCCATTTTGCAAGACTCAAATTGAGATTTCCCAATTGCCCTTCGCTAAGTTCTGGCTGCCTGCTAAGCACTATCACCCTGTATCCTTTTGCTGTCAAGAGCTTACTTAGTGCTTTTCCCACCAATCCTGTGCCCCCGGTTATCAATACTGTCTGCATTTTAAAATTATTTTAACGTGTTATGTAAAAACAAAATTCAGCACATCTTGTTCAATGTAATGTAATAGTATTGGTTTTTATATCGTAATTTTAATATAAACATTCTCCTTCATGAAACGTTTTTTTTTCAGTATAGTTTTATTTAGCATGCTCCCTTTTGCTGCACTATGCCAAAAGGTAACTTACTCCGATTTTGAACAGGAAGACAGCCGGGATATTAATTTTGAGGTGATCGGAAAAATGAATGGTAATTTTTTGGTGTATAAAAACGTAAGAAGGTGGCGTCATAAGATTAATATTTTTGGCGATGATATGAAGATTAAGGAAACCATTCAGCTTGATTTTATGCCTGAGAAAACCTTTAATGTTGATTTTGTAATTTACCCGACACATTTTTACATGATCTACCAATACCAGAAAAGGAATGTGTTATATTGTATGGGGGTAAAAATGAATGGTGAAGGGAAACGAATGAGCGAACCGGTACAACTGGATACTACCCAAATTTCTGTATTTGCCGATAATAAAATTTACTCCACCATTTACAGCGAGGATAAACAAAAAATAATGGTGTTTAAATTACCCAGGAAGAATGACATCTACAGCCTGGTATCTATGTTATTCAACAATGATTTAAAAATGATTGCCAAAAGCAGGCAGGTTTTGAATTTTGATGACAGGAGAGATAATCTCAGTAATTTTTATGTAGATAATGAAGGGAATTTTGTTTTTACCAAAGATTCTAAATCCGGCTTCAGGAATAACAGTAACAATTTAAGCCTGATGATTCAGGAACCAACACAGGATACCTTTGCCACCAAAGAAATCGATCTGAACAAATATTATATTGATGAAGTAAAACTAAAAATAGATAATTTAAACAAGCGGTATATCCTCAATACATTTTATTATAAAAAAAACCGTGGAAGTATTGAAGGGTTGTTTACTTATATCTGGGATAAACCAGCTGCAAAACCATTTATACAAGGCTTTACAGTTATAGCCGATTCCCTTAGGGATGAGGTTAAAACAAAAGGCCAATTGCGTTTTGCACTCGACGATTTTTTTATTCGCCAGGTTTTTGCAAAAAAAGATGGCGGCTTTTTACTTACGGCTGAGGATTACTCCACCCAAAGCCGTGGAAACAACAACTCCTGGAACCGCTGGGATTATTTAAATAATTATTACGGTTCAGGTTCTTATTATTACTACAATCCGTACACAGGATTTTACCGGCCGTTAAGCAGTTATGGCACCCAAAGTACCAGGTATTATTATGCAAATATTTTAATATTAAGCTTAGATAAATCAGGAAAAGTGGAGTGGAGCCGGGTAATTCACAAAGACCAGTATGATGATGATAACGATAATTTTTTATCTTACTCTACAATAAACAGTGGGGGAGAAATCCATTTCCTGTTTAGTGATGATAAAAACAAAAACCAGATTATTGCCAATCACAGTATTTCTCCGGTGGGAGTATTAACCCGTAACCCCACTTTAAAAAGCCAGGAAAGAGGGTATGAATTTATGCCAAGGCTAAGCAAACAGGTTGGGGCCACTCAAATAATTATTCCATGTGTTTACCGTAATTATATTTGTTTTGCAAAAGTTGATTTATAAATAATCTTCGTCTTTTAAAAAATCTTTTTATTCATTGCAATAATTAACCACCTTTGCAAAATATCAGTCATTATTAATTTTTTAATTATTCATTCTCAGTGACAGGCACTTTTAAAGCCAACAATCCTTACAATACATTTCTGTTGCTTGTTTATTGTATACTCCTTAAGCTGCCAATGTTTTTGCAGCCTAAAGCACCACAGGAACAAATGATTGACGGCTTTTTATATAGAGCCCTGTTAAAATGGCTGCAGCCCGTTGCCGGAGGTTTCCCTGTTATTTATGCTGTTATCGCTTTTATTTTATTGTACACCCAGGCAATCTCATTCAATAAACTTGTAAATGACCTAAGGCTGATGCAGAAATCCAATTACCTCACCGGTATGAGTTACCTGCTGGTTACTTCGTTATTTACAGAGTGGAATATGCTGTCATCTCCATTAATTATTAACACTTTATTAATTTGGGTATGGGCACGTATGAGCGGCCTGTATAACGATGCTAATCCTAAAACCTCTTTATTTAATATTGGTATTGCCATTGGGCTGGCAACTTTTTTTTATTTTCCATCGCTTGCATTTGCAGCACTTATCATTTTTGGCTTAGCCATTATCCGTCCCTTTAAATTATCCGAATGGTTAATGGCACTGCTTGGTATCATCACCCCCTATTACTTTTTACTGGCAGTTTTTTTTTTAACAGATAAATGGAAGGGGTATAAATTCCCGGGGTTTGCAGTTACCAATCCCAGGTTCAATCAAAATAACTGGGCATTTATTGCCATTTTAATTGTATTACTTACTTCTGCTGCTGGATTTTTCTTTGTGCAGCAAAATTTCAGGCGGCAGCTAATACAGGCCCGTAAAAGCTGGAATCTTATTTTTTTATACCTGCTTGTAGCAGTTTTTATACCCTTTTTAAATGCTACCCATACTTTTGAGTATTGGATATTATGTGCGGTGCCTTTATCCGCCCTTTTGGGAGCTGCTTTTTTATACCCCACAAAAAAAATGGTTCCCCTTGTTTTGCACTGGATAATGGTGGCTTTTGTAATAGCAATCAGCTATTTCGTCCGGTAATTAAAACCGTAATTGTACATTTGTGTATTAAACAAATGCTATCAACTTATTAATAAACATCAGTACATGAAATTTGGCGTAGTAGTTTTTCCCGGCAGTAATTGCGACAGAGATATGATAGAGGCCCTGCAAAATAATTTGCAGCAGGAAGTAATTCAGCTCTGGCATAAAGACAAAGACATCAGCATGGTTACCACAGATGATTGTATTGTATTACCCGGCGGTTTTAGTTATGGCGATTACCTGCGTTGTGGTGCTATTGCACGTTTTAGCCCAATGATGCAAAGCGTAATTGAATTTGCCAATAAAGGAGGCAAAGTATTGGGCGTTTGTAACGGCTTTCAAATACTATGCGAAAGTGGTTTATTACCCGGTGTATTATTACGCAACAGCCAGCAACAGTTTGTATGTAAAAATATTTTTATGAAAGAGGCGGCTTCGGAAGGCGGCAGCCCTTTAAAAATTCCTGTGGCACACGGCGAAGGTCGGTATTTTGCTAATGATAAAACACTGGAAGAACTGGAAATGCACCGCCAGATCATTTACCGGTATTGTGATGAAAAGGGTAAAATAACTACAGAAAGTAATCCTAATGGCGCAATTCACAACATTGCAGGAATCTGTAATAAAGAAAGAAACGTATATGGTATGATGCCGCATCCGGAAAGGGCCTGTAGTAAACAACTAGGTAACCTTGATGGTACAAAAGTATTTGATCACCTTTTTGGGATAAATTAATTATTAAATGAATTAGTAATAACAAACCCTTTTGTAAAAAAGTTAATCATAGTTGTAGTTTTAAGTAATAAAAAGATAAAATGAAAAAATCAGTTTTCGTAATTATTGCAGTGATGTTTTTTGGCGGGGTTAATGCACAAATTCTTAACCCGGTAAAATTTACTTATAGTGCAAAAAAAACCGCCGGCAATCAATATGAACTACATGTAAAAGCATCAATTGAACCCAAATGGCATTTGTATTCTACACAAAATCCTGGTGGTGGTGCACAAGCTACTGTAGTGAGTTTTACAGGAACTGAAACTGTTGGTAAATTAAAAGAAGCGGGAAAAATGAAAACGATCTTTGAAAAAAGCTTTGGTGTAAATCAAAAATTTTTTGAAACTGCTGTGGATTTTGTTCAGTTGGTAAAAATAAAACCAGGTACAAAAAAGATAAACGGTTCTGTTGAATATATGGTTTGTAATGATAAGCAGTGCCTGCCTCCAAAGGAGATTGCATTTGAAATAAAATTATAATTTTATGCCGCCAGCTAATTAATTAAAAGGGTAACAGAATGTTATCCTTTTTTAAAATCAGTTTATGAAAAATAAAAAATTATTGCTTTCCCTTTTATTTAGCCTGCTAGTGTTCTTTGTTTTTTCTCAGAACAAAACCGGTATTGAAAATGAATTAGCACATAAATCACTTTGGGGAATTTTTTTAAAAGGGCTTGGCGTTGGGTTTTTAGCAGTGCTGCAGCCCTGTATTTATGCCATGATACCTGTAACGGTAAGCTTTTTTGTTAAACGAAGTACCAGTAGAAGCCAGGGGCTGAAAAATGCATTGGTGTATTCGCTTTCAATAATAACAATTTTTACAATTATCGGGGTTGCCATCACATTAATATTTGGTGATAATGCCTTGTACCAAATATCAAGCAGTGCAGCATTTAATATTTTTGTTTTTATCATGTTCATGGTATTTGGTATTTCTTTTTTAGGAGCGTTTGAAATAAATCTTCCAGCATCATGGGCAAATAAAATTGACAGTAAAGCAGGAACAGGAAGTTATTCCGGAATATTTTTTATGGCCTTAACATTGGTTATCGTTTCTTTTTCCTGCACAGTTCCTTTTATAAGCGGCTTAACAAAATTAATATCTCAGGAAAAACAACGCCTTGCCCCAACATTAGGTTTTATGGGTTTTTCGCTGGCATTGGCTTTACCTTTTGCATTATTTGCATTATTTCCGGGGCTGTTAAATAAAATGGCAAAAGCCGGAGGCTGGCTAAATACAATGAAAGTAAGTTTTGGATTTATTGAACTGGCTTTGGCATTAAAATTTTTATCCAATGCCGACCTTGCCTATCACTGGCGCATCCTGGACAGGGAAGTATATTTAAGCCTTTGGATAATTATTTTTGGACTATTGGGCATTTATCTTTTAGGTAAATTAAAATTTAAACATGATGATGAATTACCAAAAAACGATTATGGATTTCCTCATCTTTCTGTAACAAGATTATTCTTTGCAATTACTGTGTTATCATTTACTGTTTATATGATTCCCGGTTTGTGGGGAGCGCCTTTAAAAGGAATAAGTGCCTGGATACCGGAAACAAAAACACAGGATTTTAATCTTAATAAAATTGCATTGCAAAATGCACAGTTTAATGTAAGCGATACGGGCTTAATAAAAAAAGATGAAGGCAATAAAATAATGCCTGAAAAATATACAGATTTTCTGGAGTCTGAAATTTTAGGGGTAGATGCATTTTTTGATTTTGATGAAGCATTAGTTGCAGCAAAAAAAATGAACAAACCCATAATGATTGATTTTACCGGGCATAGTTGTGCCAATTGCCGTAAAATGGAAAGCGAAGTGCTTAATCAGGATGAAATAAGAACAACACTTAAAACTGATTTTATTGTTGCCTCATTATATGTGGATGATAAATTTACTTTACCTGAAAACGAACAATACACTTCAAAAAACGATGGCTCATTAATAAAAAAGATGGGTGCAAAAAATTTAGACTTTGAAGCTACAATAGCCAATTCAAATGCACAGCCACTGTATATTTTTGTAGATAAGGAAGGTAAGATCATTCAAAATGCGGGTGGTTATAATTCAGATATCAACCGTTTCAAAAAAATACTGGAAGATGTAAAAGCAGCATTTAAAAAACGATTTCCTTAAACATATAAAAAACCCTCCATTATAAAACGGAGGGTTTTTATTTCTATGGGGGTTTACAGAAATTTTAAAGTGCAATTTGCTTTTCAGTCATCAGTTTACGCAGGTTAATTAAACCATAACGCATGCGGCCCAAAGCAGTATTAATGCTGCATTTGGTAAGGTCAGCAATTTCCTTAAAGCTTAAATCGGCATAATGGCGAAGAATGATCACTTCACGTTGGTCTTCGGGAAGCATATCCACCATTCTCCTTACCCTGTCGTGGCTTTGGCCAGCCATCATTTTTTGGTCAGCACCAGGTTCACTGAAGTTTAGTACTTCAAAAATGTCCCTGTCATCACTGGTTTTAATGGTTGGGCTGCGTTTTACTTTTCTAAAATGATCTACACACATATTGTGTGCAATACGCATAGCCCAGGGCAAAAATTTTCCTTCGTCTGTATAACGGCCACCTTTAAGGGTGTCGATGATACGGATAAAAACATCCTGAAAAATGTCTTCGGCAAGGTACTTGTCTTTAACAAGCAAATAAATAGAGGTGTAAATTTTGTCCTTGTAACGGATTACAATAGTTGCAAGGGCATCAGCGTCGCCTTCCAGATATAAATGGATAAGCTGCTGGTCGGTAAGATTGTTAAGGCATTTCATAAACTTCTACAGTTTTAGTGTTAGGACTTTTATTTAGTACCTAAAAATTGAGAAAAATACGTAGAAGTCTTTTAGATAGGCTCTGCGGCTTTTCACTTTTTTAGATATTGGACTGTAAAAATAATGGATGTTTTTAAATTAGTATGAGTACTTACACCCAATTTTTAACATCGTTTTCATTGTAAATGTACCACGTATTTTTACGAATCAATACCGCTGGTAATGCTTTAAGAAAAGTTTCACATATGCAACGCAGCAACATTAATGTAAGTATTTTTGTTTATGGCTATAGTAAGAATTATGGAAAAAGAAAAAATTAGCACAAAAAAAACTGATATATATATAAAAGGTGCCAGGGTACATAATTTAAAAAATGTAACCGTTAATATTCCCCGTAATAAATTAATTGTTATTACCGGTGTATCAGGTTCAGGAAAATCTTCTCTTACAATTGATACTTTATTTGCCGAAGGTCAGCGCCGCTATGCTGAAAGCCTTAGTGCCTATGCCCGGCAGTTTATGCAACGTATGAATAAGCCCGATGTGGATTATATAAAAGGCCTTTGCCCTGCTATTGCCATAGAACAAAAAGTAATTATCCGTACGCCACGCAGTACAGTAGGCAGTATGACGGAAATTTATGATTACCTGCGCCTGTTATTTGCCAGGGCAGGAAAAACGATTTCACCGGTTAGCGGTAAGGAAGTAAAAAAAGATGATGTGAATGATGTGGTGGAGTTTATTGCCAATTTAAAACCCGGCGATAAAGCATTGGTGCTGGTGCCTTTTAAACAACAAAAAAACAGGAATGCAAAAGAAGAGCTGAATATTTTATTGCAAAAAGGTTTTTCAAGAGTATATCAAAACAAAGAAATAATACGGATAGAAGACTTGCTGGAATCTGAAACACAGCCAACGAAAATCGATCAACGAACAACGTTTTTACTTGTTGACCGTTTTGTAGTAAAGACATTTGACGAAGATGATAAACACCGCATTGCCGATTCGGTTAATACAGCTTTTTACGAAGGAGAAGGACAGCTGTACCTGGAGATAAACGACAAACAGCAAAAGCATTTCTCCAATAAGTTTGAGGCTGATGGAATTGTGTTTGAAGAACCTGTACCTAATTTGTTTTCATTTAATAATCCATATGGTGCATGCCCCGTCTGTGAAGGATTTTCTCAAATATTAGGTATCGATCCCGACCTTATCGTTCCCAATAAACAATTAAGTGTTTATGAAGGAGCCATTGCACCATGGAAAGGAGAAAAATTAGTGTGGTGGAAAGAACAATTTATTAAAGTCGCAAAAAAGTTTGATTTTCCTGTTCATAAACCAATAATGGATCTAACTGCTAAACAGCTGGATGAATTATGGAATGGTAATATATATGCACAGGGCATTAATGATTTTTTTAAAGAAGTGGAAGCCAATTTATACAAAGTGCAGTACCGTGTTTTACTAAGCCGTTACCGTGGCAGAACTTTGTGCACCGAATGTAAAGGATATCGGTTACGTAAAGAAGCCTTATATGTAAAAGTGGGCGGAAAACATATTGGTGAATTATGCGAATTGCCCGTTAAGAATCTGCAACTTTGGTTTTCCGGACTAAAATTGAATGCGTATGATTTGCAGGTAGCAAAGAGGATCTTAATTGAAACACATCATCGTATAAACACATTAATGGATGTTGGGTTGGGCTATCTTACTTTAAATCGTTTGGCAAACAGTTTAAGTGGAGGCGAAAGCCAACGTATTCAGTTAACAAGAAGTTTGGGCAGTAACCTTACCAACTCCTTATACATTTTAGATGAACCATCAATTGGTTTGCACAGCAGGGATACAGAACGGCTGATAAAAGTTTTAAAAGAATTACGTGATTTGGGTAATACAGTTGTGGTGGTGGAGCATGATGAAATGATGATGAGAGAAGCAGATCATATCATTGATATGGGACCCCTGGCAAGTCATCTTGGTGGAGAAGTGGTGGCGGAAGGAAATTATGATGAAATTATCAGCAATAAGGAAAGCCTTACCGGAAAATATTTATCCGGGGTATTAAGTATCGAACCTCCAAAAACAATCCGTAAATGGAACCGCTCCATTACAGTAGAAGGTGCCAGGCAAAATAATTTAAAAAATATTTCTGTTGAATTTCCATTGAATACTTTGTGTGTGGTTAGTGGTGTGAGCGGCAGTGGTAAAACAACATTGGTAAAACAGGTTTTGTATCCTGCTTTACAAAAATTAAAAGGAGAGTTTATTGATAAAGCAGGATTACATAAAGCCATAACGGGAGATGTGGATTTTATTTCTCAAATAGAAATGATAGATCAGAACCCTATTGGTAAATCATCCCGTAGCAACCCGGTTACTTATATAAAAGCCTATGATGAGATAAGGGATTTGTACAGCAAACAACCCATGAGTAAAATAAGAGGCTTTCAGCCTAAACATTTTTCTTTTAATGTAGATGGAGGAAGGTGTGACGCCTGCAAAGGCGAAGGCGAACAGGTGGTGGAAATGCAGTTTTTGGCAGATGTACATTTAACCTGCGATGTATGCGGCGGCAAACGGTTTAAAGAAGAAGTTTTAGAAGTAAAATACCAGCCTGCCAGGTACCAGGGCGAAGGCAAAAGTATTTACGATGTACTGGAATTAAGTGTTGATGAAGCCATTGATTTTTTTGCAGATGATAGTGATGTGGTAAAAAAAATACTGCCACTCAGCAATGTGGGGTTAGGCTATGTAAAGCTTGGCCAGTCGTCCGATACACTTAGTGGTGGCGAAGCCCAGCGGGTAAAGCTGGCCTCATTTCTGGGTAAAGGAAAAGCACAAGGCAGTATATTATTTATTTTTGATGAGCCCACCACCGGGCTTCATTTTCATGACATAAAAAAATTACTTGCATCATTTAATGCACTTATAGAGCAGGGGCATTCTATAATAGTAATTGAGCACAATATGGATGTGATAAAAAGTGCAGACTGGATCATTGACCTGGGCCCGGATGCAGGTGATGCCGGGGGAGAAATAGTTTATGCCGGCAATCCGTTGAATTTTAAAAATGCCAGGCTAAGCGTTACGGCCATGTTTTTAAAAAATCGGGGATAAAGTTATTTGATTTTTAAAATTTTAAGCTTATTTTTAGTATCAGGATTATATAAAACGGTTGAATTTGTTTTGTATAATGCTTACACCCACCTGAGACCAGCAATAAATTTCTAAAAATTCATAACAATTTATTTTTGTTTATATAAAATAACTGGTATCTTTCCATACTATTTTATTAGTAATCCTTTCTAATATCCTCTATAAATACTTGTTGTCCATTTCCTGCTGTAACCTGCTGTACTAAACTAACAGCTTATCTTATTATTTTAAAAATTAAAAATGTACAACATGAAAAGTTTTCTACTTAAATCAAAGTTTTTCGCCACTACATTGGTGATTATGAATTTATTTATTGCTGCCACTGCTTTTGGACAAACAACTTATTACTTAACTACAGCAGGGCAAGCTGCCCCACAAACCGCAGGTAATTGGAATACAGGGGGGATAGCCGGAGGAGGAACTGCTGCAACTGTATTTACCGGTGCAACCGATGTATTCATAGTCGCACCAACTATTACAGCCACTTATCCACCCAACGTTACAGGAACTTTTGCAGGAACACTTCAGGTTGACGGTTTAGTTGTTATTGGAGATGGTTCAAATAATTCAACTACTACTTTAACTGTAAATGGTACTGTTGTATTTAATGCTACAACTAATCAGGTAACATTTGGTACATCTGGTGGTGGTGGCAATAATACTTTTGTATTAGGTGCTGCAGGAACATTAAAGACAAAAAATAGTACCGGCGTTTTAGGTACAAACTGTTCTATCACTTTAAATGGTGCAAGAACTGCAGCAACATTACCAACTACTGCTAATTATGAATTCAACAATGGTGGTAATCAGACAATGACAGGTATACCTGCAACTGTGAACAATTTGACTCTTTCAGGTTCAGGTATAAAAACACTTTCGGCAATAACTGTAAATGGAATTCTTTCTGTGGAAGGAACAGCAACAACAGCAGGAACATCGCCAGCTTATGGTGTAACTGCTTCACTTCAATATAAAGGTTCAGCAGCTCAAACTACTTCAAGTACTGAATTTATAGCAACTGTTCCTAATCTTATCATCGACAACACAAGTGGCGTTACTTTAAATGCTTCTAAAACTGTTAGTGGCACATTAACACTCACCAATGGTAATTTAACTATTCCTTCAGCTAACAGATTAACATTAAGTGGTACTGGTGCAATTGCAGGTTCAGGATTTAGTGCTGCTAAAAGTGTGGTAACACAGGTAAATACCGGTACGGGTGCCAAAGGTTTTTTACGGGTAATTATTCCTGCTGGCACATTACGCAGCATACCTGTAAGTGATGGTACTAATTATTTACCAGTTGATTTAACACCGGCAAATGCCAACACTTATGATGTTTGTGTATTTAATGGTGTAACTAATAACGGAGAGCCTAACGGAGTAGCCTTTACACCAACACAAAAAACTATTGTCGTAGATGCGGAATGGTATATTAATTTAATTACCGGAACAGCAGGTGCTGGTGTTACAATGACAACAAACTGGCCAACCTCATTAGAAGGTTCATCATTTACTAACTATACAGGAGCACAAATAGGCATATCTCATTATGATAATGTTACTCCGGGCTGGGAGCTTTGTTTAGGATCAGGCGATAATGTTGCCAATACAGCAACCCGTACAGCTATAGTTACATTTTCACCATTTGGTGTGGGCCGTGTAAATAGCCCTCTGCCTGTTTCTATTTCTTATTTTAATGCAGCTAAGGGAAGTGGCTTTAACACATTGAACTGGCAGGCCGCATGCAGTACAGATAATGCAGTATTTGAAATTGAGCGTTCGGCAGATGGCAGAAACTTCACCACAATCAATACTATTACTGCAACCCGGGCACAATGTGCACAGTCAGTTAACTATGTTGATAATACCAATTTAACCGGTACAGTATTTTACAGGATCAAATCTGTTGATGTTAATGGTAAGGCTTCTTATTCTGTTATCATTAAATTGGGTGCTCAGCAAAATGATATGAAATTTGCAGGGGTATTACCAAATCCTGTAAGCAATATGGCACAATTGAATATAGTTATAGCCAAAAAAGATAATGTGGAATTGGCAATACTGTCAATGGAAGGAAAAGTGGTGCAACGCAGTACAGTTCAATTGCAACCAGGTTCAAGTATTATCAGCCTAGATGTTACTAATCTTCAAAAAGGGTTATACATCATAAAAGGTATTTTTGGAGATGGCGGAACCAGTTCAATAAAGTTTGTAAAACAATAAGCTGAACTTACACATGAGCTTATAAAGTAAAAAGCGTTCCGGTTTAACCGGAACGCTTTTTTTATGCAGATAATTTTTTTATTTAGTTATCTTAACCTGTCACTGTCTTTTATTAATTTCTCATCTTTATTAATAGCCCGTGCTGCTAAAAAAAATAAGATAACAATTAAACTGTGTAAAATAGCCCATAAAGAATAAGTGCCTTCAGTAAAAGCGGTTACTTCCCTGTAATATAAAAAAATCAGTAGTGCTTCCAAAGCAATTCCCAATACACATAAGCGCAGCTGGAGGGTTCTTTTTTTAAATAAAAAGATGATGACAAATGATAATGCTCCAACAAGTACTGTGGTAAGAATAAGTAAAAAATTTTCTCCGGCATTTAATTTATACAATGGCGCTTTTGCATTGGTGCCACTGTAAAAGGGCAGCTTAAAAGATAGAAATGCACATGTGGCAGCAAGTAAAAGCCAAACAGACTGAATACGTTGTATCATAATAAAAAGTTTAGGCGTTTAGAGGTTTAGCAGCTTAAATAATATATTAAACTTCTAAACCATTATCCCAATTCAGGGTATAAAGGAAATTGCTGCATAAATGCTTTTACTTCTTTTGTAATTCCGGCGAGTACTGTTTCGTCATCAGCATTCATTAGGGCTTTGTCAATAAAGCCAACAACGATTGCCATATGTTCTTCTTTCATACCTCTTGTAGTAATGGCCGGCACACCAACACGGATACCGCTGGTTACAAAAGCACTTTTATCATCATAAGGCACCATGTTTTTATTTAAGGTAATATCAGCTTTGCCTAAAACCTGTTCTGCTTTTTTTCCGCTGATATTTTTATTTCTCAGATCGATCAGCATTAAGTGATTATCTGTCCCTCCACTTATTATCTGGTAATCTTTTTCATTAAATGCTTTGGCCATTGCCTGGGCATTGGCTATAATTTGTTTGGCATACACGGTGAATTCATCGGTTAATATTTCACCAAAGGCAATTGCTTTTGCTGCAATAACATGTTCCAATGGACCACCTTGTGTACCGGGGAAAACTGCCATATCTAATAAATTACTCATCATGCGCACATTACCCTTTACATCTTTTAACCCAAATGGATTTTCAAAATCAGTTTTCATTAAAATAATGCCACCCCTTGGGCCACGTAATGTTTTGTGGGTGGTGCTGGTTACAAAATGACAATGCTCAAATGGCGAACTTAATAAGCCTTTTGCAATCAATCCTGCAGGATGTGCCATATCGCACCATACAAAAGCGCCAATTTCGTCAGCCACTTTTCTTATTCTTGCATAATCAATATCACGGCTATAAGCACTGGCACCGCATATAATTACTTTTGGCTTTTCTGTACGTGCCTTTTCTTCCAGCATTTCATAATCAATTAAACCGGTATCTTTTTTTACACCGTAAAAATGTGGTTGGTATAATTTGCCGGAAAAATTTACAGCAGAGCCATGAGTTAAATGTCCGCCCATACTCAGATCAAGTCCTAATATCTTATCACCTGGTTGTAAAATGGCCAACAGCAAAGCCGCATTAGCCTGTGCACCGCTATGAGGTTGTACATTTGCATAATCACAATTAAAAACTTGTTTTAAACGGTCAATAGCCAATTGTTCCACCTGGTCTACAATTTCGCAACCGCCGTAATACCTGCGGCCGGGGTAACCTTCTGCATATTTATTGGTTAATGATGTACCCATTGCCTCCATTACCTGCAGGCTGGTAAAATTTTCGGAAGCAATTAACTCAATTCCATTACGCTGGCGTTCCAATTCCTTATTTATTAAATCAAATATTACGGTATCTCTTTGCATTTTTTAATTATTTGCCGCAAAGATAAATGCTTATAATAATGAAACCTAAAACACTGGTGTGTAAAAAATACATAGGCTTATAAAAAAATCACTAATTTCACAAGCCTTTTAAAAGGCACTTAACAAAAATTCAAAGCATGAAGGCCATCATACCGGTAGCAGGCGCAGGCACTAAACTTCGTCCTCATACATACACACAACCCAAAGCATTAATTCCACTTGCAGGAAAGACAATCTTAAGTATTATTATAGATCAGTTACAGGAAGCTAATATAACTGATTTTGTATTTATAATAGGATACCTTGGAGAGAAGATACAGGACTACGTTAAAGAAAAATATCCCCACTTAAATTGCCATTTTGTACAGCAAAATGAGCGGCACGGAACCGGTCACGCCATTAATATTACTAAAGAAATTGTAGGTGATGATGAAATGTTGATCGTTTTGGGTGATACCATTGCAGAATACGACGTCAGGGAAATAATTAATACCCCGTATTCAATGCTGGGTGTAAAAAAGGTAGATGACCCCCGTAATTTTGGTGTTGCTGAAATAGATGAAAGTGGTTTTATAAGCAGGGTGGTGGAAAAACCAGCCATACCTAAAAGCAATATGGCGTTGGTAGGTGTATATAAAATTAAAGAGACCGGGTATTTATTTTCCTGTATTCAAAAAATAATTGAAGCTGATATTAAAAGCTATGATGAGTTTAATTTAACCGATGCCCTGGAATGTATGATTCAGAATGGTGTTAAGTTTCAACCCTTTAAAGTACAAAACTGGTTTGATTGTGGTAAAAAAGAAACTTTGCTGGAGTCTAACGCCACCTTGCTCAAAAAATTCGGCGGTAATATAAGTGAGGAGCATTTTTTTGAAAACACGATCATTATTCCCCCTGTAAGTATTGGTGAAGGATGTGATATAAAAAATTCGGTAATTGGGCCAAATGTAGCCATCGGCGAAAATTCTAAACTAAATCATGCTATTATTAAAGATTCAATAATTGGCTCTTACTCTAACCTTTACGAAATTGTATTAAATACCTCACTAATTGGAAGCGATGCCGAAGTAAGAGGGGTAAGCCGCAGCTTAAATATTGGTGATAATACTGCTATCGATTTGGGTGGAGGTTCAAAAAGCTAAATCAACTTAATCTTTTCTAATTAAAAAAACCTTGGATTTATAAAATAAAATCTTTTACTTTGCGTTTCAAAGTACTTTTAGTTTGTATTTATTGAAAGGGAAGTAATTGTAATTTATAAAATGCAAAACCGGGTAACACAACTTTTTAATATTACATATCCCATCATTCAGGCCGGAATGATATGGGCTAGTGGCTGGCGCCTTGCAAGTACCGTAAGTAATGCCGGTGGTCTTGGTTTAATAGGCAGTGGAAGTATGTATCCCGATGTATTGAGAGAGCACATACAAAAATGCAAAGCTGCAACTGATAAACCCTTTGGTGTAAATGTGCCTTTGTTATATCCTGATATTGATAAGCACATGGAGATTATAGTTGAAGAAAAGGTACCAATCGTTTTTACATCAGCCGGTAATCCTAAAACATGGACATCAATTTTAAAAAATAAAAGGATAAAAGTGGTACATGTAGTAAGCAGCAGCAAATTTGCAATAAAAGCACAGGAAGCAGGTTGCGATGCACTGGTGGCAGAAGGTTTTGAAGCAGGCGGCCACAACGGAAGAGAAGAAACCACAACAATGGTATTGATTCCTGCGGTATGTGCGGCAGTTGATATTCCGGTTATTGCTGCAGGCGGTATTGCAACAGGCAGACAAATGTTAGCTGCTATGGTTTTGGGCGCACAAGCTGTACAGGTTGGAAGCAGGTTTGTAGCAAGTGAAGAAGCTTCATCTCATATAAATTTTAAAAAGGCTGTTATAAATGCAGGTGAAGGAGACACCATGTTATCTTTAAAACAATTAACGCCGGTAAGGTTATTAAAAAATAATTTTTTTAATATGGTACAACAGGCTGAACAACGATGTGCGGCAATAGAAGAACTAAAACAATTATTAGGAAGAGGAAGAGCAAAAAGCGGCATGTTTGAAGGAAATTTGCAGGAAGGGGAATTGGAAATAGGCCAGGTAAGCGCTGTTATAAAAACCATACAACCCGCTGCTGATATAGTAAAAGAGATATGGAATGAGTTTGAATTGTTATTAAAGCAGCCAGTAGAATAATATATTATATTTGCACATTAAAATTTTGAAAATTAACCCCAGAAAAATGTTAGTACACTACAGTAAACCCAACCTCTATATAAAACAGCCTGCAATAATATTTTTTTTATTTTTTTTAATTGGAATTAGTAATGCACAGGCGCAACCTCCTGTAAAAATAGATCCCAGTAATCCCGAAAACCCAACATTGCCCACACAGTTACCCGGGGCCCAGTTCTATGATATTTTGAAAGACAAGAATGCCGATGGTGGAAAATCTACTTTAGGTACAGAAAAAAACGGAGCTCTTAAAAATAAGATCAATCGTGATAGTTTGGTAAAAGAAAGTACCCCGCAATCTGCTAATATAACTGAAGATACTTATGGCATGCACTTATTCCGCGGAGGAGTGGTGGCATCTATCACAGAATTATCCACCCCGCCATTAGACTATCCAATTGGTGTTTACGATCAGATAATTGTATCATTATGGAATGGCGCAGAAGCAACACTGGATTACACTGTTGCAAGGGACGGCTCTATATTTCCAACAGGGTTAGGTAAAATTTATTTACAGGGCCTTACTTTTGAGCAGGTGCGTTCATTGATTATACAACGTTTTAAATCATACGTTCCGGCATCCACTAATATTACAGTATCACTTGGCCAGTCTCGTACCATTACAGTAAATGTAGCAGGAGAGATAAGTACACAGGGGCCGGTTACTGTTTCGGCATTTACCAACGCCTTCAATGTAATTGCATTGGCAGGAGGGCCGACAGAACTGGCTAATCTCAGGGAAATTTTAATTAAACGTAACGGAAGGGTTATTGATATGCTTGATGTATACAAATATCTTACCACAGGCGATTTTGGAAAGCATATCTACCTTGAAAATAACGATTTTGTTATTTTACAAACTGTAGAGAAAAAAGTAAAGGCTGAGGGTAAATTTAAGCGACCGATGTTTTACCAGTTAAAGAAAGGCGAAGGCATGAAAGCATTATTAAAATATACCGGCGGGCTACAGAAAGATGCATTCTCAAGTGGTGTAAAAGTTTACAGAACAGAACTGGAACAGCAGCAAATAAAAGATGTAAATGTTACAGCTATTATAAACCCCACAAATGATCCAAGATTTGCAAATGAAGATTTTACTCTGGAAGACGGGGATATTGTAAAAGTGATTGCTGTTAATCCCGGCCTGGTAAATAAGGTGGAAATTAAAGGTGAAATATCTTATCCCGGCCAGTACGAAATAAGAAAAGGCGATAAGTTGTTTGATGTAATTAACCGGGCAGGAGGAATTACCCGTAATACTTATTTGCCACGGGCCTATGTATTCAGGGGAGGTGGCGACAGCACAAAAATTAATTCGAACAGGCTGGAAGTGGATTTAAGCGATATTACAAAAACTAATAACGATGCCAGTAAGTATAATGTGGATGTTTATGCAAATGACCAGATTTTGCTTTTTAATGCCAATAGCTTTTCCGACAGGCAATATGTAGAGATATTTGGCGAAGTGAGGAAAGAAGGTAAGATAAATAAATATGGCGGGATGACTTTGCAGGATTTATTATTCCTTTCCGGGGGATTAAAACAATCTGCTGAATATGGCAGAATTGAAATAGCCAGTGTTTTGGATATTGATTCTGCAAAAAGAGAACAAACACCTACAAGGGTAATTTTAAAAACAATAAAGGTTTCACCGAATTTAGATCTTGACACTGCTTCAGCCAATATTGTTTTAAAACCATACGACCAGGTTTATGTTAGAAAAAATCCAACTTTTGAATTACAGCAATTAGTACAAATAAACGGATTGATACAATACCCGGGGCCATATCCACGCCTTAACAAATACGAAAGATTATCGTCTTATATTGAAAGAGCAGGGGGTATTAAGGAAAATGCAGACCTTAGCGGTGCAATACTTTACCGGAAAAAAACACAGTATTTCAGGGATAATGTTACCAGTAAAGTAACTTCTTTAACAGATTCGCTTGGTGGAATTGTTTTAGACTCTGCACAAACAAGTTTAAGTGAAGTTTCTCAGGAGCCGGTAAGCATCGATCTTTCCAGGGCCCTGAAAAATAAGAACACCAAGTACGATATTGTATTGCAGGAAGGTGATGTTATTTTTGTGCCCGAAATAAACCCATTTGTAAGTGTTAAAGGAACTGTACAATCGCCATTAAAACTAACTTTTGATAAAGAACATACAGGTCTTATTTATTATGTAGATAAAGCCGGCGGATATGGAATAAGACCATGGAGAAGCCGTATTTACGTGCAATATGCCAATGGGAAAAGTAAACGCACTAAAAACCTTTTCTTCATGCATTTTTATCCAAAGGTTGCAGAGGGTAGTACTGTAAATGTTCCATTAAAGCCTACAGGCAGCCAGGTTGGCGACATTGTTAAGCAGGCGGGACTTTCGTTAATAACCATTGTGGCAAGTGTACTTGTTGCCAAAGTAGTGGCAAATTTTTAAGGCTTTAGGGATAAAAAAAATGGAATGACAAACATTGATTTAATAAAACAACTACTTAACCGGTTAAAGAAATTTAGCTGGTTAATTGCAATTATTGCAATTGGTTTTGGGGCGCTGTTCTATTTTATGGCCAGGCAAAGCCTAGTGATGTATACTGCAAAATCCACAGTTTTTCCTTTAAACAGTTCTGGCGATAATAATATTTCAAGTTCTGCAATCAGCAATATACTTGGCTTGTCTGATGCACCAAAATCTTTTAGCGGAGAGGCTTCTATTAATATTGTGGAACTGGCTACCAGCCGCAGAACCAGGGAAGCAGTAGCTGCTGCAAGAGTGCCATCATTAAAAAACAAAACAATAGCAGAATTGCTTATTGAAGAAAATAACCAGCATACCGGTTTCATGCAAAATGAGGAAATAAAAATACCGGCCGACAGTTCTTCACTTGTAAACATCGGAAGTGTTATCCTTAATGGTGCTTTTAATGCAAAAATTAATAAAAACGGCATACTTGAATTATATTATACCAGCAGCAGCACTAAACTTGTAAGGGAAGTGAGTTATGTGTTTTTAGATAAGATATCTGAATTTTATATTGATTTAAAAAAGAAAAAAGCACAAATTGATTATGAGTTTGCAGTAAAAAAAGCAGACTCACTACTTCATGTGGTAAATGTGTTAGATAAAAGAGCCGTTAAGCTTGACGAAACAACCTATTTTACAAATGATGAACTGAAGCGGTTTAATTTACCTAAACTTAATTTAGCACAGGATAAAAGCACTGTACAATCTCAATATTATTATGCTGTAAATAACCGTGAGGCCGCAGCATATAAACTGCAGAAAGAAACACCAATTATTGAAGCATTGGATAAGCCGGAAGGTCCTTACGACTCTGTAAGTAAATCTGCAAAGTTATATGCTATAATGGGGTTGATGTTGGGAGCATTTATCGGTTTTATACTGGTAAGCTGGAAAATCTTCAGCAATTATCTTAATCATGAATTAAATAAGGCAATTGAAAAAGTTACTAAATCCAAGCAGGAAGAGGTAGTAGTGCCAACAAAGCCTTAATGCATTTCCATATAAAAAACCTTGTTTGTATTTTTGCAAACAAGATTTTTTTATGACGTTATTTTCTAAAGGCCCACTTTATCATTTCTTTCCAGCTTGGTTTTTTACCATACATTAAAATTCCGGTACGATAAATCCTTGCAGCAAACCAGGTTGTACACATAAACCCTGCAATAAGTAATGCCATTGATAAACCTAATTGCCACCAGGGAACAGTGTTAGGTACACCAAAGGGAATACGAGCCATCATAACAATAGGCGAACTAAAAGGAATAATACTTGCCCAAACTGCAACAGGACTGCTTGGATTGGATATTGCCGGTGTCATTAAAGCAATGGAAAAAATAATGAGCATGGTTATAGGAAAGCTTAATGATTGAGCTTCTCTCATATCTTCATTTATCGCACTGCCAATAGCGGCGTACATTGAAGAGTAAAAGAAGAAACCGGCCAGCAGGTAAAATATAAAACACCCAACCACCAGGGGAACATTAACGCTGGTGAATACATTTTGTATTTGCCCAACCATTGAAGATGCAGTACCGCCGCTGCTTCCCGATGCCTTCCCAATATTATAGATGATAAAAATACAGGCAATCCAGATGAGAAATTGTGTTAGCGCCACCATTCCAATGCCAATAATTTTTCCTATCATCAATTGAAATGGTTTTACCGATGATACCACCACTTCTGCAATGCGGCTTGTTTTTTCTTCAGTAACACCCATCATTACCTGGCTGCCATACAGCAATAAGATAAAGTACATTAAAAACCCCGATACATAACCAATAATTGTGGCAATGCCTGCATTTGCATTTTTGTCTTTCTGGTTATTTAATTTAAGGTCAATGGTTTTATCTAAAATAGCCTCCTTTGTTATATCAATTCCAAGGCTGTCATGTTTTATTTTACTCCACATCAGGTTAATCTTTCTTTCAACTGGCTTTAGTGCACCAATGCCAAAAGATTTTTTGGTGTTTACCAAAAGACTGTCTGCACCATTTTGCCATGTAAAGTTTTCAGGTATTATTACATATCCGTCAAAACCTAACGAATCAAAACTTGTCTTCATTATTCCTGGGCTTACTACTACCAATTGTAAGCTATTAACAGTATCATTTCCATTAACTGCTTTAATTAAATCCTGCTTAAATAAACCCGACTGATCAATTAAAGCGATATTTAAATTTTCTTTTGTTTTGTCAGCAATATAACGGGTACCAAAAATTAAGCCCAGGTATAAAAGCGGAAAAAGAATAGTACCGATAATGAAAGTTCTTTTTCGTACCCGGGTAAGAAATTCTCTTTTTATAATTAATATAATTTTCTTCATGATATGGCGAATTGATTTTGTTGGGTTAAGCAGTTACATTTTCAAATTGCCTTGCAGTAGGCGTGCCTTCCACAAGTTTTATAAAGATGTCGTTTAATGAGGGCAATATTTCTTTAAAGGAAACAATGCTGCTTCCCTGGTTTATAAAATAGCTCAGTACATCATTAGGTTTAAAACCCTCATTAATTTTTACTGTAAGTGTATGTTCGCTGGTGCCTATAATTTCAAATGTCCCGCTGTTAATAGTTGCAGGAATAGTTTCTAATTGAATACCAAACAGGTTTTCTTTAAAATCCTGTTTTACGCCCTGTACAGTGCCATCTAAAATTTTCTTTCCTTTATTTACCAGCGCAATATGGTTACAGATCTCTTCAACCTGCTCCATCCGGTGTGTGCTGAAAATTATAGTGGTGCCGTTTTGTGCCAGCCTGTATATTTCATCTTTAATCAAATTGGCATTAATAGGGTCTAATCCGCTAAAAGGTTCATCCAGTATAATTAAATCAGGTTCATGCAAAACAGTAATAACAAATTGCAATTTTTGCTGCATGCCCTTACTAAGGTCTTCCACTTTTTTATTCCACCAGCTTTCCATCTCCAGCCGCTTAAACCAATCTTTAATTTTATGCATGGCATCGGCTTTGCTCAGGCCTTTAAGCTGGGCAAGGTATAAAGCCTGCTCGCCAATCTTCATCTTTTTATATAGTCCCCTTTCCTCCGGCATATAACCAATATATTTCACATCATTTTCAGGATCAAATTTTTTTCCTTTAAGAAAAATATCTCCAGAGTCGGGATAAAATATCCCGGTAATCATTCTTATTAAAGTGGTTTTACCGGCACCATTGGGCCCAAGTAATCCAAAGATGTCTCCCTTGGGAATAGCCATGCTGATATCATCAACAGCTTTTTGTGTGGCAAAATATTTTTTAAGGTTGTGCAGTTCTAAAATGTTCATCAACAGTTAATTTAAACGTAAATTATAATTAACTATAAAAATAAGCTAATGTAATTTGGGTAACAGATAATTATTTTACGAGTGGTAATTTAAATGTGATAAGTAAAAATCATTACTTTACAACAGCTATTTGTATGGCTACTCTTTCTCCGTCCATTGCAGCACTTACAATGCCGCCTGCATAGCCGGCACCTTCTCCACAAGGGTATAAATTTTTTATTTGGGGATGAGTTAATGTATCACTATCCCGTGGAATACGAACTGGTGATGAAGTGCGGCTTTCTGTAGCTACCACTACAGCATCATTGGTAAAATAACCGTTCATCTTTTTGCCAAACTCAACAAAACCTTTTGCTAAGGATTGATATACAAAATCCGGCAGTACTTCTTTTAATTGCAAGGAATGTAAACCGGGTTGGTATGAACAATCCGGCAAAGAAGAAGATAATTTACCATTGCTGAAATCAACCATGCGCTGTGCAGGTGCAACAGAATTTCCGCCGCCTGCTGTATAGCATTTCTGTTCCACCATTTTTTGAAAATGCATCATAGCCAATGCATCATTTTGAATTTTGAATTTTGAATTTTGAATTACATCATTCAACTCAACCTGCACTACCATACCACTATTAGCATAAGGATTATTTCTTTTACTCGGGCTCCAGCCATTCACCACTATTTCTCCCGGTGCAGTTGCTGCCGGTGCAATGATACCGCCGGGACACATGCAAAAAGAAAAAACACCCCTGCCATTTACCTGTTGTACCAAACTGTATGCAGCTGGTGGCAATACCTCATTACCGGCGTTACTTTTATACTGGCAGGTATTTATTAGCGATTGCGGATGTTCAATTCTTACACCTAATGCAAAAGGTTTTGCTTCAATTAAAATTTTCTTATCGTGTAATAATACAAAAATATCCCTGGCACTGTGGCCGGTTGCTAAAATAAAATCATCCCCGTCAAATGAATTACCATCTGCAGTTTTTACCGATATGATTTTATCATCAACAATAATAAAATCAACCACCTTTTTTTCAAATAAAAACTCCCCACCACAATCTGTAATTTGTTTACGCATTGCTGTAATAATATGCGGTAATTTATTGGTGCCAATATGCGGATGGGCTTCGTATAATATTTTTTCCTCTGCTCCAAAACGAACAAACAAATTCAGTATACGGTCAATATCGCCACGTTTATTACTTCTGGTGTATAGTTTTCCATCGCTGTATGTACCTGCACCACCCTCACCAAAACAATAATTGCTTTCGGGATTAACAACGCCTTCTTTATTCAATACTGCCAGGTCTCTTCGCCTTGCCCTTACATCTTTTCCTCTTTCTAAAATAATTGGTTTAATGCCTTTTTCAATTAATTGCAATGCCGCAAATAATCCTGCAGGGCCTGCACCAATAATTACTGTTTTTTTACCGGCATTGCTTACCGCATTAAAATTAAAGTGCTGGATTACCCTTTTATGAAAAGGTTCGTCAATGAAAGCATTTACTGTAAGGTTAACCCAAATAGTTTTTGCCCTTGCATCAACAGATTTTTTTAATAAATGAAAACCGGTAACTGAATTTTCTTTTTTGCCACAGGTATTGGCAATATTTTTTTTAATTATTGCTTCGTCGGCCGCTTCGGCTGGAAGCAATTTGAAAGATATTTTTTGTTGCATAATAACAGAGCCGGGTTTTTATCCCGAAATCTTATTTGTTTATTTTTGATAAAGCTCAATTGGTAAATTATCCGGGTCGGCAAAGAATGTAAATTGTTTGCCGGTCATTTCATCAACACGAATATCTTCTACAGCAATATTGCGATGCTTTAAATAAGCAACAGCATCAATAATATCAGTTACTTCAAAAGCAAGATGCCTTAATCCTGTTGCTTCGGGCCGGGAGGGCCGTAGCGGTGGATCTGGAAATGAGAACAGTTCAATTATATATTCATCATTGAGTGCAAGATCTAATTTATAAGACTGTCTCTCTTCCCGTAAAGTTTCTTTAATAACTATTAATCCTAAAATATCAGTATAAAATAATTTCGACCGGTTATAATCAGAACAGATTATTGCGATATGATGAACACGGGTTAAAGCTAACATATAAATGGATTACGCTTTCATACAATCTTCCTTTGTTTTCTCTGCAACTAACAGAGAGAACAGCTAAAATGGTAAATCATCAACTGCATCGGGGGGTGTAGCACTAAATGTATCTAAGGGTTCTAAATATTCATTGTCTGTTCTAGCAGTGGCACCCGGTTGTAAAATCTGTTCAATTCTCCATGCATCTAAATTGGTAATGTAATTAACCTTACCATCTTTTTCCCATTTACTGCCTTTAATATTAAAGTACACTTTTATATCGTCGCCAATATTTACCCTGTCAACAATTGACGTCTTATCCTGCACACACTGAAATTTTACATAGTTGGTAATGGTACGGCCATTAATATCATCCGTTTTCTCCACTGCAAACTCTCTTGTTTTAAACGTTTCTGTACGCTGAACAATGTCGTATTTGGCAACTAATTTTCCGGTAAGTTCATAACTCATAGTAATAATTTAATATGCCAAAAGTAATTCTATTTATTGAAAAATATTTATTGATTCTTTTCTTTGGGGTTTATTAAAAATCAGCTATCTTCCTTGTTACAATCAGCAGCGTTTTTATGAGGAGTATCAACAATATTTTTTTAACCCTTTTTTCAGTTATCTTTTTTTCAATATCCTGCAAAACGGTCTATCAGCCACAGTCGGTTACCTATGTAGATTACCATCTTAATCAAAGTAATAAACAAAACAACAATGTAATAGCGTTATTGCAACCTTATGCCGATAGTGTAAACAAAAGCATGAATGATGTGATTGCTGTTGCAGAAATTGAACTGGAAAAAAAACAACCCGAGGGGACTTTGGGTAATGTTTTAGCAGATGCCATGTTGATTAAAGCAAGACAGGCTTACAAGGTTTCTGTTGATGCATCATTTATTAATAATGGTGGGATAAGATTACCAGCCATTGCAAAAGGCAATATTACAAGAGGTAAAATTTTTGAACTGGCGCCTTTTGATAATGTAATTGTATTACAAAAAATAAATGGGAAAATTTTACAGGAATTTTTAAACCATATTTCCGGCAAGGGTGGATGGCCTGCCAGCGGAATTACCTGGCAAATAAAAACCAACAAGGCAATAAATATTTTAATAGGCGGGTCACCTATAGATGAAACAGCAACATATACAATTAGTTTGGTAGATTATGTGGCAAATGGCGGCGATGATTGTAATATGCTCAGGCCAATACCACAAATAAATAACGGATATCTTTTTAGAAATGCGGTATTGGAATATTTTTCAGATATCAATAAACAAGGAAAAAAAATAATTGCTAAAATTGAAAATCGTGTAAGCAATGCAGAGTAGAAGAAAATTTATATCACAGTCAGTTCTTTCGGCAGGAGCACTATTAACCTCCAACAGTCTTTTTGCCGAATTGCAAAAAGAAAATGCACGTAAGAAGTTAACAATTCTTCATACCAATGATGTACACAGCCGCCTGGAACCTTTCCCGATGGATGGCAGCAAAAACCAGGGGCTTGCCGGTGTGGCAGCAAGAGCTGAGTTGATACAAAAAATAAGAACTGAAGAAGCACAGGTATTATTATTAGATGCCGGAGATATTTTTCAGGGCACACCATTCTTTAATTTATATAAAGGCGAGCCGGAAATGAAAGCGATGGCTGCCATGGGTTACGATGCAGCCACAATGGGTAATCATGATTTTGACGCCGGGTTGGAAAATTTTGCAACACAACTTGGTCACGGCAAATTTTCTTTACTGATGTGTAACTATGATTTTACCAGTACGCCAATGGAATTTAAATATCAGCCGTATAAAATTTTTACTAAAGGGAAATTAAAAATAGGTGTAACTGCTGTGGGTATAGAAATGACCGGGTTAGTGCCGGACAGTTTGTTTGGTAATACCAAATACCTTGATCCTATACAAAAGGCAAATGAAACAGCTGCCAAATTAAAAAATGAAGATGGTTGCGATATGATTATCTGCCTAAGCCATTTGGGATATAAGTACAGCAACAATAAAGTGAGTGATATAGTGCTGGCAAAAGAAACAGAAAATATAGATTTGATTATTGGCGGACATACACATACTTTTATGGATGCGCCGGAAGTTTACAAGAATAAATCAGGTAGTGATGTATTGATAAATCAGGTGGGTTGGGCAGGTATTCAAATGGGCAGACTGGATTTTGATTTTGCCGGATTTAAAAGAAAAAAATTAGCAAAATCACATACTGTGGTGGTAGGGAAAAAAACAAATGAATAAAAAATTTTTTTTTCAATAATTTATTCGATATTCGCTGTCCTGCTAAAGTTAATTTTCAGTAATAAATGAAAGTAATTTTTGTACGGAAAAAATCCCCCGGAGAATCATCTTAACTCAACATATATAAATTGCTTAAGGACTAATGGATAAAGCTTTCGAAAAAGTATGGGCTAATTGTTTAGAAATCATCAAAGACATTGTGGAATGGCAGCATTTCAAAACCTGGTTCGAACCCATTATGCCGGTTGCGTTAAAAGAAAAAATATTAACGATACAAGTACCAAGTCAGTTTTTTTATGAGTACCTTGAAGAACATTATGTTTCGCTTTTAGCAAAAACATTAAAAAGAGAGTTAGGAAAAGAAGCCCGTTTGGAATATAGAATTATGGTAGATAGTGGGAACAGTAAAAATAAGCCGCTTACCATGGATATACCGGGGCATGGTTTTAAATCATATGCAAATAACGAAATGGATTTTCCACTTGTAATAAATAATCCTGTTAAGAACCCGTTTGTAATTCCGGGTCTGAAAAAAATGCAGATCGATCCGCAGTTAAATCCTGCGTACACTTTCGATGCATTTATAGAAGGAGATTGCAACCGTGTAGCCCGCCGTGCCGGTAAAACAGTGGCAGAAAAACCAGGCACCACATCTTTTAACCCATTAGTTATTTATGGCGGTGTAGGTTTGGGAAAAACACATTTGGCGCAGGCAATAGGAAATGAAGTAAAAAGATTGCACACCAATAAAGTGGTGTTGTATGTAAGTTCCGAAAAATTCATCAACCAGTTTATAGATCATAGCCGTAATCAGGCCATCAACGATTTTATACATTTTTATCAATTGATAGATGTATTAATTATTGATGATGTACAATTCTTCAACCGTGCCGAAAAATCTCAGGAAGCATTCTTCGCCATCTTTAATCATTTACACCAAAGCGGTAAGCAATTGGTATTAACCAGTGATAAACCACCAAAAGATCTGGAAGGTGTACAGGAAAGATTGTTAAGCCGTTTCCGTTGGGGCCTAAGTGCTGATCTGCAGGTGCCTGATTATGAAACAAAGATTGAGATACTGGAAAAGAAGATGAAGAATGACGGGCTGGATATGCCCCGTGAAGTAGTGAAATATATCGCCTATAATATTAATAGCAATGTAAGGGAACTGGAAGGCGCTTTAATATCATTATTGGCACAATCTTCGCTTAACAAGAGAGAAATCGATCTTGAATTGGCAAAAAAAGTATTACGCAATTTTGTAAAATCATCAAGCAAGGAGATCACTATCGACGCCATCCAGAAAATGGTATGCGAATATTTTGATGTGCCTTATGATAAATTGCTGCAAAAGACCCGTAAAAGGGAAATTGTGCAGGCAAGGCAAATCACTATGTTCCTTTCTAAAGCCTTTACAAAAAATTCATTAAAAACCATTGGCGAGCATTTTGGCGGCCGGGATCACACCACTGTAATACACAGTTGCCAAACCGTAAAGGATTTGATGGATACCGACAGCCTTTTTAAAGAAAGTGTGCTGGAACTACAGCAGAAAGTGCAGTTGGCAGCTATGTAAAAAAATCATTTATAAACAATCATACCTAAATGCTTTAAAGTATTTGGGTATTTTTTTATCAACTTCAGGATTTCTATTTGACTTCATTGGCGACGCTCCGTTCAACATTATATCAATGAGAAACATTTCAGAATTATTTACACATATTTTGCATTTAGTTTTGGGTAATACCTTATTGAATTGTATTTTTGCCACCCCTTAATAAATACAGGGCAGGTTAGGAGAGATGCCTGAGAGGCCGAAAGGAACGGTTTGCTAAATCGTCGTACGGGTCACACTGTACCGTGGGTTCGAATCCCACTCTCTCCGCAAGATGTTTGAAGTTGAGAAAGAAGATTCACACTGTTGCGCCGGTTGGTGGTTCGAATCCCATTCTCTCCGCAAAAGTTCTTATCAATATTTTTAAATACAGGTGTTCCCAATAAACCTGGAAGTATATTTTTACCGTTCGGGATGTAGCGTAGCCCGGTTATCGCGCCTGGTTTGGGACCAGGAGGTCGCAAGTTCGAATCTTGCCATCCCGACTTGACAGGACAAACTAGAATTATTCTGGTTTGTCCTGTTTTTATTTTCGCTAAAACTCACGTCCATACTGTATATAAGCCTTGCTACTTCATTGATACGAATAGTTCGAACTGAAAATCCATCGAAAGTCATTTTTTCGGGGTACATCGAACTAATTATTTCTCTTTTCTTTTCTGTATTTCCGTTTTCATATATAAAATCAAGTTTTAAAAGGTTAATAACGACTTTCTTCAACAGGTCATTAAAATCTACCTTATCGTGATTGTTAGCACTTAATTTGGCTTCCAATTTCTCAAGCTTAGTCGTGTATTCAGTTTTCATGTCTCTAAAATCAGCAGGCTCTAATTGCCTGGAGGAAAGCAACTCTCTGATGTAAGAAAGTTTTTCTTCTAATTCTTTAAT
>JAYVPT010000057.1:0-50300 GCA_043757165.1 Ferruginibacter sp.
TTTAGCCGGGGGGATTGGTTTTTCCCCAAAAGATTTTACAGGTACAGGTACAGGAATAACTGTAAGAAATATTACCATAAAAAATAACTTATTTGAAAATATGGGTGGCAATGGTGGTAATGGCAAGGCAATTGAATTCCTTAATACTGACCTCAACCCAATAACTCATCTGAGAGATGTGTTTATTTACAATAACACCGTAATTGCAGCAACCGGGCCAAGCGCCGGATTTATTGGTATTCATTTACCTACTTACGGAGGGCCTGATATACCTCATAATGTACAACTGGTTAATAATATTTTCCAGGGCTTTAGTTATGCAGCTGTGCAGGCATACATGGGTTTTCCCGGATACCTGGATACATTACTGATTAAGAATAACAACTTCTACCGGAATGGAAATAATAACAATCCTGTTTACACAGGAGGTACACCAACTAATATTACAAGTGTAAATAACTTAAATGTAGATCCTTTATTTATTTCAGCTATCAATTTCAATTTACAACCAACTTCTCCATGCCTTAATACAGGTATTTATGTTGGAATTCCTTATGCCGGCTCCGCCCCGGAAAGAGGTTATATTGAAGTTAGTGCCCCATTACCGGTAACCTTACTTGACTTTAATGTGACCGAAAATAAAGGTAAAAATTTATTGCAATGGAAAACCGCCACAGAAGTTAACAGTAATTACTTTACCATTGAAAGAAGCAGCAATGTAGGAAACTATATTTCTATAGGAACTGTAAATGCAAGTGGCTTTACTACCACAGAAGTGAATTATAATTTTACTGATGAAAGCCCTTTAGATGGAATAAATTATTACAGGCTTGTTACGGTTGATAAAGATAACAGCACAGAATATAGTAAAGTGATTGCTATATCAGGGAAAAAGAATCAATCCCTTACAATTGTGAATGCTCAATTATCTTCAGCAAAAAACAATATGGCACTCACTGTTTTATCTTCACAAAATAAAAAAGCCAGCCTTATGCTCTTTGACCGCAACGGAAGAATAATTATAAATGAAACGGCACTTTTACAAAAAGGTTTGAACACGATTGATAAAACTTTACCGGTTTTGGCAAAGGGTATTTATTATATAAAACTATTAACAGAAGAAGAAGTATTGGTTAAAAATATTTTTAGTACAGATTAAATAATCCATGATACATAAAAAATATCTATTTTACAAGATGGATTTTTTTAGGATGTAACTGTATGCTTATTATTGCTGGAAATATTTTTCAAGGTCCATTCAATTTTTTTACCGAAAGGATGCTTACGGACATTACATTGTTGTTTTAAACAAATGGCACAGCTAAAATCAAGGCATCCATCTGTATGAACAAATAATTCAACTGATTCGCCATACTCATTTTTAAATAATGATGACAAAGAATCAATCTCCTGATGTGCTTGATGTACATTTAAATACCAGGGAACAGTAAGGTGACAATCTAAATGAAGTGTTGCACCATATTTTATTATCCGTAAATTATGCAAATCAACCCAATTCTCTTTTCGGTTTGTATTTAACAAAGGCACCAGTTTTTTTAATATTGCTTCGTCTGCCTCATCCATTATTCCTGCTACGGAGCTACGTACAATTTTATACCCGGTAAAAATAATCATCAGCGCAAAAAGAATGGCAACAGCACTATCGAGCCAGAATATTCTTGTGAACAACATTAACAAAAGCCCAGCAACAATACCAACTGTACTCCAGGTATCTGACTGTAAATGTTTACCGCTGGCTATTAATGCCAGCGAATTATTTTTAGCTCCGGTTTTTATACAAAGCGTTCCGGCAATGTAATTTATAATTGCTGTAGCCGCCACTAAAATAATTCCATAGTCTAGTTTTTTAATGGTATGTGGGTGTAACAAATTGTTGATCCCTTCATAAATAATAACAAACCCTGCAACAGTTATTAAAGTACCTTCTATTGCTGCCGAAATAAATTCCACTTTGCCATGGCCATAAGGATGATCGTAATCACGTGGTTTTGCAGAAACATAAAGACTGTACACCCCAATTAGCCCCGCAACAACATTCACAATACTCTCTAAAGCATCAGTTAAAATAGCCACAGAATTGGTAAGGTACCAGGCAATAATTTTTGCAATAAAAAGCACAATTGAAATTGTTGCAATTATTTTTTGAACTTTAAGATTATATTGAGCCTTTTCCATTTAAAAAATTGGAAGGTAAAGATACAAAAGTAAATAAGGTCTGACGCTATTGTGTGATCATATAGCGTATGTAAAAGTTATTATAAACTGAAGCATATTGATTATGGCTGAAAAAATATCCAAAATGCTTTCGGGAAGCCGCACAACGATGTTGAGCATTGAACAAATGCAGGCCCCAAAAAATATCACCCCAATCAATATTTGGTAGGTAGCTTGCCGTATTTTTGCACCTAAACTAACTAAAGCGATTGTTATGGATTTTCAATTTACAGAAGAACAGCTGATGATAAAACAGGCTGCAAAAGATTTTGCGGTAACAGAATGCCTGCCCGGCGTTATTGAACGGGATGAAATGCAAAAATTTCCAAAAGAACAGATTGTAAAACTGGCTGAACTTGGCTTTATGGGCATGATGGTAAAACCTGAATATGGTGGCAGCGGAATGGATACTGTAAGCTATGTTTTGGCAATGGAAGAAATCAGTAAAGTAGATGCCAGTGTTAGTGTTTGTATGAGTGTAAACAACAGCCTGGTTTGTTATGGCCTGCAGGAATATGGTACTGAGGAACAAAAACAAAAATATTTAACCCCATTGGCACAGGGAAAAAAAGATGGTGAATTATACATTGGTGCTTTTTTATTAAGCGAACCCGAAGCAGGAAGCGATGCCACATCCCAACAAACCACTGCAGAAGATAAAGGTGATTATTATTTATTGAACGGAACAAAAAACTGGATCACTAATGGCAGCAGTGCTTCTGTTTACCTAGTGATTGCACAGACAGATGTAAGTAAAGGGAGCCGAGGTATTAATGCTTTTATTGTAGAAAAAACCCTGCCTGGTGTAGCCGTTGGTGCTAAAGAAAACAAATTAGGTATAAGAGGAAGTGATACCCACAGCATTTTATTTAACGATGTAAAAGTGCCTAAAGAAAACAGGATTGGAAAAGATGGCTTTGGTTTTAAGTTTGCCATGAAAACATTGGCAGGTGGAAGAATTGGTATTGCATCGCAGGCATTGGGTATAGCCAGTGGCGCTTATGAAAGGGCTTTGGCTTACAGTAAACAACGTAAAGCTTTTGGTAAAGAAATCATGCATCACCAGGCCATACAATTTAAACTGGCCGATATGGCTACAAAAATTGAATGTGCCAGAATGCTTTGCCTTAAAGCAGCCTGGGAAAAAGATAATGGCATGGATTATACATTAAGCAGTAGTATGGCAAAAGTTTTTGCAAGTGAAACTGCTATGTGGACAGCTACTGAAGCTGTGCAGATCCACGGCGGTTATGGTTTTGTAAAAGAGTACCACGTAGAACGAATGATGAGAGATGCTAAAATTACACAGATATATGAAGGCACCAGTGAGGTGCAAAGAATTGTGATAAGCAGGAGTATATTGAAATAACCAGCCCCCTCAGTCTCGCCTTAGGCGAGAGAACTGATAATGGAGAATATTATAAGTTGAGAATGTGCAAATGATCTTATTTGCACATTTTTCATTTATTTGCAGCAATCAATACCTTTGCTACCTGATTTAAAAACAATGGGCATTAACATAGAAAAATATAAAGAGATTATTACTGAATTAAATGGTAAAGCTATATTAGTTGCAGTTTCAAAAACAAAATCTGCAGAAGACATACAGTTTTTATATGATTTAGGACAAAGGGATTTTGGAGAAAACTATGTGCAGGAATTGTTGGAAAAAGAAGTTGCGTTACCCAAAGATATCCGCTGGCATTTTATTGGTCACCTGCAAAGCAATAAAGTAAAATACATTGCACCGTTTGTACATCTGATTCACGGAGTGGATAGTTTTAATTTATTAAAAGAGATAAATAAACAGGCAGCAAAAAACAACAAAGTGATTGATTGTTTATTACAGGTACATATTGCAAAAGAAGAAACAAAATTTGGATTCAATGAACAGGAGTTACAGGAAATAATTACACGAATTACAAAAGAATTACACGAATTTAAAAATGCAGGAGTTATTGGATTGATGGGAATGGCTTCATTCAGTAATGATATAGACTTAATAAGAAGTGAGTTTAACCACTTAAAAAAACTATTCGATGCAAATACCCAACTACAAACCCTTTCCATGGGCATGAGTGGCGATTATAAAATTGCCTTGGAAGAAGGCAGCAATATGGTACGCATTGGCAGTTTATTATTTGGCGAAAGAAACTACACAAAGTTATGAGCTGCGAAATAATAATACTTTGTGCCGGTGCGTTTGCCGCTGGCTTTATCGATTCCATCATAGGTGGCGGAGGATTGATACAAACACCGGTAACGTTAGTAACCCTGCCTCAATATCCGCTGGCATCGCTTTTAGGTACTACAAAAATCCCATCCATATTTGGTACATCCATTGCTGCACTTCAATACAGCTTAAAAGTAAAAATACAATGGCAGCTAATGGCACTCATGTGCAGCATTGCATTAGCAGGGGCATATGCAGGATATAAAACGGTAAGTGTGATAAACAACAGCTTTATGAAGCCTGTTATTTTTTGTATGCTGATAATTGTTGCAATTTATACGTACACAAAAAAGGATTTTGGTATTGCTGCTGCAAAAACAATCAACAAAAAAAAAGAGATTACTTATGCCGCTGCTTTTGCATTGTTAATTGGTTTTTATGATGGTTTTATTGGGCCCGGTGCCGGAAGTTTTATGATACTCTTCTTCATAAGTGTTTTAGGATTTGATTTTTTAAAAGCAAGCGCTCATTCCAAATTAGTTAACGTTTCCACCAACTTTGGTTCTATATTATTTTTCAGCGGCAATGGAAATATTTTGTACCAGTATGCCATCCCCATGGCGGTTTGCAATTTTACCGGATCACTTATCGGTTCAAGATTAGCAATTTTAAAAGGCAACAAATTTATCCGGGTATTCTTTTTACTTATTATTGCAGGCACTATCATCCGGTTTGGGTATGATATATTCTTTAAACAATAGCAGGTAATAAAAAGGCATTGCCAAATGCAATGCCTGATATCTTTTAATTTATGTAAATTTTTATTACCGGATAATCACAGTTGTGCCCTGGCGGTTGTGCACTTTGCCATCTACATCCACTGCTTCAATCATCCAAACTATGGTTTGCATTTCTGCAGGCTGCCCTCCAACTTTTCCATCCCAACCCGGTTGGTCGCTGTTCATACTAAACAATAGCTTACCCCACCGGTTGTAAACTCTAAAGTAATTAACTTTTGAAAAGCCAATTAAAACAGGGCGTAATCTTTCATTTAAACCATCCCCACTTGGTGTAAATCCTGTCGGCACATAAATCTCAATTTTTTTATGCGTTTTTACCAATTGTGTATCTACCGTTAAACAACCTCTTGCAGTTTTTATCTGTATAGTATATAATTGCGGACTAATGCCATTAAATACCGGTGTATAACTAAAGCGGTTATTTAAATTGGTTGGTGGTGTCCAAATAACACCGGTTCCAATTTGCCGGGCCTGTAATGGCTCAGGGAAATTGAATGCAGCATCTTTGTCTGCATAAACAATTCCTTTTGCAGCAGCATCAATAGTAACATCAATTGCCTTTGTATCGAACGAAACAGGACATTGTACTGTGCTTACAGTTAATTTAACAGAATAGGTCCCTGCCAAAGGATAACTATACACAGGGCTTTTTACATTATCAAAATGCCCGTTATCAAAATCCCATAAATAATTTATGGTTGATTGTGTATTATTAAATGTCCTGTTTATTATTGGTACCTGTAAATTTTCACATACCGGCCTGATGGTAAAAGCTGCTGTTGGGGTTGGGTGTACAATTACATTACGAACAATACTGTCCTGGCATCCGAATAATGTGACCGCAACTAATTTTATGGTGTATTTACCATCTTTTGCATAACTGTAATTCAGCTCTTTTGCAGTTTTAATTACGCCATCTCCCATATCCCAGGTATAAAGCAATGTATCCGACAAAACTGTGGTACCGTTAGTTAATACAAACTGGTGGCCGGGAAAACATTGTATATCCTTATCAATTGTAAAATCGGTAACCGGACTTTGATACACTATTACAGCATAAGAACTATCATCTGTACAACCACCATTAGTTTCCTTAGCTGTAAGCTTTACCATATAAGCACCTGGTAACAGATATTTGTGTGCAATATCATTGGAATAGTCAAATGTACCATCTCCAAAATCCCAGGTATAGGTTAATATGCCAGATGATACCGTGCTTTTTGTATTAAATACAAACCAGTTGTTTTTAAAACATTGTTCATCCACATCTACAGCAAAATCTGATACGGGACTTGGATTAACAACAACATTAAATATAGTACTGTCCACACAACCGCCCGGTGCTGTTACCAACAATCTTACTGTATAGCTTCCTTCTTTTGCATAACTATGTGTAACATCGGTTGCAATAGAGGTATTACCATCTCCTAAATCCCAGTTGTATTGTAAGGTGCCTGTTGTTAATAAACTGGTATTAGTAAATACAAACTGGTTGTTTGCAAAACATTGCTGTGCAACATTAGTACTAAATCCTGCAACAGGTGTTTCCCAAATATCAATTTGTTTTGTTATTGTGGTTCGGGTACAACCAGCCGAACTAAACACCATAGCATTATAAGCCCCTGTTTGAGGAACTACATATTGTGTTTGATTGGCACCCACTATTGCAATACCGTTGCGGTACCACTGAATACTATCGTGTGGTAAAACTTTTAAAGTAACGGACTGTCCATTTCCGGTACAATATGATGATGGCCCGATTTGTTGTATCGAGTCGCTGAGAATATCTACACTAACAGTAACATCATCTGTAGTAATACACCCACCTCCGGCATTTGTTACCTGAAGGGTGTATAGCGTTGTTGCAGACGGTGTGGCTATTGGATTTGCAATATTAGGATCGCTTAAACCTGTTGCAGGAATCCATTTATAAATTCTCCCCGGATCAGGAGTTGAGCCTAACAGCACCGGATTATTATCGCAGGTTTCCCTGTCAATACCTGCGTTGGCATTCACTGTTAAAGTATCCCACAGCTTTGCAGCAAGGGTATCTAAACAACCATAACCACTAAACGGAGTTAATTCAACAAAAACAGAATCGCCGGCAAGTGGTGGTGGATTTAAAGTAAGCGTTTGGCTTGTACCCAATACCTGTGTAAAATTATTATTAAACCATTTATAGCCCTGGTAGCCAACTGGTGCTGTAACATTTACTAAAGTATCATCAGGACAAAATGTAGCGCCAACAAAAGAACTGCTGCATTGGGCATTTACGTCTATATATGCATATCCAAAATGTGCAGAAAATGTACAGTCTGCAGTTTTAAAAAAAAGCTGGATAGTTTTACCTGCATTACCGTCCAGATTTATTGACGCCGCAGACCAGTTTTTACACCAAACAGGTGTAGGCCCGCCGGGATTAGGCGATTGAAAGAAGCCAGGCAAACCACCTGTTGCAATAAATGAAAATGAAGAACAGCTAAAGGTTAAATTATCTGTAATATTTTTTATCTCAATTTGCAGCTGTGGTTGCTGCTCGGGCAGATGACCGGGATCCTGAAATACCACCGCATAATTATAAATCAAACTAAATTTATTCTGCCCCGCCGGAATTGTAAAAGTGTAGGAAACTCCTTCAGCCTGTGCTCCGCCTGTATTGTTACCCAGCTTAATGGAATATCCACTTCCATTAGGACAATTTTGAGGGAACCCTCCATAAGGATCTACCCCATTACCGGGAGAAGCACTTGCTAAAATTGTATGTCTGTTAGCTACAGGTGCTACAGGAGTATTCGGATTCCAGGTAATAACATTTTTGCCACCAACTGCTGCAGTATTACCAACCCAGCATTGCCAGCCGTTAAAATTCCCTTGTTCAAAATCTATATTTGGAGGGCATTGAGCAAATGAAGCATTGTATAATAAAAATAAAATACCAGTTACAATAAATTTGTAAATAGAGCCGGGAACCAGATTTAATTTTGGGTAAAATTTTCTCATAAGTCACTATTGCAGATTTATGAAGATAAGGCAAAAAACCGAAAAAAAAGGAGCCTGTTATGTACATTACCCAGGTATCTGTATTTTAAACTGTTATGCTTATATATTTCCAAAAGATCATCAGTTTAAATAAATTAATTTCGAAAAAGTATTCAGTATTTTAATATTTCTCAAATGTTGTATAACAAGCAGGTAAAATCTGTTTTAAACAGACGCAAAAAACGGCACAGCTGGTTTTGGATGATTATTCCGGTAATCCTTACGAAAGGTGAGGCTGCAATTGACTGTACTGTTATAATATATGGAAGAAAGAGTTGAAAAAATATAACCGCTCTGCTAATTCTTTGGAATGCAGATTAAGTTTGGTTTTAGTGGAATGGTACATCTGGGATAAAATACTTGGTGCCGAAATAAAAAAACCGGATAAGCCATTGAAAAATGATGAAGAATATTATGTAAAAAAAGCGGTGGTGTGGATCAATAAAAATTTTGCAAAAGGTAAGTGAGGGATTGGGAACCTGCCGGAAGGAAGGTTAGGAATTAGGAATTGGGGTTATAGAGTCCTTTCCTTTCATTGCTGCATTTTTCATTTCGGCTGCCAATGAATGACCAAGATATTTTTCTATCCAGCCATGAATTAAATAAATTACAGGCGTTAATACTATTGCTATTACAAATTTATAAATATAATTTCCTGTTCCTGTCACCAACACCTGGTGTAAACTCCAGGGCTCTCCCTGACCTGTTTGAATACGTTTGCCAATGTAGAATGCTATGAATAATACCACAAAACTATCTACCAGTTGCGATATTAATGTTGAGCCGGTTGCCCTTAACCAGATATTTTTTTCGCCGGTTATTTTTTTTATGCGGTGAAACACCAGCACATCCAGCACCTGCCCTATTAAGAATGCCACCATGGATCCTATGATGATCCACATACCTTGTCCAAAAATTCCTCTAAAGGCATTATTGGGTTTATCAATATCATTGCCTATAGAAAAATATTCGGATGGGGATAAACTAATTGCACCGGTAAAAATTAAAAAAGCATAACTGATTAATACTATAGTGAGGTAAGATAGAAATTTAACCCCTCTTGTTCCATAATATTCGTTGATGATATCCGTCATAATAAAAACCACGGGCCATAACAATACACCTGCAGTTAAATGAAAACTAAAGGGACTGCCAAATAAATTTATATTGGCCCGTTTAATACCCAGCGTATCTTCCAGCGAAAATATTTTTACCCCAATTACTTCAGCAATTAAAGCACTGGCAATAAAAACACCGCCCAGTATAATAAAGAGTTTGGTGCTTTTGTCTTTAAGTATGTTGTTTATCATGAATTATCTATAAAGAACCAGTAAATCTGTGCCAGTAATGCTATAAAATTAAAAATAACAACCCAAACAGGTATTTGTTTTATTTTTTTTGAAAGTAAAAGATACAAAGCAATTATGAAGAAAACTACATTTACAACAATTGCCAACTCTCCTAACACTGCAATTGTTCCTTCTACAAAAGGCAAAGGCAGGGCCTGGTCAGTATTTCCTTTTACCTTATAACTAAGCTCAACAACTCTTAAAATTACAGAAACAATAAAGCACAGGTTACAAATGAAAACTATTTTTGAAAATAAACGCATAAGTAAAATTTTACTTTGCCGGAAAGAAACCAAGACGTCTTTTCGCCTTACCGGCTTTTATTTTTTATCCATTTTTTCCGGTTAACATCGGTACAAAAGAAAAATTCTCAAACGATTCTTCACTAAAACTGCCATCTGCATTTTTTGTAAGCCGCAGCATACGCTGGTGTGCGCCTTCATCAACAGGTATAACCATTTTCCCTCCGGGTTTTAATTGTTCAATTAGTTTAGGTGGAATAAATGGTGCTGCTGCTGTTATAATTACTTTATCAAATGGCGCATACGTGGGCAATCCTTCAAAACCATCGCCATAAAAAAACTTAAGGTTGTTATATTTAGTTTTAAAAATAAAGTTTTTAGTTTTCTCAAATAAATTCTTTTGCCGCTCTATGGTAAATACTTTGGCACCCATTTCTGCCAGTACCGATGCCTGGTAAATACTGCCCGTTCCTATTTCTAAAATTTTATCCTGCGGTTTTATTTGCAATAGCTGTGTTTGGTAAGCAACAGTATAGGGTTGCGAAATGGTTTGCCCGTCGCTGATGGGGAAAGCCCTGTCTTCGTAAGCAATCTCATCAAAAGCGCTGTCTAAAAAAAAATGGCGTGGAATATTGTTGATAGCTTCCAGCACAGTATTGTCTGTAATGCCTTTCTCTTTAAGAATATCAATTAGTTTTTTTCGTAGTCCTTTATGCCGGTAAGTGTCTTCGTATTTTCTCATAAGCCCCAAACCCCTAAAGGGGCTTTTAGTTTAAAATATTTTAACCACTATTAAATTTTTAAAAGATGTTTAAATTGAAGCACAAGATAAAAAAATGTCAGGAGTAAAATCCTGACATTTATAATTCATACCAAAATAAATTTATTTCAACTCCATCTCCTTCACAATTCCTGCAATTTTTTCATCCAGTCCTTTTTCTGCTGCTTCTAATGCTGCTGCACTGTTTACTCTTCCTTTCACACTAAAATAAAATTTTATTTTAGGCTCGGTACCACTTGGCCTTGCAGAAATCTTGCTGCCATCCGCAAGTACAAATTGCAGCACATTGCTTTTGGGCAGATCAATTGTCCAGGTTTTACCGGTAGCTAAATTTTTACCGGTTTGCATTTCATAATCCAATAGTTCGGTAACAGCAACCCCATCCAGTATGGTTGGCGGATTATTCCTGTAGCCCTTCATCATATCAGCAATTTCAGCAGCGCCGTTCATTCCTTTTTTAGTAATACTTACCAGGTCTTCTTTATACAAACCATATTGCAGGTACATTTCAATCATCTTATCGTACAAGCTGCGGCCTTTATTCTTTTCATAAGCTGCCATTTCGCAAAGCAAGGCCACTGCACTTATTGCATCTTTATCTCTCACTTTATCACCAATCATCAAACCAAAACTTTCTTCGCCACCAATTACATAATTTTCTTTGCCTTCTTTTGCAGCAATCATCGAAGCTATCCATTTAAACCCGGTGAGCACATTATAACAGGCAACATTATTCTGTTTGGCAATCACATCAATCATATCTGTAGTAACAATGGTTTTAATAACCATATCGTTGGCCTGTGCAATACCTTTTGCTTTTCTTGCCTCGATCATATAATTAAAAGCAAGCACTGCAGTTTGGTTACCATTCATCAACACCCATTCTCCTTTACTGTTCTTTACACCAATGGCAACACGGTCACTATCGGGATCGGTACCCAATAAAATATCTGCATCCATTTCCTTTGCATTCTTCAATCCAATGCCCATAGTTTCCCTTTCTTCGGGATTAGGGTAAACCACGGTAGGAAAATTTCCATCGGGATTACTTTGCTCTGCAACAACATGCACATTGGTAAAACCAAAACGTTCCAATACAGCAGGCACTAAAGTTATTCCGGTACCATGTATTGGTGTGTACACAATTTTAAGATCATGTTGCGCTGCACATACATCCGGATATACCGATAATGTTTTCGCCATATCCAAATAAGCTTCATCCATATCTTTTCCTAATGCAATAATATTTGCTTCGCCACCAGTCCATTTCACTTCATCCACGCTGGAAATTTTTTCCACTTCCACAATTACATTTTTATCATGCGGTGGTACTAACTGGGCACCATCATTCCAATACGCTTTATATCCATTGTATTCTTTTGGATTGTGCGATGCTGTAAGTACCACACCTGCCTGGCAACCTAATTTTCTAATGGCAAAACTTAATTCGGGAGTGGGGCGCAATGCCTCAAACAAATACACTTTTATACCGTTGGCTGCAAAAATATTTGCAGTAGTTTCTGCAAAAAAGCGGCCACTGTTCCTGCAATCATGTGCAATAGCAACACTTACAGTTGTACCAAAAGATTTTTTTAAATAATTGGCAAAGCCCTGTGTAGCCATACCCACCGTATATTTATTCATACGGTTGGTACCAATGCCCATAATGCCACGGAGGCCGCCTGTACCAAACTCAAGGTTACGGTAAAAAGCATCTTCCAATTCACCCGGATTATCTTTTTGTAAACTGGTTATTTCATCTTTAACAGACTGATCGTAGTTACCGCTCAACCAATCATTAATTTTTTTAAGAGTGTTTGCTTCCATATAGTTTTTGTTTACATCTTCAAAAATAAATATTTCGTATATAATAACAACATATAGGGTTATTTTTGTTTTTTATGTACCAAACTTCAGAATATAAATCGGCTGCGGTGGCGTCGCACTCTTCAACAGTAAAAGCAATATTGAGCTTATTTTTTCTGATTGCTGTTTCTTTTAATTTATTAGCGCAGGATTCAACAAAAACATTTAGCCTACTCATATTTACACCCGGCAGTTACTCCGGCCATGGGGATACTATATTATTTAATTCAAAGAAATCTTTGCCAGATAATAAAAACAATTTAACCCCACAACAAATTAACCACCGTGTAAAAATCATTGCAACTACAAATATTGTTGGCTACAGTGCAGCAATGGTTGGCCTTTATGCTGCCTGGTACAAAGATTATCCGCAAAGTAGTTTTCATACATTTAACGACATTGGCGAGTGGAAAGGCATTGATAAAATTGGTCATGCTTACAGTGCTTATGCCGAAAGTAAGGCAAGTATGGAACTCTGGCGCTGGACGGGTATTGACCGTAAAAAAAGAATATGGCTTGGTGGCATGAGTGGCGCATTTTATCAAACGGTTATTGAAACATTGGATGGTTTCTCCAGCCAATGGGGCTGGAGCTGGGGAGATTTTAGCGCTAATATTTTAGGCAGCGGCATGTTGGTGGCTCAGGAACTGACCTGGGACGAACAACGTATTCAATTCAAATTTTCTTTTCACCATAAAATGTACAACGATGCAACGCTGGTACAGCGCAGCAATAAAATTTTTGGCAGCAGTATAGCCGAACGTTTTTTAAAAGATTATAACGGACAAACTTACTGGCTCAGTGCTAACCTCAACTCATTTTTCCCTGAAAGTAAGTTACCGCCATGGCTGCAAATTTCTGTTGGTACCGGCGCCGAAGGTTTATTTGGTGCCAATGAAAATATTGGTAAAGATGCAAATGGCAGTATTAATTTTAGCCGTACCGATATTAAGCGCTATCGCCAATGGTATCTGGCACCTGATATTGACCTGACAAAAATTAAGACCAAACACAAAGGAATAAAAGTGGCTTTAAATATTTTAAACATTGTAAAATTCCCCATGCCTTCACTGGAATATTCTAATGGCCGGTTTAAATTAAATGCACTTACTTTTTAGGTTTTTTTGCCACGAATTTCACTAATGAACACTAATAAAAACATTCGTGGATATTCGTGCAATTAGTGACAAATTTGTTTTATTTTTTCAGTGAAAATCTGTGAAATCAGTGGTAACATTTAATTTAAAAGAAGAAATTTTAAAAGAACACTCAAAAGCGCAATGCACCAAAATTGTAAATTGGGTCTGGGCATCGCAACAAAGTTTTGATGAACTGTTCTGTTTGTTTTTACATGACGAATACCGTGTAGTGCAAAGAGCTGCATGGCCGGTAAGTTATGCTGTAATTGCCCATCCTGAATTTATTAAAAAACATTGGAGCAGCTTAATTAAAAATTTAAGCAAGCCCAACCTGCATAATGCTGTAAAAAGAAACAGTATCCGGTTATTACAGGACATTCCTATCCCCAAAAAATACCAGGGGCAAATAATGGATATTTGTTTTAAATATCTGGAAAGCCCGACTGAAGCCGTTGCAGTAAAGGCATTTTCATTGACAGTGTTAAGCAATTTGGCCAAACAATACCCTGAGATCTTACCAGAAATAAAAATAATTATAGAAGAACAAATGCCTCATCAAACGGCGGCATTTAAAGCAAGAGCAAAGGTGTTTTTAAAAGATTTTTAGTTAAAATCTTACCCCAATGGTAATGCCTGATCGTAGCCCGCCAAACGGGCCATCCAATTTTACATTAGCTCCACCGGCATTCACTGTTACTTTTTTTGTTCCAAAAGGCATGTCAAAATCTTCCAGTTCCTTCTTTAAATCGGCCTGTTCAGCTGAAGTAAGTGGCACTGTGGAAATACCTGCAAAATCGCCTTTGCCATTACCATAGTGAGGGCCAAGCATCCACAAGTCTAAACTTATATGTTTACCTAAATATTTTTGCACTCCCATCAATAAACCAAAAGTGTTGCTCTTTATTTCACCCGCCAATGATATAGTGCTGCTAACGTTGGCACTGTTTTGATAAGTAAATTTTAAACCAGTACCCTTGTAAGTTGCATTACGGTAAAAAGGCGCCAGGTAAAATCCACGTCCATACCCTTTTTTGCCTACGTAAAACCTGAACTCAGCTGTAACAGCTGTGTTACCAAAATTAAAATTTGCAAGCTGATCTTTTGTTTCCGAGGTACTGTCACCAACAATTTTTTCAATAGTGCTCATCAATGGTAATTTACCGGTAGGCATGGTTCTAAATCCTACTGCGAAAGAAAATTTGCGGTTTAATATCCTTTCGTACTGAAAAGAATAATTTTTAAGTACAAGCGCAGTAAGGTTAACTTTAATAATATTCATAGGATGCGCAGGCTTTGCCTTTTCCTCCTTTTTTTCAGCTTTTTCATCCTGTGCAAAAACTGAAGCGGTGAATAATGTTAATGCTGTGGCAATTAAAAAGATTTTACTTTTCATAATCCAGGTTTTAGGTTTTGGTTAGATGTTAGTTCAAATATAGTTTTAATACTACAACATATTAATACTACAACTTAAAGATGAATTAATGAAATTTTATTACAAAGGGTGTTTTCACCATATTTATGCCGCTTAAACCGGCTTGCAGTTTTGGATATTGGTAACAGTTATATAAGATGTTTCACTGTTAAACTATATATCCTGCTTCTTTAAAATTGAGATAGCAGAACCCTGTGTCATAAAAACCGAATTGGGGTTGACGTTATGCAGAAAGGAAAATGAAGTTCTGTACTTTTCATGATACAGCGTATTGGCAAGAATACTAATTGCAGGCTTAGGTACAATCTCTTTTATAAAAACAGCGCCACGTTTCCATTGTCTATTATCATTATGGCGAACATAAAAACGCAGGTTTACTTCTCCAAAATTTATATGAAAGGGAATTTTAACACTCAATGGTCTGGTATTTTCAAACATAAAACCAATAAGGCTTACATAAACATTACCATTATAAATATCCAGTTCGGTTTTATTGGCAGAAGGGGTTTTCAAATACCCGGATCGATAATATAATTAGCCATTATTAAATTGTTCCATTTGGCAGAAAGAAATTTTTTATTCATTCCAGGTTAATAAAGCATTACAAATTTTTGTGTTCTTTAAAGCCCCCTTCAGGGGATTTAGGGGTAAAAATTAATCGTAAATTCTGATCGTAAGTAATATAATTATACAGCCAGTTTGTAAAAACAAAGAAACGGTTCTTCACGCCCAGTATCAACATTAAATGTAATCCCATCCAGATCATCCAGGCCAAAAAACCTCCGAAATGTAATTTGGGTTTTGGCATATCCACAACGGCTAAATTTCTTCCTACGGTTGCCATGCTGCCTTTATCGTTGTACACAAATTCTTCTAAAGAAGTTTTACTGCTTTTCATTTCTATGCTGCGTAAATTTTTTGCTATCATATCTGCCATCTGCATGGCAACCGGTGCAACCTGTGGGTGTCCGTTGGACCAGGCAGGTTCTTCCATGTAAGCAACATCTCCTAATGCAAAAATATTTTGGATACCCATCACTTTACATTGCCTGTCGGTTTTTATCCGGTTGCCTCTTGCAATTAAATTTTTATCAATGCCTTCGGGAACATTTCCTTTAATCCCCGCTGCCCAAATCACCATTTTAGTATCAATGGTATTGCCGTTTTGTAAAGTGATCTTTTCACCATCATAATCTTTAAGTAAAGTATTAGTTAAAACAGTAACCCCTAATTTTTCTAAATATTTCTTAGATTGCTCACTGCTTTTTTCACTCATATTCGCCAGTGTTTTACCGGTACCCTCCAGCAAATAAATATTCATCCTGTTAAAATCCAGTTCGGGATAATCTTTAGGTAATACATAATGTTTCATATCTGCAATAGCGCCACTCAGCTCCACTCCTGTTGGTCCGCCGCCAACAATAACAATATTCATTAATTGCTGCAACTGTTTTTCATCTTTGGTATTGGTAGCTGCTTCAAAGTTTTGTAACAGTTTATACCGTAACTGTAAAGCTTCCACACTGCTCTTCATTGGCATGGCATTATCCATTAATTGTTGATTACCGAAGAAATTGGTATCGGCACCAGTGGCAATCACCAAAGCATCATATTCAAAATCACCAATGGTGGTTACCACTTTATTTTGTACTGAAATAATTTGCTTTACTTCCGCCATCCTGAAACGAACATTCTTACTGTTATGAAAAACCTTTCGTAATGGAAAAGAAATATTGCTTGCATCCAGCCCTGCAGTTGCCACCTGGTAAAACAAAGGCTGAAATTGGTGAAAATTGAATTTATCGATAAGGGTAATTTCAAAACCGGGCTTGTTGCTGAGGTTACGGGCAAGCCTTAATCCTCCAAAGCCACCCCCAATTATTATAAGTTTCATAGTCTGTGTTATTTAATAACACAAAGATATATTGTTTTCAGTAATTTTTGAAAATAAAGAAAGTATTATTTAAAAACTGTCTTGTAAAGAACAGCTACAGATAAAAATCCTCCGTTTCTTTTAATACAACCTCCTCACTTTAATCGTTGCCTTCACTTTTCGTAATAACTCCACTGCATTTTTACTCAATCCCTTATCAACATCCAATACCACATACCCTATAGCATCATTGGTTTTTAAATACTGCCCCAGTATATTTATTTTATGTTTGCTTAATTGTGTATTTATTTCGCTCAATACACCGGGTACATTATTGTGTATGTGTAAAATGCGGTGTGTGCCTTCCTGTGGCGGCAGGCTTAATGCTGGTATGGTATGAGAGCCATAGCTTATTCCTTTCTCTAAATAATTAAATAATTTATTACTCACATCATCGCCGATATTTTGTTGTGCCTCTTGTGTGCTGCCGCCAATATGCGGTGTAAGCAACACATTGCTTAGGCCCTGTAATGGCGTGGTAAATTTATCGCCATTCTTTTCGGGCTCCCATGGATATACATCAATGGCAGCGCCTCCCAAATGGCCTTCTTTTAAAAATTTTGCCAATGCATCCAGGTCAACCACTTCGCCCCTTGCGTAGTTAATTAATATGCTGCCTTTTTTAAAATATTTTAAATTGTTTTTATTAATGAGGTTTTTGGTACTCTCTAACTCAGGTACATGCAGGGTTATAATATCTGAATTACTCACCAGGTCTTTTAATGTTTTTTTATCTTCAGCATTACCTAATGGCAGTTTGGTTTCCACATCGTAAAAAATAACTTTCATACCCAGGCCTTCGGCCAGTACGCTTAACTGGCTGCCAATATTTCCGTAACCAATAATGCCTAAGGTTTTGCCCCGCAATTCGTAACTGCCGCTGGCATCTTTTAACCATATGCCTTCATGGGCTGCTTTATTTTTATCAACAATCTTCCTTATCAGCATAATAGATGCCCCAATTACCAATTCTGCAACACTCCTTGTATTACTGTATGGCGCATTAAAAACAGCAACCCCTTTTTTTGTTGCAGCACTTAAATCCACCTGGTTGGTTCCAATACAAAAACAGCCGATCGCCTGCAATTTGTCGGCAGCCTCCAATACTTTTTTTGTTACCTGTGTTTTACTTCTTATGCCCAGTAGATGCACATTTTTTACTGCAGCCATTAATTCTTCTTCGCTTAATGCGCCGCCCAGTTTTTTTACACTTGCATAGCCGGCAGTATTAAAATATTTTACTGCCACATCGCTTATATTCTCTAAAAACAGAATATTAATTTTTTCCTTGGGATAACTCGTTATTTTTTTTTCTGCCATGATTATTACGCCGTATTTTGTGCAAATATATTCCATCTAAGTCTTTATTTTTATGAAACCAGGTTTTAATTCGTTTTTCTATATCCGCACAGCCAGAATGTGTATGTCGTTAACAGTAATTATTGCATTACTTTTCATTTCATCATGCCAGTCATCATCACAAAAAACTAAAGCCGGAGAACGGAAGGACACCCTTATAGTAGAATTACCCAAACTACAACCGATATCTAAACAGGAAGCTGAACAGCTTAATATAGCATGTACCAGATGGTATGACTCTGCACTATTACTTAAGGGATTTAACGGAGGTATGCTTGTAGCTAAAAAAGGCAATATTGTTTTTGAAAAATATACAGGCACAACCCATTTACCCGGTACAGATTTTATTACTGCCAATACGCCATTACACATCGCTTCTGTTTCTAAAACCTTTACCGCAATGGCTGTTTTAAAATTATGGCAGGATGGTAAACTGAATATTGATGACGAACTGAGCAAATACATTACCCGGTTCAATTATCCCGGCGTTACCATTCGGTCTTTATTAAATCACCGCAGTGGTTTACCCAACTATTTATATTTTATGGAAACCCTCGGCTGGGATAAAAGCAAAACTGTTACCAATGAAGATGTACTGGATTACCTCATCAACAAAAAAGCCGAACTTGTAAATATTGCACCGCCAAATACTCATTTTACCTATTGCAATACCAATTACGCATTATTAGCTGTGTTGATTGAAATTGTTACCGGTAAAAAATACTCCGGTTTTTTGCAACAAACATTTTTTAAACCGTTGCAAATGAAAAACACTTTTGTTTACGATACTACCGATCTTACAAAAACACCTCCCAGTTACGACTGGAGAAACAGGCTAATACCGGCAAATTATTTAGATGGTGTTTACGGCGATAAAAATATTTATACCACCCCGCAGGACCTTTTGATATGGGACAGGGCTTTATTAAGTAACAAAATTTTTACAGAAGCAACTCTATCCCAGGCTTATACTCCATACAGTAACGAAAAAACCGGCGTAAGAAATTATGGTCTTGGCTGGCGCATGAATATTTATGCTGATGGTAAAAAAATGATCTACCACAATGGCTGGTGGCATGGCAGTAATGCTGCATTCATCCGTTTATTTAAAGAGAATGCTACGATAATTGTTATTGGCAATAAATTTACCCGTAACATTTACCATGCAAAAATTTTATGTAACCTGTTTGGCGATTATTATACCGGCGAAGAGGAGGAAGATAACGAATTTTCAAAAACTAAAGACAGTTTAGCCATACCAAAAATTTCTAAAAAAGAGAGTAAGCTACATCGGATTTTTAAAGACAAAAACAAAGTGATCTCTCATTAACCCATTACAACAGGAAACAGACAACACTAAGCAGTCCGGATTATTTTAAATCAGCTGTTATAAAAGAGCAACAACATTTTTTTGCAGGGTTTTGCACAGATTGTGTAATAATAATAGGGCAGCAATGCGTTTTTATGCAACATTTTCTATAATTTAGTTGTCATTACCACACTAATGCTAAAAAGAGAAAGACAGGCGTACATTGTACACCAGGTAAATTTGCATAATAAAGTGCTTTCTGCATCTTTAAGTACCGATATAGATGTATCGGAAGATACTATCCGCCGTGATTTACAGGAACTATCAGAAGTTGGAAAATTAATTAAAGTACACGGTGGCGCTTTATCACTGGCATTTAATGATATCACTTATCCCTCAAAAAAGATCTATTCGCAGGACAATAAGAAAATAATTGCCGACAAAGCAGCCCTGCTTATTAAAGACGGCATGTTTGTATTAACCGGTGGCGGTACAACAATTGTGGAATTAGCCAGGGCCTTGCCGGTAAGCTTATCCGCAACTTTCATTTCAGGAAGCATTCCTGCAATTGTGGAGTATATGCACCACCCCAATTTAGAGGTAATTGTAATTGGTGATAAACTTTCCAAGAATTCTAAAATAACGTTGGGAGCCGATGCACTTACCCGTATAAAAAGCCTTAAACCCGACCTTTGCTTTTTAGGTATCAATGCCATCGATCTGCAACACGGCATCACAGATAATGACTGGGACGTGGTACAGCTAAAGCAGGCAATGATCCAGGCTTCACAAAAAACAGTTTGCCTTACCATTTCAGAAAAACTGAACTCATTTCAACCAATTCAAATTTGCAAAGTACTTAATATAGATATTTTGATAACAGAATTACCGCCAGATGATCTGCTTTTGCAGCCTTATGCAGCTGCGGGGATAACGGTATTATAATTAAAATAAACGACATCAAAATTTGATAATTTATTACTACTAAACAACCAAACACAAAATGAGAAAGTTAATGCGAAATGTATTATGTGTACTGTTGCTTTTTTTCAGCAGTACAGCTTTTGCTCAAAGCAAAACAGTAACCGGTACGGTACGTAGCGACGATAACCGTCCGTTAAAGGACGTAACTGTTGCAGTAAAGGGCTCCAAAGTAGCTACTGTAACTGATGCCAATGGTTTTTACACCATCACTGCATCAAAGGGGCAAACATTAGTCTTCACTTTTGTTGATTATACCCGTAGAGAAATTGTTGTTGGTGATAATAACAGTATCAACACTTCTCTGGTATTAAGCTCTAAACAATTAGGTGAAGTAGTTGTAACCGCTTATGGCGTTAAAAAAAATAAGAACTCATTAGGTTATGCCTCTCAAACTTTAGATGGAGCTGATGTAGCAGAAACTCAAAGAGACAACTGGGCTAATGCTATTACCGGTAAAGTTGCAGGTGCTACTGTAAATGCCACCAGTGGTGCACCTGGTGCATCATCTCAAATTGTTTTGCGTGGTTTTAATTCTATTGGCGGCGATAACAGTGCGCTGATTATTCTTGATGGTGTTCCCTTAAATAATGCAGTGAACAGCCAGCACCGTTTAGCTTCAGATGGTGATAACAGGACCAATGATTTTACCAACCGTGCCGCCGATATTAACCCTGATGATATTGAGAGTGTAACTGTATTGAAAGGGCCGGAAGCAGCAGCATTATATGGTGTTGAGGCTGGCAATGGTGCCATAATCATCACCACAAAAAAAGGTAAGGTTCAAAAATTAAAAGTCTCTTACGAAAATAATTTTAGATGGGAGCAAATAACCAAGTTTCATGAGGTACAAAAAGTTTATGATAATGGCCTGAATGGCGCTTTTGCAAGTACCACCCGTTCTTTCTTCGGCCCTAAATATGCTGATGGAACAAAATTTTATAATAATGCAAGGAACTTTTTTAATGTAGGTAAAGCTACAAAACACAATCTTACATTGGAAGGAGGAAGAGGTGTAACTGCATACAGGGCATCTGCTTCTTATTATAACCAGGAAGGTGTAATACCTAATACCGGCAATAAAAAAATTAATGCAAGGGTTACTATTACCAATAAGATTGCAAGGAAAATAGATGTTACCACCACCGCTGCCTATTATAATCAATATAACAGAAAAGCATTTAGAGGTGTGGGCGGCTATTATTTAGGTTTACTTACATGGCCCTTAGATGATGATGCCCGTAAATGGCAAAATATTGCAGGCAACAGAAGGATCATTTCAAAATCTGCCGGTGTTGATAATCCTAATGAAGCAAACAATCCATTTTTTGAAACTACCCGAAATAAAAATTATGATGTTAACAACAGGTTTACTTTCAATAATAATATAACCTTTCCGGTAAACGATTGGCTAAGTTTTGATTTAAGAGCTGGTGTGGATGCCTATACACAAAACGGTGCAACTTTTTACGACAGGGAATCATATAATGTTTTTACTGTTGGGGGAAATATAGAAGATTACACCATAAACTATAAGGCATTTAACTCAAATCTTTTAGCTACTGCAAAGAAAAGCTTTGGCAATTTTAATGTTAAATTACTGGTAGGCCAGTCTTTTGATGACAGAACCACTACAAGCTGGAGTAACAGGGGCGACAGTGTTTTAGATATTGCCCGGAACCTTGAACCAAAAGATATAAAAGTGGAAGGAAACACTTCGCTCTTAAAAAGATTGAATAGCAGAACACAGGGCAGAGATACTTTAACACTGCAAAGAAGTATTGGTTTATTCGGAGACCTTGCACTGTCTTACAAAAACATGATCTATATAAATGCATCCGGTCGTAACGACTGGCTGGCAGAATTTCCTGCAGATAAAAGATCATACTTCTACCCTGCCTTAAATACCAGTTTTGTGTTTAGCGAATTGTTACCTAAAAATAATATACTTAGTATGGGAAGGTTAAGAGGTTCTATTGCCAAAACTGGTAAAAGAATTCCACCTTACTCTAATCAATCTGTTTATACCAATGCAGTATCCAGCACAAATGGTTATGGTAATGCTTATGGTTTTGGCGCCAATAACCCCAACATATTTCCTGAGCAGCAAAGAACAGTTGAAATTGGTACTGAATTAAAATTGCTCAAAAACAGGATAACACTTGATGTGGCCTGGTATAAAATTGATATTAAAAACTCAGTGGCAGCAAATGCCCGCCCAAGTTATGCCACCGGATTTATTTTATATACTTCCAACCTTGCTGATTTAACCAACAAGGGCCTTGAAGTTTCTTTAGGTATTAACTGGGTAAAAAATAAAAAAATTGGCTGGAGTACCAATTTAAATTTTAGTAAAACAGAAAACAAAGTTACCCGTTTGCCATTACCTGAATTCTATAATTCAGATTCATGGCTGGCAGGTTACCGGGCAAGTTTATACAGAGGTTTACCAACTACTACCATTGGCGGAACAAATTATTTAAGAAATAATAATGGCCAGATATTAATAGACCCCTCAAATGGTTATCCTGTAGTAGATCCAAATTATGTAAGTATCGGCGATCGTAATCCCGATTTTAATATGGGCATTGTAAATAATTTTAATTACAAAAACATCAGGCTATCCTTTACCATGGATTGGAAAAAAGGTGGAGATGTATTGAACGGTACCGAACAACAACTGGTAATTGCCGGTTTAAGCGCCCGTACATTAGACAGGGAAGTGTCAAGGATTATTCCTGGTGTATTGCAGGATGGATTACAAAACTCTGCCAAACCTACTGTAAATACCATCACTATTGTTCCTTATTTTCAAAATGATTATTACCAGGGCAGAACTTATTCTGTAGATTTTGTTGAGCATGATGTTAACTGGTTACGTTTACGTGATGTAACATTAAGTTATGCTTTTGGTAAAAAGATGCTGTACAGAGCAAGGTTATTTTCAGCCGCAAGTCTTTTTGTAACCGGTACCGATTTATTTATCATTACCAATTATTCAGGTGTTGATCCGGCTTCAAACGGCAATACACCTGCTACCGGTGGTGTGGGTGGCTTTGCAATTGATTTAGGAAACACCGCAACACCAATCGGTGTAAATGTTGGTTTAAGGGTATCTTTTAAAAACGGCAAATAATTAATTACAAACTCAATTTATTTTTATGAAAAAAATAATAATTTTAATACTCACCGTTTCAATATTTTCTGTTTCATGCAAAAAATATTTAGACGAAGCTTACAAAAATCCTAACCTGCCCACCTACTCCCCACCGGAAAATGTATTGCAATCCTGTATATCTGCCATGCACAGGGGCGTTGCATTTGATGCAAGGGCAATAGGTTTTTATACTCAAAATTTTGCAAATATAGTTACCGCAAATTACGCACCCGAAAGACATGGCTATGCACCTGGTGCAGATACCTATGGCGATATATGGCGTATGCATTACTGGAACATGGGCTTTAATATTATTGATATGATCGATTCCGGAAGAGTGGCTGGCAAATTTGATTATGTGGCCGCTGCTTATACCTTGAATGCCTGGAGTTGGGTAACCACTGCAGATGTACATGGCGAATTACCGGTTAAGCAGGCTTTTGAAAAAGGACGTTTATCTTTTGATTACGATAACCAGAATGTGGCTTACGAATTAGCGTTAAGTTATTGCGACTCTGCCCTTGCAAACTGGGCAAAGGCAGAAAAAATGAGTGCACCAACTTTAGCCCAGGGGGATCTTTATTTTTTTCAAGGTAACCAAACCCGCTGGGTAAAATTTGTAAATGGCATTAAGGCCCGTATTTATCACCGCTATTCTAAAAAGAGTACCTATGTTGCAAAAGAAGCTGACAGTGTAATTAAATATGCATCATTAGCCATGTCATCTACAAACGATGATGCCATGGTACAGTTTAATATGGCTTTTGCCGATGTTACTGCACGTAACTTTTTTGGACCAAGCAGGAATAACATAGGAGGATACAGAATTGGTGCCTTCCCCATAAACTTAATGACAGGTAGTGTTGCCACGCCCGGATTGGTATTTGGAAATACAGTAAATGATCCAAGAGCAAAATATATCATGAGGGCAGCACCTAATGGATCATTCAATGGAATTACCGCCGGTAAATATGCCGACAATGCATCAACACCTGTGGACACAAGGGTACCAAGCTTTTGGGGTACTGTAGGTCAAACAAGTGCGCCTGGTCTTGGTGTTGATACTGGTGCAAGAACTTTCTTTAGGAATGACAGTAAGTTTCCTATAATGACTTACAGCGAAATGCAGTTTTTAAAAGCAGAGGCTTATTTTCTTAAAGGCGACCTTGCCAATGCAAGAGCATCTTATATAAATGGAATTGACGGCCACATTGAAATGCTGAACACCCATTTTTATGGGTACACCAATACACTGGGTACAAATTCACCGGCAACAATGACAAAGGTTACTATTTCGGCTGCGGAAAAAGCTGCATTACTTGCTGACCCAACCATTGTACCTCCAGCAGTTGGCCTTACCTTAAAACATATCATGTGTCAGAAATATCTTGCCCTTTGGGGCTGGGGTTTTGTAGAAAACTGGGTGGACATGCGCCGGTATGCTTATGACGAGATAAATATTTATCAAACTTACAAACGTTTAGATATAATCAGCCTTTACCCAGATAACGGCGGTAAACTGGCAGAAAGAATCAGGCCAAGATATAACTCGGAATACCTGTGGAATGTTGATGCATTAAAAATCGTGGGAGGTTATGACCCCGATTATCACACTAAAAAAGTTTGGTTCTCTCTACCTTAATTATTAAACAACACAACATGAAAAAAATATTTAATTCTATAACCATAATTTTATTTGCAGCAGTTATTGGTGTAAGCGGTTGCGATAAAGGGCCCAATCTTATTGACGAAAATAATAAATTCATCTTCTTAGATTCTGCTAATTCGGCTAATATTAAAGTAGTACAGGTTTTTGCAGGTAATACCCCTGTGCTGCCAACTGCTCCAAGTTTATTGTACACTGGTCCGCAGGTTTTTATTTATGCAAATGGCTCCAAGCTAAATGGTGCTGCATTGGGTTATATTAATGGTACAACTTATACTGGTACAAGCACAACTCCTAGTGCTCCTGGTTCACCCTGGCCTGTTACAAACGTTTATGCAAATATCCCTGCAGGCAGCATAAAATTTGACATTATTAATGCAAGGATGGATCTTAGTGTTGTTCCTAATAAACCGAAGTTTAGTGCTGGTGATACTTTGGCAACTTTTACCACGGCTTTAGATAAAGGAAAATATTATACGCTTTATATTGGTGATACAGTACCAACAATCAGGGTAACAGTTAAAGAAGATGTGTTTCCTGTACCTGATTATCAAATGTATAAAATACGGCTTGCAAATTTTATAATGAATGATAACCCTACTGATACATTGGTATTATTCAGCCGCAGACAGAATGCAGAAATTATCAGCGACATTACTCATAAAAATATAAGCAATTGGGTACAGTTACCTTTACCGGTTATTTCAGATACGCTGGAAATTAGAAAGAAAGGAACAACTACTGTTTATATACCAATTAACGGTTTCTCGCCAACCGGCCTTCGTATGTACACTGTTTTAGCAAGAGGCAAAACTGGTGCAACAGCAAAACTTCCATCAGCAAGTATTATTACAAACCGTTAAAAGAATTAATCATGATAAATAAAAGAAACTCCTTATTCACAATATTTTTTTTCAGCGGTATGCTGTTAACCATTAGCGGGTGCTTAAAAAAAGATCCTGAAAGCAGCATAGCACAGGTATTGTTAGTCCCTTTAACACCTAATATTATACCAACTACAATAACTCCTGCTATATTATGCGACTTTTCTATAAATGGAACTTTGTATGCCACATTAGTTGGGTATAATTCTACTGCAGGTACAGTAAGATATACATTCCCCTATTACACCATAGAGCCTAAAGCCGGAAGTACCATTGCTTATAATGTAACCGGCACACCTAATAAATACGCATCTGTTTCAAAAGATCTGGAAGCAGATAAAGTGTATTCCACATTTATGATAGATACTATAGGAAAAATAAAGGCTGTTATTGTAACCGATGATTTAACCGACCCTGCACCGGGTAAAGTTAAGATACGCTTTTTCCATTTTTCAACTAACGCACCAACATTAGATGTAATAATACAGGGAACAACAAATAAATTGTTTGCCAACAGAAGCTTTAACGACCAGGTGGCCAATACAGCTTATGAAAGTTTTATAGAAATTGATCCCGGTACTTATACATTTTTATTTAATAATGCTTCAACAGGAGCTACTGTTTATACAACTTCTGCACAACTTTTATTACCCGACAGGATTTATACTATTGCAGCAAGAGGAGTTGTTGGAAACGTAACGAGTCCTGTAGGCGCATGGGTATATCCAAACAAGCCTTAATAAAAAAACTAAACTAAAACCAAAAAGCTGTTTCGTAAATGAAACAGCTTTTTTATTTGAAAGAATTTTAAGTACACTACTTTTTTTCTTCCTTCTTTAAAATATTATTTGCAATAAATGAAAGTGGTAACCCAATCATGCAAATTAAAATCAGTACCGACTTTAATACTTTTATTGGCTTCATCTTTCTTAGTGGTACAGATGGAATATAGCTCAACCCTACTACTACCAAATTCATTACCACCCAAATAAAAATACCGTAAATAATTCCTGTGATGATCCAGTTTTTAGAAGGCAGATTATTTTTTGGAATACAACCAGAAGAAAAGTACAGTAAATAAAAAAGCAATAATAAAATGAAAGAGTAACCCCAGCAATTGAATACCCACACCGCCGGCAAAAGCTGTTTTGCCAATAGCGGCACTGGCGATATAATTCAATACCACCAATGAATTTTTGCCAGAGGAAATATACACATCAACAAATGCCGACAATATATCCAATGTACCCACCAGCAGGCCGCTGATCAATATTGTTTTTAGCGATATTTTAAAAGCTTGTTCGGGCATTGTTAAAAAATTTTATTTTATCCAAAAAATAAATAGCAAACTGCAATGGCGGTAATAATTCCTACAAGGTCGGCCAATAACATGGCCCCAATGGAGTAACGGGTATTTTTGATATTAACCGCACCGAAATAAACTGCTACAACGTAGAAGGTTGTATCCGATGAGCCCTGCATAATAGAGCTCAATGTGCCGGGAAAAGAATCCGGTCCAAAAGTTTTCATAGTATCAATCATCATACCCCTTGCACCTGCACCGCTTAAAGGTCTAATTAGAGCTGTGGGTAAAGCATCCACAAAACGGGTATCAAAACCCATCAATCCAAAAAGGCCTTTCACCCCATCAATAATTACATCAAACACACCACTGTTTCTTAACATACAAATAGCTACCAGCATTCCTACCAGGTAGGGAATAATTTTTATTGCTGTTTCAAAACCACCTTTTGCTCCTTCAATAAAAGCATCAAATACATTAATCTTTTTAAACAGGCCTCCAATAATGATCAGTAAAAAAATCAACAGGATGAATGCATTGCTGAAGATACCGGAAAACTGCTCCAGCCCCTCTTTGTTTAAAGTAGTTAAATACCAAACCAATGAAGCAATTATTACAGACAAGCCGCCTATCCACGCTAACACTACAGGCTGAAAAAGATTTATCTTTTGTTTAAACGACACAATAAATAATGCTGCCATGGTAGCCATAAATGTAGCTATCATACAAGGAAGAAAAATATCGGTGGGCACTGTAGCTTTATTAGCTGCCCTTACTGCAATTACACTAACTGGTATTAAGGCAAGCCCCGATGCATGTAAACATAAAAACATTATTTGCGCATTGCTTGCCCTGTCTTTATCTGGATTTAAGGTTTGCAGTGATTCCATTGTTTTTATACCAAATGGCGTAGCTGCATTATCAAGGCCCAATAAATTAGCCGAAAAGTTCAGCATCATGTGCCCAAATGCAGGATGCCCTTTGGGAACTTCCGGAAAAAGTCTGGTAAAAAAAGGCCCGATAATTCTTGATAAAAAATTAATGCCGCCGGCTTTTTCTGCAATACTCATAAAACCCATAAACAAAGCCATAATACCAATCAACCCAATACAAATATTTACGGCATCGTTACATGTGGCCAAAATTCCGTTAGCATTCTGCTCTTTATAAGTAATAAATTTACCATCAGCAACCTTTGCATATTTGGTCTCCCCTATTTTTGTTTCTTTAGAAGTCAATAAGGTAGCAGCAATTGCAGGTGGTAAACTGGCGCTGTCAATGACTTGGGTATTAGTGGTATCCCCGCTTTTACCCACCACCATTTTATTAAAGATCATTTTGCTATCGGCCGATGTAATACATTTAATGCCAGCTGCAAGAATTGCTATAATTATAAAACCGCTCCATATTCTGCTTAAAGCCATAGTAAACAATTAAGAGTTGAAAATTAAGGATTAAAAATTAAACTACGCCAATTGATGGTGGCTGCTTTCAATTATTAATTACCCTTACCTTTGCACCCAATTTTTTAATTTATCATTATTAATTTTCAAATAAAGCAATGGCATTACAGGCAGGCATCGTAGGATTACCAAACGTAGGTAAATCAACATTATTTAACGCAGTAAGCAACAGTGCCAAAGCACAGGCAAGCAATTACCGTTTTTGCACTATAGAACCCAATACAGGTTTGGTTAATGTACCCGACCTAAGATTGGATAAACTGGCTGAACTGGTAATACCCGACAGAATAGTACCTACGCAAATTGAAATTGTGGATATTGCCGGATTGGTTCGTGGTGCCAGCAAAGGCGAAGGGCTGGGTAATAAATTTTTAGCCAATATACGGGAGGTGGATGCCATCATACATGTGATACGTTGTTTTGAAGATGAGAATATTTTAAGGGAAGAAGGCCCCATTAACCCGGTAAGCGATAAAGAAATTATTGAAACCGAACTGCAGTTGAAAGATCTGGAAAGCGTGGAAAAGAAAATGCAGCGTACCGAAAAACTGGCCAAGACAGACCCGAAAATGAAGGCGGAACTGGATATTCTGCAGCAATGTAAAACTCATTTAAATCTTGGTAAAAATATTATAACATTAGGTTTAAGTAAAGAAGATAAGATTGCCATTGCAGATTTATTCTTATTAACCGATAAGCATATCTTATATGTCGCCAATGTTGATGAAGCCAGTATGCATACCGGCAATAAATTTTCGGATGCGTTGATAGAAGCAGTAAAGAATGAAGGCAACCAGGTAATTGTAATGACGAATGCCATTGAAGCACAAATTGCAGAGTTTGAAAATGCTGATGATAAAGCGATGTTTATGGAAGAATATAAAATGACCGAACCTGCTTTGGACCGTTTGATACATTCAACTTATAAATTACTAAACTTATCTACTTACTTTACTGCCGGTGTGCAGGAAGTAAGGGCATGGACCATTCACCAGGGATGGAAAGCACCGCAAGCCGCCAGCGTAATACATACCGATTTTGAAAAAGGTTTTATTAAGGCAGAGGTAATTGCTTACGAAGATTTTATTAATTACAAAAGCGAAGCTGCCTGCAGGGAAAATGGTAAGCTAAGAATTGAAGGGAAAGAATACGTGGTAAAAGATGGCGATGTAATGCATTTCAGATTCAATGTGTAAGCATAAATAAAAAACGGGCTTCAAAATTGAAGCCCGTTTTTTATTTGATGTATTCAAAAAAATTATTGTGGAAATAAAACTTTATCTATAATATGATAAACACCATTTACTGCATGTTGGTCCATTTTAATAGTATTTGCAGCAGCGCCAGTGTAGGGTCCACCACCTGGAGGAAATGTTCCAAGGCCGGTAAACATTAATGCGGTTGCTGAGGGACCAGTAAAGGTTGCCTGTGCCAAAATACCCGGATGTACTGCCACACCGCTATTAACCAATGTTTTTACAAAGGATGGTGTTGTAGAATAATTTGCAGCAAAAGTTCTGATATCAGGTATATAAGCACCTGTTTTATTTGAGGCAAGAATATGATAAGCCATTATACCTCTAACTGTGGCAACTGGTAAAGCATTAAATCCGGCTGGTGTTGATGCAAGAGATGTAGCTATTGCAAACGCAGTGGGTTGCGGAACACCCTGAGACAATAAGGTGGAATAAATAACCCCAAATAAAACAGGTTGCATTGCTGCATTATTTGGTGCAAGAACTGTCATATTGGTTACGCCATAATTAAACAATGAATCAAAACGGGATGTACCTACCGAACCACTATCGCCACGTGCAATTGCAGCCCTGAAATAAGAAAGTGTTGGTTCAGCAACTATCATTGTTTTTAATGTAGCAGTGGGTGGTGCAACAACAGTAAAGGTATGATGTATGATGCCATTGCTGGCAGCCTGATCAACTGCTGTAAGCGGGATATTATTTACATAAGCATAAACGGCCCTTTTGGATGGGAAAGTGTTCATCCTTACAAAAGGCTGTGTAGGATCTAATATAATTTGTGTGGGTAATGGATAGTTAGGGAAAGTAGTTGGGATAGCACTTGCAGGAAATTTTCCGCCAATAGTATTATACTGAATAATACCTGCGGCACTTGCAACTGGCAATGATCCGGCAATAAAGCCAGAAAATATAGCGTCAGGAGCATTTAAAGGAACTGCACCACCTGAAGCTGCATTTACAAAAATTTTCATCCCGGCATTATCAACTGCAAATAAAGTAAACGTTTTAGTAGTGTCACTTAACGTACTTGCAAACCCGGATCTGATTAACATTCGGTTAAACAAACTATCATTAGGATTAGATGCAATAGCTACTGCCATATTTGCACCGCCTGAAGGATAAGTTGGTTTGGCTATTGGGGCAAATGTTTCCAGTTCTTTGTTACAGGCCGTAAGAAAAAATACAGCAGATAAAAGCACCAGTATCTTATTATTTATTTTTTTCATTATAGTAAGTTTTAATTTAAAAAATTTTCAACAGGCATTAATAAATATTGTACCCAAAGCTTACGTAATACAATCCGCCTATATTAGAGTTACCTACTCCATTGTAATAATATTGATTTAGCAGGTTATTAGCTCCCAGTTTTAAAATTGATTTTGTTGACGGCAGCTTGAAACTAAACTGAGCATCTACAGTTTGTACTGCAGGCAGTGTACCACTGGCAAGGTCGCCATCAAAATAAAATTCATCCTGCCACCTGTAAGCTACATTAAAGCCCAGGCGCTTGTCTTTTCCAAAACCTGAATTACTAATATTGGCATTAAGTTTATATTTTGGAGAATTAAAGGATGCAATAAGGCCAGAAGGTATATCCAGGTTATCAGAGGCCAGGTTCATGGCAATACTAAAATTACGGGGAAGCCTGTAATCAAGCCCCAAACCAAAACCGTTGGTATTAATTTTGTTGGTATAATTAATAGGAACAGAATATATCTGTCCTGTTTTGTAATTAGCAGGGGTTATAGCAACGTTATTTTTTGCCTGAACTACCCTGATGCGACCTGTAAAATCTGTATAGTTACCATAATAACCATACGCATCAATCAATAATTTAGAATCCATCAGCAGGCCCTTGTACCCCAATTCAAAAGAAGACAATGCCTCAGGTTTTTGAGCCGGGTAGTTCCATTGTTTTAATGTAGGATTGCCAGCTATTAATGGATCTAATTCATAAACAGGGTTGGTATTAAAGTTATATTTATCTATAAAAAATTTATTACCTCCTATTAGTTTGTAAGACAGAAGATCCAAATCTATCCATTGCTGTTGGGTGGATGGAAAGCGATAAGCCGTTTGATAAGAGAGGCGGATATTATTATTTGGGGCCACTTTATAAACTGCGGTAACCCTCGGAGTAATCCTGCCTTTAAAATTTTCATTCTTATCGTATCTGCCAGAAGCACTTATATTTAAATTGCTTGATATTTCACGTGTGGCTTGTACAAAGGCTCCAAATTCATTAATAGAAATTGGATCGCCAATTTTATCTGCAAACAAAGTACCCTGTGAATTTAAAGAATAGCTTCTATAGTTGGCACCTACCAGTATATCAGCAAATTTCTTTGTATAAGGAGAAAGGTTATAGTTTCCTTCTATACTATACAAGTCAGATCTGTCTAATAACCCTCCGCCTTGAGGTACTGGCAATTTACGCACTACATCGTAAGAATTTTTAAAGGCTGTTGAATTTACAGCAGGCCTTCCGGCATCAGCAACAACTCTCGCTGATTGGTGGGCATCGTAATCTGTCATCCCGTTCATCCTGCTACTTAAATAAGTAAATGCATATTGAGGATACCAGGTTGTAGAAGGTTTCCAGGTTTCATTAAAGTTCTGCGTGGTAGCTCCAAGATTAAAAGTTTCACCTGCATTTTCCTGGGTGGTATAGGCACGGAGCATCCAGTTTTTGTTCAATAATTCCACTTTGTATTGCCCCATTTTAAAATCCTTGATAGAATATCTGGAAGCGCCGGTATAAATCGTATTACCGGTACCCCAATAGGCAGCAATTATTGCCTCTGTATTGTTGGAAATTTTGTAATGCAGCGACCCTCCCAATTTATAATTTAATGTATTGGGATTAATCAATTCCTGTTCGGTATAACCTGTTCGGGAAACATTTTGCGGTGACGCTAATAAACCATTTGCATTAATAAAATTTGCCGCACCAGGTAAACTGCCTGCTATACTTGAAAATACAGCACGTATATCAACACTTGTTTCATCTCCATATACATTAACCCCATCATAATTAGGGTCTGTTTGCCTGTTGCCTGAAGCCATTACAGCTTTTGCCCTGTCATAGTTCCTGTAATCCGTGCCTATCCAGTCTTTGGCAGCTACCAGTTCAGTAGTTATTTTAAAAGCAAATTTTTCTGATATCTTTTTAGCCCATCTAAGGCTCCAGTTATAATAAGGAGAAGTAGGCCTTTCTTTTTTATCGGTGTGCATCACCCCTGTTTTTACTACAAAGGAAAGTCCCTGGTATTTAAAAGGATTTTTGCTGGTCATAAGCATGGTACCATTCATACCGCCAGGGCCATATAATGCAGAAGAGGCACCGGATAATAATTCAATATTATCAATATCCAGTTCATTTAAACCAATAATAGCTCCAACAGAAAAGTTAAGACCGGGTGCCTGGTTATCCATACCATCTACCAACTGATTGAAGCGAACATTACCACTACCACCAAAACCACGGGTAGTGGGTGTTTTAAAAGTTAAAGAAGAAGTAGTAATATCCACTCCTTTTAAAGTAGCTACAATATCGTAAAAATTTGCAGCAGGAGCATTGCGGATATTTGCCGCACTCACTCTTTCAATTGAAACCGGCGATTCCATAATTTTTTGAGGTACCCTTGTCGCAGATACAACAACTTCCTGTCCCAGTGCAGCAGAAGGTTTAAACTCAACCTGCGTAAAGCCGGCACTGCTTACAGTTATTTCCTGTAACTCGTAACCAACAGAAGAAACGAATAGCGTAACCGGTAAACTTTTAACCACTACTTTAAAATTTCCTTTATCATCAGTAAAAGTTCCGGTGGAAGTACCTTTAACAGAAACGGAAACCGCTCCTGCACCTTCTTTAGTGGCGCTGTTTCGTACATTACCACTGATGGTTATTTGTGCAATGGCTGCAACGGTTAAAACATTAGCCAGCAAAAAAGTAACCACATAGCTTGCAATTTTTCTCATAAAGCGTTTGTTTGAGTTTTAAATATCAGACAATAATAAGCATTGTTATTTTTTTATTGAAATTTTATTTCCAACTGCCTGTTGAAATCTTAGTTATAACAAATTTAGGCATTTATATCACTTGATGTTACTTTAGCGCAATGATACCATTTCAACTCCCCAATCAAACCGGTTTTTATAAAGGAAAAGTAAGAGATGTTTACTACATTTTAAACGATATATTAATAATGGTTGCCAGCAACCGCATATCTGCTTTTGATGTAATATTACCAAGGCCAATTCCATTTAAAGGACAGGTATTAACACAAATAGCTGCATACATGCTTGAGGCAACAAAAGATATTTGTCCTAATTGGTTGCTGAGCACCCCTGCTCCAAATGTAAGCATTGGAAAAAAATGCGACCCGTTTAAAATTGAAATGGTGGTAAGGGGTAATTTAACCGGCCATGCCTGGAGAACATACTCATCGGGCCAAAGAATTTTATGCGGCGTAACCATGCCGGAGGGAATGAAAGAAAATGATTACTTCCCCACTCCTGTTATTACCCCCAGTACAAAAGCAGCAGAAGGGCATGATGAAGATATCAGTGCCGGAGAAATCATTAAACAGGGATTGGCAACGGAAGCAGATTGGAAAATTTTATGCAGCTATGCTTTACAACTTTTTGCAAGAGGAAAAGAAATTGCGGCTAAGCAAGGTTTAATCTTAGTAGATACCAAATATGAATTTGGAAAAATGGGCGATGCAATTTATTTGATGGATGAAATACATACACCCGACAGCAGCAGGTATTTTTATGCCGAAGGTTTTGAAGAACGCCAGGAAAAAGGCGAACGCCAAAAACAACTAAGTAAAGAATTTGTAAGAGAGTGGCTGATAGAAAATAATTTTATGGGTAAAGAAGGACAGACCGTTCCTGTAATGAGTGATGAATGGGTTGATACTATTTCCAAACGATATATTGAGTTGTATGAAAAAGTGATTGGCTCAACATTTATACCGCAGCAATTAAGTGATGAAGAAACTTATGAAAGAATTATTACTGCATTACAGAAAACCTAATAGGGTTAAAACTCACTATAACTTTTTAAAATAGCTGTATGACACCTGCTCAAATTTTTCAATTTGTAAATACATTTGTTTTACCCGGATGGCTGTTGTTAATTTTTTTACCCAAATGGAAATGGACAGATAAAATTATTACCGGCATTATTGTAACCATACTTGCCATTTTTTACGTGTACTATATTGCAAAAATTTTTATGCCGGCTGATATCAAAAGCTTCGGCAGCTTACAGGGCGTAATGCAATTATTTACCAACGAAACAGCCGTGCTTGCCGGATGGATACATTACCTGGCTTTTGATTTAATGACAGGTTTATTTGAAATAAAAAATGCACAAAAAAACAACATCCATCATTTACTTATTATCCCCTGTTTGTTTTTTACTTTTATGTTTGGCCCTATTGGATTGTTACTGTTCTTCCTCATCCGGTTTATTAAAACCAAAAAATATTTTGCAGTAAATTATTAACCCAAATGGTATGAAAAACTTTTTTGCAGAACTTAAACAACGTAACAGCTTAATGTTTTGGTTTGGCTGGTTCAATATAATTGTTGGAATAATTTGCCTTATACTTATCCCTGTTGATGCTGTTAAAATACTTGGAGTAAGCCGATGGTTAAAGCCAATGAAATTTTATTTTGCTTTAGGCATATTGGTTTTTACAATGGGCTGGCTGATGTATTATTTGTCGAATACAAAAAGAGTAAAACAATTTACCTGGTTAATAATTTTTTCCATGTTTTTTGAAAACAGCATTATTCTGTTACAGGCCATACGTAAAACCACCTCTCACTTTAACGTAAAAACATTTTTTGATGCATTGTGTTTTCAAATAATGGGAATATTAATTCTTATTTTCACCATTACCTGTATTTCAATTGCGGTGGCCTTCTTTCGTCAAAAACAATTTTCAATTCCCCAGCCTTACCTGTGGGGAATAAGACTGGGCCTGGTCTTCTTTATTTTCTTTTCGTTAGAAGGAGGTATCATGCTCTCCCTGTTAAAACATACCGTTGGCACTGCGCATGGTGGCGAAGGATTACCAATAACCAACTGGAGTAAATATCATGGCGATCTTCGTATTGCACATTTTGCAGGTATTCATGCTTTACAAATATTACCGCTGCTGGGTTTTTATTTTACCAAAACAAAAAGGCAGATCATTACTGCAGCAATAATTTATTTTGTTGTTGTAACGGCTTTATTGTTTCAGGCGCTTAATGGCATACCATTATTTTTTTAAGAATTCAAATAACTGTACATTCATTCAAACAAATTCATAATGAAAAAGATCGCCTTACTATTCGCCTTATTGTATTCACTTGTAACTGCTGCCCAAAATGAGCATTATCTTTTAATTGGTACTTACACCAGCGGCAAAAGCGAAGGTATCTATGTGTACAAATTCAATTCGGTAACCGGCGATAATAATTTTGTAAGTGTTGTAAAAACTTCCAACCCTTCTTTTTTAGCAGTGTCGCCCAATAAAAAAATGGTGTATGCCGTAAATGAAAATGCCGACAGCACCATGCACACTGTTGGTGGCAATATTTCTGCATTTAAATTTAACGCTGCCAATGGCACACTTACCGAAATAAATAAACAACCATCGGGTGGTAAGCATCCCTGCTATGTGGCCATTGATAAAACAGGCAAATGGGTTTTTGCAGGTAACTATACCAGTGGCACCATTGGTCTTTTACCGGTAAATAAAGATGGCTCTTTAAACAGCCCAACACAAATTATTCAACACGAAGGCAGCGGCCCTGATAAACAAAGACAACAGGGGCCGCATGTACATTCCACTGTACTGTCGGCAGATAATAAATTTTTATACGTACCCGATCTGGGAATTGATAAAGTGATGATCTATTCTTTTGATAATAAAAAAGGAATACTAAAAGCGGTTTCATCAAAGGCATCTGAACCTGGTAATGGCCCAAGACATTTTGATTTTAGCCCCAACCAGAAATTTGCTTATTTAATGGAAGAAATGAGCGGCACTGTTGTTTGTTATAAAGTAAATAATGGAACATTAACATTGCAGCAACGCATTAATGGAATGCCTGCCGGTTTTAAAGGCAAGACAGGCAGTGCAGATATTCATGTATCACCTGATGGTAAATTTTTATATTGCAGTAACCGTGGCGAAAGCAATACCATCAGCATTTTTGCTGTACATCCCACAGACGGAAAATTAACCTTGCTCGGGCACCAACCAACTTTAGGCAATACACCCCGCAATTTTAATTTTGATCCTTCCGGAAATTTTTTATTAGTGGCTAACCAGGATGGTAATATTGTAATTTTTAAAAGGAATAAACTAACAGGTTTGTTAACCGATACCGGAAAAAGAATTGATGTACCTAATCCGGTTTGTGTAAAATGGATTGAATAGAAGTTTAAGGACTATTTTGTTACAAGCTTTTGCAATTTTAATTAGCATCGTTGTGAACACTCGCTTGTACGGCATATAAGTAGTGAACTTTTACAGAAGCGGAGATTTAAGCGAATGACTTCTTAAGGCACGAGTCAAAGCAAAGGCGCACCAGAGTTTCGTATATTTATGTATTGCAAGCCATGCTTCCTCAACAACCACTAACAGCAATAATAAATTAACCAAAACATTTAGGCCATGCAATTTCGTACAATAAACATATTCATTAAGTATTTCATCTTCCCTTTCCTGCTTTTCATTTGCATGCCTGCACTTGCACAGCACCCCAATATTATTTATATCATGACAGATGATATGGGTTACGGTGATTTGAGTTGCTACGGGAATAAAAAATATGATACACCCAACCTCGACAAACTGGCTTCGCAAGGCATTAAGTTTGTGAATGCGTATGCTGCCGCACCTGTTTGTACACCCACACGTGCAGCATTGATGACGGGTCGTTATCCTGCTAAAATACCCCTTGGATTATTGGAGCCGCTTCGTACTCCGCAAAAAGATAGTGCTTATGGATTGACTAAGGATATTCCATCATTAGGAATACTGATGAAACAAAGTGGCTATGAAACGGTATTAATTGGGAAATGGCATTTAGGTTTTATGCCGCAGCACAGCCCAACAAAAAATGGATTTGATTATTTTTTTGGCATCCATAGCGGTGGGGCCGACTATATCTCACATAAAGGCGAAAATGGAACAGGTGCGCATGACCTTTATGAAAATGATTCTTTGGTTTATTCAAAAGGTTATTTAACTGAACTATTCACCCAAAAATCGATTTCATTTATTAAACAAAAACACAGTAAGCCTTTCTTCTTAACTATAACTTTCAATGCCCCTCACTGGCCCTGGCAAGGACCCACTGATATGGCTTATCCTGATTCAGTAAAATTTACTGCAGGTGGTTCCCCTGCTGTTTATGCAGCGATGATGAAAAGCCTGGATGACGGAGTTGGAAAAATTATGCAGGCATTAGATGATGAGCAATTAACCAATAAAACCATTGTAATTTTTACAAATGATAACGGTGGCGAAAGATATTCTGACAATGGCGGCTTGTCGAATGCGAAGTTCACATTATGGGAAGGTGGGATAAGAGTTCCTGCGTTTGTCAGATGGCCAAACAAGATTGATGCAGGAATTACAACCCAGCAAGTTGCCGTTACAATGGACTGGACAGCTACTATGCTTAAAGCAGCAGGTGCAAAGCCCGATAAAAATTTCCCTCTGGATGGAATTGACCTGAAGCCAATATTAATCGGAAAGAAAAAAGACATAAACCGAACAATATACTGGCGAACATTCCAACGCAATAAATCTAAAGCATTGAGGGATGGAAAATGGAAATACCTGCAGGATGAAAAAGGAGAATATCTTTTTGACCTGAGTGCTGACCAATAGGAAAAAAATGATCTGAAAACAAAACATAAAAAAAAATTCAATTTGATGAAAATAAAATTTAGTAATTGGGAAAAAACAGTTTTACAACCAATTCCGCTATGATGAGTAAGCCGTACAAATGGCAACATTCGGTTTACTGCTATGCTGGCAAATAGTTAGTAGATATAAAAACAAGTTATTAAGAACTGTAAAGAATTATTTTGTAACAAGCTTTTGTAACTTTAATCAACATCGTTGTGTCACACTCTTGTACGGCATATCATTGGGGAACTTTTATTGATAAGGAGATTTAAGCGAATGGTTCGTGAAGGCACGAAGGCAAAGAAACTGATTAATGAGTATAGTAAACACGAGGGGGATATGTATAGTAGGTAGGCAATGATAATAAGGAAATTTTAATTAAAGCTGTGTGCTTACCTCTGTACAAATCTTTAGTGTAGACCCGCCCGCAAAAAAAGCTATCAACATGATGAATAGCCATCATTAATTCTCTTCCCCTTATTGCCACGCAGCGAACCGGCATATAACTTTATTATATTGTTTTACTCCTGCTTTTAAGATAGGTTTGAATAGACTACTTCAGGGAAACCTTGCTGATCTATTATTGAACATTTTTTAATTATAAAAATATAAAAAAACTGAACTTTTAATTTGGTTATTAGAAATTTAATTTCTACTTTACAATACGATTTTCCAATCTTACTGTTTAACCTGTTTTAATCTTACCACTTAAGCTGCTTCCCAATTCCTAATCAAGAGCCTTCTTCTGAACAAAAGCTGGATAAACATCATCAATCCTATTTAATATCTTTTATCTCTGGGTTTTAATCATTCCACATAAATAATTTTTAGAGGCTAACAACTCTATTTTGTTAATTGTTGCCAAAGCTATCACATATGACCCTGATAAAGAGTTTTAATTGCTTGTCGCCACCGGCTAAGAAAAATATTTAGCCATTACTCAATGGTGATTCATAATAAACATTTTTTTTGTAACCGCTTAAAATAATAGAGTATGAAAAAGTCATTTTTAAAAATAACAGCAGTTATGTCGCTGTTACTGTTTGCAGGAAATATTGCCTTTGCCCAGGTGGGAGAAAACAAAGAGGCATGGGTATTTGATAAAACTGTCGACAATGTTGCGTTCTACCATAAAATAACAACCTGTGATGGTAAAAAAGTTGTGTTCTTTAAATTCAATAACAAGAACCATAAAAATGTTACCATTACATGGAAAGAAGTTTTTGTAACACAATGGAAGAACATACAGAAGGCCGGAATTATTTCTGAACAAAGGCAATTGTTGCTTACACCAGGTATAACTTCCGGATCAGATTGTGCGAATGGGAAACAAAAAAATCTGCTAGGTAGCCCAAAGCAAACATCGCCAGTTTACGAAGAAGAGATTATCCAATTCAATTATAAAGATATCAAAGTGGCCAAATAAAATTGAAACAATTATCTAATCATTTTAAAAAAAATTATATGAAAAATTTTATGACAAAAATATGGGCAAAGCAAATTGTAATGCTGTGTTGCCTTGTAACGCTTGTAATACAGGAAGCTGTTGCCCAATTTCAGCTTGGAGATGTGTTTGTAGCAGTTTCAAATGGCCAGGTACAGCGACGTTCTTCAGCCGGCGTACTTCTTCAAACGCTTAATACAGGCCTGGGAGGCTTTACAACCGGCATGGCATTCGATGCATCAGACAATTTATACGTAACCAACTTTAGCGCAAACAGCGTAAGCAAATTTAATAGTAACGGTGTGTTGCAAGGTCTCTTTGGATCCGGATACGGCACGCCTGAAAGTATTCTTTTTGATGTAGCAGGAAACGCTTATGTCGGCAACACCAGCAATGGGATAAGGAAATACTCTTCAACAGGAACTTTTATTTCAACTTCATATGCAGGAAGGGTTGACTGGATGGATCTTGCAGCAGACGGATGCACCATGTTACGTACAACTGAAGGAAGTAGTATTGAAAGACATAATGTTTGTACAAATTCAGCGCTTTCTGCTTTTACCACTGCTACCGGGGGCAATGCTTTTGCTTTACGCATCAGGCAGAATGGAGAAGTTTTGCTGGCCAATCGCTTTAATGTTAAACGCTTTAGCGCTGCCGGTGCTCTTTTGCAAACCTACACTGTTGCAGCTGAAAACTCCTGGTTTGCTTTAAATCTCAGTCTTGATGGAACTTCATTCTGGAGTGCAAACTTTAATACAGCAAATGTTTATCGAATTGATATTGCTACCGGTAATGTACTAACCTCTTTTAATACCGGTACAGGTGCTAATACAGTATTTGGCCTGTCTGTATTTGGAGAATATCAGGCTGCAATATGTGCTGCTAATACAGCGCCTGCTTTTGTTTCGCCTACACCAACCTGCGGCTCAACCATTCAGGCAAATGCCGGTTCACCTGTTAGTTTCACAGTTACCGCTTCTGATGCAAATGCCGCGGATGTAGTTAATTTAAGTGCCACCGGCTTACCGGCTGGTGCTACCATGTCCCCATCTTTACCAACCGGTGGCAACCCTGTAAGCAGTGCATTTTCGTGGACGCCAACCGTTGCGGATGCAGGGCTTCATGTTATCACTTTTAAAGCTGCAGATAAGTGTGTAGAAGTTCCTTGTTCAATTACGATTAATGTTGTGGCTTGCACACCAACAGCTGTTTGTAAAAATGCAACTGTTACGCTGGTAAACGGATCTGCCTCAATTACACCGGCAGATGTTGATGGCGGAAGCACTTTATGTGGCGGAACAATTACTGTTTCTCCTTCAACATTCAATTGTACCAACATTGGTAATAATAATGTAACGCTTACCATAACCGATTTAAACAATGTTACTTATACATGTAACGCAGTGGTAACAGTTGTTGGAGCAGTTCCATCCTGTTCTATTACTGCCATTCCGGATAATAATATATACACCGGAGGAGTGCCTACCAATATTTATTTAGGTTACGGGCCACAGAGTGTAACACTAAATTCTAGTGCAAGTGGTGGGGCTCCATTTACATATTCATGGTCGCCGGCAACTGGTTTGAGCAATTCAACTATTGCAAATCCTGTATTTACGCCAACTGCTGCAGGCTCATATACATTTACATTAACCGTCACCAATAGTTATGGTTGCACCTCCACCTGTACTATTACTATTTGTGTATTGGATATCAGGATGCCGGGCACCGATGGCAAAAAAGTTTATCTATGTCATGCGCCTCCCGATAATCCAGGTAATACACAGCAATTATCTATTAGTGTAAATGCAGTACCGTCACATTTGCAGAACCATGCATTAGATCATTTGGGCAAGTGTACCGATGTACCTTGCGGCACTAACGCTCCTGTTACTAATTCTATAACAAGTGCAACGAAGATTTCCATTTTGCCAAATCCAAACAACGGGCAATTTACACTTAAGCTCAATAACTTAAAAGGTTTGAGAGTTGAAGTGCTGGTAGTTGATGCAAGTGGTATAACAATTGAAAGTAGGGTTGTTCAACTGAATACAAATGGAAATATACTTCAATTTAATTTGAGGAATAAAATACCAGGCCGGTATTATGTAAAAGTAATCAGTCAGGAAGGAGTATTTTCAGAAAAAATAGTAATACAACGATGATCGTATAAATTTAAAAATAAGAAGCCGCCTCAATCAATGAGGCGGCTTTTCTTTTAAAAAAAATGAATATAATATGCTGACTCCTGATTGAATATTTATTCATGTGCAAACAGGATGATTGTAATATATCATGGTAGAAATGCAGGGCACTTCGCCTTGTTCTTGCCTTCACGAACCGTTAGCTACAATCAAGTGTATAATAAAAGTTCAATTTAAAGCAACTGTACAAGATTGCGACCCCAATACAGCTCAATAGAATTATTGAAGTTGATTACCCCACCTGCATTTAAGTCGGTGGGCATGCAAATAATTATTTCTTATTCATCTCATCCAATCTCGGCCGCAATCTTTTTTTACTCTTGTTAAATATCATCATGCCTTTATCAATTCCCTTGCGTAATTCTTTTTGTTCTTCAAGCGGTAAGTTGTAAACGGTTTGGCAGGCTTGGCTGCAGCAGCCATCGTATTTTGTAGCGCAGGCTTCGCACTGGATAAAGAGTAAATGACAGCCATCATTTTTGCAATTGGTATGTGTATCAGCAGGCTGGCCGCACTGGTGGCATTTGGCAATAATGTCTTCGGTAATACGCTCCCCCAGCCTGTCGTCAAAAACAAAATTTTTACCAATGAATTTACCGGGCAGCTTATTTTCTTTTGCCTGTTTGGCATAATTGATAATGCCGCCTTCTAAATGAAACACCTTATTGAAACCATTGTGCAGCATATAAGCGCTGGCTTTTTCGCAGCGGATGCCGCCGGTACAATACATGATGATGTTCTTATCTTTTTTATCCTGCATCATATCCACCGCCATAGGTAATTGCTCCCGGAAGGTATCGCTGGGAATTTCCAATGCTTTTTCAAAATGCCCTACTTCGTATTCGTAATGATTGCGCATGTCGATCACAATGGTATCATTATGCTGCAGCAGTTCATTCATTTGCTGTGCATTTACATACTTGCCTTTTTTCTCCATGCTGAAATTTGGGTCGGTAATACCATCGGCCACAATTTTTTCACGTACTTTAATTTTTAATACCCAAAAAGATTTGCCGTCATCATCCACCGCAACATTTAACCGCAAACCATTTAACGGTGCAATGGAATAGAGATAATTCTTTAACGCATCGAAATTAGTTTCAGGAACACTTATTTGTGCATTGATGCCTTCATGTGCAATGTAAATACGGCCAAATACTTTTAATACATTTAATGACTTATACAAATCATCACGAAATTGCGTTGGTTCATTTACCGGAAAATACCGGTAGAAGGAAATGGTGGTACGGCGTTGTATTTCGGCGTACAATAATTTTTTAAGCTCCGCCTGCGAAATACGGTTGTGTAATACTGCCATGATTTTAAATTTGATCCCACCACCGGCAGGAAATCATTAAATGATTGGATGCTTGCAGGGCAAACCAAATTAACGCAGCAAAGATAAATTAAAGTTTATAAATTGATAGTCATACTTCTGCCGTCTCTTTTTATACTTCCGCCAATGATGCCGCCAAAACCAATACGCAACGCAGTTTTTCCCTTATTTCCATTTATATAACCGGTTACAAGATCAACCCGGAGTATTTTAAAAATATTTTCGATGCCAACAAAGATCTCTGCATAATTATTGTTTGTATTTACATAAAATGCATTGCTGCCCGCCACCATGTTCCAGTTTAATCTTTTAAAGAAGGGAATTTTATTGGTGAGCAATCCATTAAAATGATGCTCCAGGTGTACCATGGAATAAAAATTTTCATTGGCACTGTTGGCATAATAAGGCGCCAGCTGAAAACTGTTTACATACTCACTGGCTGCTGTAGAGCGGTTACCATTAAAATGCTGGTAATCCTGTATTAAAACTTTTTTATTGTTTAAAAATCCACCAATGCCAATTTTATATTTCAATTCCCCTGCAAGCTTAAAATTTTTGCTGTCATTTACAGTAAAGCGCCATTTATCAAAATCCACATCGCTGCCAAAAATTCTATTGATCCCTTTTGTATAATTAAAACTGAATGTGGGATACTTTGAACCAATGGCAACTTTATTATTGGGGAACTGGATATATTTTTGACCGGGTTTAATACTGATATCAACACTTACAATTACTGCCTGGTGTGCAGGAAACTGTGCAGCCAGTTTTTCGTAGGGATAATTTGGTGTGATGTTTACCGTATCTTTTTTAAATATTGTAAAATCCGTAGTGTTATCAATGGGTATCCTGTCTTCATACAATGCATTTACATCAAACCGCAATCCGCTTTCGTAACGCTTGCTAAAACCGGCGCCGGCAAAATAATTTTCGTATGTCTTCATAAAATTATCGCCCCAGAATAATGTGTTGATAGAGTTTTTCAATGGCGTAACAGAGCTTTCTTTATTAAACTGGCTTACCCTTTTTCCACCCGATAAGCTCCAGCGCTCCCGTTTAATTTTTTTATCGGCATCCCAGTCCCTTGTAGTAAAATTAATATCGGCCCATGCATTTAAATGCGTATTGATGAATCCGTACCGAACATGTGGTGCTATGTAAAAATTGGATCTTATTTTTTTTGAGTAAGTATTGTAATATAAATTGGTATTTAAAACAGCACCTTCCGCTGTGTTGTACTCCATGTTTTTTATTAAAGATTCTATTCCCCAGCCCGAGGTATTTGTTTTGGTGTAGTGTTTACGGCTAATGCCGCTCCAGAAAATATCAAGCGGTTTTATTTTGCCCTGCTTTTTATTTAAGGAGTCAACAGAACGTTTGCTTAAGATGGAATCTTTATGCTGGTTATAAATGCTGTCTTTTACCTGGTAATCCTTTTTCTCCTCCTGCTCCAGGGGAACAGGTCGTATAGTATCCCAGTATGCTGCAGGTTTTTTATTTACTCCGGTATCATATTTTATAATGATGTTATCGAAATATTTTTTGGCAAATACCGGGTTAATATTGTAGCCGGAATACACATTAACAAAGTTGCCCACCGCATCAATACCTAATTGCTTAAAATTAAAATGCAGCAACTGATTTTTTACCCGCCACACCTCATTACCTACCGGCACATAAATCTGTGTTATCTGCAGCGTATCAATTATTTCCAGTTGTGATGTTTTGGTTAAGATGAGATCGCAACTGTGAATACGCCAATCGCCTTCTGTAATATAAATAATACCGGAGAATAAAGGTTCGTAATTACGGCGGGGTGTTACTTTAATGGTGTTCACTTCTTTTCCATCTTCAAAAAAACTACCGAGGAATTTATATTTGTAAAAACCGATGGCCCCATCTGCAATAGGAGAAACAAAACCACGTGGATTAATTTTTTCTGTAAAAATTTTTACATTGTTACTATACAAACTGATGAATGTTGGAAACGTAAAACCAAAGCCGCCACTGCCACTTACCCTGCTGCTCAGCACTTCCATTTTAAATTTATCCGGCGCTGCTGTATGTACTTTTGCAATTGATTCCGCCAGATAAATAATCCCTTTGCCGGAAGTATCTAACCCTATACTTTTTCTGTCTTCATCAGGAATTTTTTGTCCCATAATTCTTTTAGGCAGCATCCGCAACTTCATTACATCTTTTGCATACAGGTCGCATTCAAAAGCAGTAACCTGGTTATTATAAAAGCTTCTTTTTTTAATGGCCTGGCGGATAATGGCATAGGCAGGATCTTCGCCACCGCTTTTAACCACCACTTCCTTCATAGTAAGTTTTTGTTCAGCAAGAACAAAACTCAGCTCTTCATCCAGCTTATCAATTACAACAGTTTTTTCCTGCCGGGTAAAACCAATATGCTGGCAAACCACTGTATATGTACCCGGGCCAACCGTAAAAGAAAATTTTGCGCCGTTGTTAGCACTTGCCCCAATAGAAGTTCCTTTAATAGTGATGGAGGCATAAGGCAGCAGATCGCCTTTGGCATTAAATACTATACCGTAAATTTTTTGTGCTGAGGAATGCAGGGAAGTAAGGATAAAAAATACCGGCAACAGTTGCTTCATAAACAGATTTGTATGGGCACGAAATTAAAGGTGTAATTGTTACTGAAAAATTAAAGTTGTTTTATAAGACATCCGAAGTTTTAAAAACTTCGGATGTCTGTTAGCTAAAAAAACTCCTGTTACAAATGCAACAGGAGTTTTTTATTAATTAAAGTTTATACTACACATTACGAAGTAGAACTACGGTGGATAAATATATTACAGAAATAACTTTAGTGTTTGAACTTATTAGATTAAATTAGAGTAATATTTCGTTTTATGAAAATTACCCCCCCAATATAAAATTTTTAACTAATGTAATAGCTGCTCCTGCTATTACTTTTCCCTGTAACTATTTACACAAACATCTTCAACCACCATAGCGTTTTCATTTTCTGTTATAGCTCCGAAAACCTCACCTGTAAATTAAGCATGAGTAGAATTTCGGTCTTTAATTTAATAACAGATTAAACAATTTAAAAAATGAAAACAATATCGCTCCCAAAGGTTGTAATAACCTTAATAACAATAGCTTTATTTGCGGTGGTTTTAAAAAGTTGTAAAAAGGTTGATAATACAGCAACAGGCAAAACTGCTGAAACTACTAAAGAAGCTGTAATAAAAGCCATAAAAGAAAAATATGGCAATGTGGCTTCGTCAATAACTTATCCGGTAAATAAAATTGCCGAAGAATTATTTTACAGAGATGTGGCAGATAATAACAGCATGGTAAAGATTAATAAAGATGTAGTTAGCAATGGACCTAACGGAATACTACAGCCTTGTTTTTTTAACTGTACTAACACTACAGACCCAAATAAACTGCGTATTTTTTATACCCTACAAAGTGTGCAGCGTACTACTTACTGCCGCACTAACACTTTTAACTGGTTAAATGACATTTCAGTTAACTGGCTGGTAAGTGCACCGTTTACGCCATTGGTTGCAGACCCAAATAATGCTTCTAATTTAAGTACGGGTTCAGTTTTAATTTCGCCACCTTTTGGGCCTGCATACGGTGCAAACAATATAAGCCCCATAGTAATTGCATATATAGGGGCTGACCCAAATTGCAGTGCAAATTCGATTTACAAAATAACCTATACTTACTCATACGTTGTTACAGACGTTGTATTTACTAATGGTTATCCTGTTGATGTTTCTTTAAGTTTATACAACAATTGCTCTCTTGTAGGTAATTTAGTTAATTCTGGAGTTGTAAGCAGCACACTTGCAGGTAAAACAGCACCTTGCGATAGAACTGACCATGTGTGGTTAGCTGGCGGCGGGCCTGGCAATTGTATAATTGCGGCTGCCAGTTATATCACTGGTTGCAGTGTGCCATCCGGTTTAACAGCACCAGATTTACATCAAATAGAATACAGAAAAGTAATTACCACAAACGGTAATTTAGGCTGGGAAGAGCAAGTTGGCAGTGCAATTGTATATGGATATATTCCCAATACCAATAACAGAACCGCTACTATGACTACTTCGAGTGGTTTTTTAAATTTGTTATCAATGACCCCGGGCTCTGGAACATGGTTAGTGAGATACAGGAATATAAAATTCTCAATTTGCGATTTTATAGGATTACCAAGTGAACAGACTACACCACCTGCAACCCCAAACATCTGGACTGGTAATTGGGTAACTGAAGTCGTCCCATTATAATTTCATCATTTCAGCAGCAGGGCATTTACTCTGCTGCTGTTTTATTTTAATGTATGAAAAGATTATTTTTTTATGTAAGTATAGGATCGCTCTTTTTTTCTGTAAAAATATACAGCCAGCAAAATTATTGCGCCGACAGCAGCATAAGGGTAAAATATATTTTTAGTGATAGGGGAGCTAATTTTTATGATAACTTACCAGACACTTCAGGCATTAATTTTTTTACAGGGGTTTACCGGAATACAGCAAATACACAATTAGGTGCTGCCATATTAAAAACTAACTGGGGCGATAGCGTTATTTGGGCAAAAAAATATTATACACAGAATAGTCAGATTTTTTTTACAAAGAGTATGATGTCATCCACTGGTATAAGAATTTGCCTTGGTAGTTGGAATATAGGTGCAGTAGCCCACAGCCTGATTTGCAGAATGGATAGTAACGGCAATTTAATTTGGGCCAAAACCTATAAATCTGCTTTAAGTTTTAACGGCACTTTTAGTACAAGCTATAAAAATATTATGCTTACTGATAATGCCATTTATGTTTTTGGGTATGCAAGAGAAACTAATTATAGCATTATTTTTAAATTAGACTTTGATGGTAATGTTTTATGGAGTACAGGGCTGAATATAAATTTACCTTTGTATGCAGGCCCTGTAGGGCAAGCACCAGTATTGATAAATAGCACTCTTTATATTGCTACGTCAAATTCCATTAATTTATTGAATAATGAAGGTTATACAGTATTTACAAAACTAAATGATGCTGATGGCAGTGTGATTGAAAGCACCGGTTTAAAAACAGCCCCTCACCCTTTTATTAAAGACATTGCTTTACAAACATTTCGACGCAATGCCAATAACCAGTTTTTGTTATCTGGCTTTACTATAAATAATATAAACACCACATACGGAATAATATTTAATGCCATTTTAGATACGACATTAAGTGCTATTAATATTACCACAGATAAAGTATCAATTTTTGCCAATCCAGGTAGTTTTCAATATGATTTTAATACCGGTAACCAGCATAGTATTTTAGCAGATGAACTGATCAGTTCTGCCAACAAATACTTTATAACCTTTGACGCTGCAAATCGATTTTTACGTAGCCGTAAATTTGTTGTACCGGGTATTTTTTCCGGCCTCTATATTAACCCTGTAAATTTTGATGATAAGCAAAACCTGCACTTTACTTACCATAATCCATTAGTATTGCCTAACTCATCGCCAATTGTTACCGAATATGCCCGTATAAGCAATTTTTCGCCTAATGGTACTGTAGGTTGCTTTGGCAAGGATACCAATTTTATAAGCCCTTACTACCCTACGTTTACCTTAACCAAACAACCTTATACCTGGGATAATATTAAATACAATGTTATACTGAGTACACCTATTACCTTAAATGTAGATACTGCAAACGTAAGTAAAGAACTGGTATGTAAAATTGTAAGCTATTGCGACAGCCTTACCATTAAAGGCCCGGCTGCTGTTTGTGTTAACCAACCTGCACGCTATACTGTAAAACGCAACAACACCTGTTTTAAAAATACAGACTGGAGTATTGATACCACAGCTGCAAATATTATAAATGCAGAAGGCGACAGTGCAATTACCATCAGCTTTAAAAAATCTTTTACCGGGTATGTGCATGCTGCTTTAAGTAATTGTGTTATTAAAGACAGTTTTTTTGTAACCGCAGTTACGCCAATACCAAAAGCTTTAATAAAC
>JAYVPT010000058.1:0-50088 GCA_043757165.1 Ferruginibacter sp.
CAAAAAATTGTGTAAGTACTGCTGATGAAGGACAAAATTTTACCACCCCCACCCTTGCACCACATGGTTACAGAAGCTGTGTGGAATATCTTGATAAAACTAACTGGATCAGTTGTGGATTAAACGGTATTGATTACAGCACTGATGATGGCAATACCTGGGCATGGATAAGCAAAGAAGGTTTTCATGTTTGCCAAAAAGCAAAAAAAGGGAAGGCCGTTTTTTTTGCAGGCAACGGAAAGATAGGCAAACTGATTTTATAAAAAATAACCGGTGCATACAATAATGTAATTTTTTAAAAGCAAAATATACAGCACCCGGTATTAAAGCAAAGCTTACCAAATATTTCCTGTAAAAGGGTTCTTTTAAACAGAGTACAACAAATACGGCAAACACCACTAATATTATTACTTCCTGTATGATCTTTAACTGAAAGCCATTGATGCCATTCGCAAAACCAAATTTGTTTGCCGGTATCATAAAACAATACTCAAAAAATGCAATACCCCAACTGATAAGTACTAATTTCCAGATGGGGAGGTTACTGTTTTTTAAATTGCCGTACCAGGCAAATGTCATAAAAATGTTGGAAGCGGTTAATAACAGAACGGTGCGTAGCATATATAAAAGGAAAATAGTTGTATAAAAAATAAGTCCAAAATAAAACTACTTTAGACTTATTAAAAATATATTAGCAAAAATTATTTTTTATTATCAATTTCTTTAAGCAATTCCTCAACTGCTGCTTTAAGCTGATCATCTGTTCCTTTGCTTATCCAGTCAATTTGATTCTCTACAATAATATCCGGAACAGCCGGGCCAAGCTCTTCATTTTTATCAGTGGCTTTTACAAACCAGCCACGGCCGGGCAAGCGTACAAATGAACCATCCAGTAATGCTTTACCGCCGGTAGAAATTACAGAACCATTTGTTGGTACACCCACCAGTTTTCCTATGCCTAATGTTTTATAGGCATGTGCAAAAATTTCAGCATTGGAATAACTGCCTTCATTGCAAAGTGCAATTGAAGGTTTTGTCCATGCGGCATATACTAATCTTTCGCCAATGGGATAATTTGAACGGAATTGTTTTTTATCTCTTTCTAAATTATCGGAAGCACCACGGGGAATGGTATAGGCATGTTGTTTATAATTTAAAATGGTCATCAGGTAATCGGTTGTAGAACCACCACCGTTGTATCTTACATCAATCAATAATCCCTCTTTACCAAAACCTGCGGCAGTAAATTCTCTTTCCACTACTTCAAAACTGGGGAAGTCCATACTCCTGATATGAATATAGCCTAACCTGCCATTAGAAAATTTTTCAACAAGTTTTTTCCTGTTCTCCACCCATTCTTCATAAAGATTGTTTGTAAGGCTTGCTGTTGGTCTGATAATAACTTCTCTTTTTTTACCTTCTGCATTTGCAACAGACAATAATATTTTTTCATTCACTAATCCATTCAGCAAATTGTAAAAATTTTCTTCTTCGCTAAATGTTTGTCCGTTGATGGCGGTAATAATATCTCCTTCATTTAATTTACTGTTTGTTTTATCTGCAGGTGTTTCAGCAATTACATGATTTACTTTCATGCCATTACCTGCAGGTATTAATTCAACACCAAGTAACCCGGTAATATCTTTTTGTGTTTCTGCACGGTCGGGTGCAGTAAGTCCCATATGGCTGCTGTTCAATTCTCCCAGCAGCAAATTGAACATATCCCTGAAATCGTTATTGGTGCTGGCGTACACACAACGCTCTTTATATTTATCATGCAGCTTGTTCCAGTTATATCCATGAAAATTAGGGTCATAATATCCATCCCTGATAGTGCGCCATGCTTCTTCAAATATTTGTGTACGTTCTGCCACATAATCCACTTTCATTTTTACAACGAAAGGTAATGGATCAGTTGTTCCGGCTTTAATATCCAGCCTGGCCATTGAACCGGTTTTGCTGTAATAAAGATATTTTCCGTCTTTATCCATCGTAACATTGGACGGATTTGTTGCACCTTTGGTTAATTCCTTCAGTTCTTTACCATCCCATTTAATACTGTACAGATCCCTGCCTTTTGCCGTACTGCTTACAGTGGTATAATAAAATGTTTCTCCATCTTTTGAAATAGACAGATCTCTTTCGTCACCCGGAAAATTAGTTACCTGAACAATACGTTCATATATTTTATCGAAATCAATTTTTATTGTCTTTACCAATTTTTTCTCTGCTTTATCTCCGGCAGGTTTATCAGCAGGGGTTGCTTCTTTATCCTGCCAGTCGGCAGATTCTTTTTCCCAGTCTTCCTTTTTTAACCACAAAAAATATACATCATTGCTACGTGAACTGCTTCGCTCAGAAATAAAACCCAGCTTGCTTCCATCTGCACTCCAAAAAGCCTGGTTATCATTTCTTGGATGCATGGAAACATTTACTGCTTTAGCACTGTTATCAGCAGCCTGAATAAAAACTTCTTCATTAAAATCAAGATCGGCTAATGAAAAAGCAAGCCATTTACTGTCGGGGCTCCAGGTAATGCCATTGGGAGATGCCCAGCTGTTATTCAATATTTTTTCATTAAATAATTTTCCATCAGCAGCAATATCACTCACCACAAAAGTTCCTCTTCCCCTTACATACGCCATCTTTTTTCCATCGGGAGAAACTACCGGTTCTGTTTCATCTTTATCTGTATTGGTAATTTTCAACAGTTCATGCTTCATGCTTTTAAAAACATTTCTTTCTGTTGTATCGGTTGAACGAAAAAGATAGATATCAAAATTTCCATTGGTCCTGTCACTACAGAACAGCAAAGCACTATCGTTGAGCCATGCAGGTTCCACATCACGATAAGGATGGTCGGACACATTGATACTGCGGCTTTTTTCTTTATCTGCTTCTTTAATAAAAACCTCTCCCCTGATGGTATATGCAAGTAATTTACCATTGGGAGAAATGGTGAACGATTCTGCACCAGTACTTAATGTTTTTTGTTCGGTGGCATCAAAACGTTCATCCGCATTTATTACTACGTTTATTTTTTTTGCTGCACCGCCTGCGGTTTTCATCAAGTATATATCCATTTCTTTTTCAAATACAATAGTGCTTCCATCAGCAGATAAATTATAAGAACGTATAGATTCATTTTTAAAATCGGTTAATTTTTCAGGACTGCCCATGCCTTTACCATCAGCTTCTATTTTTAATTTGTAAAGATTGTAAGCGCCTTCATTACTGCTTAAAAAATATAAACCGTTGTTACCTGACCATTGTGGTAAAATATCATTGGTTGTAAAGCCGGGTAGTTTATTGTATGTTTTATTTTTTACATTATATAACCAAATGTCCCTGTTACTGCTGCCACGGTAATCCTGCCTTGCAACAGGATTAATATCGCCACGAACAAAAGCGATGAAGTTACCATTTGGAGAAATAACGGGATCATAACCTACCACATCCATGATGCGTTTTTCTGTACCACCTTTGGAACTGACACTGTAAATTTCAGATGGCCTTTCAATCTGTTTGAATTCTCTTGCTGTAGAAAAAATAATCTGATCAGCCTTTGTCCAGCTTGCAATGTTATCAGCTGCACTATGGTAAGTAAGGCGTTTTGGCAAGCCTCCTTCTGATGGCATAACAAAAATATCGTTGTTGCCAAACCTTGCACCGCTAAAAGCAATTTGTTTACCATCGGGACTGAACACCGGGCTGGATTCATACGCTTCATGAATAGTAAGCCTTGATGCTTTACCACCAGCGCCAGGTACTGTCCATATATCTCCCTGGAAAGAGAATGCCAGCAATGAACCATCATTATTTACAGCAGGCTGTCGCAATAAGAGTGGTTGCTGGGCAACAGCTGTTACAGTTGTAAGGATAAAAAACTGCAGTAGTATTTTTTTCATATTAAACAGTTGTTTTGATAAGAGGAATAAATGTAGTTTAATTAAAGAAATAAAAAAAACCGGCAAATGCCGGTTTAATAATTAAATGGATAAACGGTTAGTTATTTATTTGAAAATGTGAACTTAAGAAATACTGATAAAACAATCTAACTCTTCCGCCCAAAAATAATATTAATCAATGCAAGCAATACCACTGCACCAATTGCGGCTGTTAAAACATAATTTAACCACGAAGTACCTGTATTAATGTGCAAGCCTAATTTTGGCAATAACCAGTAACCAATAAATCCGCCAATAATACCTACAACAATATTGCCTAAAAGGCCCAATCCTCCTCCTTGAAATACCATACCACCTAACCAGCCAGCTACTGCTCCGAGAACAAGAATGATAATAATTGAAGATGCTTCCATGATAATTGTTTTAAGAGTAAAAAAAAAGTGATTGTTAATCTGTGTTACCAAATATAAAGCAATTCTAAAGGAAATGCCTGGTTAATAAATTAATCAGGCATTATAAACTTCATCTTATCGCTTATTGTTAGTTCAGACTTCTGAAATCCACCGGAACCAGTTTACTTACACCGGGTTCCTGCATGGTAACACCATAAATTACATCTACCGCACTCATGGTTTGTTTGTTATGTGTAACAATGATAAACTGTGAGTTCCCACTGAATTTTTTTATCATATTGGTGAACTTACCTACGTTGGCATCATCAAGTGGTGCATCCACCTCATCTAAAATACAGAATGGTGCCGGCTTAATTAAATAGATGGCAAATAATAATGCTGTTGCAGTCAATGTTTTTTCTCCTCCACTTAACTGGCCAATTGATGATGGACGTTTACCTTTTGGTTTAGCCACAATATCAATTCCGGTATCAGCTAAATTTTCAGGATCAACCAAAACCATATCTGCAGTATCATCCTCGGTAAATAATGCCTGGAAAACTTTTTGAAAATTCTCCCTTACTTTATTAAACGTATCAAGGAATTGTTGATTGGCCGTTGCTTCTACTTCCTGTATGGTCAACATCAAACTTTCTTTTGCAGTAACCAGGTCATTCTTTTGTTCCAGAATGAATTCGTAACGTTTTTTCATTTCGGTGTAAGCCTCAATTGCCGTTGGATTTATCTCTCCGATATTTTCTAAACGCTTACGCATCCTTTCACTCTTTTCCTGCAACTCTTCCAGTGGTGTATCACCTGTTCTTGGTTCATCAATAATTACATCAAGGTCAACTTTAAATTCCACATTCAGCCGCTCTTTCATACCAGCCAACTGCAGTTTTAAATCAGTCAGCTTATCTTTTATCTCATTTAGTAAAGTATCAATGCCTTCTTTAGATTTTTGTTTGTGGCGCAGTTCGCTTTCTTTTTCGGCCAAAGCGTTGCGTAAATTATAATAGGCCTGGTCAGCCTCATTTAATTTCTTTTCTTCCTGTTCTTTATTTTGAAGTAATGTTATTACTAAAGTTTCAAGAGCCTGCAATGCCACTGCCGTTTCCGAAATATTATTAGCCGCTTCACCTAATTGTGTACTGCTGCTTTCAATTTCAACCTGTAAATTTTGTAGCTGGTTGCTCTTGAATTCAAATTCCTGTTTTAAAGAAATAACCTTGCTTTGTTGTTTGGTAAACTGCAGGTTACTGTCGTTATAAGTTGCGGTTGCAAAATTATATTCCTGTTCTGCCGATGCATAATCCTGTTCCACCAACTGCACTTTTTCGCCCAGCTCATACAATTGTGTATTGAATTTTTCCAGCTCATCTCTTGTACTGCTTATGGCATCATGATTGGTCTCCAATTGTTCCTGCAAATCGGCAACCCGGTTAGTACTGGTTTCTTCCAGGTGATGCAGGTTTTCAATTTTATTTTGCAGGGAGAAAACATGATTAGTTAAATTATTAATATCGTACTGTGTTTGTTTAATAGCATTTTCTTTCAACTGCTCATTAAAGGCAATCACTTCATTATGTCTTATTTGAATTACAGCTTTAAGATCATTAACAATTATTTCCTGTGCAGTAATTTCTTCCGTTAACTTTTCCAGGTTTTTTGCTCGGCCAATTTTCTTTCCTTCAAATAATCCAACACTTCCACCAGTTAAAGAATATTTTCCTTTTACATACTTTCCGGTTTTTTCCAGCACCACAGCGCCATTACTGTTACGCAATGCTTCTTCATTTTCGGCAATAAAAACATTGCCTAATAAATGTTTGGCTAAATTAGAATACTTGCCATCTATTTCCACCACACTTAATGCAGGTATTGTTCCTTCGGGTTGATGGCTGGCATCAAAGTCTGTGAATTTATCCTGTAAAAAGAAATTGGCTTTGCCTTTTTTATTATCATCCAATAAATGAATGGCTTGTAAACCTTCTTCTAAATTATTTACTACATAATAATTTAAATATGGTTCTAAAACATTTTCAACCGCAGCCCTGTATTCTTCTTTTACATACATAATATCAGATAATAAAGGTGCGGTATGATTCCACCCGGTATTATTATGTAAAAACTTTACACTCTCAGGGTAACCTTCCATCGAATCTATCAAACTTTTTAATAAAGCATGTTCGTTTTTCTTGCTGTCTAATTTCCTGCTCTCGTCAGCCAGTTCGTTTCGCAGGCCTTCCAGCATACTTTGCGTTGCTAATATCTGCTCTTTGGTAAATTCATGATGATCCTGTATTTGCTGCAGGTCGATTTTCTTTTGCTCCAGTTCTTCTTCCTTAATTTTTTTATCAGCCTCTACCTGTTGTAACTGTGCCTGGCGCTGTGATTTTTCTTCCTGTATCTGTACAATTGTACGTTGCAGGTTTTGTATTGAGGTATCGGCTACTGCAACTTTTTTCTCAGCTTCAAACTGGTTACGTTGTATGGCCTGATTCTCTCTGCGTAATTGATCAATGCTGATCCTCTTCTCATCAAATATTTTACGTTTATCTTCTACTGCATTTTTAAGTTCCTCTAATTTGCCTTCAAATTCCTCCTGTTTAATTTCATCTTCTTTTATCTGGTTGCTGGTAAACTGAATGCTTTCGTCAAGCCCTTTTAATTGCCCGCCGGCCTTTTGTAAAAATTCATTTAAAGTAGTTTCTCTTTCTTTTAAATATTGCAGGCGTTGTGCACTTAAATTTTTATCACTCTCTTTATTCCGTAATCCATCCAGCATATCATTAAAAGCATGCTGCATTTGCTGTAATGCTTTTTCCTGTTCAATAAAGCCAAGTTTTTCCTTCTCCAGTACAGCTTCTTCTTTTGCAATAGAAGCTTCCAGTTCTAAACGTTTATCCACTTCAGCCTGTTGCTGATGATTTAAATCTTTGTAAGTAATATTAAAACCTTCCAACGCAGCTTTTGCCAGTTCAATACTTACTTCTTTAAATTCTTTTTTTATCTCAAAATATTTCTCTGCCTTTTTTGCCTGGCTCTCTAAACTTTTTAACTGGTTGTTGATTTCAAAAAGCAGGTCTTCAATACGTGCAAGATCCTGCTCGGTGGCATCTAATTTTAATTTGGCTTCCTTTTTACGAGTTTTGTAAATGGTAATACCTGCAGCCTGCTCCAGCATTTTACGACGGCTGTTCTCTTTATCCTTAATGATGTCATCCACCATACCCAGTTCAATAATGGCATAGCTGTCGGTACTTACACCGGTATCCATAAACAGGTTATGAATATCTTTCAGGCGGCAGGCCACATCATTAAGGCGGTATTCACTTTCTCCGTTCTTATAATATTTACGGGTTACAGTTACAGTATTAAATTCTGTAGGTAACAGGTTCTTGGTATTTTCAAAAGTAAGGCTCACTTCTGCCAATCCGCTTGCACTCCGGGTTTTAGAACCATTAAACACCAGGCTCTCCAGGTTTTCACTACGCAGATTACTAATTTTATGCTCGCCGATTACCCAGCGGATACTATCCACAATATTGCTTTTACCACATCCGTTGGGCCCAATAACACCAGTAATACCTTCATCAAAATTGAGTACGGTTTTATCGGCAAAACTTTTAAACCCTTTTATTTCCAAGCTCTTTAAACGCACGCTGTCTGTATTTTAGTAAGACGGCAAATATAACGGAATGAATGAAAAGAATTTTTTGATTGTTTGCACCAAATAAACATAGTTATACACAGATTTTTCACAGCAATATTTATCATTTCCATTACCCGGTAACCAAATTTTCATAAAAAAAACTTAATTAATTCTTTTTATGAAAAATTATACGAATTGATTCGTATAATTGCATATAACTTAACAACATGAAAAATATTTTAACTATTTTATTTTTTGCAATTACAGTAAGTACACAGGCACAAACAAAAATGCTGAACCAGGCTATTATTACAACCAAAACAACTATTATTTCTCCCGAAGGTGAAGATGATAATGTTCCTCCTGCCCCACCTCCGGGAAATGATGGCGAACAAAGAATAACGATGCGTTTTGGTGGCGATGGTGAAACCAAAACAGTAACCACATTAAAGAGAGATATGGTAAAAACTTTTTCCGAATCGGAAATGGGGCGTACCACCATTTTAAGAGATAATAAAGATAAAAAGACGACTACTTTAATGGAGATGATGGGTAATAAAACCGGTTTTTATGCTACGGATGAAGAACAGGAAGTAATGCGTAAACAAATGGATAGTATGATGCAAAGCAGAAGACAGGGCAATGATAACAATGCTTCATCTTTTAATAATGCACCAAAATCGTCAGAAATTATTTATATAGAAGAAAGCAAAAAAATTGCCGGGCAAATTTGTAAAAAAGCATTTATTGTTACAACAAGGCAAAACGGAACCAAGGATAGTAATACAGTTTGGTATTCCACCGATTTCAAATTGCAGGGGTTGGTTTCTACCGGAGGTATGTCGGGCTTTGGAAATTTTGGCCGTACAACAAGCCTTGGGGGACTAAATGATTTGGCCGGTTTTCCCATGCAATACGAAATGAAATTGAACCGTGGCAGAAAAATGATTGTGGAAGTAACTAAAATTGTTATTGATAAAGAGGTTGCCGATAAGGAATTTGAAATACCTAAGGATTTTGTAGTAAAGCCAATGAAAGATATGCAGAATGGCAATGGCAGGGGATTTCAAATAAGAATGGGAGGACCGGGAAACTAAAAATAAGAATATTAAAAATAAACTCCGGTATGCCGGGGTTTATTTTTAATATTCTTTAAATGGTTTAAGTTAATTTAAACCTGCCTTTTTCTTATCGTATTCTGCCGCCTTTTTTAAGTCACCTTTGGTACTGTACATTTGACTTAGAAGATCCAGCACAATTTTATAATTGGCTTTTTGTACTGGTTTTAATGTAGCCATTGCTGCATAATAACCGGTAACTCCCTCTGCATAAGGAATGCATTCATCTATCTTCTTTAAGAATAGTGCTTTTGCCTCATTGCGTTTCTTTATATCTTCAGGTTTAACTCCTTTTATTTTTTTTGATGAATCCTGGTAATCATATGCTGCATTATAAAGGTGACGTGTCATCAACATTTTTGCATCAGTTCCCTTATCATTATTTATAGCTGCTTTTATAACTTCAGTTAATTTAGTTTTAAGAGCATCGGCATTTTTAGGCCTGTTGTCACCAGAATACAATTCATTGTAAATTTCAACACCCAGGTTATATGGCCATGAAAATTCTGCAGGATACCTTTTCATTAAATCTTCATACTTGGCATTTAAAGCCTCTTTGTTACCTGTTTTAGCTACCAATTCAATCTCAATCTCTGTCCAGTATTTTTCTTTAGGATACAATGTTCTCCCCTTTTCAAGAATCGAATTTAAATTTGCCTGATCATTTTTACCAATATAATATTCCGTCAGGTATTGGTAAATATTAAGGTATTGTTCAGATCCAACATTGGCATCAGTAAGTTTTTTATAGTAAAAAACTGATGATGCAGTGTCTTTTGCATTACCTGCAGCAATTGCAGTATTTAAAATAAGGGCTGTATCAAATACCGGAAATTTAAACCCGTTATAATCATAACCTTTACTTCTTACAAAATCTTCAATTGCTATGGCATTCTTAAAACCTTCCAGGGAAGTTAAAAAATGTTTATTATTAAACTCCCTTGCCCCAATATCAAAATATCCATTATATAAATCAAAATATGAGCCGTGATTTTCTAAAATAAAACTTATTTCCTTTGCATCCATTTGCTGGTACTTCTTAAACGCTTCAAATGCATCTGTTTTTAATTTTAATGCCTCTGCCGATGCAATGGATGAATCTTTGGATAAGGCATTATAAATTCTGCCTTTATAAAACCATCCGTCAGCTTTTGTTGCATTTTTAGGATCACCCAAAAACTTATCAATACCTTCTTTAGCTTTTTTGTATTGCGACTTACCCATCATTTCATTTATCTCCTGAAGGGTTTGGCCTTTGCTGACTGTGCCGACAAAAAGCAACATGATAAAAAAATAATATTTCTTCATTCTATTTAATTTTTTAGGTGATAAAGATATTAGTTAATTGTTAATCAGGATGAATTTTCACACTATTTTTCATAAACCGTGCCATAGTTTTTTGTGTGATAAATAAAGATGGTAAAACTTAAACTAATGCCATAATTGGCTAAATTGCGGAGCTATTTAACAGAATTTTGATTACACAAAATACCATACAACAAATACTTAGCCGCATAGATATTGTGGAGATAGTTGGCTCATTTGTTAAACTGAAAAAACGTGGTACCAATTACATTGGCCTCTGCCCTTTTCATAACGAAAAATCGCCATCTTTTACCGTATCAGCCTCAAAAGAAATTTACAAATGCTTTGGTTGTGGCCGTAGTGGTAACTCCATCAGTTTTTTGATGGAACAGGAAAAATACAGTTATACAGAAGCACTGCGCTGGCTTGCTGCAAAATATAATGTTGAAATTGAAGAAACTGAAACCAGCCCTGAATACAAACAGCACCAACAGGTTGCAGATAGCCTTTATATCATTAACAATTTTGCTCAAAAATTCTTTAGTAACGCTTTACTGGATACAGATGAAGGAAAGGATATAGCATTGAGTTATTTAAAAGAACGTGGCTTCAGGGAAGATATAATTAAAAAATTCCAAATTGGTTTTAACCCTGAGGCCAGAGACAGTTTTACAAAAGAAGCATTGGCAGCACAATATAATCTTGACTATCTGCAAAAAAGCGGATTGGTAGCTGTACGGGATGGTAACGCCTACGATAATTACAGGGGCAGAATAATTTTTCCAATACACAATCAAAGCGGAAAAGTATTAGGCTTTGGTGCAAGAATTATTAAGAATAATGACAGGGGCCCCAAATATATTAACACGCCGGAAAATGAAATTTATGTAAAAAGTAAATTGCTTTACGGGTCTTATTTTGCACGGTTAGCCATTGATAAGGCTGATGAATGTTTATTGGTGGAAGGATATACCGATGTGGTAAGCCTGCACCAGGCGGGTATAGAAAATGTTGTAGCCAGTGGTGGCACTTCATTAACCCCTGACCAATTAAGGTTGATAAAAAAATACACTAACAATCTTACTATTATTTACGATGGTGATAATGCCGGTATCAAAGCAGCGCTTCGTGGGCTTGATCTTGCACTTGAAGAAAGCCTGAATGTAAAATTGGTTTTAATACCCGATAAAGAAGACCCTGACAGTTATGTAAACAAAGTTGGTGCTGCCGCTTTTGCCAATTTTATTGCTGAAAATAAAAGAGATGTTATTTTATTTCAACTGGATATTGCTTTAAAAGATGCAGGCAACGACAGCAATAAAAAATCGATAATTGTAAACCAGATAGCAGAAACCATTGCAAAAATTAATAAGGCAGAAGACTTTACCAAACAACAGGATTATATAAAAAAATGTTCTGAAATTTTAAAGATCGAAGAGAGCGGTTTACATGTATTGGTAAATAAATTCATCAGGGAAAAAGTTACCAAGGCTGAAAATCTGGCGTTGAGGCAGGAAAGTAGTGAACCCAATGTAAATACAGAATTCTCCATTGCTGAGGACGATACACTTGCACTGTTCAATAAAGATGAAATGCATGAAAGGGCAATGGTAAGAAGCCTGTTGGAATTTGGACTTAAAGACTGGAATGAAGAACAAAAGGTAGCTAATTATATTTTTAAAGAGATTGAATTAAACCAGCTGGAAGAGCTGATTGACAATAAAGAACTGGTAAGCATATTACAAATCTATAAGGCATGGTACGATGCAGGCATTGAGCCTACACCAAAAAATTTCTTATACCACGATAATCTACAAATGAGTTCACTTGTTGTAAGTATCCTGGATTTTAATTACGAAATTAGCCCAAAATGGAAGGAACATTTCGAGGGCCACATACCTACCCGGGAAGATCTGTTTAAAGAAGAAGTTTTTTCAACAGTAAATTATCTTAAACTTAAAAAGATAAAGCGGCTGATGGATGAAAATCAGCGGGATCTTGAAAAATCTTTAGTTGCAGAAGATCAGATGATTTTAGTACAAACACACCAGCACCTTAAACAAATGGAAATTGAATTAACAAGACAGTTGGGCACTGTTATTTTCAAGTAACCTATTTATCACTATAATTTTTCTTTTGGGCTACCAGTTTTTCCAGTGTGGTTTCAAGCCTTTTAGCTTTTGTCTCTGCTTTCTTGGCACTGATAATCCATTCCACATATTCTCTTTTATGGGTAAATGCCAATGAATCAAAAAAAGCAGTGGCATTTTTATTTTTATCTAATAATTTTTGCAGATCCCCGGGTAGTTCAATGGTACGTTTTACATAATCAATACCCGGAGCCGGATTTTCAGAAGAAAAATTTTCAGTTTTTTTGCCGGCATTTATATCAGGCTTTTTAAACCGCACAGCACTCCATAAATTATCTACAGCAACCATATGCACTGTTTCGTATCCATGTGCAGCAATAAAATCCCAGCTGCCATCCCTGCATAAATCACTTGCAATTTTTGAAGAAGCTTTTGGATAAGCTACCCAAAATTTTGCCTCGGTATCCAATGCCGGTATCACATCTTTTAATATCTCCTGTAACTGATTTTTACTGAAGGCAAAAACCAAAGCAAAGTCAATTTTTTTACTTTTTAATAAGGGAGTTACGTTTTTTGAAAAAGAAAGTTTTATAAATTGTTTTTCAATAGCCAGAGGTAATCCCTGTAATAACAGTTTTTTTTCATCCTTTAATTGTAACTTTTCAAGCAACGACTGAGAAGACATAAATAAATTACTGTTAATTTTTAAAAGTACACATAGCTATACAAAAAATTACCAGCCGCAGTTACATCTGCAGACTGATATGAAAAGGCATTCTCCGGGAGGTTTTAAGCTGAAACGACAATCACTGCTGTTTTAACTCTGTAAATTTAAATATTATGTTTGGTAGATAAAAGCATTCAACAAAAAAACTCCGCAAATTGCGGAGTTTTTTCTATTATAAATAAAAAAATTATTTGTTAACAGGTTTGTAGTACCTCAAAGCCTCATCCATATACCCTTGTAATTTTGCAATCCTGTTTTCATCTGAAGGGTGTGTAGCTAAAAATTCCGGTGGTTTTTGGCTACTGCCTGCAGCTGACATTCTTTGCCAGAAAGGAATGGCCTCCCTGGGGTTGTAACCTGCCATCGCACAGAAAATAAGTCCGTAATGATCTGCTTCATATTCCTGTTTTCTGCTGTTAGGTAATAAAAAACCAATTTGTGCACCGGGGGCAAAAACATTATTGAATAAATTATTATATTTTGAATTACCCGATGTAGCAATATTACCTACTATTTCCAGCCCCTGGGCTATGGCTCCCTGACTCATACGTTCATTACCATGATTGGCTACAGCATGTGTAATTTCATGCCCTAATACTACAGCCAACGCTGCTTCATTTTGGGTAATAGGCAATAATCCGGTATAAACAACCACTTTACCTCCGGGCATACACCATGCATTTACTTCTTTATTGTTAACTAAGTTAAACTCCCATTTATAAGTAGATAGTTCTTTTACCAAATCACTCTGTCCTTTTTGAGTATAATAAGCTGTAATAGCTTTCGAAATTCTCAATCCTACCCTGCGTACCATTTCTGCATCTTTACTGGTGCTTTCGCTCACAACCTGGTTCTGTGATAAGAAACTTTGGTATTCTGAAACTGCCATTTGTTGTAATGATGCCTCTGAAAAAAGCCCTAATTGTTTACGGCCAGTTACAGAATTTGTATGACAGGACATAAAAACTGTTGCTGTAAGCAGAAAGAAGAATAACTTTTTCATTTTCGTTTGTGTTTTAATTATAGTAAACAATTGGCGTACCAATTTTAATAACCATAAATTACAAAGTGTAATTTTTAGTTAAGACGTAATTTTGAAGATAAGGTTTGCAGGAGAAATGTTAATAGTTAACGGCGGCGGGATTTTCTTTTGTCTCTGTACTTAAGTATTGGAACCCGGCTTTCCACACCTCTTAAAATGCGGCCAATATTTTTTTGATGGGTAAAAATTACCAGGGCTGCTACTATTAAAGCAAATATGCGATATAATACTTCATTTTCATTCCATATCCATAATACACAAATTGGTAAAAAAAGGGCTGCTAATATGGAACTGAGGGATACATAACGGGTTAAATACAATACTAATAAAAAAACACCTACACAACTTACTGCAACTACAGGTTGCATGGCCAGCAACATTCCAAATAAAGTAGCCACTCCTTTTCCCCCTTTAAAATTTGCATAAATGGGGAAAATATGCCCCAGCACTGCTGAAAGACCAAGGCCAATCATAAAATTAGTACGCCACAATTCATGCTCGTTATTAAAATAATAAGGAAGCAAATTGTATAATGCCACAGCAGTTGCCCCTTTTAAAATATCCAATATCATTACAATAGTACCATACTTACTACCCAATACCCTGAAGGTATTGGTTGCACCCATGTTTCCGCTGCCATAGTCACGAATGTCTACTCCGAAGAATTTTTTACTGATAATTAAGGCTGTTGGAATTGAGCCTATCAGGTATGCAATAATGATAAGAAGTAATTCTTTCATCCGGTCTTTGAGTTGAGTTGAACAGTACAAAAATAATGAATTATTAGATGACTTAACCTTAATTTAATACGAAAAGATACACATTACCCTTAAACAGAATATTTTATCATTTATTTACCTGGTGGCAAAAATACATATCCAATCTTTCTGTCGGGCGAGTGATTTTAGAGTTAATCCATTAAGCAATAATGATTCTCTAATTTGAGGTTCGGCGGTTATTAAAAATCCACTTAATAATATTAGTGCTCCATTATTACTGGCATTGGCAATTGCAGTCATATTTGTCAAAATAACATTCAGGTTAATATTGGCTAATACAATGTCATAGATTTTATCGCCTGGAATTGTTTCGGCCTGTTGAATTAGTATATTTTTCGAGTGATTTAATGCAAGATTTTCCTTTGCATTATCAATACTCCAGTCATCATTATCAATTGCAATAACTTGCCTTGCACCCATCTTTTCTGCTAAAATTGCCAATACGCCAGTACCGGTACCGAAATCAATAACAGTTTTATTTGTAAAGTCCAGAAAACGCATTTGGTCCATCATTAAATAAGTAGTAGCATGGTGCCCGGTGCCAAAACTCATTTTTGGAGTGATGATAATTTCAAATTGTACGTTTGTTACTGGTTGATGAAAGCCAGCCCTTACCGCTGCAAAATCGTTAATAATTACGGGCTCAAAACTACTCTCCCATTTTTCGTTCCAGTTTTGTTGCTCTACTAAAGAGGTTGTACAAGAAAGATCAAGATCTGTTAGGATTGTATCTAATTCGTCTTTTTTAAAATCTGCTTCTTTTATAAAAGCTTTTAATAAGCCATCATTTTCTTCAAAGCCTTCAAAGCCAATATTTGATAGTAACGCAATCAGTATTTCGCTTTGCGATGCAGATATATTTTGAAACTGAACTTGGATAAAGTCTTTGTTTTCCATAAATATTTGTTGTTTGCATGCGGCAAAAAAAATCCCGCCAAAAGGCGGGAACAATTATTTTAAAATTAACCTTGTTGCTCACCCTGTTGTGGCCTCGGCTGCATTTCAGGTTTTGGTATTAAAGCTTTACGGCTTAATTTAAACTTACCGGTTTTTTGATCAACTTCCAGCAATTTTACTTTCACTTTATCTCCCTCTTTAAAAATACCATCCATACTTTCCAAACGCTTCCAGCTTATTTCACTAATGTGCAACAAACCTTCTTTCTTTGGTAAGAACTCTACAAAAGCACCAAATTCTTTAATACTTTTTACCGTTCCTTCATAGGTATCTCCAACAACAGGTACAGCTACCAATCCTTTAATCCAGCTAACTGCTTTATCCAAACTATCTTTAGAAGCAGAGAATACACTTACTTCACCCTGGTTATTCACCTCTTCGATATTTACAGTAGCACCGGTTTCCCTTTGTATTTCCTGTATCACTTTACCACCCGGCCCGATTACAGCACCAATATATTCTTTATCAATAACTATTTTAACCATACGTGGTGCATGTGGTTTAACATCTTCCCTTGCAGCAGGTATGCAGGCATACATTGCATCCAAAATATGTAAGCGGCCATTACGTGCCTGCGATAATGCCTGGCGCATAATATCCATACTTAAACCATCCACTTTAATATCCATTTGCACTCCACAAATACCATCACGGGTTCCGGTTACTTTAAAATCCATATCGCCTAAATGATCTTCATCACCTAAAATATCGGAAAGCACTGCAAATTTATCTCCCTTGGTAATTAAACCCATTGCCACACCACTTACATGCTTTTTAACTGGTACACCAGCATCCATCAATGCTAATGAACCGGCACACACCGTCGCCATACTTGACGAACCATTACTTTCTAAAATATCGCTCACTACTCTAACTATATAAGGATAATCGTTCCCCGGCATCATCTTTTTTAAAGAACGCATTGCCAGGTTACCATGCCCTACTTCCCTGCGGCCAACACCTCTCATCATTTTTACTTCCCCGGTACTAAAAGGAGGGAAATTATAATGCAAAAAGAATTTGGTGTAATCTGATTTGAAGGCACTTTCAACCAATAATTCATCTAAAGCGCTACCAAAAGTAACCGTCGTAAGTGATTGTGTTTCCCCTCTTGTAAATAAAGATGACCCGTGTGGAGTTGGTAAAATATCAGTTTCCATATTTAATTGACGGATATCTTCTGTGCCTCTGCCATCTAAACGCTTTCTATCGTTTAAGATCATATCTCTTACCACATTGTATTGTAATTCTCCAAAATAATGACCAATCAGGGCTTTATCTTCCGCAGGCAATTCTTCACCTAAAAATTCTTTTACTTCTTTTTTCAATACATCAAAAGCATCACTTCTTTCATGCTTTGCGCTTGCAGATGCCGAGATGGCATACACTTTATCTTTTGCAAAAGCAGTTATTTTTTCAAACAACTCTTCGTTACGATAAGGTTTGGTATATTCTCTTTTTACTGCGCTACCTACTAAATCCCTTAACTCGGCCTGCGCTTTAATTTGAATACGGATAGCATCATGGGCCAATTCCAAAGCTTTTACCAGATCTTCTTCCTGGCATTCATTAGCCTCTCCTTCCACCATCATTATGTTTTTGTCGGTAGCGGCAATTATAAATTCTAAATCACTGGCTGCTAATTCAGCACGGGTTGGGTTGATAATAAATTGCCCGTCTTTACGGGCTATACGGGCTTCGGAAATTATTTCCTGGATGGGAATATCTGAAACTGCTAATGCTGCAGAAGCTGCCAGGCAAGCCAATGCGTCTGGCATTACTTCTGCATCGCTTGATACCAATGAAATCAGCACCTGCACATCGCATAAATAATCTTCCGGAAATAAAGGACGAAGTGCCCTGTCAATTAATCTTGAGGTAAGAATTTCGTAATCGTTCAACCTTGCTTCTCTCTTAAAGAAAGAACCCGGCACACGGCCTGCTGAAGAAAATTTTTCCTGGTAATCTACAGATAAAGGGAAAAAATTTTGCCCTTCTTTAGGTTCTTTGTTGGCAACAACAGTTGCTAATAAAATGCAGTTGCCCTGACGAACAGTAACGGCGCCATCTGCCTGGCGGGCCATTTTACCTGTTTCAATGGTAACCATACGGCCACCGCCAATATCAAACGTTACAGATTTTGGTTGTAATAGAGACATAAATAGAATTTATGATTTATGATTGTGATTTGAGGTTTAGTGCAAGCCGAAATCACAGATGAGTAATGTTGCAACAAACAATAATTCCCAACTGTAAAATTTCAGTTGGGAATTATTCGAATATTACATAATTGGAATAATTTATTTACGGAGACCTAATTTTTCAATTAAACTTCTGTAACCAGTCAGGTCATGTTTGCTCAGGTAGGTTAATAAACGCTTACGTTGACCAACCATCTTCATTAAACCCCTTTGTGAAGAAAAATCTTTTTTGTTAGATTTAAGGTGTTCAGAAATTGAATTAATACGCTCTGTTAATAAAGCGATTTGGCCCTCAATAGAACCTGTGTTAGTAGCTTTGCCACCAAAAGTTGAAAAAATACTTGCTCTTTTTTCGATTGTTAAATACGGCATCTCTTTGTTTTTTTAATAACGTCTTTGTTATAGTTTCTTTATAATTAGGCGCAAAAGTACATAAAAAAATGGGTTTTAAGAGGTGATTTGAGGATTTTTTTTGAATATTGCCAATATATGAAACCGAGGTTTGCAATAATAGGTTGTGGAAGAATAGCCAAAAGGCATGCTGAGCAAATAGTAAAGCACGGGATTTTAGCTGCAGTTTGCGATATCATCCCACATAAAGCCGATGAAATGGCTGATTTGTACCAGGCAAGGCCATACTATTCAATAGAAACATTATTGGCAAATGAACCTGATTTGAATGTAGTAAGTATTTGTACCCCAAATGGTTTACATGCCCAAAACTCCATTAATGCATTGAATGCAGGTATAAATGTACTGTGCGAAAAACCTTTATGCATTAACTCAATTGATGGAGAAAGAATGATTGATGCAGCTGCCAAAGCCAGTAAAAAATTATTTGTGGTAAAGCAGAACCGCTACAATCCTCCAGTTACTTTTTTAAAGGAATTGATCAGTAACAGAAAGCTGGGGAATATCTATAGTTTTCAAATTAATTGTTTTTGGAATCGGCCCAACAGTTATTATACTGATTGGAAAGGCAAAAAGGACCTGGATGGAGGCACATTGTTTACACAATTCAGCCATTTTATCGATTTATTGTATTGGCTTTTGGGTGATGTGGCAACTGTACAAACCAGCATCAAAAACTTTGCACACGCCACAATTGAATTTGAAGATACCGGCATCGTGTTATTTGAAATGAAAAACGGTGCAATTGGTTCCTTAAATTATACGGTGAACAGTTTTAATAAAAACATGGAAGGTTCGTTTACAGTTTTTGCAGAAAAGGGCACTATTAAAATAGGTGGACAATACCTGAACGAACTGGAATATTTTAATGTAGAAGGTATTGCAGAACCGAAATTGCCGAAGGGAAACCCGGCCAATGGTTATGGATTTTACCAGGGCAGCATGAGCAACCATGATAAAGTTTATGAAAATCTGGTAAAAGCATTACAAAATCCGACACATGAATTTGCAAGTGCAGCAGAAGGTTTGAAAACGGTGGAGATAATAGAGCGGATATACAAAACCCCCTCCCCCCCTGAAGGGAGAAACTTGCTCCCCGAAAATTGAAATAGCTTTTACTATATAAAAAGATTTAGAATCCATATTAGATAGATGACCCAATTACAAAAAACAACTGAACCATCCGACTCTAAAGTTTCTCCGCCAGCTGGCGGAGGCGGAGGGGGTTGCCTTGTTTTTACTGTTACAACAGACCTCACTTATGACCAACGGATGATACGCATCTGTACATCACTTGCCAACACAGGTTACAACGTTACGTTGGTAGGCAGAAAAATGAAAGCATCGCTCCCACTTTCTACACAACCATTTATACAGAAGAGAATCAATTGCCTTTTTGAAAAAGGAAAATTATTTTACGCAGAATATAATATCCGTCTGTTTTTTTATTTGCTGTTTAAAAAGATGGATTGCATTGGCGCCATCGATCTGGATACTATTCTACCCTGTTATTTAATTAGTAAAATAAAAAAAAGAAAAAGAATTTACGATGCACATGAACTGTTTTGCGAAATGAAAGAAATTGCCACAAGGCCTGCGGTTTATAAAGTTTGGAAAAAGATTGAACGATTTACTGTTCCAAAATTCCTCAGGGGTTATACCGTAAATCAACCCATTGCAGATGAATTTAAAAAAATGTACGGCGTTACTTACGAAGTGATAAGAAATATTGCCCTCCTAAGAGATATAACTGTTCCAGAAAAAAAAGAAAAATTCATTTTATACCAGGGCGCAGTTAATGAAGGCAGAAGTTTTGAAACATTAATCCCGGCAATGAAAGAAGTCAATTGCAAACTCATCATTTGTGGCGATGGCAACTTTATGCAGCAGGCACAACAACTGGTTGCCGAAAATAATTTACAGGATAAAGTAATTTTTAAAGGCAAAGTAAAACCCGATGAACTAAGGGCTATTACACAACAGGCTTATATTGGTGTTACTTTATTTGATGACAGAGGCCTGAGCAATTACTATTCTCTTGCCAACCGCTTTTTCGATTATCTGCATGCCGGCATTCCGCAATTGTGTGTAAACTACCCGGTGTACAAGGAAATTAACGACAAATACAATATTGCTGTTTTAGCCTGTGATACCAGCGAAAAGAATTTGGCCTTATTACTGAACAATTTACTTGCAAATGAGTTTGAGTATAATACACTACAGCAAAACTGCTTAAAAGCCCGGCAGAAATTAAACTGGCAGCAGGAAGAAAAAAAAATAGTACAGTTTTATAAAAATTTACTTGGATAAATACTTACATATAGTTGCCCTTGAAGTGCCCTGGCCTGCTGATTACGGTGGCGTGGTGGATCTGTTTTATAAACTAAAAGCGCTGCATCAACAGGGTATAAAAATTCATTTGCATTGCTTTACACAAAGCAGAACACCACAGCAGGAATTAAATAAGTATTGCGAAACTGTAAATTATTATCCCCGTAAAAAAAACAGCCACAGTTTTTCATTACGTCTTCCGTTTATTGTTAAAAGCAGGAAGAATGATGAACTGGTTGCAAACCTTAAAAAAGATAATTACCCCATTTTGCTGGAAGGTATTCACTGCACCTATTATTTGAATACCGGAGAATTAAACAACCGAAAAATTATAGTGCGCCTGCACAATGCCGAGTTTGAATATTATAGACAATTAGCAAAAAACGAAAGCAATCTTTTTAAAAAATTATACTTTATTAATGAAAGCAGGCTACTTTATAAATACGAAAAAAGCATTGCCAACAAAGCCAGCTTTATTGCGGTAAGCAAACATGATGTGGAATTGTACCGGCAATTATTCCATGCAAGAAATATTCATTACCTGCCGGTTTTTATTCCGCATACTTTAGCTACAGGAAAAGATGGCAAAGGCTGCTTCTGTTTGTATCATGGTAATTTATCTATTAACGAAAACGAAACTGCGGTTGAATGGCTTTTACAAAATGTATTTAATGATTTACAAATTCCTTTTGTAATTGCCGGCAAGGACCCTTCTAAAAAAATACAGGAGCTGGCGCATCAACATAAACACACGTGCATTGTTGCCAACCCCGGCGAAAAAGAAATGCAGGATATGATTGCCAAAGCTCAGGTACATGTACTACCCTCGTTTAATAATACCGGAGTAAAATTAAAATTATTGAATGCTTTGTTTAATGGAAGGCATTGCCTGGCAAACCCGGCAGGTGTTGATGGCAGCGGATTAGAAAATGCTTGCCATATTGCAACAGATGTAGCCTCCTTTAAAAAAGAAATAGCATTATTATATCAACAACCTTTTACCGAGCAGGAAAAAGAGCAGCGACAAGGGCTGCTCCAAACTTTATATAATAATGAAGAAAATGCTAAACAGCTGATCACATTTCTATGGTAGCATTATCCAGCACTTTACCCCTTTCTGTTTTAAGCATTCTTGCAGGAAATTTATTGATCACCATGTAATCATGTGTAGCCATTACAATAGTGGTGTTGTAGTCCCTGCAAATATGAAACAGCAACTGCATAATTTCATCGCTTGTTTCCGGGTCTAAGTTACCAGTAGGCTCATCTGCCAATATTAATTTAGGAGAATTTAATAAAGCTCTTGCCACATCCACCCTTTGCTGCTCGCCGCCGCTTAATTCAAAAGGCATTTTAAAACCTTTTGTTTTTAAGCCTACTTTATCCAGTACATCTGCAATTTTTTCGTCCATCAGTTTTTCATCTTTCCAGCCGGTGGCTTTTAATACAAATTTTAAATTCTCATTCACATTCCTGTCGGTAAGTAATTGAAAATCCTGGAACACCACACCAAGGTTACGCCTTAAAAACGGCACCGTTTTCCAGGTAAGATCTTTTAGATTATGGCCCACAACCCAACCCTCGCCTTCCGTTAATTGTAAATCGCCGTACATAGTTTTTAAAAGGCTGCTTTTGCCCGTTCCGGTTTTTCCCACCAAATACACAAACTCCCCTTTATCAATACTGATATTAACATCACTTAAAATAAGGTTTCTACTCTGAAAAATTTTTACATTCCTTAATTCAACAATTGATTGAGACATGTGATTTTTTGGTTTTGTGTTTACGGTTTTTGGTTACCAGCATTTGTTCACTATTCATCTTCATTGGCAAAGTTTACCCCGAAAGCATTCGGGGCACTCTTGTACATCAAATTTTTACTAATCTTTTAGATAAGCGTAAAAGCATAATGACAATTGAAGCAAATTTAGTTCTTACAAACACCTGATTAAAAATTATTTTCTGCACTAAATGTTAAAATCTGTTACTAACTAAAAATAATCTCCCTATTAAGTCAAGACTATACTTAATAGTTTATTTCTTCTCCCTTCAATTTTATCACCAATTCTTTTTTATCACTCTCCTCTACCCTGCCAATAACCTGCGCCGCAATACCAAATTCATTTGCTGCTGCAATCATTATTTCAGCATCAGCTTCATCACAATAAATCTCCAGGCGGCAGCCCATGTTAAACACTTCGTACATTTCTTTATTGTTGCTGCCGCTGTTTTCTTTAATGATGTTGAAAATTTCAGGCGCATCAAACAAATTATCTTTTACAATTTTAAAATTGCCCGGTAAGTATTTCATGCACTTGGTTTGTCCGCCGCCGCTGCAATGTATTACACCGTGTATCTTATCAAAATGATTGGCTAAAAGCGGTTTCATTACCGGCGCAAAAGTTCTGGTAGGGCTAAGAAGCAGTTGGCCGATTGTCGTTGTTAGTTGTTCGGTATTAGTACCGCTGCCTTTTTCGGCCAACGGCCAACCAGCAACTTTTACTTTATCGGTTAACTTATGTTTTCCTATATACACCACATCTTCATCCAAACCCGTATTGTAACTTTCTTTAAAATGCTCCGCATAAAATTTACTTAGTACATCGTGCCTTGCACTGGTAAGGCCGTTGCTGCCAATACCGCTATTGTATTCTGTTTCGTAAGTAGCCTGTCCGTAACTGGCAAACCCAACAATTACATCACCAGTTTTTATCTTACTGTTGCTGATAATTTTATTTTTTGGCCAGCGGCAGGTCATGGTGCCGTTAACCGCAGCAGTACGTACCACATCACCTACATCAGCAGTTTCACCGCCGAGGTAATGAATGTTTACACTAAAGGTTTTTAAGGTATCAAATAATTCCTGACTGCCTGTAATAATTTGTTCAAGCACTTCTCCGGTAATTAAATTTTTATTTCTGTCGATGGTGCTGTTAAAAACAATATTATCGTAAATGCCTACACATAATAAGTCATCAAGGTTCATAACAATAGCATCTTGTGCAATACCCTTCCAGATGGAGATATCGCCGGTCTCTTTCCAATATAAATAAGCTAAAATGCTTTTGGTGCCTGCACCATCGGCATGCATGATGTTTACAAATGCATCATCGCCGCCTAAAAAATCGGGGTATACTTTACAAAAGGCATGGGGAAACAATCCCTGGTCGAGATTTTTAACAGCAGCATGAACTTCTTCTTTTTGGGCAGAAACACCTCTTTTAGCGTATAATGACATCGTAAATGGTCAATTGTGAATCGTGAATTAAACAGGCCGCAAATTACAAATGAATTATCCATTATCAATTAACAAATTATCCATTATTCTGTTAGATTTGCAGCAATTATAAATGAAAGTACATTACTCCATAGACCAGTTACCTGTATTTAAAAATGCAGTCATCACCATCGGCACTTTCGACGGGGTGCATAGCGGCCACCAGCAAATTATCACTACACTTAAAGAGGCTGCAGCAAAAGCCGGTGGCGAATCGGTCATCATCACTTTTCATCCGCACCCACGCAAAGTGGTTTCATCTGCTGTTACAGGTGTAAGGCTCATCAATACTTTAAAAGAAAGAATTGAATTGTTGGAAAAAACCGGTATCGATCATTTAGTGGTAGTGCCTTTTACCGAATATTTTGCCAACCAGAGCGCCGAAGAATATATCAGCGATTTTTTAATTGATAAATTTCATCCACAAACCATTATTATTGGGTACGACCACCGCTTTGGCCGGGAACGCATTGGCGATTATAAACTGATGGAAGATAAAGCTGACGTGTACAATTATAATTTAATGGAGATACCGGAACATTTGCTGGATGCTGTAAAAGTAAGCAGCAGCAATATTCGCCAGGCCATTTTACACAGTAATATTGATGAAGCAAATAAACTATTAGGATATAATTTCTTTTTTGAAGGTGAAGTGGTGCATGGCGATAAAATTGGCCGAACCATTGGCTACCCCACCGCCAACCTTAAAAGCACCGACGAAGAAAAAATAGTTTTAGGCGATGGTATTTATGCAGTATATATTGAAGTGCAAGGCATCCGTTACAAAGGCATGATGAGCATTGGCTTTCGCCCCACGGTTAATGGTAAAAAACGTGTGGTGGAAGTAAACCTGTTCAATTTTGAAAAAGATATTTACGGACAGGTTATACGTGTCATCGTCATTAAACATTTACGCAGCGAAGTACGTTTTAATGGCCTGGAAGAATTAAAACAGGCTTTACATAAGGATAAGGAAAATAGTTTGGCGGTTTTGTAATATCTATACTTCGGAAGTTTTAAAAACTTCCGAAGTATACAGCAAATTTTTTATTAACTGCATTTTTATTTCATGTCAGCATCTTTGCGTCGTCCCAAACGCTTTAGGGATACCGCATACCACTGGTCAACTTTTATAGCAGGGGAGTTTTGTATATTTATTTGTCGTACTTACTTTAAACGGCATAACAATAAATGAAAATCATAACCTGGAACTGCAATATGGCTTTTAGAAAAAAAGCAGGTTTTATTTTATCACATAAGCCGGATATTTTAATTGTTCCCGAATGTGAGCATCCCGACAAATTAAAATTCAGTGATGATACTCCCAAACCAACGGCTGTGCTTTGGTTTGGAACAAATAAAAATAAAGGATTAGGTATTTTCTCCTATAATAATTTCAGGTTAAAAAAAATAAGGACACATAACCCCAATTTAAAAATGATCATTCCCATTGCGGTTACAGGCGGAAATTATGATTTTACACTGTATGCCGTTTGGGCTAATAATCCGGATGACCCAGATGGGCAATACGTTGAACAGATTTGGAAAGCGATACATCATTACGATAAACATTTGAAAAATAAAAAAACAATGCTGGCCGGCGATTTTAACAGCAATACCATTTGGGATAGAAAATACAGGGCAGGCAATCATTCCAATGTAGTAAAACAATTGGCAGAAAAAGGAATTTTCAGCTGCTATCATTTACACCATAACCAAATACAGGGCAAAGAACAACATCCCACTTTATATTTATACCGGCACAGGGATAAACCTTATCACCTCGATTATTGCTTTGCATCTGCAGATATGACTGATAAAATTCAATCGGTAGAAATCGGGGACTATGATTTTTGGATAAAGTACAGCGACCATGTGCCGGTTATGGTAACGTTTAAAGAAGAGTAACAAATAATGTATTGACGAACAGTTTGCTGAAATACCATTGGTATTTCCCTGATAGTTGATTTCCTGTTATGGCGGTTTTACAATTTTTTGATTTACCAACAGTTGTTTTCGTAGCATCGCCGTTATGCACTTGTTCTGTTAAACTAAGTTTTGAGAAAACTTAATTTAACTAACCCTTTCAACAACATACCTTTGGGGAGCATTTATCCTGGCGTAATTTTTTTTGCGAATGGCTCGTGGTGGTAAGAGCAATAATTAAGAGTATCGACAGCTTAGTTTCTATTTTCTCCCACCTCACATTTGTAAATACCTTAATTTTATAGGATGACAACAAGTAATTGTTTTCATTGTATTCGCCATATAGAGTTGTCAATGCCCTAATTTTATAGGATGCCAACAACAGAAATGCGATACTGTCCTTGAGGTCAGTAGTTGTCAATGCCCTAATTTTATTGGGTGCCAACAACATTGAAGCAAAATATAGCTACAAACAAAAGGTTGTCAATGCCCTAATTTTATAGGGCGCCAACAACCAGGATGGCCATATTTGCGAAAACTGCGTAGTTGTCAATGCCCTAATTTTATAGGGCGCCAACAACGTTTGGATTTGCTCCAATTGCTGCTAATGAGTTGTCAATGCCCTAATTTTATAGGGCGCCAACAACCTTGGTTCCCGTGGCAACCAATATGTGTATGTTGTCAATGCCCTAATTTTATAGGGCGCCAACAACTTCATCTAACGATTTACGTAATTTAGCAAGGTTGTCAATGCCCTAATTTTATAGGGCGCCAACAACTGTATTGGAAAAAACCGATGCTGCGTTTTAGTTGTCAATGCCCTAATTTTATAGGGCGCCAACAACTGTGGTTGGCAGTAAAATCCATACACTGCCTGTTGTCAATGCCCTAATTTTATAGGGCGCCAACAACAGGCATTTAAATTTGTAAAAAGGTTGTTTAGTTGTCAATGCCCTAATTTTATAGGGCGCCAACAACAATACATTTAATGGCAGCTTCACAAATACTGTTGTCAATGCCCTAATTTTATAGGGCGCCAACAACCAGCACCGTTAGCGACATCGCTGAAAACACGTTGTCAATGCCCTAATTTTATAGGGCGCCAACAACCAGTACGGCCATCAGCTACAACAGCAGAGTGTTGTCAATGCCCTAATTTTATAGGGCGCCAACAACAGGACTGATAAGCAATGCAAATCACACCGGGTTGTCAATGCCCTAATTTTATAGGGCGCCAACAACATGTATTTTGTAAATACATTGCAGTTAATAAGTTGTAAAAGGATTGAAATAAAAAAAACGGGTTTAGTTCCCGTTTTTTTTATATTTAACAGTCAGTTTTTATTTTGTAACATAAAAACCTTTTATGCAAAACACCGTAGCAAGCCAGCCTGGCATATTTTACAGTATTGATAACCCTGCACATAAATTTTACTTTGGCCATTTTTTAAACACAGCAAGGCACAATGTTTATAAAATATTCAATCATATACTGGCTAAGCATAACCAGCAAGTGGCAGCCGAAGAAAAGCTGGCTGATTGTATTTTACTAAAGCCTTCCGTTTTTGCGGCATTTACAAATGCGGCAGATTTATATGAGCAGCTAAAACAATACCTGCCGGTGCTGGAATATTTAAAAGAAAACAACAATGAGGCGCATGTTTTTACCACATTACAAATGCTGCTAAAAGATTTAAACAGCTTTCGCAATTACTTTACCCATCATTATTACGATAAAAAGTTAGCGTTTAATAATTTCAGGGAAACAGGCAAGTTTAAAAAATCTATGCCCTATCTTTTTGGCAGTGGTGTAAGTGCTGCCCGTAAAAAAACAAAACTACCTCATGAAGTTTTTGAAGAAATATTTAAATGGAAAGCTGACAGGGATAATGAAAATTTATTACTGCCTGTTTGGCAACAAACCATGCTGCAAGAAGATGGCAGCCCTACTACTTTTGGTTTAGTGTTTTTTACATGCCTTTTTTTAGATGCCAAAGACAGTACTTTATTGATAAGCCATATAAGGGGTTTAAAAAACACCAGCGAAGATAAATTTAAAGCAGTAAGGGAATCTTATACTGCATTTGCCATAAGCCTGCCAAAGCCACCTAAATTAGAAAGCAGCGATATTAAGCTGGATATTATTAATGAATTATTCAGGGTGCCCGATGTGGTGTTTAAAAAATTGACAACAGAACAACAGCAACATTTTATTATAAAAAACGAAGAAACCCTGCAGGAAGTAAAGATGAAACGGTACAGCAACCGTTTTGATTATTTTGCACTTCGTTATTTTGAAGACAACGAAGCGTTACCTGGTATTAAATTTCATTTAAAAATTGGCGAAGCATTTCTGGCAACATACAATAAAACCGTACCCGGTTCAGGCATTACTACCAAACGTTCGGTTACCAAACAACTGAATGCTTTTGGAGCCTTACAGTTTTTTCATCAATACAAAAACCTTACCGATTCCGGTTACAATATTGATAACTTATTGGAACGTCAATTATTGAACTTAAATGGCATGGATGTAAAGTATATGCCGCAGTATAATATAACAGATAATAAAATTGGCTTTAAAATTACTAATGAAAATGTTTTAATTCCGGTTGTTTCAATCAGGGATAAAAAAATCCATGACATTAATCCTTTTACATTTACTAACCTTACACCCGATGCTATATTGAGTACTTATGAATTACCCAATTTATACCTGTACAATTATCTTTTTAAAAAAGGATGCATCCCAATACCTGCCGATGTATTTTTAAACGATATTATTAAAAACCAAAGCCCTGAATTACTGCTGCAGCTAAAAAATAAGAATACAGCTGTTTACAGCAATAACATTTTATTTAAACCCAATAAAATGCCACGCAAGCTGCAAAAGCATGTACAGGATAAAACTGATACTACCAATGAGGTAAAACAAAAATTAAAATCGTTCCTGAACGAAACCAATATTACTATTACCGAAATTCAGGAACAGGGCAAACTGGAAAAAGGAAAAGGTAAAAAGGGATTTACTGCAGGTTCTGTTGCCACATGGATAGCTAAAGACATTTTGTTTTTTATGAAGCCTGATGCCAAACAGCAAAAATTAAGCGACTTTGAATACAACACCCTACAGGGTTACATTGCTTTTTTAGGTAGTAATCAACAAAATATTGATGCATTTTTAAAGGCATTTAAAATAACGGGTGTAAATGAAAATAACAGGCATCCTTTTTTAAAACCAATAGCAACGCTGCTTGCAGAATTTACTGCTGCTGTAAAAAAAAGGCAGGAAAGTGGCCGGGGTCCTAAAAGAAAATTTTCAATTGCTATTTACAGCCTGGTAAGATTTTTTATAGATTATTTATATGAAAGAAGAAGGTACATTGAAAAATTATTGCACAACCTGAACGAAGAGGTTATAAATGAGATCAGCTACTTTACAAAAATAAAACCGGGTATGGCTGCAGCGTTGGATTATCACGAACCCGTAATGCTGCCACGAAATATTTTTAATGCAGCCATTACAACCGGCCTGGAAAAATTAATGCAGGCTGAAAATAAAAGCATAGTAAGAGGCGATTTAAAAAAATCATCCCCTTCTTTCTTTCTGAAGCAGTTAATGCCGGAGCTACAATCGTTTTACAGTTATCCCAGAATTTATAAAAAGTATAAAGAAGAAAATGGCGAGTTTGAATTTGTGGAGGATATTGTTATTGATGCAGGGCATGATTTAAAAAAATGTCAGATAAAACTGAAAGGCGAAGGACCTGAGTATAAAGAATTACAGAACAAGATTGATAATATTGAACAGGATGTAAGACTGGAACAATACAGGGACAGGGTTTTATTTATGATGCTGCAGGAATATTTTAATAACCAGGGGATTGAACAAATTGACTTAACAAATAAATCATTGCAGAATTTTAGTAAAGATTTTAAAAATGATACCGTTAAAACAATATTAGATATAGAAATAGACATGAGCCTTCCTTTGCATGGAGTAAACATTACTTCAAAACTACCTGTAAAAAAATATGGGGAATTTAGAAAAGTATTAAAAGACAGGCGAATGGATAATTTACTGGGCTATTTCGAAAACGAAGCAAACTGGCAAGTAGTTCAGGAAGAACTTGAATTTTATAACAGCAACAGGGAAAAAGTATTGCAAGCCTGTATTGAGTTTGAGAAGGCTGTATGCAATAAGTACAGTGTAGAATTAAAACCGGTGGCTAAGGAAAATTATATCAGTCACAGTGCAGTGCTTAAATTTTATCATGAAAACGTATTCCCCTTTCCCTCAAACTATGTAAGTGAGAACGGTTACATTATTCTTTCGGGTTTGCGAAACAGGTTTCTGCATAACCAGATAGTTGAAAAAAACCTTTTCACCCATGTATTCCCTGATTACGTTCTCACTGACGGTGGCATCACAAAACAGATTATTGAAAACGTAATAGATTTTTACAACCAGTTAAAACTTAAATTATGATTTTCCTTCAGGTAGTTGATTCACTAAAACACCCTTCTTCGTGGCTTAAAGATTTTACAGATTACACAGCCCCGGTAAATAATTTATCGGTTTTGTTTATTGCCGTTTGCAGTGGTCTGCTTTGGTGGTACTTCAAACGAAAAGAAGTAGAGTATAAGGTTATGGAGTTAAGAGCTGAGAATTTTTTAACTTCTAATAAAGCCATTTGGGGGTTGTTAAAATACTTGACTAATAAGGATAAACCTGATACAATCTTTTTATGGAACCCTGATACAAAAGAATGGAAATTTAATACTGTTAATGCGGAAAAATTTACCCGAGAATTAAATAAACTTTATTATACCGACGGGAATGGCATTATGCTTGAAAAGGAAATAAGGGATAACATTTTTGAAATTGAAAATAAGATATTAAAAGCAATACGTAATTTAGGGAGTACCCCGCCGCCTGTAGCTGAAATTAAAAACGATAGTATTTGTATTGAAGTACGGGAATTAAAAGATAAATTGATTGAAGAATTAAGAAAGGTTGTATCTAAAAGAAATTTGCTGGAATACAGCAGGATTTAATCTAACTATATCATTCTTTTCTTTACCAGTTACCGTAAAAATATCCGCTTCCATAAAAGCTCAATAAAATTATGCTGTACAAGAGTGCGACGCCAATGAAGCTCAACAGCATTCCTAAAGCCGGGCTAAAAAAATACCATTTTAAGCAAATGCATTTTCACTTATCACATTTACTTATTGCTGGTTTTCTGTATTTTTACTATCGCCATTTATTATAATCTATTACCTACAATATGCTCGTCAATCAATCTGTAGTAACCGAAATAAAATCAATCATTGCACTTGCAAAAGATAAAGCAATAAGAGCTGTTGATAATGAAAGAACTTTAATGTACTGGCATATTAGGCAACGTATATTTGAAGAAGAACAGCAAGGAAAAGAAAGAGCCGGTTATGGCGAATATTTGATAAAATATCTTTCCGAACAATTACAGCCTGAATATGGGAGTGGGTTTTCCATCAGGCAGTTGCATTGGTACCGCCAGTTTTACCGCAATTTTCCAATTGTGTCTGCACTGCGGACACAATTGAGCTGGACACAATACAAAATGCTTTTAAGCATTGATAAACAAGAAAACAGAGAGTTTTACATAGCAGAAGCTATTAAAAATAATTGGACATCCCGCCAGTTAGAACGCCAAATTGATAGCAACCTTTATGAAAGGCTTTTATTAAGCAATGATAAAGAAAGTGTTTTGGCTGTTGCTAAAAATGAAAAACTACCCTCTGATGCAAAAGAGATAATAAAAGACCCGATGTATTTAGAGTTTTTGGGATTGAAAAAAGAAGCGGCTTATTATGAAAAAGATCTGGAAAGCTCCATCATTACACATTTGCAGGAATTTTTACTAGAGCTGGGTAATGGTTTTTCGTTTACCGCCAGGCAAAAAAGAATTCATATTGATGGGGATGATTTTTTTGTGGACTTAGTTTTTTATAACAGAATACTGCAATGCTTTGTAATTATAGAAATAAAAACGCATAAATTAACGCACCAGGATATCGGGCAATTGCAGATGTACGTAAACTATTACGACAGAATTGAAAAATTGCCCCACGAAAACCCTGCCATTGGTATTTTATTATGTGCAAGAAAAAATAATGGCGTAGTAAAATTTACGTTACCTGAGCATACAAAAAACATAATTGCCAGCCAATACAAACTATACCTGCCTACAGAAAAACAATTATTGGAAGAGGTAGAAAAGGAATTGGAAAATTTTGAAGAGGATAAAACTGGTGATAAATAAAAAAAATCAGGCCGGTTCAACAAAAGGTTCAGATTGCTGCAGCATCCAACCCCTACGCAATCATCTTCACCACCATTTCCTTCATCAGCGATGCATCGGATGTTCCGTTATCTCCCACCCCCACGCCTTTTAAATTGTAATGATGAAGTAATAATAAAATGCGTTCTATACCATCGTATCCATAATTGCGGATGGTTTCCAAAGCATTTTTTACAGCCGTGCTGTTGAAATAAAAATGTGGTTTAAGTGCAGCTTCGCTTTTATCATTCATACCAAACACGGTATATACTTTACTAAAATTGGCATACAGCGCAGGTAATACCATTTGTATGGGTGCAGCTTTGGGGTTGCCTTCAAAATACTTAATAATGGTGATGGCTTTGGCCAGGTCTTTTTTTGCAATGGCGGCCTGCAGTTCAAAAACATTATACTCCTTACTGATGCCGATGAATTTTTCAATATCATCTTCAGTAATTTCCTTACGGCCTTTTAAATTAATGGAGAGTTTATCAATTTCGTTGGCCATGCGGCTGAGGTCGTTGCCGATATGTTCTTCTAAAAGCACCATCGCTTTGGAGGTGATGGCATAACCTTTTGTGGTTACCATTTCCTTTATCCATTCATTAACTTTAAAATCTTTTAATTTTTCTGATGTAAAAATTTCGGCAGATTGCTTTAAGAGTTTATGCAGCTTGGTACGTTTATCTAATGTTTTGGTTTTGTAAGCCACCACAAAAACGGTGGACGATAAAGGGTTCTCAATATAGCTCTCCAGCTTTTCAATATCCTTCATTTGCTGGGCTTCTTTAAGCAGCACCACCTGCCGCTCGGCAAACATGGGGTAGCGCCTGCAGGCATTTACCACGGCTGTCCAGTCGGCATCACGGCCATAAAAAACGGTAAGGTTAAAGCTGGCTTCGGATTCATCTAAAATTTTATGCTCGGCATAGTCCACCACCTGGTCAATATAATATTCCTCTTCTCCCTCAAGCCAGTAAAGGTTTTTAAACTTTTTCTTTCGCCAGTCGCTGATAATTTTTTCGGCACTCATGGTGGCAAAGATAAAAATTTTTTACCCCTGGCTGTGTTTAAAAATGAGCTTTTATAAACTGGCATAATTTTAGCCGTTACCGCAGAGTAACAGTTTTACCTTATTTATTCACATATTAACAGAACTGATTAATAGCATTCTTTTTAACCAGACGAATGAATACATTTGTCACTAATAAAAAACGATTATGGCATACGAAAATTACCCGGCTACTGAACCTGCACAGCAGCCTACACCTCCACCGCAAAAAAATAACATGCGCAATTTATTGACCGGCGGTTTATTACTGGCTTTATTAGGTACATGGGGCTACATCATTTATGATAAGAACCAAACCAAAGAAACCATTCAGCAAAAAGATACACAGCTTGCAACAACATCTACCGAAAAAGATGAATTGAGAAAAGAACTGGATGACGCCACCATTCGGTATGATATGATTAAGACAAGCAGTGCAAATATGGCGCACAGCAAAGACAGTATTGTAACACAGCGTGACAGGGATATTGCAGCAAAAAAAGTTAAGATTCAGCAACTGCTTACCAAAACCAATGCTACACAGGCAGAACTGGCACAGGCAAAAACTTTAATAGCCTCATTAAACGATGATATTGCTGGTTACAAAACACAGATTGAAACTTTGCAAGGAGAAAAAATAGTTTTGACACAGGAAAAAGAAGCTGTTACCAAAGAACGTGACGTTGCAAAAAAAGAAACAGAAGATGCTAAAGTTGTGATCAAGGAAAAAGAAGACATTATTGATGTGGGTTCTACTTTGCATGCCAGCAATTTTTCTATTACCGGTATTAATGAAAGGAAAAGCGGAAAGGAAAAAACCACCACCACTGCAAAAAGAGTGGATAAGCTCCGTATTTCTTTCGATCTTGATGAAAACCGTATTACACAATCGGGTAACAAGCAAATTTACATCTGCATTACCGATCCAAAAGGAAACCCCATAACTGTTGAGGCATTAGGCTCAGGCAATTTTAAAACAAGAGATGGCCAGGATAAATTTTTTACCCAGATGGTTGAAGTAAATTATACCCAGGGCCAAAAACAAACTATTAATGTAGACTGGAAACAGAACAGCAATTTTGAAACAGGCGATTATAAAATTGAAGTGTACAATAATGGTTTTAAAATTGGAGAAGGTGTAAGGAGTTTTAAAAAAGGTGGATTATTCGGATAATTTGTTTTCTAACCCTCTAGATATACTAAAGGCGGCACCATATTCTGGTACCGCTTTTTTATTATAATATTGCCCTGATGGAAGCCCTGCCCACATGCACCGTTCTTGCTTCTCCGGGTTTACGGCCTTCATATTGAATGCTTACTTCAAAATTTCCTGCAAGACGTTTGGTGTATTCCACATTCCACAAATAATTTTTACCGGGCAATAAACCATCCAGTAATATATAACCAACAGTGGTATTGGCTGCACCGGGGTAAGCTTTAAAGTTGAGCTGATTAAAAGTTATTTTAGCATTTAGTGTACTGCTGCTAAGAATATTATATCGCAGGCCGGCAGATACTTCATGTGCCACCACTTTCTCCATAGAATCTATCGCATTTTTTTTATTGCTCAAATTATAAGAGACACTCAGCCTGAAATTTGTTTTATAAATATAAGACAGGGTTGGCTCCACGCTGTGCTGCTGTATCTGGTAATTACGGTTATTAAATTTTGTACCGGTTGTATTCAATTCGTTTTTCGAATCCCTTACATTAACTGTAGTGGTAAAATTTTTATTCATGTTCCACCTTATTTTTCCAACAACGTTTCTTAGTTTACGGCTTTCGAACCCATAACTCAATAAGGTTTTTCCGTTGGAAAGAAAATGGGTAACATCAAAACCCCATTTAACATTACTGCGGTTAAAAAAATACGTGTTGGTTAAAATTGAATTTAAAGCAATAAGGGTGGTATCAACCAATTTTTTTGTAAACGGATTGAACTGAAATTTCCCTATGGAAATATCTTTTTTACTTATCTGCAAACCTGAACTGGTATTGGAGCGATGCAGTATTTTTTTTATGCCGCTTGCATCTTTCGCTTTTATCACCGCCCCTGGATTAAGATCGAAACTATAATTGAACTGCACATAATTTGCTTTTACATATTGATTACTTGGAGTAAACAGTTTTACATATTTTCTTTGATCCTGAAAAACTGCAATTTCAAATTCATTTAATTCCTTTATCCCATTACCATTGTAATCTATCCAGGTATATTCACCCTGCCCGGCAGGTACTTCAAAAAAAGTATATTCCCTTTTTTGCTCCTGCCCTGCTCCCAATTCATACAAAACATTTCCTGTCAGTAAACCTTTCCATTCCCTCATGGTGTATTCGGCACGGCCTAATAAACTTTCATCTGCCTTTTGCCTGCTTATGGCGGCGTTTGCAATATGGAGTTTACGATAGGTAATATTTAATTTCAGCTGGCGGTTTTCATTTTGTTTTATTTCTGTAAAAAAATTATAGTTATCACTCCTGTCTGACTGTTGCAATTTTTTATATACAGGTAGTAAATCATTTCTTGTAAAATAAGATGCCCCCCAAACATTTAATTTATTGGGATTAGATTTTATGTACACCTGCCAGGTATTAAATGCAAAACTTAATGGAGATAAAGTATCAGTTATTTTATTACGCACCCTGTTATGCTCACTGCTGTAGTTTATGCCAAGCTGCAGCTTATTCAATTTTGTCAGCTCCTTATTTACATCAAAACCCGGCCTTAAATAAACCCCTTGTTCTGTTGAATTATTAAAAGTTGTCAGGCTTACCTTGTTAGTAAATTTCCACCCGTTTACTGCTGTATAATTATCCAGTTGCTGGCGTAATCCTTTGTAATTATCGCTGCGCCTGTAATTGATAATTTCATAAGCATAAAAATTCCCTCTGCTATCTGCAATTTTTACAGCAGCATTAGACAGGTGTTCATCAGCACGGATACTTTCGTAAGGCAAACTCCAGTCACGTAAATACTCCACATTACGCAAACGTTCCAAAGGTTTAAAACGGTTTTGTACAAACTCGTAACCCAGCTTTGTTTGCAGCAACATGGGTTTACTAAAGAGGTTTATTTTTTTATCATTACTTTCAAACTGCAGTTTTGCAGCTACACCTTTGTCATTGGCTTTATCTTTTGCCGAAAAGAGATTGATATCATAATTGCTTACTGCCACCTCTGCTTTTATTTTAGATTTGCCTGAAATAAAATACTCGCCGCCCACAGTAATCACCTGCTGTTTTTTAGGCGCTATCAATAAAATAACCGGCGCCCAGTCTCCTTTTTTATTATTGGCTGCATCGGGCGCCACCCAGACATATACTTTTCCATTGGCTGCATTTTGTAAAGGCATATAAGTTCCCTTACCAGGGCCTAAGTAGGTAAAAGAAAGGCTGTACAATACATCATTAGGATTATTGGAAAAAACAAAAATGGAATCATGCACATTGATATTATATACTGTGTCAATCTTTTTATATAATATTTTATCAATAGAAAAAGTATCCCGAACTGCATTTTGGTAAAATGCGGAATCCACACCATCACCAATATCTGCCAAAAACTGTTTTTGCTTTGTATCCAATACCTGGTTGATAGAAGAATTTTTAGCATCTGCATTAGAGAATGCACCTACACTCAATATGAACTTATTATTAAAATTCAACTCATTACTAACATAAATCTGGGAGTTTAAAAAATTTCTGTCAGCATATTCAAATTCAATCTGTACCCTTTTATCTTTCGTAATTAAATGTTTTTGGGTAAAGGTAATTTCGGCAGTATTGTAGTTGATTATATAATCCTGGTCTTCGCCACGTTGTAATAATTGTCCATCAATAAAAACACGTTCTGTTCCTGCCAGTATCACAAAGTAAACTTCGTAATTAGCCCCCTGTAAACGGTATGGCCCCTGGTTTCCTTCCGCAGGTGTAAGAATATTCCTTGTAAATTTTCCTTTGGCAACAGCTCCACTTACCAGCAATGAATTGGATAAATTCTTACTGATCTTATTTTCTGTACTGAATGCAACACCCTGCAAACGTTTATAAAAATTAAGGAAATAATTTTTGCTTTGCCGTATATCAATATCACCAAAGCTGGCCTGCCAGCCTTTTTTCTTTATCTGTAAAAAAATGCGGTCAAAATCACGAAGGTCCTGTGTATTACCTTCGGGTTGAATGGGAATATTATTATCAGTTATTGCTGCGGTCAGTTCCAGGCTATCGCCGATAAAGCCACTTAATTGCAGGTTAAGGCTTGAGTTTACCACCGCATCCTGGCTGTTACCAAAAGAAATGCCACGGCCAAAACTACCTTCCGATTTTACATTACCAAAATCGAACAACGGATTACCTTGTTTATTATTTAAATTAAATGTTACCGGATTATTGTTGATGAAATTATACCGCACACTATCATAATTCAGGTGCTTTACGGCAGCATTTAGTTTAAAAGGAAACACCCGGTAAGTAACCCAGACATTTACTAAAGCCGGTTTATTTATCCAGGTAAGTGTAGCATTAACTTCATCCACTTTATAAGCTGTGGGCAATACATTAACTATATGTACAGAATTGGGAACAATGCTTAATGAATCAAGCCTGATCACATCGCTATTTACAGATATGATTTTTTTCCTCAAATTAGATAGTGACGCAGGTTTTTGTGCACATACCATTTGCACAAAAAAAATCAATAACAAAAACAGGTATTTCCCGGGGTGCTTCAAAAGTTTTAAGATTAGTAATGCCTAAAATTACCATTTATTGTGTTAGAGCGGTAAAATCATCAGGATACTCAAATAAAAAACCTTCCTGAAAAAAGAAGGTTTATAATAATAATTTTTTTTCGGCTGTCTATTGCTCTGTACTTAATCCTGCTTTTACATATTCCCTGTTTAACCTTGCAATGTTTGCAACAGAAATTCCTTTAGGGCATTCTGCTTCGCAGGCGTAAGTATTGGTGCAGTTGCCAAATCCTTCTTTATCCATTTGAGCCACCATATTCAACACACGGCTTTCTCTTTCCGGTTGCCCCTGTGGAAGTAAAGCCAGCTGAGAAACCTTGGCACTTACAAATAACATAGCGCTTCCGTTTTTGCAAGTGGCAACACATGCGCCGCAACCAATACATGCAGCGGCAGCAAAAGCATCATCTGCATTTTTTTTATCAATGGGAATTGCATTAGCATCAACTGCGTTACCGGTATTTACAGATATAAAGCCGCCGGCCTGAATGATCCTGTCAAATGCAGTTCTGTCAACCATCAAATCTTTTATTACAGGAAATGCGGTACTCCTCCATGGTTCCACTACAATAGTATCACCATCTTTAAAAGCCCTCATGTGTAACTGGCAGGTGGTGTTTTGCGACCATGGACCATGAGCCTTACCATTTATAAACATACTGCACATACCACAAATACCTTCACGGCAATCATGATCAAATGCAATAGCATCTTTTCCTTCCTGTATCAATTGTTCATTCAATACATCAAACATTTCGAGGAACGACATTTCGCTGGAAATATCTTTTACCTGGTAGGTTTCAAAATTTCCTTTTTCGCTGCTGTTCTTTTGTTTCCACACCTTAAGTGTAAGGTTCATGTTATAATGTTGCATATATTCTTAATTGCTTAATTGTTATATTTTTTTGTAATTACTGTATTCAAAAGGTCGCCATCCAAATTTTTGCCATAAAAAATATAATACCCTGTGTTTCGTGTTCTTAAAATTTTTCTTTTTTACATCCACATCAAAATTCCAGTCTTCTTTATCAACCAATGCTTTCATTACTGCAGGATGTGTTCTTTTAAATAATGTTACAGAATCTATTTTTGAATAATCAAACCGGGTACTTTGTTTTTCAGTTTCACCATCACTCTTTTTGCGCTCTTCTCCTGCCCATAGTTTACCAAAATTTTCTGTTTTACGTTGCATCAGCAACGGATTTCGTACCCATCCATAATGATAAATACAGGCGTCTATTAATTTTACATTCAACTTTCTGTTATCAGCCCACCTGAAACCCTGTGCATCCCTGTAGCTCCTGATATGTTTATTATTCCTGATGATCCTGATCTCTTTACTGTACCATCTCCTTCCATCTCCAATATATTTATAGCTGCCGTAAAAATGATGGTAGTGAAACAATAATCCCTCCACATTTTCATCAGTTTTATATTTCTCCATTGCTTCAACAATAGTTTTATGGTATTGTTCATGCAGCACTTCATCTGCCTGTATGTAAAAGAGCCAGTCGCTGTCTGGTGCAGTAGCTGCAATAGCTTTATCCGTTTCTACTGCCAACACTTTTCCACCTTCCCTTAAACTATCATCCCAAACAGAATGAATAATTTTTATTTTATCCGACTGAATAGTTCTTATCAATCCTTCTGTATCATCTTCCGAATTACCGAGGCAAATGACCATCTCATCTACAATTGGCAAAATTGATGTTATTGATTCTATTACCGGATAGCCATACTTAACTGCATTTTTTACAAAAGTGAAACCTGATACTTTCATTTTTTATTTATAACTTCTCTGCGTTGGTTTCACAATCTCAAAATTCAATGCCTCTTTATTTAATTCCCAATTACTCTCGCCTTTAAATTCCCATGCCGAAACATAACTGCAATTATCATCGTCTCTTTTTGCTTCACCATCTTCAGTCTGGCTTTCTTCTCTAAAATGTCCGCCGCAACTTTCGTTACGGTCCAATGCATCTTTACACATCAGTTCTCCCAGTTCAATAAAATCGGCTACCCGCCCGGCTTTATCCAGTTCCGGATTCATTCCGTTTACTTCACCTGGGATACGTACATCGCTCCAGAATTCATTTTTTAATTGCTGAATTTCAACAATGGCTTCCTGCAAACCCTGTGCGTTACGGGCCATTCCACATTTATCCCACATTATTTTTCCCAAACGCTTATGAAAACTTTCTACAGTTTTAGAACCTTTAATATTCATCAAAGTATTTATTCTGTCACTTACAGCTTTTTCCGTTTCTTCAAATTCAGGATGTGTTGTTGGTATGGCAGGATTACGGATTTCATCTGCCAGGTAATTACCAATAGTATATGGCACTACAAAGTAACCATCGGCCAGTCCCTGCATTAAAGCAGATGCTCCCAAACGGTTTGCCCCATGATCGCTAAAGTTTGCTTCACCTAAAGCATATAAACCAGGCACCGTTGTTTGCAATTCATAATCTACCCAAAGCCCACCCATTACATAATGCACTGCAGGGTAAATCCTCATTGGCATTTCATAAGGATTTTCTCCCGTTATCTTTTCGTACATATCAAACAGGTTACCATATTTTTCTTTTACTACTGCTTTACCTAAGGCAATAATTTTAGCATCGTTAACATTACCTAAACCCTGTTTGCCAACTTCAGTTTTTCCGTAACGTTTTATAGCATCTGCAAAATCCAAATACACGGCAAGTTTTGTTGTACCCACACCATAGCCTTCATCACATCTTTCTTTTGCTGCTCTTGAGGCAACATCTCTTGGAACTAAGTTTCCAAAAGCAGGATACCTTCTCTCCAGATAATAATCTCTTTCTTCTTCGGGTATATCAACAGCTTTTCTGTTATCGTCTTTTTGTTTGGGCACCCATATCCTTCCGTCGTTGCGTAACGACTCACTCATTAAGGTTAATTTACTTTGATAATCGCCACTAACGGGTATGCAGGTCGGGTGAATTTGTGTAAAGCAGGGATTACCAAAGAAGGCACCTTTTTTATGTGCTTTCCATGCCGCAGTAACATTACTGCCCATGGCATTGGTACTTAAATAAAATACGTTACCATAACCACCACTGCATAATAATACCGCATGGCCGGAGTGCCTTTCCAATTCTCCTGTAACAAGATTCCGTGCAATAATACCTTTAGCCTTTCCATCTATCGTTACTACATCCAGCATTTCGTGACGGCTGTATTGTGTTACATTACCCAATGAGATTTGCCTTTCTAATGCACTGTATGCACCCAGCAGTAATTGTTGCCCTGTTTGTCCGGCTGCATAAAAAGTACGTTGCACCTGTGTACCACCAAAACTTCTGTTACTTAATAATCCACCATATTCTCTTGCAAAAGGAACGCCTTGTGCCACACACTGATCTATAATATTTGTACTTACTTCTGCCAGGCGGTGTACGTTCGCTTCTCTTGCCCTGTAATCGCCACCCTTTACAGTATCGTAAAATAAACGGAATACAGAGTCGCCATCATTCTGATAATTTTTTGCAGCATTAATACCGCCCTGGGCGGCAATACTGTGGGCACGGCGTGGACTATCCTGGAAACAAAATGTTTTTACTTTGTATCCCATCTCTCCCAATGCCGCTGCTGCGGATGAACCCGCCAAACCTGTTCCAACAATTATTATTTCTAATTTTCTTTTATTGGCGGGGTTTACCAACTTTACATGTCCTTTGTAACCTTCCCACTTTTCCTTCATTTCCCCGGCTGGTATTTTAGAATTTAGAGCCATTGTTACTTATTATTATTTTATTTGAATTTTTTATTAATTGCTATATTGATTAATTGTTTAATTGCTGATAACCATTTAGGAATTAAACAATTTGACAGTTACGAAATCCACCCTGCAAAAAATGCAAGCGGCATTAAAGTAAACAACACACATACAATTACAGCAAACCCTATACCTGCTGCTTTAATAATGGGTGTATACTTTTTATGATTTATACCCAATGTTTGAAACGCACTGGGAAAACCATGCACCAAATGCCAGAACAAAGAGATTACACCAGCTAAATAAGCGATTACCACCCACAGCTGCTGAAAATACTCTTTCATTTCTGCAAACAGATTATAACTGGCATCATTCTCGCCACCATTTCCATACAATGCAATTTTTGTATTCACAAAAAATTTGGAGATATGCAGGATTAAAAAGAATAATAACAATGTACCTAATAATCCCATGCTGCGGCTGTACCATTTACTGTTGGTGGAAGCAGCATTCATTGCATACTTTACCGGCCTTGCTGCATTATTTTGTTTCCACACCAACAGACCTTGTATAATGTGAACAATCAATCCTGCAAAAAGTCCGATTTCGAGAAACCGCACAATATAATTATGGCTCATAAAATGAGCCCAGTTATTAAACATCTCTCCGTTATCATTAAAAAAGATCATGGAATTGACCGTACAGTGAACAACTAAAAATGAAATGAGAAATAATCCGGTAAGCCCCATGGTAAACTTCTTACCTATTGAGGAAGTGAAAAACTGTTTAAAAGTCATTTTGCAAAAGTTAAAAGTTGAATTTCGGTCAGCAAATTTAAGTTGTTATTGCTCAAAAATATGGTTTGTTAAATGTTTTTATGCAATCGATACCGGTTTTTAATCCAATAACCTTATTATCCAGTTATCAACCTGCTGAAAAACTATTTCGGGTTTTAATGTCCGCCACTGAGGAAAATCCATCAGCCCGATATAATTGGTAAGGCTTGCTCTTTTAAAATCATACTGGCTTTGCTGGGGCATATCTATAATTACCACCCAGCCGCCATCATCTTCCAGCTGTTCTCTCCATTCCTCATAATAACTGTCATCGCTGCTGTGAAAGTTAAGTACGTTTTCGGCTATTAAAATAAATTTATTAACTCCTTTGGCATATAAAATATCTGTAACATCTCTCCGCAAGCTCATGATATCATTTTCAATAGCATCGTTCCACTCGCCTATTAATTCTATTATTGAATAACTCTGTTCATAATCTGTAAACAAAATTTTCATGTATAATGTTTTACTGCCAAATTCGTCCCACTGGGGATGTATATAATAATTATAAACCGTTTGAGAGAATTCAAATTCGCTGTAACTGCGGCCATAAAATGGCGACCGCTTATCTTCTTCTGCTGCATATAAATGGCGCCAGTTGTAATATGGTTCTATATCCTGCACTTATCAATTATTCGTTTTAAATATTTTGTACTTACAAAGTTCAAACAAATCAATTAAAACTTTCAAAACAAAATTCAGATTATTTTAAAAAAAAGAGGTTGTCTTTTGACAACCTCCATACTTAGTAACCATAATTTTTTTATTGCACTATAATACGTTCTGTAAATACAGCTTGATTTGCAGCATTAGTAACTTTTACCAGGTACATGCCTTTACCAATTGTATTTTTTATCTGTATAGTTTCTGCCTGTACTTTAGAATTTAGGGTAACTGCCCTGTTCATAATTACCCTGCCGGATAAATCGGTTAATGTTACTGTGTATTGTCCTGCCTTTTGGCCATCAAACAACACTGTGAATTTATTTGCAGTTACCGGGTTAGGAAAAACTCTTGCATCAGGATTTGCTATTGCAATTGGTAGTACAGATGTAAAACTATAAGCCCTTTGTGCATCTGCTTCTTTTTGAAATAATAGATTACCATTGGCCAGGTCAGATGCATTATACACTTTATCTGAACTTTCCACTTTTACGGCTGCCATATTTTTTATATTAAATTTATAAAAGCCGTCAAAGCTGGTGGCACAGCTTACCACTATGTTTCCATCATCATCAACAGCAGTGCCATTGGTGGTATAATTAACAGGCAACCCTGTGATGGTACCTAAATGAGTGGCAATTCTTGTATCGATATCCACTTTAAATACCTGGTGGCTGGCAGAAATTACGTACAGCTTTCCATAAGCATCTGCAACCATATCGCCTCCCCAGCTCGTACACCTGTTGTGTATCGAAATACCATTGGCATTATTTTCTGCATCAATCAGATTTCCCAAATCAGTGATCACAGTTTTTTTGCCTGTTGTAAAACGTATCAGGTGGTCACCATTATTGGTAATGGCATAACCATTTCCGTCGGCGGCAATATCCATACGGGTAATATGATTCGCCTCATCTGCAAGATTAAGCGGATTGAGTAGTGTACTTGTTAAAGTGTAGTAAGTAGGCTTTTCACTTTTATCATTCAAATCCAGCCAGCGTAATTCCCCTTTACGCATGGGCGTAAAAAATAGTTTATTATTTTTTTTATCGTATGCCGCAGCAGCTACAAAAGTAGCCGTAGGATATTCTGTTGTAGTATATGGCTGGCCATTATGAACACCGTTGATAATCACAGCTTTTTTTGTTTCTGCATCTGCCAATATTGATTTTGGATTAAGCCTGTCAAATATTGTATTGACTAATTTTCCTGTAGCAACATCTACTTTACGGATGTTCATCCAGTTAAAATCTCCATTCCCATCACCGGTTATTGCATAAGTGGCGGCATTTTGTGCTGCAACCGAAAAACTTAATGCAATAAATGAAACTGAAAGTAAAATTTTATGATTCATAGCGAGTAGTTTTAAATGAGATACCTAAGTTAATGAAAATACATAAAAGTTGTATTAATTTTTTATGAGTGGAAACTTTCCATTGCTTTTTTAACACTTCCTTTTTCCAGCAATAAGGCTTTGGCTTTTTCATAATCATCCATTCCCTTTTTCTCCATCAGCATTTTTACGCCCCTGTCCACTAACTTATCGTTTGTAAGCTGCATGTTAACCATTTTATTATCTTCCACCCTGCCCAATTGTATCATTACCGATGTGGAGATCATGTTCAACACTAATTTTTGTGCGGTACCGCTTTTCATACGGGTGCTGCCGGTTACAAATTCGGGCCCGACCACCACTTCAATGGGGTAATCAGCAGCGCCGCTAAGGGGTGCATCCGGGTTACAGCAAATGCTTCCGGTTACAATATTATTCTCCCTGCATTTTTCCAATGCACTTATAACATAAGGCGTGGTACCACTGGCAGCAATACCTATAACTACATCTTTACTGTTTACATTGTACTGCTGCAAATCTTTCCACCCCTGTTCAGTATCATCTTCTGCAAATTCCACGGCTTCTGTAATGGCTTTATGCCCGCCGGCAATTATGCCTATTACCAAACCGTAAGGAACACCATATGTTGGGGGACATTCACTGGCATCTACAATAGCCAGCCTGCCGCTGGTGCCTGCACCAATATAAAAAAGGCGGCCGCCAACCAGCATATTATCAGCAACTACATGTACCAATGCTTCAATTTGAGGAATAATTTTTTCTATTGCTGAAGGAACAGTATCATCTTCCTTATTGATATTGGTCAATAATTCCAAAACACTCATTTTTTCCAAATGCCGGTAAGGTGATGCTGATTCTGTTATCTTTTCAAATGCCATAACAATCCTGATTCTTTTATTTTAGCTATGAAATTTTACCAATCCATCCATCGGTTTTTGTAATACTTTACCTAATTGCAACTCGTAACTATTACACATTTCCTTAAGTACATCTTTAAATCCGTAGGCCACACTTCCTATAAAGTTTATGGGTAATGTCCAGCTTTCCCTGTACTTATAAACATGATTAAAAAAGAAATCATTAAAGCCGTCTTCAATAATATTTTCCACCATATAATGCCCCCGGTTTTCTGCCAAAAAAATGGCGTAAGATGCAAGGTACCGGTTGGGCAAAGGTTTTTTATATACCGCATCCAGAATATCGTAACTGCTAACCTGGAATTTTGCAACAAAACGGTCCATCAAATCTGCATCAAAAGTATTGTATAAAAAATATTGAATTACTTTTTTACCCAGATATGCACCGCTCCCCTCATCACCCAATACGTAACCAAGGCCGGGGCTGTTCTTTACAATTTTTTTTCCGTTATAATAACAGGAATTGGAACCGGTACCTAAAATACAGGCAATGCCTTTTTCGCCGCCACAGAGCGCTTTTGCTGCACCCATCAAATCATGATCTACCGCTACCGTGGCTTTGGTAAACACTTTTCGGATAGCTTTTTTTACCAGCTTAACATTATCCGGATTGCTACATCCCGTACCATAAAAAAATATTTCATCAGGTTCAATAGTCTTCATTTTTACCTTCAACTCCTGCTCCAGGATTTTTTGTATTTGTTCAGAAGATAAAAAATAAGGGCTTAATCCCTCTGTAAAAAAAGTCCGCTTCTTTTTACCATCAAGCAGGCACCATTCTGCTTTTGTTGACCCACTATCTGCAATCAGTTTTATTGACATAGGAAGAATATTATAATTTCTAAATGAAGTTAGTGCATTTTGTTTGGTTTAAAAGTTTAGGAGTTTAACCGGCTACTTTTTTATTCCGTGTTTCAGTGCTTCTGTGGCAAAAAAATTATCTTCGTAAAATGAATAATAAAAAAATACAGGTTTGGTTACCCCTTCTTTTTAGCATTACCCTTATTGCAGGCATGTACCTGGGTTTTAAAATGAGAGATAATATGCCCGGAAAAAGTTTTTTTTATATGGAGAAACGGCGGCCTATACAGGAAATAATGGATCTGATCCAAAACAAATATGTAGATGAGGTAAAACCCGAAGCACTTGCCGATACTGCCATACAGGCCATGCTGAGTAAACTGGATCCTCATTCGGTTTTTATACCTGCCGAAGACCTGCAGGCTGTTAACGAAGACCTAGCCGGAAAATTCTATGGCATTGGTGTGGAATTCAACATTTTTGATGATACCATTAACGTGATAAATGTGCTGAAGGATGGTCCGAGTTTTAAAGCAGGCATTTTAACAGGTGATAAATTATTAAAAGTAGGAGACAGTATTATGACAGGTATAAAAATTAACGGCGACAAAGTGCGAAAATTTTTAAGAGGCGACAAAGGTGATAAAGTTGACCTTAGCATTTTACGTGGTACTGAGCTGAAAAAAATTACTGTTACAAGAGATGCTATTCCTTTAACCAGTTTAGATGCCAGTTATATGATTGGGAATGGAGTGGGTTACATAAGGCTTAATAAATTCTCTCAACAAACTTACCGGGAATTTATGGATGCCTTAATGGGATTAAAAAAACAGGGCCTGCAAAAATTAGTGTTGGACTTAAGAGGCAATGGCGGTGGCATTTTGGATGAAGCAACAGAAATTGCCGACGAATTTTTAGCAGGTGATAAATTAATTACTTATACTGAAGGTAAACATGTAGCTAAAAAAGAATACCGCTGCCGCAGGGAAGGACAGTTTGAAACCGGGGCATTGGTGGTATTGGCAGATGAAGGTACAGCAAGTGCCAGCGAAATATTGATTGGTGCTTTGCAGGATTGGGACAGGGCAACCATTATAGGCCGCCGAAGTTTTGGTAAAGGATTGGTACAGGAACAATTTGACCTTAGTGATAACAGCGCTTTACGCCTAACCATTGCCAGGTACTACACGCCAATTGGCCGCAGCATTCAACGGCCATATAATAATGGCGGCAAAGCTTATTACCAGGAAGTAAGCAACCGCTACCACGATGGTGAAACACAAAGCGCCGATTCTGTAAAGAACGATACAAGCAAAGTATATAAAACCAAAAGCGGAAAAATTGTTTATGGCGGTGGCGGTATTACACCCGATTATTTTGTAGCATTAGATACAAGTGGCTTTACCATAAGCAGCGCTAAAATTTATGCAAAAGGCATTATTGTAAATTACGCTTACAAATATTACCTGCAAAATTTACAACACTTAAAAACTTATAAAACATCAGCTGATTTTGTAAAAACTTTTTCTTTTAGTGAAGATAGCTGGAAGCAGTTTGTAACAGTTGCTGCAAAAGATTCTATTGTATTAAGCAATATTTCTGCCAAAGAAAAAGCAGACTTTATTAATCGTATCACATCTTCAATTGCACGGCAGTTGTGGCGTACCGAAGGTATGATTGAAGTGTTGAATGTAAATGATGCTAGTGTGAAGAAAGCTTTGGAAGTATTAAGCAAATAAGTAATCCTGCAAAATGAAATATTTTACGGTAAAAATATTTATTCTAATTCTGCTCATCATTTCATGTAATACCAACCAAAAAAGTATTGATATTAATCCAGATGGAAATTAAAAATCAAAGGATACTTTTTTTAGAGAAATTCTATTTGATATAATTGGGGATATTCCTACTTACTCTTTTTACTACAAGTCAGCTAAAAATATTTCATCTAATCTAAAATTAGACTTATTAGAAAATGGATTTACTCAAATTCAAATAAGAGTTTGGTTTGATATAGAATTATTAAGGAGAAAGCATTTAATTATTTTAAAACAAATAAATGATTTCTGGAATGCAGAATTAATAAGTTATAACCATATATGGAATGATAGTCTTACATCAAAAAGTATAAATAATGTAAAAATTAAAAAGACTTATCCTAAGTCAGGATGGAAAAACTTAATTAGCACCCTTTTTAAATTGAAAATAAATTCGCTCCCTGATATGCATAATATTCCAGGGTTTAGAGATGATTTTGAAGATGGTGGAACATTCTCTTTTGAATATACTACTAAAAATCAATACAGATTTTATACATTTCGTAATCCTGAAGAACATAAAAAAGAATTTTGGCAAGCAAAAAATATTTCTGGAATACTTAATTTAGTAAACGAGGAATTTGATCTATACAAAAATTAGTACCACTCCATTATTTCCATTCCCAAACCTCAAACTAAAAAATTACCTTTGCCAAAACTAAAAACACATGTGGCTGAATAATATTTTAGAAACCATTGGCAATACTCCTCTTATCAAACTCAATAAAATTACACAACACCTGCCTTGTACCGTATTGGCAAAAGTTGAATACTTTAATCCCGGCAACAGCATTAAAGACCGCATGGCATTAAAAATGCTGGAAGTGGCCGAGCAGGAAGGCAAAATAAAACCCGGCGGTACTATTATTGAAGGCACCAGTGGTAATACCGGAATGGGTTTAGCTTTAGCCGCATGTGTAAAAGGCTACAAATGTATTTTTACCACTACCGATAAACAATCAAAAGAAAAGGCAGACATTTTAAAAGCTGTGGGTGCGGAGGTAATTGTTTGTCCCACAAATGTTGACCCTGAAGATCCACGCAGTTATTATAGTGTAAGTAAGAGACTGGCTACCGAAGTACCTAACAGCTGGTACGTAAATCAATACGATAACCTGGCCAACCGCCAGGCGCATTACGAACAAACCGGCCCGGAAATATGGGAACAAACCGAAGGAAAAGTTACACACCTTGTTGTAGCCACCGGTACAGGTGGTACTATTGTGGGTACAGGAAAATACTTAAAAGAAAAAAATCCCAACATTAAAGTTTGGGCTATTGACAGCTATGGTTCTTTATTAAAAAAATATTTTGAAACCGGGGAACTTGATCAAAAAGAAGTGTACCCCTACATCAGCGAAGGATTTGGAGAAGACTTTGTACCTGACAATTATGATATGAGTGTGATTGATGAATTTACAAAAGTTACTGATAAAGATGGCGCAATTATGGCAAGGCGCATTGCTAAAGAAGAAGGGATGTTTTGTGGATACAGTGCCGGCAGTTGTTTGCAGGGTGTATTGCAATTAGCCAAAGGCCCCGGTGGGAAAGACCAGTTAAAAAAAGATGATGTGGTAGTGTGTATCTTTCATGACCATGGCAGCCGTTATGTTGGTAAAGTATATAACGATCAATGGATGATGGAAAGAGGATTTTTAGAAGTAAAAACATTTAAAGATTTAATTAGTGGAAGAGCATCGCAAAAATTAATTAC
>JAYVPT010000059.1:0-48610 GCA_043757165.1 Ferruginibacter sp.
TTAACAAAAAGCTACTTTTCTGTAAGGTAATACAAACAACTTATCTCAATAAACGCTTAGTGCTATGGGATTGGGCACTTTTTGAGGATTGACTATTTACAAAGAGAGGATCTGTTATTTGGGTTGATGCAGGTGTGGTTTTAGCGCTTCATAATCATCCGTTGCTGAAACCTGTACAGCCGGGGGAAAAATGTATCATTATTGCTCCAAGCACAATGCTTCCACGAAGCAGAAAATACACTGTTTGGAAAGCTGTAGCCTCATAATTCCTGTGGCATAAATTAATATGAACGTATAAAGCCCCATCGGGCAATGTGTTTATAGAAAAGCATTTTATTCCAAAGGCTCTGGCCCCGGAGGAGCCACGTATAATATGCAGCGCCACAAAATGTTGTTGGAATGCTTGCACACATAGCAGCCCGATATACGCAACAAAGGCGTTGATGGAAGGCTTCGGGATTATTTAGGGGATACCAAAAAAGGCAAAAAATTAATCAACAGGTGTTTAAAATAGCATTAATCATTTCTCGTGCTATTTCTCTTGCTTCTGTCAACTCTTCATTAGTTGCATGTCTAAGTGTCGAATAACTTCCACGGTGTCTACCTTCTTTAATGGGTTCGTTGTTTGATAGTCCATGTAAACGATCCCACATTGATTCATCAAAGCCTAATTGTGTTAAGGCTTCCTTTTTTGATCCATAATATTTTTTAAGAGCATCTATGAATTCATATAGATGCACTAATTTATTTTCCGAGTCAGAAACTGCTGATTTATAGCTGTCAAATAATTTAGTGACGAGTGGATTTTTATTTGCAATGTTGATCGAAAGTTTCATAAATATTTCTTCTTGGGCAATACGATCAGCTTTTGTGTCTTTTATAATTTTTCCATTAGCATCTTTAAGTATAATGTCTGGTGGGTAAGTTTTTAGTTTTATAATAGATGCAACTCCTGTTATTGTTCGATGTGTATTTATTTTGCCATCAGGATAATATTGTTGAACATTAATTGAACCTAATTCAAACGGTTTATGTTTTATAACCATTCGTGCATTCATTATCGCATGTATCTTATCTGTTATTTCTTTTTGAAGCAGTTCAGGAATGATACTTTGAGGCTCTAAAAGAAGAACTTCAACTATTCCATTTTCAATACTCAAGGTATATTTCTCGCTAAAATCTTGAAACGGAGATTCGAAATAGTCTACAGGTCTGTATCCGAATTGTACTATTGTCTTACAAATGTTCATTCTTTTAGGCCAAGTTTTTTCTTAGTTAATTATCCTTACTTGTGCATTTACGTAACTCTTGTTCCTTAATAACTTGACTGTAAATAAAAATTGGAACAAATGTTTTGTAAACGCCTAATAAGATTTTAGTTGTTGACTAAAAATAATCTTTAATAACAAAAGCATAAAAATAATTCTCAAAATTTCTACAGTTAATAAAAGTTATCTAAAGGTATGCCGTTGTCTGAACGGGGATGAATAGGATTTTTTTGGATTAAAAGAATATGCATTTTAAAATCAGCTAATTGATTTAATCCTTTTAAATCATGCTACAGACAATCTCCGCTGCAATAAAAGTTCCCCAATGGTATGCTGTTGAACCGAGCGTTGCAACGATGATGCTATGAAAAACAAATGCACGTAACAAAATCCTTCCCAATTTCCCCTTTTTCACCTCCGTTCAAAATCCACCAATTTAAGCTACTTTTGCGCTCTATAAAAACGAGGACAACGTACATGAAGAATATCAGAAATTTTTGCATTATTGCCCATATTGATCACGGAAAAAGTACCCTTGCCGACCGCCTTTTGGAATTTACACATACCATTGGCGAAAGGGATATGCAGGCACAGGTGCTGGATGATATGGACCTGGAAAGGGAAAAGGGTATTACCATAAAAAGCCACGCCATACAAATTAATTATAAATGGAAGGGTGTTGATTATGTGTTTAACCTGATTGATACACCCGGCCATGTGGATTTTAGTTACGAAGTAAGCCGTGCCCTGGCGTCATGCGAAGGGGCGCTGCTTTTGGTGGATGCCAGTCAGGGTATCCAGGCGCAGACTATCAGTAACTTGTACCTGGCAATTGAAAATAATTTAGAGATCATTCCGGTGATCAATAAAATTGATATGGAAGGTGCAATGATACCGGAAGTGACCGACCAGATTGTTGAATTGATCGGTTGTAAGCCCGAAGATATTTTACTGGCCAGTGGTAAAAGTGGTATTGGCATTGAAGAGATTTTAACTGCTATTATTGAACGCATTCCTGCCCCAACAGGTAATGAAGATGCGCCGCTGCAGGCGTTGATATTTGACAGTGTGTACAATTCTTTCCGTGGCATTATTGTTTACTACCGGGTGTTTAACGGCACATTAAAAAAGAATGATAAAATTAAATTCAGCAACACAGGTTTAGAATATGGTGCCGATGAAGTGGGCATTTTAAAATTTGGTATGGCCCCACGCAATGAAGTAAGGGCAGGAGATGTGGGCTATATAATTACCGGTATTAAAAATGCCAAGGAAGTAAAAGTAGGTGATACCATTACCACAACTGTTAATCCATCGCTTGAAGCTATTAAAGGTTTTGAAGACGTAAAGCCCATGGTATTTGCCGGTATTTTTCCTGTTGAGACTGATGCATTTGAAGAGTTACGTGATTGCATGGATAAATTGCAATTGAATGATGCATCTTTAACTTTTGAATTAGAAACTTCTCAGGCATTAGGCTTTGGTTTCCGTTGCGGATTTTTAGGTATGCTGCACATGGAGATCATTCAGGAGCGTTTGGAAAGGGAGTTTAACCAAACCGTAATTACAACGGTACCCAACGTAAGCTTTGTTGCTACCACAAATAAAGGCGAGGTGATAAGGGTGAATAATCCTACCGAAATGCCCGACCCTACAAGGATTGATCATATTGACGAACCTTTTATTAAAGCACAGATAATTACCAAACCTGAATACATTGGTAATATTATGACACTGTGTATTACCAAGCGTGGTATTCTTACCCATCAAAGTTATTTAACCACCACAAGGGTAGAGCTTAGTTTTGAAATGCCTTTGACAGAAATTGTTTTTGATTTTTACGATAAATTAAAAAGTATAACCCGTGGTTATGCTTCTTTCGATTATCATCCAATAGAGTACCGCCCCAGTGATATTGTGAAGATGGATATTTTATTGAACAACGAAAAGGTGGATGCTTTAAGCGCATTAATTCACCGGGGCAGGGCGCATGAGTTTGGCCGCAAGCTCTGCGAAAAATTAAAAGAATTATTACCCAAACAACAGTTCCAGATTGCCATACAGGCAGCCATTGGTGCTAAAGTTGTAGCAAGAGAAAACATCAGCGCCATGCGTAAAGATGTAACTGCAAAATGTTATGGTGGCGACATAAGCCGTAAACGTAAACTTTTAGAAAAACAAAAAGAAGGTAAAAAAAGAATGAAGCAGATCGGTAATGTGGAAGTGCCTCAGGAGGCGTTTTTGGCGGTGTTGAAGTTGAATGATTAACACCTCCGTATCGCCTAAGGCGAGAGAATTGATTATGACGGAGATTGAAGCAGAGATTATGTTTTTTTTTGTTACCAGCTATGTGAATTCTATTGAACATTTTTGTGTCACTCACTTGTACAGCATAACTTTACTAAGCTTTAACCAAAGCGGTTTTATCGGAGTAACAAAAAAAATAATAAACTAACAATCTAAGTTCTCCGCCAGCTGGCGGAGACAGGGACAAACAAAAAACTATGAGTACATTTTCATTAAGTTCCGACATGAATATAGAAGTAATGGTACGCATTATTGCCAAAGGCAGTGATACACCATTAACCGGCGATGCTTACAAAGTACGCCTGTTTGATAAAGATATTTTTGATGATGACTATATTGGGGAGAGTGGATTAGATAGTCACGGTGCTGCTAAAATAAAATTCAGCCACACTGCATTCAGCGACTTGGGTAATTCCGAAGTGATGCCAGATTTTTATTTTGTTGTAGTAAAAGACGGCATACAGATTTTTGAAAGCAAAGTAATGGAAGATGTTGACATAGTTGCTTTAGAACAATTTAAAATGGGAGAGGGAGAAGTGCTGGACTTAGGTACTTTTTTAGTGGATGCTTAATAGAAAAACATTTTGTACAATTTATTGGATCCGCTGTTGGCGGATTTTTGTTTTTAGAAATGTTTTATGGTCTTAAGTAAAAAATATTTATCCTTTCCCTTTCTTCTTAGGTACAATTTTTGGCTTTGCTACCGGTTTGGGTTTCTCTTCAACTGGTTTTGCTTCTTCCTTATCAGCATCTTTTAATTTAGTTTCATCAAGGTTGCCCTGGCCGTCCCGAATAGGTTGTGGTACCGGTTCTTTATTTAATGGTGTTACCTGGTCAAATATTTTTTCTATATGCACCCATTTGCCATTCTTCCATTTAAAACCTTCGTAATCGCCATCACCAACCAGTGTCCATTTTTTTTTTGGCTCATTACTTTCCGAAACCAAATGCTCTACAAATATCATATCCATCTCGGCATCGTAATTCAGTTTTGGGCCGTCTGTTTTTTTATATTCCATTATGTAACGGCCAATGGATGTTTTAAAAACAGTATCTTCCTCAAAGCTGAAAAAGCGTCCGCCAAATACAGGCTCATCGTTATCAAAATGTAATACTTCAATTAATTTTTTATTGCTGCGGATATTATTTTCATCAAAACCTATCAGGGTATAATAATCCTGGCTGCCACTTTTTTTCTGAATGATATTGTAATACACTGCACCAATCCATCCTTTGTTATTACCAACTGTGTCTTTTAAATTAATAGTAACATCCGACTTGTCTATTAACGGATACAATTTTAATGAACCATCATAAGTACGCATTTGTATGGCACCATGCTGGCGGATAACATTATCATTAATCATCATTTGCCAGGTAAAAATTTTAAAGGAACTGTCCGGCGCATATAATTTAGAAATGGTTTCCAGCGAATCGAAAGTATAGTAAAAGGAGTTGGGAGTTTTTAAAGCCCTTACCAAAATTCTGGTAAAAATACTGTCGGCATTGAACCGGTCGCTGGCAGTAATACCTTGTATAAGTTTAACCGATAAATTTTTCAGAGAGTCTTCTTTTTTCTGCAGCAATTTTTCATCAGCCTTTGTAATGTGCTGTGCAAATGAAATCACACAACAGAAAATAGATACCGCTAAAACTGACAGTTTCTTCATGCCCTAAAATTAGTTAATCCTTAAACAAGTGCTGTACAAAATTATTGTGTAGGTTTAAATTTTAACGAAAGTTTGTTGATAGAAACACTGATTATTTAGATTGTTGCAGATGATAACGGATTTATCTGTTTTGATTCGTATAGATCAGTGTCATCAGCGTTTCTATCAAAGCTCCAGGGCAAATGCAATTAAAGATGGATATTCTGCATCAATGCGTTCATCTTTAGTATCCACTTCCGGCCTTGTAGTGGTAAGAAAAACAGTTTTTATACCAAGGTTTCGGCCAAATTCCATATCGCTTAAAGTATTGCCTACCATTAATGCTTTAGACAGATCAATATCCGGAAAATCTTTTACTGCCTGCAAACCCATGCCGGGATTTGGTTTACGGTTGGGACTTTCCAATTCGGGGCAATAATAAATGCCATCAATTTTTCCACCCACTTTTTCAATTTCAATCACCATGTTTTTATGGATCAGTTGCAGATCTGTTTCTTTGGTTACACCTTTTCCAATGCCTCTTTGGTTGGTAACAATAATGATGCGGTTAAACTTTTGGGTGAAGATTTGTATGGCGACTTTAGCGCCATCATAAAATTTAAACTCATCCCAGGTATGGATGTAGTCTAAATGCTTTTCGTGGTTGATCACGCCGTCACGGTCGAGGAATAAGGTCCAGGTATTATCTATTGCAGTCAGGTTTAATGCCACTTTATATTATTTGATTACACTAATTAAACGAATTGCTATTCAAACTTACTACGCTCCATTTTCAATTCCTTTTGCGCCCTTTCGTAATCTTCCGGAATGCCGATATCAATAAAATAATTATCGAAAGCAATGCCGTAAAGTTTATGATTGTTGATGTTTTTTTCTAAATATTCTTTTTCAAAAGAAAAAATATCTGGCAAAGGTTCCTGTAAAAATTTTTTTGCATCCAATGCATAAATGCCTCCATTGATCAAGCCGTTTGCACAGAATTTTTTTTCATGGAAAGCCGTTATGGCTGAATTGGTATTGGTTTCTACTGCACCATACCTCTTAAAATTGGTCATAGGTTTTAGAGCAAGAGTACAGACCTGGTGTTGTTTAGTATGAATATCTGCCAGCTCCTGCAAATTGATTGAAAATAATGTATCTCCGTTTAATACGAATACATCTTTCCCTTTTACTTTTTTACAGGATGCTTTAATTGCACCTCCCGTACCTAGTGGTTCTTCTTCTATAACGTAAATCTTTTCTAATAATTTATATTTTTCCTCAACAAAATTAATAACGCTTTCGCTTTTATAGCCCAATGAAAAAATGAAACGGGTTATGCCTTGTTTTTGCAGACCGTCAATGATAAATGCAATAAAAGGCATGCCATTAACAGGTGCCATACATTTTGGTACATCTGCTACAACACTCCGTAATCTTGTTCCCAAACCACCAGCTAATATTATTGCTTCTTTAATCATCGGAAATATTGTGCTTCCACTAATTCGCAAATAATGTGACCGAGCATGATATGACTTTCCTGGATACGTGGTGTATCAAATGAGGGCACATTTAATAAATGATCAGAGAGCGATTTCATCACACCACCGGTTTCGCCGGTAAAGCCGATCGTGAGCATGCCTTTTTCTTTAGCTACTTCAAATGCAGCTACAATATTTTTACTGTTGCCTGATGTAGATAAACCTATTAGTACATCGCCTTTGATACCAATGCCTTTTACCAGGCGGCTGTAAATAACATCGTAACTGTAATCGTTGGCAACGGCCGTCATGTAAGATGTGTTGCAGTGTAAAGCTTCGGCTGGTAGCGCATCCCTGTCTAAATAAAACCTGCCGCTGAACTCTGCTGCCAAATGTTGTGCATCGGCAGCACTGCCGCCATTACCACAAAACAAAACTTTGTTGCCATTTTTAAAAGCAGCAACAATTGCAGTTACACAATCATTTACTGTTTTAATCATTGCTTCGTTCTGTAAAACCTGTTGTTTTACATTTATGGAAGCGGCAATGATATCTTTAATTTTTTGAGACATAATAGTTTAATAAAAAATTCATTAATGTTGAACAATGGTATGTGGTACAAGTGAGTGACACAACGATGTTCAATGGGCGAACAAAAGCCGGTATCACAATTACATTAAACTGTCCAATTCGTTAATCCATATTTAGTGAATGAATATTTTTTTACTTCGCCGCCAAAGTTATTTAAAGTATTGATAACTGCATAACGGGTATTGCCAGGACAATAAAATATCATAAATCCGCCACCGCCTGCGCCGCTGATCTTTCCACCGGTTGCACCGGCAGCTTTTGCAGCTTCATAAATACTTTCAATTTTATTATTGCTGATATTTTCTGCCATCAATCTTTTTTGTGCAAAGCCGTAGTCTAATATTTTTCCTATCTCATCCAGTTTTCCTCTCAACAAAGCTTCTTTCATCATTTGTGCCTGCTCTTTTAAATGGTGCATGGCTTCAATACTTTTTTCGTTTTTATCATTCACATTTTTTACCTGTTCTTTAATAATGCCAGCACTTTCTCTTGAAGAATCAGTGAAATATAATACCAGGTTATTTTCGAGTTCATGTAAATATTCAGGACGGATACGCAATGGATTCACCAGCACTTTATCGTCTTCGTAAAACTCCATAAAGTTTACGCCGCCAAAAGTTGCTGCATACTGATCTTGTTTTCCGCCTGCTAATTGCAGATCATTTCTTTCAATAGTGTAAGCATATTGTGCAGCATCATATTCACTAAGTGGCAGTTTCAGCATTTCTATAAAAGCTCCTAAAATTGCTACAACAAGCGTTGAAGAAGTACCAAGACCGGAACCTGCAGGCGCATCTACAAAAGTTGATAAACGAAAACCACCTGTTGGCAGGCCATAATCCTTTTGAATACGGTTATAAACACCTTTTAATAAATTTAGTTTGCCATCTACAGGCAATTGTGCAGCCCAGTCAAAACTTTGCTGTTCGTTCCTGTCTAATGCTTCAACAATAATTTTGTTTTCAGTTAAAGGTTCAATAGTGGCATAGGCAGATAAAGAGATGGTGGCATTCAATATAGCGCCGCCATACAGATCACTGTAAGGGCTTACATCAGTTCCACCGCCTGCAAGGCCAATACGAAGTGGCGCTTTACTTCTATAGATCATAGTTTTTATTAAAGGGGCAAGTTACTTAGAAAAAGCAACTTCAAAAATTGTATCGGTTAATTTGGTCCAGCTGAGCTTTTTCTTTTCTTCAATAATGTGTGGCAAAAATTGAGCTTCGCCTTTATCAAAGTATTCAATTATTTTTATTGCAAGCGATTCGGCATTAGGTTCAGCCACCAATCCAACTTTATCATCAGGCACTAATGAAGGTAATCCACCTACATTGGTAACTATCATTGGTTTTTCAAAATGATAGGCAAGGGGTGTTACGCCACTTTGTGTGGCATTGCGGTAGGGTTGCACCACCACATCAGCTGCACAGAGATAATATTTCACTTCACTGTCTGCTATAAAATTGGTGTGCAACAATAAATCATTTGCAATACCTAATTCATTTATTTGTTCATCATACGGCTTTTGGTCTTCATAAAATTCACCTGCTATCAATAACTTGATATTCTTACCTTGTAATATTTTCATCGTATTCAATAAAATATCTAAGCCTTTGTATTTCCTGATAAAACCAAAAAACAGAATTACTCTTTCTTCATTACCAATTTTTAAATATGCTTTGGCTTCCTCCTTCGAAATTTTTTCCCCAAAATTATCATACAATGGATGCAGGACTGCTTTGGCCGGTTTATCTTTTTCAAATAATCTTAAGTCGGCCAATACTTTTTCACTCATGGTGATAAATGCATCGACCGGTTTTACAAAATATTTAGTAAAAGATTTATCGCCAAAACGTTTTTCATGTGGGATGATATTGTCTGCAATGCAAACTACTTTAGTATGCTTATTTTTTTTTGCTATTCGTAATATGGTACCGAGGGATGGTCCCATTAAAGGTAACCAGTACCGTACTACAATTAAATCTGCCTGTTCTTTTTTTAAACTGCGGCCAACGGTAATCCAATTAATTGGATTGACTGAATTGATACAAACCTTAATTTTCAGGTATATTGGAGCAGGCTCTGTTGAATATTGCGTAGTGCCCGGAAAAATAAACTCTGGATACTGTAAAGAGAAAGTATAAATGGTTACATCATGTCCTTGTAACTGAAACTCTTTTGCCAATCTTTCATTGTAAGAAGCTAAGCCTCCACGCAGGGGATGTGCCGGGCCAATGATGACTATTTTCATAGCCCTGCTTTTTCTTCAATCAAATAAGTATTTCTGTCTGCAGAATTACGGGAAATCATTTCACCAATGAACCCTGCTAAAAACAATTGTGTACCAATAACCAAACTGATGATACCAACATAAAATATTGGCCTGTCCGTCATATTATATTTTGCAAAAGCAAACTTTGCAATGCCTAAATAAATCCAGATACATAAACCAATGAAGAAAACAATACTGCCCCATAACCCAAAAAAATGCATGGGCCTTTTACCAAATTTACCTACAAAAAATATGGTCATTAAGTCTAAGAAGCCATTCACAAAACGGCTCCAGCCAAATTTGGTTATACCGTATTTTCTTGCCCGGTGTTCCACTACTTTTTCGCCAATATTTCTAAAGCCTGCCCACTTTGCCAGCACCGGAACATAGCGGTGCATTTCGCCATACACTTCAATACTTTTTATTGTTTTCTTTTTATACGCTTTTAAACCACAATTAAAATCATGCAGTTTAATTTTACTCATACCACGGGCTGCAGCATTAAACAATTTACTGGGAATGTTTTTTGAAAAAGTATTATCATATCGTTTCTTCTTCCAGCCACTCACCAGGTCGAAATTATTTTCCAATATCATTTTTCTCAACTCAGGAATTTCATCAGGACTGTCCTGCATATCTGCATCCATAGTTATTATAACATCTCCCTTTGCAGCTTTAAAACCCTCGTTTAATGCAGCACTCTTGCCATAGTTGCGTTGAAATTTTATACCTTTAAGATTTGTATTTTTGCCACGCAGTTCCTCAAACACTTTCCATGAAGTATCGGTACTGCCATCGTCTATCAATATCACTTCGTAAGAATAATTATTGGCCAGCATCACCCTTTCAATCCAGGCACATAGTTCCGGTAAAGATTCGTCTTCATTAAAAAGCGGTATTACAATTGATAGATCCATGCCTCTTTTGTTTTATAAAATCAATTTACTTTTTTCTGGCTTAAAAAACCTGCACTAATTAATGTAATTAATACCCCAATAATAAGGTATTTAAATAAATTAATACCCACCATCATCGGCAGGAATATGCTTTTCATTTTTTTTGCATTTTCAGCTATTTCAGCAGGCATGTGATTACCTTCTTTTAAAAGCATCTGGTTATTATCTGCAATCCAGGCATCTCTTATACCGGTATTAAAATTGTAAAAAACTATGCAGTAAATTACCATTAATAATGTAACAACTATAAAAGTTTTAAACCCTGTTTGAAAATAATCTTTAAACTTTTTTTCTTCGGTGGCAGCTGCTTTAAAAACTGCCAGGCTCCAAACAACGCCAGCGGCATAAACAGTTAGTACAATATATTGTTCTTTACTGTTAAAAGGTATTTTTAAACCCCAATAACAAATCACACAGGCAACAATCATTAAACCACCTGTTACCAAACCTTTATAAGTTGCCGAAATATTTTTCATGCTCCATTCAATTCAACTTTTCCTTTATTAATAATGCCAATTATTCTGCCTTTTAATTTTTTACCAATAAAGGCAGAATTTTTTGATTTTGATCGTATCATCCTCTCATCAAACACATATTCTTCGTCAGTATTAAATAAAGTAAGGCAGGCCGTTGTACCTTCTTTTATTTCCGGTATATCTAGTCCAAATATTTTGCGTGGGTTCACACTCAGAAAATTTATGCACTCATCTATTGACCATTGACTATCCGCAGGATGCTGTGCATTGACCGTTGACCTCAAAACCCCAAACAAACTTTCCAACCCAATCATCCCTTCTTTTGCATATTCAAACTCACAAATCTTTCCGTCCTGGTTTTGTGGAAAATGATGCGATGCAATACAATCCACTGTTCCATCTGCAATGCCTTTTATTAAAGCCACCCTGTCGCTATCTGTTCTTACTGGGGGGATCACTTTCAAATTAGTATCGTATTCCCTTAAATCATTATCAGTAAAATAAAGATGTTGGGGACTTACAGAGCAACTTACATTTATCCCATCGTCTTTTGCTCTCTTTATATATTCTAAACTTTTTGCCGAAGATATTCCTGTAAAATGCAGTTTACTGTTTGTATATCTTGCCAGTTTTATATCCCTTGCCACCATCAGTTCTTCTGCAATTGCGGGCTTGCCTGGCAGTCCTAATTGAGTGGAAATTATTCCTTCATTCATCAGGCCATTAGCGCCAATACTTTTATCATCCGGTATTTGTATAACTATGCCGTTAAAACTTTTTACATATTGCAATGCTTTTAATAAAAGACCGGATGATTGAACGGAATTTGTACCATCACTAAAAGCTATTGCACCGGATTGATGCATATCATACATTTCTGCAAGGTCAGCACCCGCAATATTTTTTGTAACAGCTCCAATTGGATAAATGTTTACCGCCAGCGCTTTCGATTTTTGTATAATATATTCTATCTGTGCTTTATTATGGACTACCGGGTTGGTATTAGGTATTACCATCACATCGGTAAATCCACCTGCAGCAGCAGCTTTGGCTCCGGTTTCCAAAGTTTCTTTGTATTCAAAACCTGGGTCGGCAAAATTGGAGAATATATCCATCCAGCCAATGCTCACACAAAGGTCTTTCTGTACAATAACCTGATTTGCTTTATCACTAATTGCATCAGCAATTTGGGTGATAATACCATCAGCTATTAAAATATCTTTGATTTGCCCGTTAAAAGGAGAGGAGGGAGAAATTATCCTGACTTGTTTAATTAAAACCTTCATGTAAAATAAGTTGCGCAAAGATAATAAGATAAGTTGAAGTTTTTAAAGTTGAAATTTTCAGTTACTTTTGCCGTCCATTATTTCGGGATGTAGCGCAGCCCGGTAGCGCACACGTCTGGGGGGCGTGGGGTCGCAAGTTCGAATCTTGTCATCCCGACTAAATCTTCACATTTGTGAAGATTTTTTTATGCCTCATTTTGTTTATATATTGAAAAGTCAAAAAGACCATAAATATTATATTGGTGAAACAGCTGATGTAGCTGCAAGGTTACTATTTCATAATTCAGGGAGACAGCATTCTACCCGAAACAGGATTCCATTTGTTATTATTTTAATTGAACAGTTTGAAACGGGAGAAGGAAATTAAAAGTTGGAAAGGTGGTAATTCTTTTAAAGCATTAATATCCGGTATGTAGCCCCGCCATCAGCGGGGCAAACGTCTGGGGCGTGGGGTCGCAATTTCGAATCTTGTCATCCAGACAAATAGTGATTCTTCTAAAAAAAAGCATTAGAAGGTTTGCGACCAATTTGGTTACAGTTGTAAAATAAGAATTGTATTTCACTCTGAAATAATTACAAACGGGTTTTGAAATCATCTTGTCATCCCGACAACTCAGCCTTATTGATTAAATTCAGTAAGCCTTTTTAATATTATTTTACTTTAATATCCAAAGCGCACCTGCAATCAAGACATTTTATCTTAGGTTTGCAAAAAAAAAGTACAAATGAAAAAAATAATTGGTTTTGCATGTATTATGATTTGCTGGTTTACTGCCACCGCACAAACAGACAGCACAAAGAAAAAAATTGTTGACAGCACCTGCGCCTGCCTTAGCGAAATGCCGGATATTAACAAAAAAACAAAGGAAGAATTGCAGCTTGCCATCGGCCAGTGTATGATGCAAAAATCGATGACCGATTTTATGACACTTGCCCAGGAACGTAATATTGAAATGACCGATATGGACGGTATGCAAAAACTGGGTGCAGAAATTGGAATGGACCTTGTAAAATCAAATTGCAAGGCAATGAATGCTATTATGCTGAAAATGGCAGAAGGTAAAGTTGAAATGATAGAAAAAGATGCACCTAAAGAAACTCCATATGTAAAAGGAGTGGTACAAAATGTAGAACTTAAAGAATTCGTTTATGTAACCGTGCTGTCGGGTGCTAAAGCCACTAAATTAGTTTGGAGCGATTATGTAAATAATGGCAATGATTATGTAAAGGATTTTATGAAACTTAAAAATAAAACGGTACAGTTTTACTTTTTTAGTAAAGATGTATATAGCCCTAAAGCAAAAGCTTATATAAGCGTAAACATGATAACAGGGATAAAATAAATTGACAGACAGATTATTAAAAATAAAAGATAGCCCGTTTAAAAAATGGGCTATTTTTATGTCAATATTAAAAAAATCTTATTTAGAATTTTAATTATGAAAATTACTGGAGAAAATATAATTGGGTATTCATTATCGGCAACAGGTAACAATATTTTTCGGGCTGCTAATCCGGCAACGGGTGAATTATTCCCTGAATTATTTCATCTTGCAACAGCAAACGAAGCAGATACAATAGCCTTAAAAGCTGTAGCTGCTTTTAAGATATACAGCCAAAAATCAGGCGAAGAAAAAGCAATATTTCTTGAAGCCATTGCCGAAGAAATAATGGCTTTAGGGGATGATTTGATAAACCGTGCTATGGCAGAAAGTGGTTTGCCTGCTGCAAGATTAGCAGGCGAACGTGGCCGCACCACGGGCCAGTTAAAAATGTTTGCACAATTGCTTAGAGAGGGCTCATGGGTAAATGCCTGCATTGATTCAGCTATTCCCGACAGGCAACCATTACCCAAACCTGATTTGCGCCGCATTATGGTTCCACTTGGCCCGGTAATGGTTTTTGGCGCCAGCAATTTTCCTTTTGCTTATTCTGCTGCAGGTGGCGATACGGCTTCTGCATTAGCTGCCGGTTGTCCCGTCGTTGTAAAAGCACATCCATCGCATCCGGGTACAGATGAAATGGTATCGCATGCCATCATCAGCGCAGCAAAAAAAACAAATATGCCCGATGGTGTTTTTTCAATGCTGGTTTGTGACGAAGCTGTGGCTATAAAGCTGGTTACTGATCCAGTTATTAAAGCAATAGGTTTTACCGGCTCAAGAAACGGCGGCATGGCCATTTTTAATGCAGCGGTAAACCGTGCAGAACCAATTCCGGTATATGCAGAGATGAGTGCTGTTAATCCTGTTATATTTATGCCGGATGCTATTGCCTCCAATGCAAATACTATTGCACAGGGACTTGTTGCATCGGTAACAATGGGAGTGGGGCAATTTTGTACCAACCCCGGTTTGGTGTTTATAGTTCATGATGATAATGCTGCTGGTTTTTTAAATAGTCTATCAGAGGGGTTTAAAAATGCAATGCCTGGCACAATGTTGAGTACAAATATTTGTACTAACTATTACCATGGTATTGATCAATTGAAAAATGCAGGTGCAGTAACCGCATTGGCACATAGTAACACAACAGCTGATGCAGCTAAAACAGAAGCTGCACCGTATGTATTTACTGTTATGCAAAAAGATTTTATTGCCAATAAACAATTATCGCATGAAGTTTTTGGTCCGGCAACTTTAATAGTATTGTGTAAAAATGTGGATGAAATTTGTGAAGTATTAAAAGATATGGAAGGGCAATTAACAGCAACCGTTCATGCCACAACTGCTGATGAAAATCAAATACAACCGGTTATAGATTTAATGAAAGAAAAAGCAGGAAGAATAATATTTGGCGGCTTTCCCACTGGTGTTGAAGTATGTGATGCTATGGTGCATGGCGGGCCATTTCCGTCAACAACAGATGGCAGCAGTACTTCTGTAGGTTCGGCAGCCATACAGCGTTTTGTAAGGCCTGTGGCGTATCAGAATTTTCCACAACATTTATTACCCGATGCATTAAAAGATAATAATCCTTTACACATTTTGCGGATGATCAACGGGGCATGGAGCAGACATGCCATTCAACAGGCTTTATAAAAAGAATAGCTATCTATATTCAAATCAGTACAAATGTTACAGGCAGTTTTATCAGAGTATGGGATCAATGCAAATGAATGCATCATTCAACCATTCGGAGCCGGGCTGATCAACAATACATGGGATATAAAAAAAGGTGACGAACATTTTATTCTGCAACGCATCAATCATAAAATTTTTAAGCAGCCGGAAGATATTGCTGAAAATATCAGCACAATTGCGGAATATCTCACAAAGAATTATCCTGATTATTTATTTGTTGCCCCAATTAAAACAATTTCGGCAAAGGCAATCATTCATAATGATGATGGTTATTTCAGGTTGTTTCCATTTGTGCAATATTCTCATACAATAGATGTGGTTATAACCCCTGTGCAGGCCTTTGAAGCGTCAAAACAGTTTGGTGCATTTACAAATAAATTATCAGCCTTTAAGGCGGCTGATCTAAAAATAACTTTGCCCGATTTTCATAACCTTACCCTGCGCTACCAGCAATTTGAAAAAGCGTTGGCTGCAGGAAACAAAGAGCGAATAGCAGCATCAGCAGCAGAAATAACATTACTTATAAATTATAAAGATATTGTTGATGTTTTTGAAAAAATAAAACAGGATGCTGGTTTTAAGATCCGTGTTACACATCACGATACAAAAATAAGTAATGTACTTTTTGATGAAAATAATAAAGGGTTATGTGTTATAGATCTTGATACTGTAATGCCCGGTTATTTCATCAGCGATGTGGGAGATATGATGCGTACTTACCTGTCTCCGGTAAGTGAAGAAGAAAAAGACCTGAGCAAGGTTGAAATCCGGAAAGAATATTTAAATGCAATAATCAATGGTTATCTGAGCGAAATGGAAGATGAATTAACAGAAAAAGAAAAACGCTCTTTTATTTATGCAGGCAAGTTTATGATTTATATGCAGGCCTTACGTTTTTTAACCGACTACTTAAATGATGACCTGTATTACGGATCAAAATACGAAGGACATAATTTTTATCGGGCAAAAAATCAATTGGTGTTATTGGAAAAATTGATTGAAAAAGAAAAATTGTCTGCCTGAGCATGTCGAAGGCAGGCATTATTTTATAACAGTATTACCAACGCTTCAACTCACTTTTATAAAATAAATACTCCGGTGTTACTATCTTCGTTTCATTACTTACTTTGTACCAAGGCGAAAAATTTTCATCAGCAGAATTCACCAATATATGAATATCCTGCGCAGGCATATAACTCTGCGCCAGCATAAAAATTTTTTCTCCTTTAACATTCTCTGCTACATCCATAACAATAACGGCATGGCCTGGAAAGCCACCACGTATCAATACATCTCCCGGCGTTATGTCAGAAAAATTGACAACAGGTTTTAATTGTTTAGATAAAGAGGCAGAACCACACATACCAAACACCTGCTGCAAGTAATTGGTTAAATGCTCTTTTGTATAAGGTTCTTTAAAAGTGTAAACGGTATTATCATTATCCGCAAATAGAATATCGGTAAATCTTTTTTGAGCAAAAAGATATGCTGCCCTTAACCGTATTACAGCATCGGCACATTGCTGCAGGTTTTTATTGCCAACAGAAATATCCATTACTGCAAATTGTGCCAGCTGGTTAGTTTTTGCACAGCCATTATACAGGTAAACGGTTTTATTTTCTTTAAGCCTTGTTATTCTAAGCCATACTGCAAATGAATTACTGTCTGTTTTAACACGGATGTAGCCATCAGGTAAGGGAATAGCATTAATGCTTTGATAAGGATTTATATTATTTTTATTTGCAGCAGCACTTTTGTTAGTATTACTGTTGATTGTTGGCGGTGTTGCAGTATTATTGCAGGAATAAAAAAGCAGCAGGCAAAAAATTGTCAGCGGTTTAAAGGCCATAAATTGCTAATTTTGAGGTTAACGAAGGAAAGATGCAAGACCGGATTTACTTCACACAAAAACTTTGTTAAAGCGTATGGCAACTATTTTAATTATTGATGATGAAAAGGCGATAAGAAAGACCTTAACCGAGATCCTGAGTTACGAAGGTTATAAAATTGATGAAGCCGGTGATGGTGAAGAAGGATTGAAGCGGTTTGGTGAAAAAGCTTATGATATTGTATTGTGCGATATAAAGATGCCAAAGATGGATGGCATTGAGTTTTTAGAAAAAGCCAAAGAGATTAATGGCGATGTACCGATAATAATGATAAGCGGACATGGTAATATTGATACTGCTGTGGAAGCTGTTAAGAAAGGTGCGTTTGATTATATCAGCAAACCACCTGACCTGAACCGTTTGCTGATCACTTTGCGTAACGCTGCTGATAAACAAAACCTGGTTACAGAAACCAAAGTGCTGAAACGAAAAGTAAGCAAGGTGCAGGAAATGATTGGGGAGAGTTCGCCAATAAAAAAGATAAAAGACACTATTGAAAAAGTAGCACCAACGGATGCCCGTGTTTTAATAACAGGCGAAAATGGTGTAGGTAAGGAACTGGTGGCAAGATGGATACATGAAAAAAGTAACCGCAATTCCGGTCCAATGGTTGAAGTGAATTGTGCGGCTATTCCATCGGAACTTATCGAGAGCGAATTATTCGGGCACGAAAAAGGCTCATTCACTTCTGCAGTAAAGCAACGCATTGGTAAGTTTGAAACTGCAAATGGTGGTACATTATTTTTAGATGAGATAGGCGATATGAGTTTAACAGCTCAGGCAAAAGTATTAAGGGCTTTACAGGAAGGAAAAATTACGAGAGTGGGAGCAGAAAAAGATATTAATGTGGATGTAAGGGTAATTACTGCTACCAATAAAGACCTGCTGAAAGAAGTGGAGGATAAAAATTTCCGGCTTGATCTGTATCACCGCCTGGGAGTAATTATTATTCATGTGCCATCGCTTAATGAAAGAAGAGCAGATGTTCCATTGCTGGTAGATTATTTCCTGGATATGATTGCTTCAGAATATGGCCAGCCTAAAAAAGGAATCCATCAAAAAGCAATGGATACATTACAGCAATATAACTGGACCGGTAATATCCGTGAATTAAGGAATGTGGTGGAGCGGCTGATCATTTTATCTGCTAAAACTATTTCACTGGAAGATGTGGAGAATTATGTGCTGCCAAAGAAGTAAGCCATAATGTAGTAATTAGTTTGTAGATTCTTTATCTTATAAAAGCAGTAAGTATTTTATAATAAACTAACAACCCAAGTTCTCCGCCAGTTGGCGGAACAGAGTGCATGAAAACAATATATTGCATAAGCGGTTTAGGTGCAGATGCACGGGCATTCTCCAAATTAAATATTGAAGCATATCAGCTTAAAGTTATTCAATGGTTACAGCCACTGCCTAAAGAAACAATTGAAGAATATGCCAAACGGATGAGAGCAGAAATTAAAGAAGAAAACCCGGTTTTAATGGGACTTTCTTTCGGCGGAATTCTTTGCATAGAAATTTCGAAACAAATACCGGTACAAAAGATAATTATTATTTCAAGTGTAAAATCTTACCGGGAACTGCCTTTATGGATGAAGGCTGTGGGCCATTTAAAATTAAATAAGATAGTTCCCATCCGCAGCAACCATAAATTTAGCCTGTCTTTGCAAAATCATTTTTTAGGCATTACGACCAAAGAAGAAAAAGAAGTCGTGGCCGTTTCCAGGAAAAAACACAATGCCAAATATATTCAATGGGCGGTGGACAAGGTTATTAACTGGAGGAACAATTGGCAACCTCCTGTTATTTTTCATATTCATGGCGATAAGGACCGGATGTTTCCTGTAAAAAGAATTAAACCAACCTATACTATAAAAAATGGTGGTCATTTTATGATCATGAACAGGGCAGCTGAAGTAAGTGTATTCATAAATCAATCTTTAAACAGCTGAAAACAGGTATTATATCCCGCTGTTAAAGAATCCCCAACAATTTACGAACGGTTTTACTTGGTAACATTTATTATGGTATTTTTGGCACACTTAAAACAAAAAATATGGGCGTTGGTTTGATCATTTTTATTGTAGCAACAATTGGCTGGCATATTGGATTGTACGGGATGTTTAAAAAGGCAGGTATTGAAAGCTGGAAGGCATTTGTACCCTTTTATAATACCTGGTGCATGGTAGAAAAAATGGAACTTAAAAAGTATTGGTTCTTTTTACAATTCATTCCAATTGCAGGCCAGTTTATCACTATCTGGATACTTATTAAATTTGTAGAGCATTTTGGCCGGTTTAATTTTTGGCACCATGCTGCTGCTGTATTTATTCCTTTTATATACTTCCCTTACATGGGATTTTCTAAAAGTGAAAGATATGCCGGTACTTCAGTGGTGAAGAATTACAAAAAATCAGCTGCAAGAGAATGGATCGATGCGGCAGCATTTGCCGTGGTTGCAGCCACTATCATCCGCACATTTGTTTTTGAAGCCTATGTAATTCCTACCAGTTCAATGGAAAAAACATTGCTGATAAATGATTATTTATTTGTGAGTAAATCTGCGTACGGCCCACGTATTCCCAATACACCAATTGCAATGCCTTTTGTACATCATACCATCCCGGGGTTAAATACAAAATCTTATGTAGAATGGATACATATTCCCTATACAAGGTGGTTTGCTTCTCCGGTAAAAAGAAATGATGTTGTAGTGTTTAATTTTCCTGGTGGTGATACGCTAACAAAAGAATATGATTCAAAGGTACCTTATTACGATTTGGTACAGGACTTAGGCAGGGATAAAGTTTGGGAAGATTATACTATTAAAACCCGGCCTGTTGATAAAAGGGAAAATTATGTTAAGCGATGTGTAGCAATAGCAGGTGATTCTTTAAAAGTTATTGATGGGGCATTATTTATCAATAATAAGCCATCCGATTTTCAAAATATTTCTACTTTTTACATGGTAAAAACAAAAAATATTATGTTGGATGAAGACTTACTAAGGGAGAAAGGAATTCATATCAATATGGCCGAAGACGAAGGTGCAAGTGGAGACTTTACTACATTTAATGGCAATACTTACCGAATAAATCTTAGCAAGAACGAATTGGATAAATTGAAAACAATATCTGGCATCGATTCGATTGTAAGAGAGCAGAGTAATATAAGTGGTGTATATCCGTACTGTTATAATAACACACCTTTTAAATGGACAGTTGATAATTTTGGCGGCAGTGGTTTATGGGTACCTAAAAAAGGAGCAACTATAAAACTTACCCCCGAAAATATTACACTTTATAAAAGAGTAATTCATGTATATGAAAATAATGAGTGGGAAGAACATGATGGAAAAATTTTTATCAATGGAAAAGAAGCAGATAGCTACACTTTTAAAATGGATTACTACTGGATGATGGGAGATAACCGCCACAAATCGCAGGACAGCCGCTTTTGGGGTTTTGTACCGGAAGATCATGTGGTGGGTAAAGCTTCACTAATTTGGTTTAGCTGGGAAGGTGGGCCAAGGTGGAAACGTCTTTTCCGCTGGATAAAATAATACTTTCTTATTTTTAAAATAGTAAATCCTCTTTGTTTTTGCAGGGAGGATTTTTTTATGGGATTTGTTTTTATGGCGACATTGTCCCGTGATAACGGGGCTTACTGCACCGGCATACCATTGTTCAACTTTTATATAAAAATAAAATCATTGTTAATCTGTGGCAAACCTTAAAACAAAGTTTGTACACCATGAGCATATTTCGCCTCAAGCTCCAGCAGCCATTTTTTTCGCCACAAATCGCCACCATAACCAATCAGGTCTCCATTGCTGCCAATAACCCTGTGGCAGGGAACAATAATACAAATACTGTTATTGCCATTGGCAGTACCCACTGCACGTATTGCTTTTACATTGCCAATGCGTTTACTTAATTCTAAATAACTGATTGTTCTGCCATAGGGAATATTCATCAGCTCTTTCCAAACGCCTTGCTGAAATGCTGTACCAACCTGCGAAATATCCATTTTAAATTCAATTCTTTTGCCGCTGAAATATTCATCAAGTTGTTTAATGCAGTTTTTTATTGCTGTGGATTGAGGCTTGGTAAAAACGAGTTCAGCTTCATTTACCTTGGTACCTTTCCAGGAGTTTAAGAATAATACATCAGAAATAACATTACCTGTACTGCGTATTTCAAGTACACCAATTGGAGATTGATAATATACGATTTCGATATTCATTTGGCAGGCTATAAATTTACAATCATTTACCTGTAAATGATCAGCCAATTTTACAACCATTTTTTACAGCCAGCGAAGGTTGTAACAGCACCACATCATTATTTTTGTTGTAAACACCCAGCACCAGGCATTCACTGAAAAAATTGGCAATTTGTTTTGCCGGGAAATTTACAACGGCAATTACCTGTTTACCAATTAAATTTTTTTTCGGGTATAAAGCAGTTATTTGTGCCGATGATCTTTTAATGCCGACATCGCCAAAATCTATGGTAAGCTGGTAAGCCGGTTTCTTAGCATTGGCAAAATCTGTTGCATCAATAATTGTTCCCACACGCATGTCTATCTTTTCAAAATCATACCAGGTGATCATTGTTTATGGTTTTACACTTTTATAATTAATCTTCAATAATTGTGGCATCAACTACAGCCTCAATATTTAATTGCCCGAAAATATGTGGAAACTCATCGTTTGATGCAGCTACAAATATAAAAGTATGGGGTGGAGTTAAATAGCGTTCATCAATATGAAGCACAATAAGGCCGGTTTCATTTTTAAAATATCTTTCAAAAACACCTTCTACCTGTTCTTCTTTACAGGCATGTATAAAACCTTCTGTTGCAAAAGCAGGCGGTTCATAAAAGCCTTTCTCCTGTGCATTTTGCCAATCGGTTTGTTTTGCAATATGGTATATCATGGGTCTAATAAATTGGCTAATGAAAGCAGTTCATTCATTTTATAACGATTGTTTTCGTTATCAAAACATTTACTTAACTCTTCCAGTAAAAACTGAATAATTTTTTTATTGTTCATCTGCCGGAAATAAGATGTGGTTGGCAGAACAGATATCCGTTTGAAATAACTCTCCACATCTTTATGGCTGTACATTTGTCCGTTTAAAGGGTCAACATAAAAATTTATTTTTTCAGATGAATGGCCTACCGGGTTAAGTATATCGTACTGTACATCGAAATAACCCAATATAAACTGGCGTGGTATATTAATGGCTTTAACCGGAACATCCAGTAATTCGCAAAGTACCAGGTAAATAATGCCGTTACTTATGGCATTGCCTTTTTTACTTTCCAGCGCTTTATTAATTAAATAATCATCAGGATTATTATACGCAAATTCAACACCAACCTGTTTGTAATAATTATATAAAATACTGGTGATAACATTTACCTGTTCCAAAGGGGTAAGATAATTATTCAGCTCCAGCCATATATTGCGTCTTAATTTTTCAATCTCCTGATAAACGGTATTGTTGTTCAATTCAGGATAATGATATCTTGCCACCAGCAAAGCGCCTTGTAACAGATCAGTATTGCCTGCTGCCCAATTAGTAAAATCATCGGTAAGGTCTCTAAAATGCAGTTTATGTATAAGCAGTTCAATCCTTTCCTGCAACTCTTCATTGGTGGTGTTCTCCCAAAGGTGTTCCAGGTTAGGTATAATGTCTTTACCAAATGAAATGATCTTATCGCTTACGGTATTGTAAACATATTCATCAGGGTCATCCATCAAATGTAACAGGGCCGATATTTCTTTGTTCTCCTTCATTATAAATTGAAATTCGTAAAATGAAACAGAATAACGAAGTTAAAATTTTCCACAGTGGTGATTAACTTTTATTGTTTCTGTCATTTCGATCCTGAATGCTTTCGGGAAGAAATCTGATTTATACTTAATAAATTACTTATTCCTGCTACTGTCGGATGTCTCCTTCTTGGACATGACAGCATTACTACAAAAAAATTCCCTCCTGAGAACAGGAGGGAGTTTCTTTAACCCTTAAAACAACCAACATGAAAACTGTTGATTAACTAAACAACAATATATACGCAGTTTTGTTTAGTATGGTTGCCTGGTTGTAGAAAAATTATGTTAAAAGGTTTTAAAACAGGATAAAATTATACCAACGCCAGATCCAGCACCTGTTGCATTGTTTTTACGTAATGAAACTTTATTCCTTTTATATATTGATTATTGATCTCTTCCACATCTTTTTCGTTTTGCCAGCACATGATTATTTCTTTTAAACCAGCACGTTTTGCTGCCAGTACTTTTTCTTTTATACCACCAACCGGTAATACCTGTCCACGTAAAGTTATTTCACCCGTCATGGCTAAGTAAGGTTTTATTTTGCGGCCGGTAAATGCGCTGGCTAAAGCGGCCAGCATGGTTATACCTGCACTCGGCCCGTCTTTTGGTACAGCACCTTCAGGTACATGAATATGAATATCTTTTTTCTGAAACATTTCAGGATCAATATTCACTTTCTTACAATTGGCTTCAAGATAAGTAAATGCTGTACTGGCACTTTCCTTCATTACATTACCGAGGTTGCCGGTAAGTTTTAATTCGCCTTTGCCTTCACTTAACTGTGTTTCAATAAAAAGAATATCGCCACCAACATAGGTCCATGCAAGGCCAACAGCCACGCCGGGCATATTGGCAATCTTGTACAGGTCATTACTGTATCTTGGTTTACCTAAAATCTTTTCTACATCATTATTGGTAATGGTGGCTTTTAGTCTTCCTTTTATTACCAGTTCTTTTGCCTGGTAACGCATTATACTCGCCAGCTGGCGGTCTAATTCACGTACGCCACTTTCCCTGGTGTAGTCTTCAATAATTTTTTGTAATACTGTATCGCTTAATTTAAAACTGCCTTCCTTAAGCCCGTGCATATCTTTTTGTTTAGGCATTAAATGGCGTTTGGCAATTTCAATTTTTTCTTCAACTGCATAACCACTCAAATCAATTATTTCTAAACGGTCTCTTAATGCCGGTTGAATATTGCTGATGTTATTGGCCGTTGCAATAAATAATACTTTACTCAAATCATATTCACACTCTAAATAGTTATCGTAAAAAGTATTGTTCTGTTCCGGATCCAGCACTTCAAGCAATGCAGAAGAAGGATCGCCATGAGCCGTGCTGCCCACTTTATCAATTTCATCCAGTATTATTACCGGGTTGCTTGATTTTATTTTACGGATGGATTGAACAATCCGCCCAGGCATTGCGCCAATATAGGTTTTGCGGTGACCACGTATCTCACTTTCATCATGCACACCACCTAAACTTACCCGTACATATTTTCTGTTGATTGCAGCTGCAATACTTTTTCCCAAACTGGTTTTCCCAATACCGGGAGGGCCTAAAAAACAAAGTATCGGCGATTTCATATCGCCTTTCAATTTTAATACGGCTAAGTATTCTAAAATACGTTCTTTAATTTTTTGCATACCATAATGATCATGATCCAGAATTTTTTTCGATTTTTTTAAATCGTATTGATCTTCTGTATACTCATTCCACGGCAGGTCAAGCATAAGGTCAAGATGATTGTAGGTAACTGAATAGTCAGGAGTAGACGGATGCATGCGTTCCAACTTTTCAATTCCTTTAGTGAACAGATCTTTAGTAGCAGCCGGCCATTTTTTGGTTTCAGCTTTTTTCTGCATTTCTTTTACTTCAGCCACATTATCGCCACCTAATTCTTCTTTAATGGCTTTCATTTGTTGTTGTAAAAAATATTCCCGCTGTTGTTTATCTAATTCGTTCCTTGTTTTGTTGGTTACTTTATTTTTCAGTTCTGCATACTGCAACTCAGTTTGCATCAGGTTCATCAATAACTCAGCCCTTGCTTTAATATTGCTTATTACAAGCAGGCGTTGTTTTTCTTTTATATCGCTGTTTAAATTGCTGCTTACAAAATGAATTAAAAAAGAAGGGTTCTCAATATTTTTTAAAATAATGGCGGCTTCGCTGGGCAGGTTAGGAGAGAGGCCCACAATTTGTCCGGCCAGGTCTTTAATACTTCCAACCATCGCTTCAAAATCCGCATCTCCTTTTAAGCTCTCTTCATTTAAAACTTTTATTTTGGCTTTAAAATACGGGTCGTCAGTTGTTATTTCTTCAATTTTAAAACGTTTACGGCCCTGTATAATAATGGTGGTGCCACCATCGGGCATTTTTATCAGTTTAACGATTTTTGCCACTGTTCCAATATCTTCCAGATCGCTTACAGTAGGTTCTTCTACATTACTGTCTTTTTGCGCCACCACACCTATCAATTTGTCAGCCTTGTGGGCATCATTTACTGCTTTAATGCTCTTATCCCTGCCAACTGTAATAGGAATTACAACACCAGGAAATAGTACTGTATTCCGTAATGGTAAAATGGGCAATTCATCTGGAATAGCCTGCTGGTCAGCCTCAGGGTCTTCTTCTTCATTTAAAGGAATGATAGGCATAAACTCCATTTCTTCTTCCTGTCCCTGCAAATAAAATCTCTTATCCATAATTAATTAAATATAAAGTCAAAATGTCAAACCACACAGTTAAAATGGTGTTTTTTGTTTGGATGTGTATATGGACAAGATTGATGCCAAGCCCCAAACCCCTGAAGGGGCTTTTGTAAATTAAAATACTTTTAACCTCTTTTATTTTGTAGAAGATTTGATAAAAGAATAATCATCGGGCCAAGTTCCCCTTTAGGGGACAGGGGCTATATTTGCAATCCATGTACATCAATTGCTCCAATACAGAACTGGATATTTTAAAAAAGATTGCAAATGCAGCACAAAAGCTGTGTGTGCCCTGCTATTTAATTGGTGGTTTTGTAAGGGATAAAATTTTAGGCCGCCCAACAAAAGATATGGATATTGTTTGTGTTGGAGATGGCATTGAACTTGCACATGAAGTTGCTCAACAATTCAGAACAAAACCTGAAGTACAATTTTTTAAAACCTTTGGTACGGCACAAATAAAAGTTGATGGCCTTGATATTGAATTTGTAGGAGCCCGCAAAGAAAGCTATGATTTCAGCAGCCGCAAACCTGCAGTTGAAACAGGCAGCATGGAAGATGATCAGAACAGACGTGACTTTACCATTAATTCAATGGCCATAAGTTTAAATCCAGCAGATTATGGAGCATTGGTTGATCCATTCGGTGGCATTACTGACATTGAATTAAAAATACTTAGAACACCATTGGCACCTGGAATAACATTCAGTGACGATCCTTTACGTATGATGAGGGCCATACGTTTTGCTACACAACTTAATTTTATCATTGAAGAAAAAACTTTAACTGCCATTGGTGGAAATGCAGAACGGATAAAAATTGTAAGTGGCGAAAGAATTGCAGATGAACTCAATAAGATTTTAATGGCAGTAAAACCATCAATTGGTTTTGACCTGTTGTATAAAACCGGGTTATTGAAAATAATTTTTCCTCAAATGGTGGAATTAGCCGGGGCAGAATATATTGATGGCATGGGGCATAAGGATAATTTTTATCACACTTTACAGGTGATAGATAATATTGCACCCAATACCAACGATATTTGGTTGCGGTGGGCTGCTGTATTGCATGATATTGCCAAGCCGATAACAAAAAAATTTGAAGAAGGCCATGGCTGGACCTTTCATGGCCATGAAGCTGTTGGCGGAAGAATGGTGCCAAAAATTTTTACCAAATTAAAATTGCCCCAAAACGAAAAAATGAAATTTGTACGTAAGATGGTGGAACTGCATTTGCGGCCCATCAGTCTTACCAAAGAAAATATTACTGACAGCGCCATAAGAAGGTTATTGTTTGATGCAGGAGAAGATTTTGATGCATTAATGACTTTATGTGCGGCAGACATCACATCTAAAAATAAACAAAAAGTAAAACGTTTTTTAGAGAATTTTGAAATGGTGCGTAAACGTTGTGCTGAAGTGGAGGAGAAAGATCATTTACGCAACTGGCAGCCACCCATTACCGGTGAAATAATTATGCAAACCTTTAACCTGCGGCCATGCCGCAAAGTAGGCGATATAAAAAATGCTATAAGAGATGCAATTTTGGATGGTGTTATTCGTAATGAATATGAGGCTGCTTATAATTTTATGCTTGAAAAAGCAAAAGAGTTGGGAATTTCTGGCTTTAATTCATAATTCTTAACTCATAATTCATAATTTTACATCATGGCTATTTTAAAATTCAGGATTTACTGGGAAGATGATGATAGTATTTACCGTGATATTGCTATCCGTCATACACAAACTTTTTTGGAATTGCACAGTTGTATTTTAAAAAGTTATGAATTTGATTCAAAACATAAAGCAACATTTTACCGGAGCAACGACAACTGGTTAAAAGGCAGGGAAATTTCTTTGGAAAAATATGATAAGGAATATAAAGCAGAACCATTTGTTATGGCTGATACACTTATCAGTTCAGAGATCAGTAATCCAAATCAAAAATTTATTTACGAATACGATTTTAATAAGTTCTGGCATTTTATGGTGGAGCTGATAAATGTTGATAAGGAAGAAAATAAAAAACTGGTATATCCATGTTGTGTGAGAACTGAAGGCATTGCACCATCTCAATATGGCACAAAAGGGTTGGTTGACAGCCGCCTTGCAGAAATGGAAGAAAAGTACGACCTGCAGCCTGAGGCATTAAAGGACGGATTTAGTGAACAAGGAGAAGACGGAGAAGCTGCCGGTGGAGAAGAGGAGGAAGAAGCAACAACTGATGAAGGGAATGATGGATTTTAAATTAATGGATATTTGATAATTGGCTAATCAATAATTGTATCGATATGCATTTTTTTTCTGGAATTTAGTTAGTTATTGTTTATTAATATGGTTTTTAACGGGAAAAATTATCCATTTTCAATTATATAATTATCAATTGTTAAGAGTTCTTTACAAACTCAAACAAGTTTTATGCAAAAAACCTGTATCATTATTGCCGGTCCCACGGCAGTTGGTAAAACATCTTTCGCCATTCAGGTAGCACAACAATCAGGCACACAAATTATTTCTGCAGACAGCCGCCAGTGTTTTAAAGAATTAAATATTGGTGTGGCAAAGCCTTCGCCGGAGCAATTGCAATTGGTAAAACATTATTTTATAAATTCCCATTCGGTTAAAGATGATGTAAATGCAGTTGTATTTGAGCAATATGCTTTGCAGAAAGTAAATGAGATCTTTATACAACATGATACTGCAGTAATGGTAGGTGGTACAGGCTTATACGTAAAAGCCTTTTGCAATGGCATTGATGAAGTTCCTAGTGTTGATATGCTTATACGGGAAAAAATAATTTCGGATTATCAATTTCGGGGATTGGAATGGCTGCAACAGGAAGTACAAAAAAATGATCCTGTTTATTTTGCAAAAGGGGAAATAAAAAACCCCCAGCGCTTAATGAGAGCTTTGGAAGTAAAATTATCGAGTGGCAGATCCATCCTTGATTTTCAAACGCAACAAAAAAAACAACGTGATTTCAATATTATAAAAATAGGATTGGAATTACCTAAAGAAGAATTGTATAAAAATATTAACAGCCGTGTTGATGAAATGATACTGCAGGGTTTACCTGACGAAGTGAGACAACTGCAACAATATAAAAACCTGAATGCATTGCAAACAGTTGGTTACAGGGAATTGTTTGATTATACAGAAGGTACCCTGCTTATTGAGCAAGCTATAAAACAAATTAAATTAAATACCCGCCATTATGCAAAGCGACAGATGACCTGGTTTAAAAAGGATGTTGAGATAAAGTGGGTATCTCCTCATCTTCCAGTATCATCATTGCTGGAAGAAATTTCATTGGGAAAGTAGCTTTATAATTAGGCACAGGTGCATTTGTATTTACCTCTTTTTCCTCCTTAGTTCCTTCTAAAGAAACTCCCATTGCTTCAATTTTTATTCCTGTTATTTTTTTAGCCTCATTCCTTACAAAAACTGCTGTGCCATTATACGAGGGAATGGTAAATTTATCATTATCTCCTTTTTCAATAACAGTATTGCCCAATACGGAGCTTAGCTGCAAAGCGCCATTATCTATCACTACATTTATTTCAGTAAAAAGGCTTCCCTGAGAGAATATATATTTGCCGGTATACTGCTGAAAACTATTTTCTGCTTTTAAAGAAAAATATGACACAGTGCATATCAAAAAAAGAAGTGTAATTTTTTTCATGGCTGCTTAGTTTAATATAAAAATACGTAATGTGAGTGAAAAAAGTTACACTTTCAATTAAATTTTCTTAAAATTTAAAACCTATAGTTGCTGCAATATTACCACGCTGTTGTTTAACGCTTGCATAAGTATTGGCACGGTCTTCCAGGCGATAGGGCAAATCCACATCTTTTGTAATTGCATGTACATAAGTTAAATCAAAAAACATTCCCTTATTCCTGTAACCCAATCCTCCACTTAAAAGCATCCTGTTGGCCTTATAAGGTACATCTTTATAAGGATTACCATAATAAGCAAAACCTAATCTTCCCATAATGGTATTAAACTTCAATTCTCCGCCCAGTCTGAAATTAAAAGCGCCTTTATATTGACTTTTGATTACAGCCCCCAGATCTTTGTAATAGGCTTTTTCTGCTTCAGTTGGGGTTTCGTTATCACTGCTAAACCTGGAGCCCTTATGATGTACATATTCAACATCGGCAGTTAAAAAAGCACGTTGTTTTTTTACATTTGATATTTCTCTAAAAACATAAGATGCACTAAGCATAGCTTTAAATGGCGTAGTCTGCATGTATTTACTTTTACCCTCAATGCCATTTGTAAATGTTTTAGATGATACACTGAAATTGCCAACAGGATTTTCAAGTTCTGTATATAAAGTTGTAGTGCGCTTATCACTTAACCTCATAAAAGTGGGCGTGTGTACGGCAAAACCAATACGAATATACTCTTTAGGTTTAAAAATAACCCCCAGTTTTGCATTTATGCCGGCACCTGTAGTGGAGAAATTATCGGTGTATTTAAACAGGTTAAAATGATTAGAGGTATTTTTTGATGTATCAGACTCGTTAAAACTTAAATCACTTGTGTATCGTATAAGTGGAACGCCAAATGACAGTCCTAAAAACAATTTATCTTTATAATTATTAGCAAGTCCTAACGCAAATTCAGTAATGCCGCCTGTAGTGTTATGGATCATTTCCTGTTTTATTGCCTGTCCAGCATCTAAAATATATTCAGGGGCTCCTTTAACCTGGTAAAGACCGTTTACTTTTATAGTATCAATTAAGTAAGTATATAATGCTGTTGCAGAACCATAAGGCAAAGGGGAATTTACATTTAAAACCTGGTCGATAGAATAACCGCTTTTTGCAAATTCTTCAGCAAACTGTTCACTAAAGGAACTGTAATTATTTAAACCTTTGTATTGGATGGTATTATTAAAGTTTGCAGTTTGCGTTACAGCCAAACTAACGGCACTGGAATTTTTAGTATTATAACGTGGGGTAAAGCCCCATACCCATCCACTGGTACCAAACTCAAAAGCATTCTTTTTGGTTTTATTTAATTTTTCCCTGTAATTTATTTTGTTATTATTTAATAAAAATCCGGGTGTTAAAACAAACTCATTGGTTTTATAAAAGCCAAGCCCTGCCGGGTTTACAAAAGTGGCTGTAATATCTCCGCCCAAAGAACCCATAGCACCACCGATTGCTAAATTACGGGCAGTTCCGTTTTGAGGATAAAAAGAATAGCGTAATGCATCTTCCGGTGTTTGGGCATAAATTACAGAGCAGGTAATAAGATTTATTAAGAGTAAATATCGTTTCATAATATTAATAGTTTATCCTTCCAAAATATTGTTTGGGATATATAACCTGAATGATCTAAAAAAAATATTCCTGATTCATTACTTAAATGAAATAGGGAATAAAGATGGGGTACTATCCACCTCTGCCCGGTCTTGACACGCTGCCTGAACTGCTGCCACCTGACGAAGAACCTCCACTGCTGCCAGATGAACTGTTTGAAGATGGGGCCGGTGAATAAGTTCTGGTATTATTATTTGATGAAGAATTACTGTTGTTATTTGTACTAGGGGTAAACACCTCTCTTAAAACATTGCCTACCTTACTGCCACTGTTATTACTGTTATTGTATTGCTTTGATGGATTAACCCAAATACTGCTGCGGCCTGTTTTAGGGTCATTGCTTGATACGGCATTACTATAATTTTTATAAGAATTAAGGTTTACCATTCTTGGGGTTGTATTCACTGGTGCTTTTGCAACAACTATTGGATAATAAACCGGTCTTGAATAATAATTGGGATTGTAATAATACCCATAATTGTTACAGGTACAGGTACAATATTTATACGGGCTGTTATTATAGCTGTAATCATAATCATTATCAAAATCTCTCCACCTGGGGTCACGTATCCTCATTCTTATTCTTGCATCTTCGGCAGTGGTTTCTGTCTGCCGGGTTTCATTCCGGTTCCTGTCATCATTTCGGGTTTCATCAACAACTCTTACCGGAGAATAATAAACATCATCTGGTGTTTGGCCGCTTTTATATGCGGTACTGCAACTGCTGAAAGCTGCTGCTGATAAGGCAATAAGTAAAATTTTAGCATTCATGGCAATAGTTTTAAACGATTAAAAATGAAGTTGCTACTTTTGTGCTGCTTTTGATGTACTATAAAGATAATCCAAATGTTTTGCTAAAAGACATTTAAGTTTAGCAGGTTGATGTTAAAGATGTGCTAAACCTCTGTAGGTTTAATAAACTGTTGAAGGAGCCGTGAAGTATTTGAGGTTTAAGGAGTTGATCGCTGTTGAAGAAAGATTAAATACAGAACAAAAAATAAAAATAAAATCACCTTTTAGTAAATAGAAATGAGCAAAGAACTTACATCAAGAGCAGAAGATTATTCGCAATGGTATAACGACCTGGTAATTAAAGGAGGCCTGGCTGATTACTCAGCCGTACGGGGCTGCATGGTTATAAAACCTTATGGCTTTGCCTTATGGGAAAATATGAGGGATCAGTTAGACAAAATGTTTAAAGATACCGGGCATCAAAATGCCTACTTCCCTTTATTTGTTCCCAAAAGTTTGTTTGAAGCAGAGGAAAAAAATGCAGAAGGCTTTGCAAAGGAATGTGCTATTGTTACACATTACCGGTTAAAAAATGATCCTGAAAAACCAGGTAAATTAATGGTTGATCCTGATGCAAAACTGGAGGAAGAATTGATCATCCGCCCAACTAGTGAAGCCATTATCTGGAATACTTATAAAGGCTGGATACAATCTTACCGGGATCTTCCTTTACTTATCAATCAATGGGCAAATGTGGTGCGTTGGGAAATGCGTACAAGATTATTTTTACGTACTGCCGAATTTTTATGGCAGGAAGGTCACACTGCACATGCCACAAAGGAAGAAGCCATTGATGAAACAAAAAAAATGCTGGATGTATATGCTGAGTTTGCAGAAGAATGGATGGCGGTGCCTGTAATTAAAGGAATAAAAACTGCCAACGAACGCTTTGCCGGTGCAGAAGATACCTACTGCATAGAAGCATTAATGCAGGACGGAAAAGCATTACAGGCAGGTACATCACATTTCCTTGGGCAAAATTTTGCAAAGGCCTTTGATGTAAAATTCAGCGATAAAAATAATACGTTGGATTATGTATGGGCAACATCGTGGGGTGTAAGTACCCGTTTAATAGGTGCATTAATAATGGCACATAGTGATGACCAGGGATTGATAATGCCGCCTAAAATTGCACCGGTGCAGGTAGTCATTGTTCCTATTTATAAAGGAGAAGAAAGCAAACCGGTAATTGATGAAAAAGCCAATACGCTGATTGCAGAGTTAAAGGTATTGGGTATAAGGGCTAAATATGATAATAACGATAACAGCCGTCCTGGATGGAAATTTGCCGAGCATGAATTAAAAGGAGTGCCTGTTCGTATTGCGATGGGTTTACGTGATATTGAAAATAAAGTGGTGGAACTGGCAAGACGTGATACGAAAGAAAAAAGCAGTGTGAGTATTGATGGCCTTGCCGGTTATGTGGTAAAATTATTGGAAGATATTCAGCAAAATATTTTCAACAAAGCCCTGGCTTTTAGAAATGAACATATTACCAATGCTGATAGCTGGGATGAGTTTGTAAAACTATTAGATGATAAAGGTGGATTTGTTGCGGCACATTGGGATGGCAGTGCAGAAACAGAAGAAAAAATTAAGGAACAAACCAAAGCTACCATACGTTGCATCCCTTTAGATAATAAACAGGTAGATGGCAGCTGTATTTTAACAGGTAAACCCAGTACACAAAGAGTACTGTTTGCAAGGGCATATTAATTTTTCTTTTATAAAACTTATAACTACGGCGTTGAAAACTTCAACGCCGTTTGTTTTGCGGTATGGATAAAGTTTTACATATTCGTTATATCTTTTAACCAAAAAAAAATTATGGAAAATTTACAACATGACCATTTAACTAATATGGACTTGCAAATTGATGACCAGGTGCGGCAACAACTGAACGAATCCGGTAAATGGGCAAAATTTATTTCAATAGTAATGTTTGGTGCCTGCGGATTAATACTGTTAGCCGGAATAGCTGGCGGCGCAACCATTGGTAATATTTTTAAAAGGTTTGGAAGTGCTTACGATGTTTTTGGAGGTTTTAACGGAGCTGTTTTTATAATAATAATTGTTTTTGTTGTTGCAATTGTTGCTTTTGTTTATTATTTCCTGTTTAACTTTTCCCGTAAAATAAAAACTGCCCTTTTAAGCGAAAATACAAGTGAATTTAATACAGCTTTGAAATCGCTTAAAACCTTTTTTATTATTACCACTGTTTTTGCTATCCTTTCTTTGCTGAGTAATATTTACAACATATTTAAATAATCTATAATTTTATTATAATGGAAAATAATCAAGACAGCACCATTTTTGATCTTAATATCGATGAGGATGGAAAATCTCAATTTGCCGGTATTGCACAGTGGGCCAATATTAATGCTATAGTAGGATTTGTGGCTTTAGGTATTTCATTACTTTCTACTATAATGGCATTAGGAAAAGTGAGCAGCTATGGCGGAAGCAGTGCCTCAGGTTCAGGAATTTTTGGAATAATAATTACGCTGGCAATCTCCCTTTTATTAAATATAACGCTTATCAATGCGGCTTCAAATATTAAAAAAGGAATTGAATTAACTGACCAGGGTTCTTTTGGTCTTGGACTTAATAAGCTGGCCACTTATTTTAGAATACTGGGTATTTTAACCATTATTGTTGTGGTAATTATGGTATTGGCCATACTTGTAATATCCGTTGCAGGTGTTGGCAGGAGTTTTTAGTGTAAAACGGGAATGGCAAATCAAAACATCACCCGTTAAAAACAGGTGATGTTTTATTCTCTTGTTGCTAAATAATTATAGTCTTCCAACAATTTTTCTAAAAACTGATCGGGATGCATATTGGTATTTACTTTTAAAACATCCTTCACTTTCATGGCAACCCGGTTACACATTTCGTAATTGCCACTTTTATTTGCCTGTGTTACCACTCCTTTTATGGTGTTTATATCCCGGTCGCTTAGCCGCATCACATCAGGAAACATCACTTTATAATCTGTTTTATTAACATCCATAAAAATGGTATCGTCAATGGTGAGCCTGGTCTTTGTATTTACCACAACGGTGCCTGCAGCCAGATCACCAAGGCGCTGGCTCTTGGGCGTAACAGCTATAATAATAACGACTGCAATACCAAAAAAACCGGTTACAAAAGCATAGGCAAAAAGCATTTCACGGGAAAAGAAGATATAACCAAACAAAAATGGCCATTCAAAAAATTTTGTTATCCAGCGTAAAATGTATTGACCGAGGGTAGGTTCGCCACCTTCAAGGCTAATCACACGGATGGCCATCAGTTTTTTTCCTACGGTTTGGCCATTCATCCATAGCTCGGTAAGTAACGAGTAAAAAAGCATTGGAACAGATATGAGCAAAATATCAAGCCCCATATTGGCATCAAAATCGAGCCTGAACCCATAATAAAGCAACGATTTCATACTCCACAAATAAATAACCATTAATACATAGTCAATAAGATAAGCCAGCAGCCTTTTGTGAAACTCTGCTATGTCAAATTCCAGGTCAATATTAAATGCAGTATTTATTTGTATAATGGACATGCGTTGTGCAAAATACAACATGCTTTTAAGAGATAGCACCAAACATGAATTTTTTTGTTTATAAAAAATTCATGAATTTGTAGGTTCAAATTGGTAATTCGTAATTTTAAGGAATGAGAGAGGCAATGTTTATTAAAAAGAATGCGGACAAGTGGAAGGAATACCAGCATTCACCAACCGATAACCCTGATGAAACGGCGGAACGTTTTATAACACTTATCGATGACCTCTCGTATGCAAAAACCTTTTATCCCAAAAGTAAAGTTACCCGGTGGATCAATGGGATTGCTGCCGGTATCTATCAAAGCATTTATCAAAATAAGAAGGAAAAATACAGCCGCATTTTTCAGTTCTGGAAGTTTGAATTACCACTTTTATTTAAAAAATATCACCGCATATTTTTGTTTACCACTTTACTTTTTATACTGTTTGTTTCAATTGGGGTGTTCTCTTCTATGTATAACGAAGATTTTGTAAGAGGAATTTTAGGAGATGAGTATGTGAACATTACAGAAGAAAATATTGCCAAAGGTGATCCTTTTGGTGTGTATAAAGATGAGAACCCTTTTACTATGTTTGTGCGTATTGGGTTCAATAATATTAAAGTAGCTTTTTTTACTTTTATTGCCGGCTTTACATTAGGTATTTACACAGTAAAAATTATGTGGAATAACGGGATGATGTTAGGCGCTTTTCAGTATATGTTTTTTTCAAAAGGATTAGGCATAAAATCAATACTGGTTATATGGGTACACGGCACACTGGAAATTTCGGCCATTGTAATTGCTGCAACTGCAGGATTGATTCTGGCCAACGGAATTTTATTTCCGGGCACTTATTCAAGAATACATTCCTTCAGGCATGGCGCTAAAGATGCAGCTAAAGTATTGATATGCCTGGTGCCGGTATTTATTGTGGCGGCTTTTTTTGAAAGTTATGTTACGCATTTAATGAGCCAGACTTTTGCTAAAGAAAATAATCCGGGCATGCCGGTTTGGGCAAGCGTTATAATTTTAGTCTGTTCATTATCATTTATCATCTGGTACTTTGTTATTCTCCCTATAAAATTACATAAAAAAGGATATTATATTCAGCCGGATGGTATCATCAACCGGTTGAAAAAAGATAATGCGTAAAACATTTTTCATATCAATTATTGTATTGCTGTTTTGTGTTGCTGCAAAGGCGCAGGAAAAAAAATACATCTATACTGACAGCACCCTTATTAAAGAGGAAGATATTTACGATTCAACAACTGCGCAGGTACCGGTTGAAGAAAATACTGTTCATACTAAAGAAAATACAATTGAAATTGACACTACGGTATATTATAGCCAAATCACTTTCCCCCGGGATTCGGTGGAGGCGTGGAAAAATTTAAAAAGCTTTGCCTATGCAAAATACTTGGATAGTTTACTAAAAGAAAAAAAAGAAGAACAAAATAAAAAACCGAAAACTTATTCCGAACCAAGAGGTAATAGCTGGTTAGATGGTATACTGTCATCCGGAGGACTTCAGTTTTTTTTATGGCTGCTGGCTGCTTTTTTTGTATTGTTTATTTTATACAAATTGTTTTTAACAGAAGGCACCTTCAGCAAAAGCCCCAAATCTGCAATAGCACCACCCCAAGTGGCAGAAGAAATTATAAGCAGCGAAAGTGATTTTACCGCTTTGATAAAACTGGCATTAAAAACCGGCAATTTCAGGCTGGCAATACGCTATCATTATTTACAAACCATACATAAACTGGCCGGTAAAAATCTTATTCAGCTGGCAGCAGATAAAACCAATTATCAATATGTAAAAGAAATCACAAATCAACATTACCAGAATGATTTTGCAGCACTCACATTAAAGTATGAGTATGTATGGTATGGCGAATTTGATATTGACGAAAACATTTACCGGAAGATGGAACCGGGTTTTGTGGTATTTAATAATAAGTTATAAAATTAGATTTGAGCACAAAGTATATATATATCTTTTTTCTGCTGGCGGCAACCGGGCTGTTTGCTGCCTGCAAACTTCCGGCAGATAAACGTATGCCATCTTTATCTGAAACATTTTCCAAAGCAGATAAAAATCCTTTTGGCACTTACATTGCATACCGGCAAATGGAAACAATGTTCAGCCGTAATAATATCAGGGATAAAAAACTCCCTTTTAATAAAACCTGGAATGACATTTCCGATACCGCTGCTCTTTATGTTTGCATTACACCCCGTCTGTATTTAAATGTGGATGAAAAAAAAGCCATGTTGGATTATGTATATGCTGGCAACAGCCTTTTTATTGCAGCTAATTATATTGACAATGAACTGCTGGACGAAATTAAATGTAAAGAAAATTACAGGCCATTACCGTATTATAATTTCTTTGATTCACTACGCACCACTGATACCAAATTGCAGGAATCACCTTTCCCTTATTACTACCTTCCATTTAAAAATTCATTTTCTTTTAAGGATACCGTTTTTACAAAAGTGCTGGGGGTTAATGAACAACAACAACCCAACTTTATACTTTTTTTTCATGGCAAAGGCAAATTGTTTTTACATTGCGACCCAAAAGTATTCAGCAACTACTTTCTGTTACAGCAGGATAATTATAAATACCTGCAAAATGCATTTGGATATACAAACAACTATCCCGATCATTTGTACTGGGACGATTATTACCGTAAGCTTTCTTCAAGGAGAAACAGCAACAAAAATAATGAAGACAATCGTTTCTCTTCTTTAAGTGAGATAATGAAGCATCCGGCACTGGCAGCAGCTTTTTGGTTAGGCCTTCTTTTGTTATTACTCTATATTTTATTTGGTAGTAAACGCAGGCAGCGTATCATAGAAAAAATAAAACCCAACGAAAATACCACAGTTACTTTTACCGAAACCATTGGCCGTTTATACCTGCAAAAAAAAGACAATAAAAATATTGCTGAAAAAATGATCACTTATTTTAATGAGTACGTAAGGAATAATTATTACTTAAATACCAATTTAATTAATGAGGATTTTATTACCACACTAAGCAGAAAAAGCGGTGTGGAAAAAGATAAAGTGGAATCTTTGTACAGAACAATCAGCCATGCACACAATACAGATGCGGTAGATGATTACCAATTGTTATCTTTAAACGATCAAATACAGCGTTTCTATAAAAAAATTAAGTAAAATATAATAACAGATGGAAGAAAACATTTTTCAACAACGTGTAGATTTAAGCGGACTTAATAAATCTGCATACGAAATCCGGACTGAGATAGGCCGTATAATTGTTGGTCAGTATAAAATGGTTGACCTGTTGCTGATAGGTTTGCTTTGCGATGGGCATATTTTAATTGAAGGCGTACCTGGTGTTGCAAAAACATTAACTGCAAAACTGATGGCAAAGATCATTGATGTTGATTTTTCGAGGTTACAGTTTACCCCCGACCTTATGCCGAGTGATGTGGTGGGAACATCTGTATTTAATCCAAAGGAGGGTGACTTTCGTTTTAAAACAGGCCCTATATTCAGCAATATTATTTTGATTGATGAAATTAACAGGGCACCGGCAAAAACACAGGCCGCTTTGTTTGAAGTAATGGAAGAGCGGCAGGTAACAGTTGATGGGGTTTCTCATCAAATGCGTATGCCGTTTATTGTGCTGGCCACACAAAACCCAATAGAACAGGAAGGCACGTACCGTTTGCCCGAAGCACAACTGGATCGTTTTCTTTTTAAAATAGAAGTGAAGTACCCAACCCTGGCAGAAGAAATAAATATATTAACCAATCAACAGGGAAAATCTCAGGGGCAAATGCTGGAAGATGTAAAAAAAGTATTGTCCCCGGCAGATATACAGCATTATCGCAACCAGGTACAATCAATCATCATCGAACTAAAATTAATTGAGTTTATTGCACGTATTGTTAACGAAACAAGAAATAACCCGGCATTGTATTTAGGCGCTTCTCCAAGAGCTTCGCTGGCTATTCTACGTTCGGCAAAAGCAAATGCAGCCATTAAAGGACGGGACTTTGTTACACCAGAAGATATTGTGGAAATGGCGCCGCATGTATTGCGCCACCGTATTATTCTTACGGCCGAAAAAGAAATGGAAGGCATTACTGCTGATGATTTGATTGATACTATTTTAAAAGCTATTGAGGTACCCCGTTGATAAGGATGAGTTGATTCTTTTGAACCCGGCTTCAGTAATTCTAATCATCTTCATTGGCGTCGCACTCTTGTACTGCATAACTTTATTCACCATTTCAGAATTGTATAGCAATTGAGTCCTGTAAAAAAATATATCGGTAATTTATTTCTTACAACAAGATTTTATCTTGCCGCAGGCTTTTGTATAGTTTTATTTGTGCTTTCTTTTTTTTATAACCCACTAATACAATTACCAAAAATACTTGTAGCTGTACTTGTAATATTGGTATTGATCGATTACTTCTTTTTATTTATCATCAGCAGAAGCCCGGCAGCAAAACGTTTAACAGCCGACCGCTTAAGTAATGGTGATGAAAATAAAATTGAGTTACAGGTTATCAACCGGATGCCATTTACAGTAATAATGGAGATCATTGATGAGTTACCGGTTCAGTTTCAAAAAAGAGACTGGAAGTTAACACACCGTTTTACTGCAAGGGAACAAAAAAATATCATCTATAAATTAAGGCCGGTTGAAAGAGGTGAATATCATTTTGGCAATATCATTTTATATGTAAGGTCATTATTGGGTTTACTAATGCGGCGGCATGATATTGATATGGAAGAAACAGTTCCTGTTTATCCATCTTACATGCAATTGCGTAAATACGAATTACTTTCCCAAACCACCATACAATCGGAACATGGCAATAAACGGATGCGTAAAATTGGTCATAGTATGGAATTTGAACAGATAAAAGAATATGTACGTGGAGATGACATGAGAACCATTAACTGGAAGGCAACAGCCCGTAAAGGAAGTTTAATGGTAAATAATTATACCGATGAACGGAGCCAGCAGGTATATAGTATTATAGATAAAGGCAGGTTGATGAAAATGCCTTTTAATGAGCTTACTTTACTGGATTATGCTATTAACAGTACCTTGGTGTTAAGTAATGTTTGTTTGCAAAAGCAAGACAGGGTGGGAGTAATGACATTTGCAAACAAAATGGGTTCCTTAATTGCTGCCGACAGGAAACCAATTCAACGGGAAAATATTTTACAATTATTATACAATCAGGAAACTGCTTTTTTAGAAAGCGATTATGAGATGTTATACATGCAGATCCGTAACCGCATAAAGCATCGCAGCCTGCTGATATTGTACACCAATTTTGAATCATTATCTGGATTAAGGAGGCAGTTGAATTATTTACGCAGCATTGCCAAACATCATTTATTATTGGTAGTATTTTTTGAGAATACAGAATTACATAAGCTCTCTCACTTAAATGCCGGTAATATTGAAGAAGTGTATGTAAAAACCATTGCAGAAAAATTTGAGTTTGAAAAACGGCTGATTGTAAAGGAACTGCAGAAGCATGGCATCTTATCAGTACTTACTGCGCCGGAAAACCTTACTGTAAATGCGGTGAATAAATATTTAGAACTTAAAGCAAGACAGGCAATATAAAGGTTTAGCGTTTAGAAAGTTTAGAGCTTTAGATTTGCATATTAAAGGAGTATTTATTTTGGCAAGAAAACAAACATACCGGGAGCGTTATACCAATAAAATAATTGAAGCAGGTGGAGAAACACCTGTAAGAAAAGAAAGAGTACAAAGGCCACCTGTTGATGCAGCACTGCAACAAACTTATCTTGATGGTAAAGCAATACTGATAGATAAACCCCTGCACTGGACATCGTTTGATGTGGTAAGAAAACTACGCAGCATTTTACAGATAAAAAAAATAGGCCATGCCGGCACATTAGATCCATTGGCTACCGGTTTATTAATTGTTTGCACCGGAAAGTTTACAAAAAAGATAAATGAATACATGGCCGCCGAAAAAGAATATACCGGCACTATGACATTAGGTGCTGTTACACCAACCTATGACCTGGAAAGCGAACCCGGTCAACAAAAAGATATTGCGTTTTTAACAGAAGAACTGTTGCAAAATACAACTCAACAATTCATTGGCGAAATAGAACAGTTTCCCCCAATTTATTCTGCCATTAAAAAAGATGGTGTGGCTTTATACGAACTGGCCAGAAGAGGTGTGGATGTAGAATTGAAAGCAAGAAAAATTACCATCAGCTCATTTGAAATAACCCGTATTGATATACCTGTTGTACATTTTAAAGTTATTTGCTCCACCGGAACTTATATCCGCAGCCTTGCCAATGATTTCGGCGCTGCATTAAGTTGTGGTGGTTACCTTAGCAGTTTACGACGCACAAGAATTGGTGAGTTTACCGTTGCCGGTGCTGTTGGTATGGAAACATTTGAAATGTTAATTGGTGTTGGTTAATTCATTGGATACTTTTGTTGGCTGCCGATTTCGATTTGAGGTGCATCTCAACGATTATTACTTATCAATAATTTTAATAAATAATGTTCCCCAATCTACTTGCACGTTTTGTTTATTATGTCCTTTTACTTCTATGGTGAGAATTTCTCCAGGTAGCAGTCTTTCAAACTTTTTTCTGCTTTCATCGGTAAATACATTGTTTGGTAAATTAACTACCATTATTTCACTCGTATAGTTTCCTTCACCGATATAAACAACTACAGATTCAATAGTGAACCAAGAATAATTTGGAATAATCTTTTTACTTTTTAAAAGTTCCTCCTTTGTTAAGAGTAAAATGCTATCCTCGGACTTTACGTTATCAAGACACAATTCGAAATCTTTTATAGTAAATTGTGATTTGGCCGTATTTGAAACCAAAGAAAATAATATTATAAGCTTAAATATTTTATTCATATTTGAATCTTTAGGGTCTGTGTCTAAGGCTGCCAACAATTAACCATTTAAAAAGGATAGTTGATTCCAATGGTGAAATTAAAATTCTCATAACGCCATTTACGGTATTCATCATTAGCCCCCTTGGTAAAAAATTTTTGAAATACATCATTAAACCCTAACGATGGTATTTTCCAGCCATCATTGATATAACTTAATTCAGGCCGTTTAAATCTAAATCCAAAATCAAACCTTATAAGGAAGTAATTAAAATCCAGCCTGAAACCATAACCGGCATTGATACCAAGTTCTTTCCATAAATTTTTTAATTTAAACTGGGCGCTATCAGTACCACCGCCGGGTTTTGAATTTCTGAGGTTCCATATATTTCCGGCATCTACAAAAAAAGCCCCCTTTAACATGATGGAATTGGGGATGATCTGTACCAGGTCATGCCGGAATTCAATATTTCCTTCTAACTGTATGTCGCCGGTACGATCATTGAATTTATTGGTGCCATAAGGTGCTAACGGTTGAGAGCCACGTCCAATGCCACGAATGGGCCATCCTCTCATACTGTTACTTCCCCCGCCAAAATATTGTTTAAAGAAGGGGAGTGTGGTATCTTTTTTAGATGCTATACCTATACCCCCAAACAAACGAAACACCAGTGCCGATTTTAGTTTGCTCCGGGAATGCGTATATTCCAAATCAGTTTTTAAATACTGACGCAGATAATTATTAAAAGCATTTAAGGAACGCAAAGGAACAAAAAAGAGCGGAAATCCGGATTCCTCCAAATTTACTTTCAGGTTATGTTGCCTTCCGTTAATTTTTTTGTTAAGTGTAGTGACATTATATCCAATACTTCCACCTGCTACTAATGAAGTATTAAATGAATAGCGTAAAAAAGGATTAAGTTCTAATGTCTTTATAAAACTATCTGTTTCATTATACAATTTTGCAAACTCTATATTAAATGGTTTAATTACCCATTGAGCACTTTTTTGAGCATTTTTTTTATTATACCAGCTATAACCTAAACCAAGGTTAAAAGACTGAAGGTTAAATAAATTTATCCTGTTGATATAAGATAAATTAACAGTACTGAATGTCTGTGGCAACTGAAACCTTGACTTTGTTGAATCCCTGTTAAGCTGTAAAATAAAACGGGGCAAAATAAAACGTGGAATTATAATACCGTTGGTTAAGCTTAATTCATTGGAGTTGATGATATTTTTTCTTTTGCTGCTGTCAGGTTTAAGATTTAACTCAATACCGGTTCTTATGGAATTGGTCATTTTAATACCCTCTTTGCCCAAATTACGGTTGGTTAGCGCAACGTTACCCGATAAACCTATCAGGTTTCCGGCATTGGCAGCAGTAACACTATTGGTATTACTGGTAGCGGAATAACTGGCTTCTACAGAGGCCTCAAAACTGAATTGTTTGGCTGGTATCAGTTCTATAACAAGATCAATCTTATTGCTGCTGTCTTTTAAATCCACAATATCTATGTTTACACTTTGCCATACCCCGGCCCTGGAAAAATTGTTCAACATTTTGTAATAATTTCCCTGGTTATACAAATCACCTTTCTTAAGCGTCATATTGCGAATTAGAAAACCGGTGCGGAATAATTTATTATGGAAACGTACCACATATTTAGATTTATCTGTAACACGCTCTTCCAAAGGTGGGTCTGCATTCAGTTTATCACCAGGGCGGTAATCCGGAAGGATATAAACATTGTTGATATAATATTTCTTTAACCTGCCCGTATCTTTAGGCTGGTTTAGTACAACAGCCAGTTTTATTGTAGGCGAATCTTTTTGTTGCTGGGCTTCTGCCAATAAACGTAATTGTTCAAAAGGGTCGTCACTGATATTGGTTAATGCTTCCAGTGTAGTATCGCCTCTTACCTTTAATTCTTCTGCTGTAAACTTATAATAGCCATTGTTCCTGTATAACTCCACCAGCCTGCTTATTTCTCCCAATACTCCCGCTTTGGTTACAGGTTTACCTTCCTTCAATAAACTTTTACTTATATTTTGATCGGCCAGTTCCTGCAAATCCTGCCTGCGAAGGTGATAACTGATAGTATCAATAAGCGTAGGTTTGCCGGGTTCAACTATATATTGCACATGAACTCTTTTTTTATCTGCGGTATCAGCTTTATAAGATGCCTTAGCCTGGTAATAACCCAGGTGTAACATTGAGGCCTGCATATTACGTGCAGATTGTGCAGCATAAGTTGTATCAAATGCCGGTGGCTTATTATACACATGACGGATAAAATATTTATCCACTACATTTACTTTGGCACTGTCGTCTAACTGTGCATTTAAACGTGATTTTAAAGCACTGGTTTCATCTTTGGTAAATTTTCCTCCCTTAACTTCGATGCTGTTTTTGGTTACAAAAGGTTTATCTTTTTGATAATGCTTAGGCACAATACATGAGGAAAGGAGAAGAGAAAGAAAAAATATATTTTTCAATGGCTGTAAAAAACCTGCTTTATGAGGGTTACTTATGGGCATAAATTCAATTAGTCAACAATGCTTAACAAAACACATACCAAATATATCCAAAGTTTACACCATAAAAAATTCAGAGATGAATATGGAGTGTTTATTGCCGAAGGCACAAAAGTGGTTTTGGAATTATTAGACAGCCGGGAATTTGTTTGCAGGGAACTGTTTGCTGAATATGACTGGCTGCAAAACAATGAAATTATTCTGAAAAAATATTCCGGTACAGCCGTAACTGCAGTAAAAGATTTTGAACTGGATAAAATTTCGCTGCTTGCCACGCCAAATAAGGTGCTGGCAGTATTTAAAAAGAAAAGTGAAAATGAAGCGAAAAATATAAAAGGAAAAATTACATTGGTTTTAGATGCTATACAAGATCCCGGAAATTTAGGTACAATCATCCGCACAGCAGATTGGTTTGGTATTGAAAATATAGTTTGTTCACCTGCATGTGCAGATATGTACAACCCCAAAGTGGTACAAAGTACAATGGGCAGCCTGGCTAGAGTAAATATTTTTTACAGCAGTTTAATAAACTGGCTGCAGGAAAATAAAACAGTAAAAATATATGCTGCTGTTCTGGATGGAAAAAGTATAGCGACTATAAAAAATATTAAAGAAGCCATCATTATTATTGGCAATGAAGGAAAGGGTATAAGTGATGATGTGATGAAACTGGTTGATGAAAAAATTACTATCCCTAAAATTGGTGAGGCAGAATCATTGAATGCTGCGGTGGCAACGGGTATTATTTTATCTCATTTAACGTATTAACGGAACTGGATTGCTGTAACAGGTCTAATTTTCTTTATCAATAATGTTGGAATGATAAGCGTAGCGAAACTTATTAATAGAGTGCCGCCACAAATTAATAATACCTGCCACCATACCACTTCTGCATGAGCCTGGCTCATATAATAAGCATCTTCATCTAGTTTTATAAAGCCGGTTTTTTCCTGTAGCCAGCAAATGCCTAACCCAAACAAAGCGCCAAGTATAATACCTGCAACTGCTATAACAAAAGTATTGTACAAAAATATCAGCTGTACATTCCAGTCGCTGGCACCAATAGCTTTTAAAATACCCGTCATCCTTGTTCTTTCTAAAACTAAAATGATAAGGCAGGTGATTAAATTAACTATTGCAATAACCAGCAGAATAACTAAGAGAATATTCTTATTCCGTTCCTGCAGATCGAGCCAGTCAAAAATATTGGGATAGATCTCCTTAATGGTTTTACTATACCAGCTTTGCGGCAATACTGTAACATCATAAACAATTTTATTAATGGCATCTATTTTTTTATAGTCATGTAAAAAAATTTCGTAGCCACCTATCTGGTTGGGTTGCCAGTTATTTAATCTTCTTATAAGATTGATATCACAAATGCCAAAGGCTTTATCATATTCTTCAATGGATGTTTTGTAAATGCCGGTTATCTGAAGCCTTCTGCGCCTGGCATTGCCAATACCGCTGCCATCTATAAAAATAACTTCCACGCTGTCGTTAACAGAAAGGTTAAGTTGGTTTGCAGTATATGCCGACAACACCACTTCTTTACTGTAACCGCTGTCTTTGGTGTTCATCCAGCGTCCCTGCTTTAATAAACTATTCATGCGGCTGAAATCAAAAGTGGAGTCAATACCTTTTAATAACACACTCTCAATTTCGTTTTTGTATTTTAATATGGCCGATTTGGTGGCGTAGCGCTCCACACTTTTTATTTCGGTTATTTTTTTCAGGTTTCTTTCAACAGTATCATTTAATGCAATGGGATATTCTTCTGCAATGCTTACTTTATTTTCCAGGTCCTGCTGTACTCTTATATGTCCCCAAAAACTAAACACTTTATTGCTGATTACCTGTTGAAACCCATTTACAAAACTCATGGCAATTATCATTACAGCCACACTTATAGCCGTAGCTGCAACCGACAGGCGAATAATAAAACGGGAAAAAGTTTTTTCCCTGTTAAATGCTATTCTTTTTGCTATGAAGGCCGATATATTCAAATGGCATACTTTTGGTATCTTACAAATGTATTTTATTTAAACGTAATGATTACATATAGCATGATAAAAGTTGAAAGTAGTACTGCGGTACAAGGGTGCCCACAGGGTGCTGTGAACGACGCAAGAATGACTGGAAGAGAGATATCGCTGGTTACAAAAAAAATGATTTTATTAATTTTATTTTTTCTTGTTTCTTTTTTAACGTTTGCCCAATTACCCGATGTAGTGTATAAACCTAATATACAATGTGTGCGCTTTCATCCCTATGGTAACCAGGAAGCTTTACCAATTTACAGCATTAACAGTGGCGATCAGCTTGAATTAAACTTTGATGACCTGGATGGTAATATTAAAAGTTATTATTACAGTTTTCAATTGTGCGACTATAACTGGAAACCTGTTGACATAAGCCCCTTCATGTACATAAAAGGTTTTACACAACAACGCATTACCACCAACCGGTATTCATCTATTGCCTTTACAAAGTATACGCATTACCAGGCTATGTTGCCGGATAGAAGTACTACCATAACACTGTCAGGAAATTATATGCTCAAGGTTTTTTTAGATGGGGATACATCCAAACTGGCATTTACACGGCGGCTGTTGGTACTCGATCAAAAAGCTGCTATTACTGCAAAAGTGGTGCAGCCACTTACACCGCAGTGGTTTCGTACGCATCAAAAATTGCAGTTTAGTGCAAATATTAACGGGCTGAATGCATTTAGTGCTGCTCAACAAATTAAGGTGGTCATCTTACAAAATAACCGTTGGGATAATGCCATAAAAGATATTCCGCCAACATTTGTAAGAGGAAGTTCATTAGAATACAATACTGAAGGTAATTGCATTTTTCCCGGTGGCAAAGAATGGCGCTGGTTAGACCTGCGGAGTTTTCGTTTACAAAGCGACAGGGTAGATCATGCTGATTATAAGAAGACGAGTACCGATGTTTATGTAAAAACTGATATTGACCGCAGCAATGAACGCTATGTTTATTTCCGGGATCTTAATGGTATGTTTTTAATAGAGACCTACGAAACCATTAACCCATACTGGCAGGGAGATTTTGCAACCGTACATTTTAGCCTGGCTGCACCAAATGCACAACCTTATGTAAATAAAGATATTTACCTGGCCGGGCAGTTAACCGGTTACGAATTTAATGATAAAACAAAAATGAGTTTTAATGCTGAAAAAGGAATTTATGAGTGTACAGCTTTTTTAAAACAGGGTTATTATAATTACACGTATATAGCAGTTGATAAAACCAATCCTGCACAAAAAATGGACCTGGAAGGTAATTACTGGGAAACCGAAAACAGTTATACCATTTTAATGTATTATAAATCCTTTACAGATCGTGCCGATCAATTGATCGGTGTTGGAAAAATTGATTCAAGAACTGATAAGCCTGGGTTTAGTTTTTAAGCCCCTGTTACGCAGTTGGCGGAGAAAAGATTAAAGTTTTTTAATTAAGCATAGAGATTTGAAATTGAAAGAGATTTTTTCTATTTAATATTCAACTTCAATCTTGAACATTCAGCATTACACCGTATATTTGCAGCGGCAAGTCTTATACGGCCAGCTCCTGTTGAACTCCCCCAGGACCGGAAGGTAGCAAGGGTAGATGGTTGAGCGGTGCGATGTAAGTAACTTGCCATT
>JAYVPT010000060.1:0-14979 GCA_043757165.1 Ferruginibacter sp.
CAGCAAGAAGCGATCGCATTCATTGATAAAATTCAAAGCCTTGAACCCAGCGCTTTTTGGCCCAATGTAAAACCTGCACTGTTCCTTAGTAATTTAAAAACAACCATTCACCAGCCATTAAGTATTTACCCGGGCAGAGGGACCAATTTTTGCGGCTATGGAGCTTTGTCTTATTTATTATTACAGGATGATCCATTGGGCTATACCAAATTTATTTTACAATTATATAAAGATGGGAAAGCAACATTTGGGAAAGTTTCTTTCACCCCTTCGGCAGCAATTATGAAAGCCGCCGGCACCTTAAAATATAAAGGAATATTGGACATTCGGCCTGAAGAACAAATATGGTTTCTTGTGCTTGCAGATCACTTTAAGGGTTATTTAAACATTTTTAACCGAAAATACAATCCTGGTGATGAAGACCGTTTTTGGGCATCGGTTAATTATGCCAAATTTAACCGAATGGTAAAAAAACTGCTGCACTATAAAATTATTGCCAGGGGCGCTGATCTTATCCGGCCTAAAGTTGGGGATCTGTATGAGAACATTAGTGAAAAACTTAAAACCGGTACTGTTGTTTTATATATCAATAACAGGATTGTACATAAAAAAAATCATGTGGCAATAAAGCTGGGTATTCCCACTCACTTTATTATACTGCAACAGATAACAAAAGTTGACGGGCTAATAACGATGATTTACTGGGATTATGGATCCAGAACCCTGATGCAACTTAGCCCTTCGTTTTTAAAAAAGATCGTATTTGGTATTACCTATTGCACAAAACAAGGAATTAATGAAAAATAAACCTGTATACTGCCTGTTATTATTGGTAACTATTATTCTCATGGCATCATGTTCGCCAAAATTCATTTCTACAAATTATTATTACAAGAATGAAAAAATACTGGACAATATAGAAAAATCTTATAAAGAATTATACCAGCAAAAACCTTTTACAATAGCTTTTACAAGCAAAAATTATGAAACAATATCCATCGATATTATTACAGATACACTGACCTATATTTATGAGTTTAACATAAATGAACCCCGTTTAACTGACACGTTGATCAAATACAAACTGGCAGCTTCGGGAGTTAACAGTCTCATTAATTTAATGCAATCCATTCATTGTACATGGGTAAATAAATTCGATTACTATATTGACGAGGAAAAGAAGTCGCTGTTTTTTATTTCAATAAGACCCAGAGGTTTGCAGGTACCCTTTTCGTACAAAAAATATTATATACTCACTTACTTTAACCAAAAACAATATTTTAACAGTAAAGGCGAGTTACTCACAAACCGCAAACAAAGAAAATTACATAAAATAAACGGTGAGATATTTAAAAGGATAAATGACAGGGTTTGTTATACCGTTTCGTCAAAATTCAGGTAACAGTTTTATTTATCATTATTTGTATTCAAAAAAAATTTCGGTAGCTCCATAACCATATAAATGATTATACTGGTTTACAAAAGACTTCACTTCTCTTTTTAATTTCAAAATATCATGTATCTCATCTTTTAACTTTCCTGAACCTACACCATGTATCATAGTTAAAGAAGATTGATAATGTGCCACAGCAAGGTCGTAATATTTTTCAAATGCTTTTAGCTGTATAGTGAGTATCTCGAAATTGGTGAGATGCTTCCAGCTGTCTGTAAGTTTTTCAATGTGAAGATCAACTACGGTTCTGGCAGATTCAAGATTTTCTCTCCCTTTTGATGCATCGTAAACACGAAAGCCGGCATTACCCAAAGTGCTAAGGTCTACCTTTTCTTCATCCACTTTATCGGGATAGTTTTCAAAAAGCGTATAAGCAAATGTGGGCTCATTCTTTATTTGTAGTTCTTCTATTTTTTTAAATAACTGCCTGCCTTTTAATTTTAATGATGCTTCATAAAAAGGAGTTTTCCTTTTATCGGGAGCAGCCAGGGAAAATTCAAAATCAAATCGTGGACTGTCGCTGATCTCTTCAAACTGTACGTCATGTAAATAAAAATCACCTAAGGCTTCTACTTTATTTTTAAGTTGAAAATGACTTTCTCCGCCAATCATTAAATTGTAAGTAAAAGTATACGCTTCCTGGTTTTTGTTGATGAGATGCAGTTTAAATTTTTCCACCACATCATCATCAAAAACATCTTTACTAAATACTGGTAAAAAAGATAATTGCACGCCCTCTCCTTCTTTTAATTTTGGTTGATGTTTTTCTTTTTGCACATTATCAATAAAAACCTTTTTCTTTTCGGCCTGGCGTTTTTCGGTAAACATTTTAAAATATGGAAAATCAATCTGGTCCATATAAGCCGGAAAGCGAACTCCTTTTACTTCTATCATTACCATTTGTTCGTTCATTATTTCCACTACTCTGCCTTCTTCATTGATGAGCAGTATTAGTATTTTGTCGCCTGGTTCGTATTTCATTTGCCCCGTACCCTTTTTTTATGTATTTAAATATTTGCAAAGATATACAAATACAATACGGCAGTTTTATCTTTAACTACGCTTAAATAAAAGATGAGTAATGGTATGCCGCACAAGAGAGCCCCGGCTTGGCGGGGACGATGATGCCATGAAAACCAAATGCCCGTTACAAAAAATCATTTTGCCAGCTTACTGTTTTTGTAACTGTACAAAAAATAAATTGCCAGCCCTATTACCAACCAGGTGAGAAACCTTATCCAAACTATATAAGTTTCCTGCGCCATTAAATAAAAACAGCTGATAAGACCGAGTACCGGAATTACAGAAAAATTGCGTAGGAAAGTAAATACTGTTACAAGAATTGCAACAGTCCAGAAGAGTAACATGGGTAAACCATCCAGTGTAAAAAGGTTTTGAAAATGTTCCGGTGCATAGTTGGCAACAAGCGCAATTGCCGCAATAATTGAAATTGGGATAATGAATTTTCCATTAAGATAGGGAACCCTGAATTTTGATTGTGGCCTGTCGGTCATGGTTTGCAATACCAATATACCTCCGCATACCAATACAAATGCAAATAAGGTACCAATGCTGGTAAGAGAAAGTACGGTACTTAAATTTAAAAATAAAGCCGGTATGGCAACCAATAATCCTGTTAATATAGTAGAGAAAGATGGTGTTTTATATTTAGGATGCAGTTTGGAAAATATTTTTGGCAGTAAGCCATCACGGCTCATACTCATCCAGATACGTGGCTGCCCCAATTGAAAAACCAATAATACACTGGCAGTGGCAACAATGGCACTTGCTGCAACAATGCCTGCTATCCAGTGCATGCCTCTTGATTCAAATACCAGGGCAAGCGGATCGCCAACATTTAATTGTTTATAAGAAACCATACCGGTTAATACCAGTGCAAGCAACACATACAGTATTGTACAGATAATTAATGAATAAATCATTCCTCGTGGTAAATCCCGCTGTGGATCTTTACATTCTTCCGCTGTTGTTGATAGTGCATCAAAACCAATGTAAGCAAAAAATACTGCTGAAACACCTTTTAAAATTCCGCTTACCCCATTGGGCATAAACGGGCTCCAGTTTTGAGGATGAGCATAGTATGCGCCTAACACAATTATTAAAAAGATAACTGCCAGTTTTATGATCACCATAATATTACTCATGGCACGGCTTTCTTTAATACCAACAAATACAACAGCGGTAATTAATGCCACTATACAAAATGCAGGCAGGTCCATAATTAAATGCAGGCCACCTAAAGTTGGTGCCTGTGTCCATGCATCGTACTGGCTTACCAATGACGGATCGATTGATTGTAAGGCATTGCCTTTAGCCAGCAGCCCTGTTACTTCATTAAAACCAGCATGTGCAGTAACATAATCCATACTCAGCCAGTTGGCCACATGCATGCCTGCCTTATCCATAAGATTGGTAAAATAATCGCTCCAGCTTATAGCAACTGCAATATTACCAATGGCATATTCCATCAACAGATCCCATCCAATTATCCAGGCAAATATTTCTCCAAACGCCACGTAAGAATAAGTGTAAGCACTGCCCGAAACAGGTACAGTACTTGCAAACTCTGCATAACAGAGCGCTGCAAACCCACAGGCGATTGCAGTAAAAACGTATAAATATATTACACCTGGCCCGCCGTCATAGGAGGCTTTACCAATACTGCTGAATATACCTGCGCCAATTACTGCAGCCACTCCCATAAAAGTAAGATCCCTTACCCCTAAAACTTTATGTAATGAAACTTGTTCGCCATCACCATAACCAGCTTCGGCATCTTTTAAAATAACAGAGATTGATTTTTTTCTAAAAATAGAAGTGGACATACTGTTGGTTTTGATTTTACAAAAAGGAAATTAAGAAAAAAAATTAAGAGTAACTCATGATAAATTAAATCTTAAATTATTAGCTTCTAACTCTCCCTCTCCATCAAATACGCCGCCAATTCCTGTAATGGTTTTTTGCGAACACTAAGTACGGCCGTATCTTCCAGGTGTTGCAATGCAGTTTGTTTATATTTTTCTTTTAAGGCTGCAGCCCATTCTTCAACTTTACAATCTTTAAAAATGGTTAATACCCTTTCCACTTTTTCAACAGGATTATCAGCCATTAATTTCAACAATTCGTTTTTTGCAGCAACAGAAGCTACTTCCATTGCATGAATCATTAAGAACGTTTTTTTATTGGATAAGATATCTCCACCAACCTGCTTACCAAATTTATCGGGGTTACCAAAGGCATCTAAATAATCATCCTGCACCTGGAATGCAATGCCTAAGTTTTTTCCAAACTCATACAAGTGCTGCTGACTGCCGGTTCCTGCACCTCCCAATATGGCTCCCAGTTGTAAACTTGCGGCAACCAATACCGAAGTTTTTAAAGTGATCATGTTCACATATTCATCGAAGCTTACGGTATCCTTTTTTTCAAAGTCCATATCTAATTGCTGGCCTTCGCAAACCTGGCTTGCAGTAACATTAAAAAGATGTAAAACTTTTTGCAGGTTTGCCGGTTGAATCTTATTTAAATTTTCATACGCTTTTACAAACATTACATCACCTGCAAGTAATGCCGTTGATTCGCCATATTTAATATGTACAGTTTCCATACCACGGCGTACCGGGGCTTTATCCATTATATCATCATGTATCAAACTGAAATTGTGGAATAATTCTATTGCAGTAGCTGCATGGTAAGCATCTTCGTTTATTTCATCAAACAATTCGTTACCCAACAGCACACAAACAGGGCGAATACGTTTGCCGCCAATGCCTAAAATATATTGTGCAGGGTTGTATAAACTTTCTGTATGAACAGGAAAGTGGCGAACATTGAATTTATCTTCAAATAGTTTGGAGAGTTCTAAAAACGAATGCATGCAATCTTATTTCTTCTTTTTGTTTTTCACTTTTATTTCAACTTTTTTATTGGAGGCTTTAGTATGCGCCGGCACCCACTCATAATCCAGCTGCCTTTTACCTAAATTAGCTGCCACCACTTTTATACGCACTTTATCTCCCATACGGAATTTGCGTTTGGTACGCAAACCCACCAATGCGTAATCCGTTTCATCCAGCCTAAAATCGTCATGCTCACTTAAATCCCTTACAGTAACCATGCCTTCGCATTTATGTAAAACAGTTTCTACAAAAAAACCAAATGATGCCACACCGCTGATAATGCCGTCAAATTCATCTCCCAAAAAGTCCTGCATATACTCGACCTGTTTGTATTTATTACCGGCACGTTCTGTTTCCATTGCCTTACGTTCCCTATCGCTGCAATGTTTACATTTCTCATCCATCTTCTTATCTATCTTCAAATTCTTTTCTAAGCATTCCTGTAAAATGCGGTGCACCATCACATCGGGGTAACGGCGAATGGGAGAAGTAAAATGACAATAATGATCGAATCCTAAACCATAGTGCCCAATATTTGCAGATGTATAAACTGCCTTCGCCATTGTACGGATACCCAATTGTTCCAGTACATGCTGCTCGGGTTTGCCCTGCACTTCTTTCAACATTTTATTAAAGGATGCTGCAACTGCTGCTTCATCGTGCATATCAAAACTGTAACCGAATTTTTTTGCAAAAGCTACAAAAGGTTTCAGCTTTTCATCATCGGGTGTATCATGTATACGGTACGGAAAAGGTATGGGCTGTTTATTAATTTTAATTTTAGAAACATATTCCGCCACATAACGATTGGCCAGCAACATAAATTCTTCAATAAGTTTGTGTGCATCTTTACTCTCTTTAACAACAACCGCAATTGGTTTTCCTTTTGCATCTAACTGAAAACGCACTTCCTGCGATGAAAAATTTATAGCGCCCTTTCTAAAACGTTCCCTGCGGAATTTTTGTGCCAGATCGTTCAATAACAAAATAGGCTTAACCTGCAGGCCATCTTTCTTCTCAATAACTTCCTGAACTTCTTCGTAACTAAACCGGTGGTTACTGTGAATAACAGTTCTGCCGATCCAGCTGTGTTTTATTTCTGCCCGGTTATTGATCTGAAAAATTACAGAGAAGGTATATTTATCTTCATTAGGCCGAAGAGAGCATAATTCATTCGAAATTCTTTCAGGCAGCATCGGATTAACCCTGTCGGGTAAATAAACGCTGGTAGCTCTTTCGTAAGCACTTTTATCCAACGCAGTTCCCGGTTTTACAAAATGACTTACATCGGCAATGTGTACGCCAATCTCGTAATTGCCATTATCCAAATTCCGTATTGAAATAGCATCGTCAAAATCTTTTGCATCAACAGGGTCAATGGTAAGGGTTAAAATATCCCTGTAGTCTTTACGCTTCGTTAATTCTTCACGGGTAATTTTTTCCGAAAGTTCGTTTGCGGCCTTCATCACATCATCATCAAACGTTAATGGAAAGCCGCCGTCAATCAATAATTCCTTCATGGCAAAATCATTCATGTCCTCTGCTTTAATCACATTCACCACTTCGCCTTCAGGTTTTTTATCTGCCTTATCCCATTTTGCAAGCCGGGCAACAACCCTGTCGCCATTAGTTGCCCCATTTAATTTTTCAATAGGAATAAAAAAATCGGGCATTGGCTTTTCGGTATCGGCAGTAAAAAAAGCAAAAGTTTTACCTACCTGTAAATTACCAATGAATTCAGTTTGTTTTCTTTCCACTACATCGGTAATTTTTCCTTCAATACGCTTGCCGGGTATAGTATGTTTACCAATCTGCACCCTTACGGTATCACCATTAAAAGCCCGGTTAAAATCATTGGGCCTCACCAGCACATCTTTATCCATTCCTTCCACCAGTACAAAACCAATTCCGCTCCGGGAAATATCTAAAGTGCCTTTTACAATTTTTACCTGTGAAGATTTTTTAGAATCTGTTATTTTTTTACTCATAAATTTTTTGTTGTTGTTAATACCAGCTTCATATTTTCATGGCATCATCGTTGCGTCGCAATCACTTCATCGGCATACCAATGGGCAACTTTTATCTAAGCGTAGATTGGTGACATAAGGTTTAACCCTACATCTGCGACAAAAAACTGAATGCAATGTACCAACAAATTGCTACATTCGGCTAAACCATACGCATTGCAACCACTCACAAATTCTCCACAACGTATCATTACTAAAACGATCTGGATGCTTTCGCTGTTAAGCCTGTTTACAGATATGGCCAGCGAAATGTTATATCCTGTTATGCCCATGTTTCTAAAACATATTGGTTTTACGGTAATATTTATCGGCATATTAGAAGGTATTGCCGAAGCTGTTGCCGGATTAAGTAAACCCTATTTTGGCAAATTGAGCGATGCAAAAGGTAAACGTTTACCCTTTGTGCAATTGGGCTATGGCTTAAGCGCCATAAGCAAACCCATGATGGCAGTTTTTGTCTACCCCTTATGGATATTTTTTGCAAGAACTATCGACCGGTTAGGCAAAGGAATAAGAACAGGTGCCAGAGATGCAATGTTAAGTGATGAAAGTACCGCAGCAACAAAAGCTACCGTATTTGGTTTTCACCGCAGCATGGATACATTGGGTGCTGTGTTTGGCCCTGCCATTGCATTAGTGTATTTATATTTTTATCCAAATGATTATAAAACACTTTTTTTAATTGCATTTGCACCGGGTGTTTTAGCAATTCTTTGCACAACCTTAATTAAAGAAAAGAAAAGGCTACCAAACAACCAACAACTAACAACCAGCATCTTTTCTTTCCTCTCCTATTGGAAAACCAGTCCTGCTCAATACAAAAAATTAGTTACCGGCTTATTACTGTTTGCCCTTTTTAACAGCAGCGATGTTTTCTTATTACTAAAGATGAAAGAAAGCGGATTAACAGATACCAAAGTAATCGGGGTGTATATTTTCTACAATCTTATTTATGCAATATTAGCCTACCCAATTGGTATTTTGGCCGATAAACTGGGCCTGAAAAAAATATTTTTACTTGGGCTTTTTGTTTTTGCTATAGTATATACCGGCTTTGCTTTTAATAATAACCTTATTGTATTCCTGGTGTTATTTTTATTATATGGTGTTTATGCTGCAGCTACCGAAGGCATTGCCAAAGCATGGATAAGCAATATTGTTGATAAAACGGAAACTGCAACCGCCATTGGCACTTATGCCGGCTTACAAAGTATTGCGGCATTATTTGCCAGTAGTATTTGCGGATTGCTATGGTATAATTTTGGAGCAATAGCTACTTTTATAACCACGGCAATTGTTACATTAGGAGTAATTATTTACCTGCTGATGAATAAAGAGCCTGGTACTTTCAACCCATCAATATCTGTATAAAAAGATTTCCTAACTTTATTAAAAAAAATGAAATCATACGATACCGTAACAGAAGCTTTACAGGATTTAAAGCTAAGGGGATTTACCATTGATTTTAATATTGCCTTTGATAAAATTGTTTGTTCCAAAAATGAAACTATTCTTAACCCCAATCAATTTGAAATTGTAGAAGTCTACCGTTTTGAAGGAGACACAAATCCCGCCGATGAAGATGTGGTATATGCCATCGAATCGAAAGACGGGAAATTAAAAGGCAGTATGTCCAGTGCTTATGGTATGTATGCAGAAACTGTATCTACCGAAATGCTGCAAAAACTTTCTATGCACAAATAATTTTTACATTCACATTCCAAAAAACTAATTGCTATGCCAGCAGCATTTAACCGAAGAAATTTTATTAAAACCTCCGCATTAACCGGGGCCGCATTAACATTCAACAATTCTATAAAAGCATTTTCATCTGCAAAAAAAGATAAAGTACGCATGGGTATTATTGGTGTAGGGTTCCGCTCACACGAACACATGGGTAATTTTTTACAAAGAGAAGATGTGGAAATAATTGCCATTGCCGATCCGCAGCAACGCAGTATTGATGAAGCACTGAAATTGTTTAAGCATTATAACCGCCCCGAACCGGCCATTTATAAAAATGGCGATCATGATTATAAAAATTTATTAAAGCGGAATGATATTGATGCAGTGATGATCTGCTCACCCTGGCAATGGCACAGCATACAGGCAATTGATGCCATGAATGCAGGAAAAATTCCCGGGGTGGAAGTTTGCGGTGCCATTAATTTACAGGAATGCTGGGATGTGGTGAACACATCTGAAAAAACAAAAATTTCTTTAATGATGATGGAGAATGTTTGTTACCGCCGTGATGTGATGGCGGTATTGAACATGGTACGTAAAGGTATGTTTGGAGAATTACTGCACGGACAGGGAGGATATGAACATGACCTGCGTGGCGTATTGTTTAATGATGGTGTTACTGCTTATAACAGCGGTGTTGAATTTGGGCAGCATGCTTACAGTGAAGCACAATGGCGTACCGAGCATAACAGAACACGAAATGGCGAATTATATCCCACACATGGCCTGGGACCAGTTGCTGTTATGATGGATATTAATAAAGGAAACAGGATGACAAAGCTTTCATCTATTGCTACCAAAGCAAAGGGTTTGCATAAATATATTGTAGATCATCCCAAAGGCGGGGCCAACCATCCCAATGCCAAAGTAAATTTTAAATGCGGCGATATTGTAAACACACAAATACAATGTGCCAACGGCGAAACAATTTTATTAACGCATGATGTATCTTCTCCACGGCCATACAATTTAGGTTTCCGTGTGCAGGGCATCGAAGGGATATGGCAGGATTTTGGAAGCGGTGGAAACAAACAGGGCCATATTTATTTTCAAAAAGAAATGGATCACAGTCATAAATGGGATGATACGGAAAAATGGTTAACAGAACATGATCATCCACTCTGGAAAAAATATGGTGCCAGTGCAGAAGGTGCAGGACATGGTGGTATGGATTTTTTTGTTGACCATGCATTTATTGAATGCATAAAACGTGGTACCGAGTTTCCGTTGGATGTATATGATTATGCAAGCTGGTACAGCATTACCCCATTAAGTGAAAAGAGTATTATTGAAGGCGGGCAAGTGCAAAATATTCCTGATTTTACAAGGGGGAAATGGAAAACGAAGAAGCAGATTTTTGCATTAAATGATGACTACTAAAAGACAAATTTGCCAGGAGCATAAATGAAGAACCTATATTCCTCTTTACCTCCTTTACTCTTTGTTCTCTTAGCAAAAAAAATAAACACAAATGAACCGCAGAAAATTTTTACACCTCTCCGCACTAACTGCACCATTGCTTGCAGCAAAAAAATCGTTTGCTCATAATTTAGAAGGAACTACAAAACCAATTGTAATCTCCACCTGGGATAGTGGTATGCCTGTTAATGCCGAAGCATGGAAAATATTATCTGCCAACGGCAGGGCTTTAGATGCGGTAGAAGCCGGTGCCATGCATATTGAAAATGAGATCAACTGTTGTGTAGGTTTGGGTGGTTACCCTGACAGGGATGGCATTGTAACATTAGACAGCTGCATAATGGACGAACATGCCAATTGCGGAGCCGTGGCTGGTATAGAAAGAATAAAACATCCCGTATCTGTAGCAAGAAAAGTTATGGAAACCACACCGCATGTTTTGTTGGTGGGTGCAGGTGCACAACAATTTGCCTTGCAAAATGGCTTTACATTAGAGAGTGCCGAACTTTCGGAAGATGCAAAAAAAGCATATGCAGATTGGTTGAAAAAAAGCGAATATAAACCGGAGATCAATATCGAAAACCTGCCTGTCCGGCAGGCAGGCAAAAAAGGAAACGGCCCCTTTGCACCCAATTTTTTTGATGATGGCTCAGCCAATCATGATACCATGGGTTTGGTGGCAATGGATGTAAAAGGAAATTTAAGCGGTGCTGTTACAACTAGTGGCATGGCATTTAAGATTCATGGCCGTGTTGGAGATTCACCGGTTATTGGTGCCGGATTATTTGTAGATAATGAAGTTGGTGCTGCCACCAGCAGTGGTACCGGCGAAGAAGTGATACGTATTTGTGGAACTCACCTGGTGGTGGAATTTATGCGCCAGGGCTACAGTCCTGAAATGGCCTGTAAAAAAGCCGTGGAACGAATTGTAAAAAGAGATAAAGCAAAAGCTAAAACCTTACAGGTTGGTTTTTTAGCTATGAATAAAAAAGGGCAATACGGAGCTTACGCTATCCAAAAAGGATTTGTGTTTTCGGTAAAGAGTAATAATGAAAATCAGATTCATCAATCAAAATTTTTGATCTAGAAAACAGTTGTTCAATATCCAATATGGACTATAAGTTAGAAATCATCGCATTCAACATTGAAAGCTTCAGAATAGCGCAGGCTTCGGGTGCAAACCGTATAGAACTATGTGATAATCCCGGCGATGGTGGCACCACTCCTTCTTACGGTTTTATTAAAAAAGCAAGAGATATACTGAATATTGAATTGTATTGTATGATCCGCCCCCGTGGTGGCGATTTTTTTTACAGCGATGAAGAATTTGAAATAATGAAAACCGATGTGCAAACTGCAAAGCAATTAGGTTGTGATGGTGTGGTGATTGGCCTGTTGAATAAAGATGGCAGCATTGATAAAGAAAAGAGCAAAAAACTAGTGGAACTGGCGTATCCAATGGAAGTAACTTTTCAAAGAGCGTTCGACAGGGTGAATGATCCTTTTAAAGCATTGGAAGATATTATTGAAACTGGTTGCGAAAGAATATTGACCAGCGGCCTTGTCCCCTCTTGCCTTAATGGTGCTGCTTTAATTGCACAATTAGTAAAACAAGCAGCGGAAAGAATCGTTATAATGCCGGGCAGTGGATTACGTTCTTCCAATGTTATTGATGTTGCAAAAATTACAGGTGCAACTGAATTCCATACGTCAGCAAGAATTTTTGTGGATACCCAAATGGAATTTGTTATTGAGGCAATGGAAGAAGACCTGAAATCGGTAATGGTTGATGGAGAGGAAGTGAAAAAGATAGCAGGCTTGCTTAAAGCCTATCAGCCTGTTTAAAGATTTATTGGGCTTATGCTCTTCTTCTGCAACATTTTAGCAAAAAAGATTGTCTTATCAGTAAACTTTATGGTTACTTTAAGCATCTTATCCGTATTAATAAAAAGATGCTTCAGTAATTTTACAAAGTGCAGTTACACATAAAACATATCATTCTAAAAGTTGCAGTATTATTTTTTGTCCTGATTGTATCAACAAAAAGCAATACTCTCTTTGCACAATCCGGCCCAAGGGATACCATTTTAACCGCCGCTGTTATTTATAATGGCGATACTATTGAAGCAAAAACACTTACTGATGTTTCGGTAATGGCCCGGTTAACACAAAACCAGTTAAATGCTATTGCAAAATGGACAAGGTTGCGGAATGCTGTTTATGTTACCTATCCTTATGCCCGGCGGGCAGGTGCGGTTTTAAATGATATTAATGCAAAGCTGGCCAATGTTACCGATAAAGATGCCCGGAAAGATTATATCAAATCAAGGGAAAAAGATTTAAAAAAAGAATTTACTGATCCGCTCACCAATTTATCGGTTTACCAAGGCAAGGTATTAATGAAACTCATCAACAGGGAAACCGGTAACAACTGTTATGAAATAATTAAAGAATATAAGGGCGGGTTAACGGCACGTTTTTATCAAACCGTTGCCTTCTTTTTCAGCAGTAACTTAAAACAGCCTTACGACCCCAAAGGCGACGACCTTGAAATAGAGAAAATAGTAGTGGAAGTACAGCGTATGTATGGTTATAGATCCACAGGTGGTTTTATGTAGTATTTCTTCACGTTCCCGTTTTTACTGTTAACAACCCCACAATTTTACTTTTTAGCAACCGTTTACTACTTGCAGGATGGCAAAAATGATGTAGCTTGCAGCCAGAAATTTTTTACTCCAGAATGAAGTTAGATGTATTAGCCTTTGGTGTTCACCCCGATGATGTGGAATTGAGTTGTGCTGGAATTTTATTAGTGGAGAAACTAAATGGCAAAAAGACTGGCGTTATTGATTTAACTCAAGGCGAATTAGGAACAAGAGGAACGGCGGCAACAAGAAAACAGGAAGCTGCCAATGCTGCAAAGATATTGCAGGTTGATGTAAGGGAAAACCTGGAAATGGCGGACGGATTTTTTAAAAATGACGAAGCCCATCAGCGTAAAATAATCATTGCTTTGCGTAAGTATCAGCCTGAAATTGTTTTGTGCAATGCCCCTTCTGACAGGCACCCCGATCATGGCCGTTCAGCTCGTTTGGTGGCAGATGCTGCTTTTCTTTCAGGATTAAAAAAAATTGAAACTGAAGTAAACGGTATTCCGCAGGAATCATGGAGGCCGAAATATGTGTTGAATTACATACAGGACAAATTTTTGCAACCCGATTTTGTAATTGACATTACTTCAGTATTTCAACAAAAGGTAGAAGCCATAAAAGCCTATACTACCCAATTTCATAATACCGAAAGCAGTGAGCCGCAAACCTATATTTCCACACCCGATTTTTTAGATAGTGTGGTTTACAGGCATAAGTGGTTTGGTAAAATGATCGGTGTAAAATATGCAGAAGGATTTATAACCGAAAAAATGATTGGCTTCAAAAATTTTGATGCCTTTATAAAAGAAAATACTTAAAAAAATATTTAAAATACAATATCATGGCAACCCCAAAATTCCTAAATGTTAAAGGCTCCACTTTTCACCAGGAGTTAAAAAAAAGAGTGAATGATTATTTTGTAAATTCAAAAAAGCCTGCCACAGGTAATTTTGGGTTATACTTTAAAGCCATATTATTCTGGACCGCTTATGTTGCATTATATGTACATGTGGTATTCTTTACACCTTCTGCACTTTGGGCCATACTGGAATGTTTTATAATGGGGGGATTAACAGCCGGCATTGGTTTTAATGTAATGCACGATGGTGGCCATGGCAGTTTCAGTAACAGTAAATTCTGGAATTATATTGCAGCCTTTTCCGTTAACGGACTTGGTGCCAGCGCAATAATGTGGAACAACAAACACAATATCATTCATCACACTTATACTAATATAGATGGTGTGGATGACGATATTGAAATAAAGCCCATGTTACGCATGTGCCCCACACAAAAGAAATATAAGATCCACAGGTTTCAGCATATTTATGTTTGGTTCCTGTACACTTTACTTTTAATCATCTGGGTTTTTGCAACAGACTACACCAAATACTTTAAAAAGAAAGTAGGCAGCGTGCCCATTAAAAAAATGAGCACATTTGAACATATTGCTTTTTGGACTGCAAAACTGGGGTACTATTTTATGATGATCGCATTACCAATCTACTATGTTGGATTTGTAAACTGGCTGGTAGGTTTTCTTATCATCGCTATGTTTGCAGGCCTTGTATTAAGTGTTGTTTTTCAACTGGCACATACCGTTGAAGAAACAGCTTTTCCTGTACCGGATGCAGACATTAATAAAATTGAAAACGAATGGGCTATACACCAAATTGAAACCACTGCAAATTTTGCCACTAAAAATAAACTGATATCATGGCTTGTTGGTGGTTTAAACTTCCAGATAGAGCACCATTTGTTCC
>JAYVPT010000061.1:0-14888 GCA_043757165.1 Ferruginibacter sp.
TGGCGGTAACCGGTTCCCTGGGTTAAATACTCGGTAATACATTGTTGTTTGATATCCATTTTTGGTTGTTTTGTAGACAACCTATTTCAGGACGAGACAGCTGAAGATGAAGATAACAACGTCAGCCCCAATAACGCCAAACCCCATGTAAGGCGTTCGTGCTTCTACTCTGTCGGTCAGTGTCGCTACGAATGGCAGAGTGTGTCCCCTGTGTAGGCAAGCAAGCTCTTTTGCAAGGTTGGCTTTGTGTCAGGGTCTGTGTGCCTTGCAAATGTGCTTGCTTTAGCGTGGGCTATATTGGTTTTGCTTTCTCATTTTTTTCTATTACCGAACAGTCCAACTTGTTTACCTCTGAAATATTCAAAGCTACTTAAAAGAATAAATGATGCAAGTCCTTCGTCAATATTTCCAATGAAAGGAATATTGTCGGGAAGTAACTCAAAAATACCTGCTGTCGGATTTAATAAATAAATGATAGAAGCAAATGCAAGGATTATTACAAAAATTGTTTTCATTGATTTGAGCATTTATCATTTTGACTTAAAGCCATTATATTTTTCATTGAATTTATTGTCGTCTTGCAGAACCCAAACAATACCATCAATAATTGATACCAATAATGGTATGAAAGTCCAGCAAAATAGTAAGTATAGAATGCCGTAAATATATTGCTTTAAATAAAATCGATGAACACCAAGTCCACCAAGAAAAAAAGCAAGCGGAATAGCAATCCAGCGGTCTTTCATATTAAGTTGTAAATTTTAATTGCCAAGTAACCCACTACAGACCATAGTAAAACACCTGCCCCAAATCCGCCGATAATTCCTGTTACTATTCTTCTGTAACTGTTTGACATGATTTTAAAAAACGCTTGAAGCGACCAGTCTAAAAGCATAATTCCAACTGCAATAAAACCCCAATACCAATAAGGCAACATTCCGAGAATAAATAACAAAAATGAAAGTACATGCCCAATATTACACCCGAAGCAACGAGCACAAACTTGCATTCTTTTTCCTTTTATAACAAGACATCTTTCAGGGATGCCATGACATCCCCAATTGATGCTCTTAAAGTTTTCCCAGACTAACTCCAACTGTTGTTGCACTTGAGGCATGTTTTTCTTAATTTGTTTGCACCCTTATTTCCAAATAATAATCCTAAAGGACCACACACTGCAGCACCACAACATGCCTTACCACCACCAAATCCTTTTTTGTCAATGTGAATATTTGTTGAACCGCATTTTGGACAAGTGATTTTCTCGTCATTGTTAGCAATCATTGGTTCTTGTTGTTCTGTTTCTTCTGCCATAATATTAAAGTTTTATTTTTTTAGAGTAAATTTTTTCAAATTGATGTTGTCTTCTGTTAAGACAAATATTTAAAAGACACTTTTATTAAGGTGATTTATTTTGCTCCATTATCAATATTTTTATCTCAACGTTTTAATACTATGAATGTCGTCAACTACAGAATCGCCGATTTCAGATAAGTATCCTACCAACTCTGATAATAATATGGAGTATTTATTTTCAGGCAAAGCATATAAAATTACCCTTGCTTTTACGATATGAGCCTTTGCCTCGCCCAAGCTTTTTTGAATACTATCTGTTTTTTCAAGAATGTCAATTATTTCAAATTTATCGTTTTCGGAAATTTCTTTTTTACAGTTAAAACTTCTGTTTAATTTTTCTTGCTCCCCATTGTGTGAAAACTTATTTGCGAAAATTAGAGGTAATGTTTTAATCCCAAAAATTATGTCCTGAAAGTTTTTTTCGCCTGCAATTTCTTTTGCAAAGGCAAAGTCTCGAAGGTCATCAATTATTTGATATGCAATTCCAATGTGATGTCCGAACTCCCTTAATGCTTCTGCATGTCCTGTATTATTACTACCGATTTTTGAACCGACAGAACAAGCCAATGAAAATAAACTTGCTGTTTTATTCTCTACGATTTCAAAGTAACTTTTAATTGCATCTTCTTTGCCTTCTAAATTTTCATTGAAATTGTTTTGTTGTATTTCTCCTAAAATTAGTTTTGAAATACTTTCTAAGAATGAATACATAATGTCAGAATCAAAAATTCGTTCTGCATGATGCACTAATTGATAACAATTCTTCAACGATTGGGCAACTAAATAATCTCCCATTAAAATTGCAAAACGATTACCTCTTAAACTGTTGAGAGTTGATTTGTTTCTGCGGTTGGCGGAATGGTCAAGAACATCATCATGAATAAGGGAACTCATTTGAATTAATTCCAAAATGGCAGCGGCTTTTGCAATATCTTCAATAAAAAAGATTTCGCTTTTCTTATCTTCATTACTTAGACAATATGAATATCTGCCTGACAAGATTAAAAATATCGGTCGCAACATTTTTCCTTTGTTGTTGACGATATGCCTGATTGCCTTATTTGCTAATCTGTCTTTTGATTCAGAAAATGTTTTGACATACTTCTGTGTTAAATCAAGTTCTGATTTTAGTACAGAATGAAAGTAATTAATGTTTTGTGCCATAACTATTTTTGAATGTGAAGATTATTAGGGGTTTCTGCTTGTAAAATGTTGTTGGTTGAAATTGTATTTGCTTCAATTTTAAAGAATGAATAATTACCGTGTTTAAGTGAATTAGGTTTTTCGTTCTGTCTTTTATTATATAATTTGATTGCTGAAAAGATTGAGTTAAGAATGTTTTTTATCCAGTTCCAATATTCTGTTCTTTGCTTCATTGCTTGAATGAAAGATGTAGCTCCAAAGACGATAGATTTTTTTAAGAAAGTAAATATTCCGAATGTTCCTTTGAATGGAAATATCAGTCCCCGGAATAAACTCTTTGTGATAAAATAAAAATTTATTGCAGTGTTTGTGGGAACCATACCTGCTAAAATTCCTCCAGCAATATTTGCATACTTCTCATCTTTTTTTGCTTGTGCAATCATAATCGCTAAAAGTTTTAACCACAAAGGATTTAAGTTTCTGTTACGAATGAATTGCATAACAATATTTGAAATGCTCATGTCGTAACCAATTTCACTTTTCACTTTTGTTTCAAATACTTTTAGAGATTTTGCACTCAAATCATTTTTCCCTAAACAAGTGATAATACTTTCTGCTGCCCACCTTCCGCTTTGCATTGCATACTGCATTCCTTCTCCGTTTATTGAATTGACAAGTCCTGCTGCATCACCTGTTAGCAATACTCTGTCTTTTACAAGTGGTGCTTTTGGATTATAAATTGACAACGGAAAGCCAACTATTTTGTCTGTCGCTTTTCCGTTTCCAATTTTTGATTTAAATGATTCATCATTCGCAATCATGTCAAGTAATAAATTCTTTAAATGAATTTCTTCTTTCGGAAAATTTTCTAACATCATTCCGATTCCAACATTTGCTGTCGTTGCACTTGTTGGGAAGAACCAATAATAACCTGGGAAACTTTTGCTTGTAAAAAATAGCTCTGCTTGTTGTGGAATGCAATTTATGTTTTCAAAGTATGCCCGAACCGCAACAATTTTATTTTCAGGATTAGGTTTTTTGCCGTGCATTATTCTTGCAACCTTACTGTTGCTGCCATCTGCACCGATAATTATTTTCGTTACGAAATGTTTTTGCGTTCCTTCTTGGTTGCAATCAATGTTTACACAATTGTCATTAACAGAATAACTTTCCAATTTGCATGGAGTAATTATTTGCACACCTTGTTTTCTTGCTGCTTCCAAAATCCAATTGTCAAGAGTTATTCTTGGAATAACTCTACCATAATTTGGAAGCCCTTCCATGTCAGGTAAACTTTTTGTTATCAAAGGCACTCCGTCTAAGTAAACAGTAGCACCAGTTATCACATTGCTTTTTTTAAAATCGTCTAAATCCCAAATTCCAATTTCCATTAACTCATTTAAACCAACAGGACTTACAAAATCTCCGCAAATTTTGTCTCTCGGAAAATTTTCAGAATCAATGAGGATTACTTCCTTGCCTGCCTTTGCTAAATAATAGGCACACAAAGAACCAGAGGGCCCTCCACCAACTATTAAAACATCTGCATCATATTTTGTTTCTCTCATTATTTTAAGACTGGTGATTTGTTTTGAACTTATTGGTAAGAGTATTTGGTTTAATTATTCGTTCAGTTAAGGGAAAAAAAATAACGTGGGCTAATTCCCTATACTTCATTGTTGAGGTTCGACCAAGAACCCGTATCACAAAGCAAAAAGGAACGCCCACGCTTTAGCGTAGGCGTTTCCACTTCTACTTTCCCAGTGATACTTAAAACTTGGTCGATTTCAACAATTGGGAAAATCTTAAAGCGAAACGCTATTTCGTTTATCTAAATTTCTTATGTCATGTCATTCTATTTTTTGTTTGTTAAAGTGAAAATATAAAAAATTTTAGTATTTATACTCATTGTCCAAAGCAGCGTTGGTAAAAATGGCTTTTTTGTCGAAGAAATGGCTCTGTGTGTCGGGGCAAAAACAAATGTGCTGCAATTGTGTGTCGGTTTGTGTGCTGGCTTTGCAGCTCTTTTGTTTTTGCGAAGCGTAGGCTTGTCTGCTCATGTTTTGTTAGTTGGTTAAGGTTTAATACTGTCGCCATAGCATGACGCCTTACTCATAAATATACGAAAGTCTCTTTTTTCAAAATTTGACTTTCTTTCTATGAGATTGCTTTATAAATGTATACATAAAGAACAATATTTTATACGAAAGAGCAAACTTTCGCATAAAATATTGTTTAATATAACAACAATACAAAAAACGAAAGTTTTTGATTGCCAAAATCTATGCTTCAATAAAAGCCAAATAGTAGTAATGCGGTACAAGAGTGATTATTATTTCTTTTTACTAAAAAGAAATAATAACAGAACAAGTTCGCAACAATGCCAAATAGAAATCCCAAAGCTGGTAACCCCGAAATAATCGGGACAGGCAAAAAATTACTTCTTCTTAACTGCCGCTTTCTTTACCGCTGCCTTTTTCTTCGCTGACGCCTTAGTTTTTTTATCAAATGCTTTTGGGTCTTGCGCCAGAATCATTTTCTTAATGCTGTCAACATCTATTACAGCTAATTCTTCAGCCGTGTATTTGCCATTGGCACCGCCGCCAACTATCTTCATCATCTTTTTACCAAAGCGGATGAAGGGGCCCCAGCGGCCATTTTCCAAAGCAATTTTTTCTTCGGGCCATTGTTGTATAAAGCGGTTAGCTTCTTTGGTTATCTTGGTTTCCACCAGTTCGTTAATGTCCTGTTGGGTAAGGGCATCAAAATTATAACGTTTGGGTACGTTAATGAACATATCGTTCCATTTGATGAAAGGGCCAAAGCGGCCTTTACCTTTTGTAACGGGTTTGTTATCGTACATCGCCACAGGAGCGTCTTCGATTTTTTTAGCGTTAATGATTTCTATCGCTCTTTCTAAATCTACAGTACCGGGTTCTTCACCACGGGGAATAGAAATAAACTGGTCGCCAAATTTTACATAAGGGCCAAAGCGGCCAATGTTAACCGATATTTCCAGTCCTTCATGTTCACCTAATGGAGCACCCAGTTTAAAGAGTTCCTGCGCTTCCTCCATGGTAATGGTTTCAATACTCTGGTTGGGTTTCAGTTTGGCAAACTTTGGTTTTTCATCGCCTTCGGCAATACCAATCTGTACCATTGGGCCATAGCGGCCCATCCTTGCAATAATGGCCTTGCCTGTTGCAGGGTCGTTACCCAGGGCACGTTCACCAACAGCACGGTCTGCATTTTCCAGTGTATGTTCAACACCTTCATGAAAGGGCGTGTAAAAATCACCCACCATTTTATTCCATACTAATTTACCATCGGCAATCTCATCAAACTCTTTTTCTATCTCTGCAGTAAAATTATAATCCATCACTTTATCAAAGTGCAGGTTTAAAAAATCGGTTACCACCAAACCAAGATCTGTTGGGAATAATTTACTTTTTTCTGCGCCGCTATTTTCGTGGTCGGTTATTTTTACAATTTTATCATCCACCAGTTTCAACACCCTGAAATCCCGTTTTACGCCTTCCTTATCTTTTTTCTCTACATAATTTCTTTTAATGATGGTAGAGATAGTGGGGGCGTAGGTACTCGGCCTGCCAATGCCCAGCTCTTCCAGTTTTTTTACCAGCGATGCTTCGGTATATCTTGCACTGTGTTTGGTAAATCGTTCGGTGGCGGTCATTAGTTTAAAATCTAAATGCTGACTAACAGTTAAATTGGGCAGGCGGCTTTCGTCATTTTCTTCGCTGTCATCATCATCAGTGCCTTCCATATACACTTTTAAAAATCCATCGAATTTTATTACCTGTCCGCTTGCAGTTAAGTCTTCGTTATTAGTGCTGATATTTATTTTAGCTGTGGTATTCTCTAATTCAGCATCTGCCATTTGCGAGGCGATGGTGCGTTTCCATATCAGTTCATACAAACGGTTCAGATCCATATCACCTACCGATTTATTTTCCATGTAGGTTGGGCGTATGGCTTCATGCGCTTCCTGTGCACTTTCGTTTTTGTTTTTGTATTTACGTACCTGTACATAATTGGCGCCATAACTTTTGTTGATCTCTGCTTTAATAGCATCCATTGCAGTTTCGCCAAGGTTAACACTATCGGTACGCATATAAGTTATCTTACCGCTTTCGTATAATTTTTGTGCCAGCAACATGGTCTTGCTTACACCGTATCCAAGTTTACGGCTGGCTTCCTGTTGTAAGGTACTTGTTGTAAAAGGCGCTGCCGGTGTACGTTTACCGGGACGAACCTGTATATCTTTAACCGTATATTTTGCACGAATACAAGTTTGCAAAAACTTTTCTGCATCTGCGGCGGCATTATATTTATTACCTTCTGCTTTAAAATTTACGGTACGGTTATCTTTATCTGTTGCAGCAAGCAGGGCATCAATTTTAAAACTGCTAACGGGAGTAAACTGGTTGATCTCTCTTTCTTTTTCGGCAATTAATTTAACTGCCACACTTTGTACACGGCCTGCACTTAATCCACCACTCATACCAATCTTGCGCCACAGCACGGGGCTTAATTCAAAACCAACAATTCTGTCCACCACACGGCGTGCCTGTTGCGCATTCACCAGGTTCATATCAATAGTACGTGGATTTTGTACTGCTTTTTGAATAGCGGGTTTAGTGATCTCATGAAAAACAATACGCTTGGTGGTTTTTGGATCAAGCTTCAACACTTCTGCTAAATGCCAGCTGATGCTTTCTCCTTCACGGTCTTCATCCGATGCCAGCCACACTTCACCACTTTTTTTTGCCAGCGCTTTTAAATCGTTAACCACTTTTGTTTTATCGGGAGATATGATATACTTGGGTTGAAAATTATTATTGATATCAATACCCATATCATTTTTCTCCAGGTCACGTATATGTCCAAAGCAACTTTTTACTTCAAAATCTTTACCCAGAATTGCTTCAATGGTTTTTGCTTTTGCAGGACTCTCTACTATCAATAAGTTTTTTGCCATACCCCTATCCCCTAAAGGGGGATTAATTGTGTTGTGTTAAATAATTTTGTACCAGGCTTTATTACTGCTGTCATCTTCATTGGCGTCGCACTCTTCACCCTCAAATCTCTATTGAGCATTAATTATGTTATACTAATTATGTTATGCAAAAAATGTCGCCCCGATGGGGCTTTGCACAACAATTAATTATTTTTAGGTCTACCAAAATGTCGCTCTTACAGAGCTTAACTATTCGATAGTCTTTGTTAAGAGCTTCTCCATTTCCCTCCCTTTTAGGGGAGATAGAGGGGGCTCCTTCGCAATGCAATATTAGTTTAAAATTGAAAAATTAAAATTTATTTTAAAAATTGTGTGGCCTTAATGTATGTTTTACATGAAGTTGAAGATGGCTTTTTTTACAGCAGTATCATGATAAATTTTACTGTGCCCCAATCCTTTTGTGATCAAAAAATTTATGTTGCGATGGTTGTCTTCTTTTACTTTTAGTGCATCATGCAGTGGTGTAATGGTATCATCTTCATCATGCACCCACAATATTTTTGCAGTTATATTATTAACAGCACGCCTTATAGAAAACCATTCCGTTGTATGCCCACTCATTTCAAAAATAAGTTTATCAAATTCTTTTCTTATATTTTTATCTTTTATGTTGAGCATTGCAAAAGCGCCGTCAATAGCTGAGGTGGTTTCTGTAGCCGGAGCAATAAAAACAATTTTGGTCTCTTTATCATGGGGTATATTTTCCATGGCAAGGCTTAATGCTATGCCACCAAAGGAGTGTGCAATAAAACTGTTGAGGGGTCCGTACAGTTCCATCACTTTTTTTATCATGTCGCAATATTCAACAGCATTAGTGGTTGTGCCTTCGCTGGCACCGTGCGCAGGGGCATCAAAAGATAATACTTCGTATCCTTTTTTTACCAAAGGCGAAACATAGCGGTCAAATTTTAATGCCGAAGAACTAAAGCCATGCAGAATAAGCACTTTCTTTTGCTGCGGGTGATTCCAGCGGTGCCCCTTTACAGTTTTATTATTGAGTTTAAATTGCAATGCCTCAGCATGCTTTGGTTCTTCCTTACGTTTGGCTTTTGCAAAAGGGGTACAAAATAATTGAAAAACCTGTTCAGCAGCCTTCTTCTTTTTGACTAAAGCGGTTACTTTAATTTTTGTTTGTATGTATGTAATTCCTAATCTTTGCTTAAGTTTCATCTTAACAAAGATACTGCCATGAGGATTGTAATAATAGGTTCGGGAAATGTTGCCACCGTTTTAGGCCGTTTGTTAAAACAGAATAATTACCAGGTTATACAGGTAATGAGCAGGCATAAGCCCAATGCCAAAATACTGGCTGATGAATTAGGCTGTGCTTATACTAATTACGATGGGGTTACTGATATGAGTGCCGATTTATATGTAGTGGCTATAAAAGACGGAGTGCTTTTCGATCTAAACAAATCTTTTCAACTGGGTAATAAATTAATAGTACATACTGCCGGTTCTATTACCAAAGATGTATTAAAAGATATTTCAAGTAATTATGGAATTTTGTATCCTTTACAAAGCCTAAGAAAGGAAATTGAAACAATACCGGAGATACCATTTTTAGTTGATGGTAATAGCGATGAAGCCACTTTGTTGATTGAAGATTTTGCAAAAAGCCTTTCGCCATTGGTAAAAAGATCAACAGACGAAGAGCGGTTGAAAATGCATGTGGCAGGAGTAGTGGTTAATAATTTTACCAATCACCTGTATGCAGTTACCGAAGAGTTTTGCCAAAAAGAAAATATTGATTTTAAAATTTTATTGCCATTGATACAGGAAACTGCCCAACGGATCACCGCATTTTCTCCCAAAGATGTGCAAACAGGTCCTTCAATCCGTAATGATGTGTTTACATTAGATAAGCACCTGCGCATATTAACTGCACATCCCAAATTAAAATACCTCTACCTTAAATTAACGGATAGTATAATGAACCCCTGATATTATTTGTGAGGGAAAACAATATCTGTTCTCACTTTATACGGATCAAGAGATTTCCCGGTTTTGTCAACAGGATCATCTACATAAATTTCGTAAGGTGCACCGTTCCCTGATTTTTTTGCATCTTTCAACCATTCTTTAAGAGCATCATAGCCTTGAGATAATAAATTATAAGGGCCATAAAAATGTGCCACTACAGCACTGTCACTATTCATTTCTTTTAAAAAAACACCCTTAGGTAATTTAGCAGGCTTTTTATTTACAGAAACACCAGCTTCAAAAAAATAAGGAGCTTTTGGACCTTTGTACCAGGCCATTGGCGCCCCGGCCATTTTAATGCCATTCTTTTTTAGCACATCAGCAAGGGTAACACCATATATCTGTCCCAGTTTTAACCCAATACGGTCAAATGTTTTGGCACTGTCTTTCATATACACCACAATTCTTTTAGGAGCAATAGTATCCAGTATATTAATAATAGCCGGCTTTTCGATGGCTGCTTTTTCAACGTGTTTATCAGTAACGGCTGCCGGCTTAACCGTATCAGTTTTTACTTCCCCCGATTTTTTATCATTGCTGTTACAGGCACAGAAGGCAATAACAGCTGCTGTAAGCAAAGTGGTTTTTAATATAGCCAGGCTTGTTGTCATTGTAGTATCAATTTAATTGAAAGCGGAAATTAGTAAAACCTTTTATAGTTTACAACTATTGCTGAAATATGTTTTTATTATGATTGTTTAATATTTTCCCTTATTGGTAATTTAAACTAGGTTTGCACTCCGAAATTTGCAGCATGTACACCATAACATTTAAATTTGAACAGAAGGGGCTTGAGCCGGTTACGCTTGATAACATTGAAGACGACCAATCGATATTAGAGATTGCTTTAAAAAATGATATTAATTTACACCATAACTGCGGCGGTGTTTGTGCCTGCAGCACCTGCCATTTATACCTGGAGCAGGGCGGGGATTTTGTAGAGGAACTGAGTGATAAAGAGGAAGACTTTATAGACAGGGCAATTAGCCCCCGTTTAAATTCACGTTTGGGTTGCCAATGTGTGTTACAGGAAGGCAGTGGAACTATTGTTGTAACTTTACCTGACCAGACACAATTCCTCGGAGAATAATATACGTTAATCCGTTAATTAGTTTAAACGTACTAACGGATTTGCCAATTAACCAATTAACAGATTAACAAATTAACTGATTATGAGTTTTGAGCTACCTATTCACTGGAACGACCACGAGGATATTGCCATGAAATTGTACGAACGCTTTGGCGATGATTTTGGAGAAAGTAAAATTTACCGCATCCGGTTTACCGATTTATTAAAATGGGTATTGGAGATTCCGGGTTTTACAGGCAAGGCCGAAGAAAGCAATGAAGGCCATTTGGAAATGATACAAAGTAAATGGGTGTACGAATGGAGGGATAATCAAAAATAAAAGTTGATAGCTGATAGTTGATAGCTGTGAGCATACAATGAACCATCAACCATGAACAGCTTAGAAAAATTTAAACCAATCACTACTTTTATTTTTGATGTGGACGGTGTACTTACCGATGGTACTCTGCTGATATTAAATGACGGGCAAATGGCACGGCGGATGAATATAAAAGATGGCTATGCTTTACAACTGGCAGTAAAAAAAAGATACCATGTGGTAATTATTTCCGGCGGTAATTCCGAAGCTGTAAAGGAAAGATTAAATAAGTTAGGAGTACGCAATGCTTTTTTTTCGGTAGAAAATAAGAAAGAAAAGTTGATGGAGTTCGTTACACAACATCAGCTAAAATGGGAACAGGTTTTATTTATGGGAGATGATATTCCCGATTACGTTTCCATGCAAATGGTTGGCCTTGCCTGTTGCCCTGCAGATGCTGCTACAGAAATAAAACAGATATCGCAATACATTTCGCCATTGAATGGTGGTTACGGCTGTGCAAGGGATGTAATTGAAAAAGTATTAAAACTAAATGGCCACTGGGATTTAAATACCAGTTTGGCTGCTAAATAGCAAATGTTCAACACTCAATGTTCAATTTTCAATACTCAAGTGTTAACTTCGGTGCATAAACAACTTCATGAAATTAGTAACTGCGTTTCTCCGCCTTATCCGTTGGCCTAACCTGGTGTTTATTGTGGTTACACAATTGTTGTTCTATTATTTTATAACTATTCCTGTTTTTAATCAATACAATATTAAACCTTACTTGCCGGTTGCTGTTCTTTATATAATTATTACAGCATCCATTCTTATTGCAGCTGCAGGCTATATCATCAACGATTATTTCGATTTGAATATTGACAGGGTTAATAAACCTGATAAACTGGTTGTAGAAAAAATAATCAAAAGAAGATGGGCCATTATGTGGCATCTTGTTCTTTCGCTTATTGGAATTGTTGTAAGCTTTTATGCCAGCATTGCACTGGGAGACTGGTATGTGGTTATAGGTATAGCCAACCTTATTTGTGTATTTGCTTTATGGGTATATTCCACCACTTATAAAAGACGTTTATTGATAGGCAATATTTTAATTTCAGCGCTTACTGCCTGGACAATTTTGGTTTTATATGTTGCTGAATTCCAGCATTGGTGGAAGGTGGATACTGAAACTAAAAAGATTTATGAATTGGCCATAGCAAAACTTTTTAAGTATGCCGTATTATATGCCGGTTTCGCTTTCATCATTTCATTGATACGTGAAGTGATAAAAGATATGGAAGATATGGAAGGCGATGCAAAATATGGTTGTAAAACAATGCCTATTGTCTGGGGCATTCCTTCATCAAAAGTATTTACGGCTGTATGGTTAATTGTTTTAGTATGTGCCTTAATAATCTTACAGTTTTATGCAATGCATTTACGCTGGTGGTGGAGTGTGGGGTATAGCGTGGCAACTATTATTATACCACTGCTGTGGATATTAAAAAAGCTATACAAAGCGCAGGTGGTAAAAGATTATCACCTGCTGAGCAACGGTGTAAAACTGGTAATGCTGGCAGGTATTTTATCCATGATATTCTTTAAAATTTATTCCTGATTTTTTCTGTACAATAATTATGCAAAAAATAATCTTAGCTTCTCGATCACCACGCCGCAAACAATTATTGGAATGGGCCGAAGTGCCATTTGAGATTATTGTAAAAGAAACAGATGAATCTTATCCACCTGGTTTAACAGTGGACGAAGTGGCTGTGCATATTGCAAAAAATAAAGCCCTTGCTGTAAAGACTTCCGAAGTTTCAAAAAACTTCGGAAGTCTGCTGAATGTTCCCATTCTTGCAGCTGATACCATTGTTGTATTAAACAACGAAATAATCGGTAAACCAAAAGACAGGGAAGATGCGATCAATATTTTATCAAAACTATCCGGGCAAAAACACCTGGTAATAACCGGTGTTGTAATTCTTTATAAGGATAAGGAAATAGCCTTTGCAGATACTACCGAAGTGGAATTTTATCAGCTTACCAAAGCACAGATAGGGTTTTACGTAGATAAATACCAGCCTTATGATAAAGCAGGTGCTTATGCCATACAGGAATGGATTGGTGTGGTAGGCATTAAATCCATTAACGGCGATTTTTATAATGTAATGGGATTGCCGGTGAGCAAGGTGGTGCAGGAAATTAATAATTTAATAATAGATAATTAATATTTTTTTAATTTAGAACTAACTTACTACATCTGTAAAGTATTGCCAGGAGAATAATTATTCATTATTCATTTATCAATTATTCATTATGACAGAAAGGTTACTCCAATACATCTGGCAGTTTCAATTGTATAATAAAAGTGAATTAACAACTTTTGAAAGGGAGAGTTTACAGGTTATACATGCCGGTACTTATAACACCAACCAGGGGCCGGATTTTATTGATGCTAAAATAAAAATTGGAAAGACTACCTGGGCCGGCAGCATCGAACTTCACATCAATTCATCCGGTTGGTCTACTCATAAACATAGTGATGATAAAAATTATAAAAATGTGATACTTCATGTGGTGTGGCAGCATGATACAACTGAGCAATTGGAATTTTCAACATTGATGTTACAGGATAAAGTATCAAAACTATTGTTGACAAAATACGATGCCTTGATGAATGCCGGCAGTTTTATCCCCTGCGAAAAAATGGTTCACCAGGTAAATGAATTAACATGGGCATCGTGGAAAGAGCGGTTGCTGGTGGAGCGGTTACAGAAAAAATCACAAATTGTTTTTGAGTACTTAAAAACAAATAACAATCATTGGGAAGAAACCTTTTGGTGGATGCTGGCCAAAAACTTTGGCATAAAAGTAAACAGCGAAGCCTTTGAAAAAATAGCGCAATCTATTCCCGTAAACGTTTTGGCCAAACATAAAAATCAAATTCACCAGCTGGAAGCTTTGTTGTTTGGGCAGGCAGGCTTGCTGGAAAATAAGTTTACAGAAGATTATCCCAGGCTGTTACAAAAAGAATATCAGTTTTTAAAAAACAAATATCAATTACAAAAAATAACAGTGCCACTTTATTTTTTGCGTATGCGTCCCGCTAATTTTCCTACGGTTCGTTTGGCGCAACTGGCTATGCTGGTTCATAACAGTATACATTTATTCTCTAAAATTAAAGAGGGTAGTAGCGTTGCCGAAATAAAAGGATTATTAAATGTAACGGCTAACGATTACTGGCATTATCATTATATGACGGACGAACCCTCTGCTTTTAAAAAGAAAAACCTGGGCACACAAATGACCGATAATATTCTTATCAATACTGTTATCACTATACTGTTTGCCTATGGCCATTATCATAAGGAAGACAGTTATACCAACAAGGCATTACAATGGCTTGAAGAAATTACTGCTGAAAAGAATACCATTACCAAAGGGTTTAGCCAGTTAGGGATTACCAATAAAAATGCCTTCGATTCGCAGGCACTCATTCAGTTAAAAAATGAGTACTGCAGTAAAAAACTTTGTTTGGATTGTGCTGTGGGGAATAAATTGCTTAAAGCCCCAAATTCGCCAGCTGGCGGAGCTTTCCTTTGTTAGCCCATTAATGTTGATTTGCTTTATAATTAATGATGGCAATACAATTTATTTTAATCTTCTTAGTTCCCCTTTAGAGGCGGGGGCAGCTTTACCAGTTATAACTAACATTCACTTTCAAATCGGGATGCAAACTTTTTATCACAGGGCAATTATCACCAGTTCTTTGTAAAATGGTTCTGTCTTTTTCTTCCAATTGTAAAGTTGCAGGAAAATTTAAGGTCACATCTATCTGTCCTATTCTCCTGGGGTCGGCAACCATATGTTTGGTAACACCGATAGTAGTTCCGGCAAGATCTAACTGCATATCATTGGCTTTAATACCCATGGTGGTAATAATGCAGGTGGCCAGGGCCACACAAACTGTATCG
>JAYVPT010000062.1:0-107342 GCA_043757165.1 Ferruginibacter sp.
TAAGAACCGGTAACTTCAAAAATGATAATATTGGTTTCTACCGGCATTATTTTGCCAATAAAATCTTTTTTTGCAAGCGCTTCGGTAATTTGTTTAGCATGTTGATGATCTTCCTCAAGCCGGGCTATATTATTTTCTAAAGCATAAATACCTGCTGCAGCAATGTAGCCTGCCTGTCGCATTCCACCCCCAAAAACCTTTCTTACCCTGCGGGCCTTTTTAATAAAATCTCTTTTACCCAAAAGCAAACTTCCAACCGGGGTGCCTAATCCCTTGCTTAAACAAACAGAAACACTATCGAAAATTTCGCCGTATTGTTTTGGAGTTTCGTTCTTTGCAACTAAGGCATTCCATAACCTTGCGCCATCGAGGTGCAAACCTAATTCGTTTTTTAAGCAGATCTCTTTAATTATTTGAAAATCAGAGAAATTATAACAGCTTCCGCCGCCCCTGTTAGCAGTATTTTCAAGGCTTATTAAACTCGTTCTGGCCTTATGTACATCATTGGGATTAATACTTTCAATTATCTGTTCTGCATTAATTCTACCCCTGTTGCCTTCCAAAGCTTTTACCTGGCTGCCACTGTTGAAAGCTATTCCACCGCCTTCATAAATGTACACATGACTCATCTTTTCACAAACCACCTCATCACCAGGTTGGGTATGGCATTTAATAGCGATTTGATTGGTCATCGTCCCGCTTGGGCAAAACAATGCTGCTTCCATACCAAACATTTCAGCAGTCATAGCTTCCAGTTTATTTACGGAAGGATCTTCGCCAAAAACATCATCGCCAACAGCTGCCTTAAACATTGCTTCCAGCATTGCCGGCGAAGGTTTAGTAAATGTATCGGAGCGTAAATCGGTTATCATTGTATAAAGATAAGGTGAAAGTTGACAGCTGACAGTTGACAGAAAACTTCGGTAAATTGAAAAGCTCATAACTATCATCTGTAAACTTTCAACTGTTCTTATCCACGATTCCTGCCTTTTTTACACAAACACTATGAAATACGGTCGTTTTAACGTAATTTTGCGAACTATTTTCAAGGGTTTGGAGCATTAACTATTCATTTGCAACATTTTCCCCAACAAATATGTCTTACAAGTGTTAAATATTCAGAATTAATACATTACAATGAGGCAACTTAAGATCGCAACGCAGATTACCAACCGTGATTCACAGGCAGTTGAGAAATATTTGCAGGAAATTTCCAAAATTTCGATGATTACTCCTGAAGAGGAGACCATTTTGGCCCAAAAAATCAAGATGGGAGATCAACGGGCATTGGACAAATTGGTGCAGGCCAACCTTCGTTTTGTGGTATCTGTGGCTAAGCAGTACCAGCATCAGGGCCTTTCTCTTAGTGATTTAATTAACGAGGGTAACCTCGGCTTGATTAAAGCGGCACAACGCTTTGACGAAACTAAAGGTTTCAAATTTATTTCTTACGCTGTGTGGTGGATTCGCCAATCGATACTACAGGCGTTGGCAGAGCAGGGCAGATTAGTCCGCTTGCCACAAAACAAAATTGGCACGTACAACAAAGCTAACAAAGCTTACATGGCTTTTGAACAGGAGCATGAGAGAGAGCCATCAACAGAAGAATTAGCTGAATTACTGGAGATGAGTGAAACAGAGATCAACAATATTTTTCAAAGTAATACCCGTCATACTTCCCTTGATGCACCCGTGCATGAAGCAGAAGATGTAGCCATGGGTGATTTATTGAAAGGCGGCGATGAAACTGATGAAGATGTAATGCACGATTCATTGAAAAATGAGATCCGAAGGGTTTTAAAATCATTAAGTCCACGGGAAGCGGAGATTGTTAATGCTTACTTTGGTTTGGATGGAGAAAATGGGGTAACCATTGAGCAAATTGGACAAAAGTATGATTTGACCAAGGAGCGTATCCGCCAGATCAAAGAGAGAGCTATCAAACGCCTGCAAAAAGCCCGTTATAGTGGTGCATTAAAAGCCTATTTAGGTTAATTATATTTTGATGGGTTATTCCTTTAAATCCTTCCCGCCAACGGGGAGGATTTTTATTTGAACTATTTAAGCAATGTTTTTGTTTATATAAGTTTAACAGAATAAAATATTAAAATCTGTTCATCAGCCATTAATTTTGCAACGAAATGAAGACAATAGCTACTCTCATCATCACAATATTTTTTCTTTCTTCCTGCGAAAAAAACATTGATTTTAATTTAAAGAATGCAGATGATGTTTTAGTTGTGGATGCACAGATTGAAAATGGGCAGGCACCAATGGTAGTACTTACAAAAAGCCTTGATTATTTTAATGCAATTAGCCCGCAGATATTAGCCAACTCATTTGTTCGCAATGCAGAAGTCACTATTTCAAACGGAACTCTTACCCATAAATTAAAAGAGTATGGCTTTTCAGTATCACCAGGGTATACAGCTTATTTTTACAGCATTGATTCTGCAAGCCCTGCCACATCATTTATTGGAGAATTTAATAAACAGTATACGTTAACCATTAAAGCCGAAGGAAAAGAATACACTTCTAAAACTAATATTCCTTTGCTGACAAAGTTTCCCGACTCGTTATGGTTTAAAAAGGCACCATTAAATGCTGATACAAATGCAAGAGTATTGATGACAAGGGCAACTGATCCCCCGGGATTAGGCAATTATATCCGCTATTTTACAAAGAAGAACCGGGAAGGATTTTTACCGGGAGGTAATTCTGTTTTTGATGATGCAGTAATTGATGGTACCACTTACGAAATCCAGGTAGATCCGGGAGTTGACAGAAATAAGAGTGTTTCTGCAGAGAGTAATTTTTTTAGAAGAGGAGATACGGTTACCCTTAAATTATGTAATATCGATAAAGCTACTTATACGTTTTGGAATACCTGGGAGTTTGCACAACAAAGTATTGGCAACCCTTTTTCGCAACCCAATAAAGTAATCGGTAATATTAATAACGGTGCTTTAGGTGCCTTTTGTGGTTATGCAGCCTGGTATAAAACCCTTATAGCAAAATAAACATCAATAAAAGATATTCCTGTAAATTCGCAGATTAGTATAGAATAAAATTTATGAGCACAGAAAAGGTACATTGTTTAATCATTGGTTCGGGACCAGCAGGTTATACAGCAGCAATTTATGCATCAAGGGCGGGATTAAATCCGGTTTTATACCAGGGTATTCAGCCAGGAGGCCAGTTAACTATTACTACCGAGGTAGAAAATTACCCGGGTTATCCGGAAGGAATACAAGGACCCGATATGATGGTGCATTTTGAAAATCAGGCAAAAAGAATGGGCGCAGATATTAGATATGGTTTAGCAACAAAAGTTGATTTTTCTGTACGGCCTTTAAAGGTTGAAATTGACGAAGAAAAATGGATTGAAGCCGATTCGGTTATTATTTCAACAGGCGCCAGTGCAAAGTGGCTGGGCTTAGAAAGTGAACAACGGTTAAACGGCTATGGCGTAAGTGCCTGTGCAGTATGCGATGGTTTTTTCTTTAAAGGAAAAGAAGTGGCTATAATAGGCGCAGGGGATACCGCGGCAGAAGAGGCTTTATACCTTTCTAAAATTTGTAGTGTGGTACATATGATTGTACGAAGAGGAGAGATGAGGGCTAGTAAAGTAATGCAGGAAAGAGTTATAAAAACAGCCAACATTAAAGTTTACTGGCACAGCGAAACCGATGAGATTTTAGGCGATAAAAAAGTGGAAGCGGTAAGAATTAAAAATAATCAAACTAATGAAAAACAGGAAATTCCTGTAAGTGCATTCTTTGTAGCAATTGGCCATCAGCCTAACAGCGATATTTTTAAAGGATGGTTAGATATGGATGATGCAGGTTATTTAAAAACAATACCGGGTACATCTAAAACCAATATTGAAGGTGTATTTGCAAGTGGGGATGTGCAGGATAAAGTGTACCGCCAGGCTGTAACTGCGGCTGGCAGTGGTTGTATGGCGGCATTGGATGCAGAAAGATATTTGAGTGAGAAAGGGCTGCATTGATAAATCAATAGTGGATATTTTTCCTGTTTAAGATTATAGCCATTTAACCGAAACAATATTAATTGAAAAAATTATTTATTTTACGTTAATCATCATTCATTGTTTTTTACCATTCAACTTTCTAATTTAAAATTTTTTGCTTTTCATGGTGTGCATGAAGAAGAAAGAATTTTAGGAGGCGAATTTGAAGTAAATGCCGAATTGAGTTTTAAAGAAACCAATACCGTTACCTCACTCGATCAAACTATTGATTACGTAAAGATTTACGCACATATAAAGCAGCGGATGAGTGTGCCCACAGCTCTTTTAGAAACTGTGGCACAGGATTTGGCAGAAAACATTTATGCAATAGATAACCGGGTTGTATCAGTAAATATCAACATCAAAAAAACAAACCCTCCAATTACAAACTTTCAGGGCTCAGTTGGAGTTAGTTTTAAAAAAGATTTTTAGCATGAAGTTGTTTGTAATATTTTTTTTTTCAATCCTTACTTATTTGAAACCTGCAGCCCAGGATGTAAATGCTATGGTAAAGGAAGCTGACAGATTAGAAACGATACCTGATGAAAAAGCTGCGTTATTGAAATTTAAAGAAGCCTTAAAACTACAGCCCACCCATTTGCACGCACTTAGTAAAAGCAGTGAATTGTGCAGCCGCATCGGGCAAAGACAAACCAATATTAAAGTACGTGATGATTATTATGCTGCCGCAAAAATATATGCAGAGACTGCATTAAAAATTGATCCTACATTTTCCGAAGCAAATACTGCAATGGCAATTATGTTGGGAAGAACCACCTTAACAAAATCGGGTAAGGAAAAAGTAATTGCCGCAAAAGATTTAAAAAAATATGTTGATGCCGCAATTAAAAGTAATAGCTTAAATTTTTTAGCCTGGCATGTACTTGGCCGCTGGCATTATGAAATAAGCAACTTGAATTTTATTGAAAAAACTGCTGTAAAAATGTTTTATGGCGGCTTTCCACCTTCTTCATTAAAAGAAGGTATTGCGGCTTTTGAAAAGTCAAAAATATTAACTCCTGGTTTTATTTTAAATTATTTAGAGTTGGCAAAAGCTTATCACCGTAATGATGAAAAATCAAAAGCAAGAGCATTACTTAACGAAATGTTGTTATTGCCAAACCATACTGAGGATGATCCTGCTATTAAGGAAACTGGTAAAAAATTACTCCTCGAATGGAAATAATACCTTTCATCAAATCCCAGGCGGGCAGTATAGTGGTTTTGCTATCTTCATTTTATAAAAAAATATTCATGCAAAAATCAATTCTCTCTCTTTTATGTATTTTTTGTTGCAATCTTTTTGTTCTTGCACAACAGGAAGTAATTATAGAATCAAATTATGATCCACATGCATTATTTTCTCCTATGTTTTATCCGGTTGGTGAAACAATCAGCAGGGCTGCCACAGGCGAGCCAAATGTTGGCTATTGGCAAAACAGGGCAGATTATCAGCTTGCGGCTTCATTAAATGATACAACTCATGAAATAAAAGGAAGTGTAATCATCACCTATAAAAATAACAGTCCACATGCCTTACCTTTTTTGTGGCTGCAATTAGATCAGAATTTATATAATAAAGAAAGCAGGGGGCAGGCAAGAATGCCTGTTGACAGCAGAAGCCGCTATGGCGACAGCAAGAGCTCTTTTAATGGAGGGTATAAAATTACTTCAGTGAAAAATTTAACTGCCAATACCGCTGCTGATTATATTGTTACAGATACAAGAATGCAGGTTCGTTTACCAAATGCAGTAAAACCGTCGGGTGATATCATAAAATTAAAAATTGATTTTCTATTTACTTTACCAGAACAAGGTTCCGACCGCTGTGGCATTTTAAAAACAAAGAACGGAGAAGTTTTTGCAGTGGCGCAGTGGTATCCACAGATGTGTGTATTTGATGATGTGCAGGGATGGAATACCGAACCATATTTAGGGCCAAGTGAATTCTATTTGGAATATGGTGATTTTGATGTTTCCATTACAGCTCCTGCATCGCATATTGTTGTTTGCAGCGGCGAATTACAAAATCCTGCAGAAGTATTAACGGCAACACAAATACAAAGACTGGAAGATGCGAAGAAAAGTAATAAAACAGTGATGATAAGAACAGAGAAAGAAGTGAATGATCCATCATCAAGGCCAGCTGCAACATCCCTTACCTGGAAATATAAGATCAGTAATTCAAGAGACGTGGCATGGGCTTCATCGAAAAGTTTTATTTGGGATGCTGCTAAAATTAATTTACCAAGCGGAAAAACTTCATTGGCAATGAGTGTATATCCTGCGGAAAGTAGCGGAAAGAAAGCATGGGGTAGGGCAACGGAATATACAAAAGGAAGTATTGAAAATTACAGCAAACGGTGGTTCGAATTCCCTTATCCTGTTGCAACCAATGTTGCCAGCAATGTTAGCGGCATGGAATATCCCGGAATAGTTTTTTGTGGCAGCAAAGCACAAACAGAAAGGTTGTTTGGTGTAACCGATCATGAATTTGGCCATACCTGGTTCCCCATGATTGTGGGTAGCAACGAACGCAAATACGGATGGATGGATGAAGGCTTTAATACCTTCATTAATTCATTGTCTGATGATGATTTTAATAACGGGGAGTATAAAAATTCAAAAATAAGTATGGAATATGCAGCTGGAAATATTTTTGGTCAAAACAGCGAATCTGTATTTTCAACTCCTGATGCAATGGAAGAAGCGAATATTGGAACTGCCTTATACCGTAAACCCGGCTACGGGCTGGAATTATTACGAAATGAAATATTAGGCCCGGAGCGTTTTGATTATGCTTTTAAAACTTACATTAACCGATGGGCATTTAAACATCCCACACCATGGGATTTTTTCAGAACGATGGATAATGCAGCAGGAGAGAACCTGGGTTGGTTTTGGAAAGAATGGTTTTTAGAAAATTACCGGCTTGATCAAAGTATTGTTTCTGTAAAGTATGTTAAAGATTTTGCCGCAAATGGTGCTGTGGTAACCATTGCCAATTTAGACCAGATGGCAATGCCTGTAAATATCAGTTACGAAACTATAAGCGGTAAAACAGGAACTTTAAAATTACCTGTTGAAATCTGGAACAATACCAATACCTGGAAAGTGAAACTACCTACAACAGACGAATTAAAAAAAGTTGAGATTGATGCAGATAAAGTTTTTCCGGATATGAATTTTAAGAACAATATCTGGAAGAGTAATTAAGCAGTATTAATTTTTTAAACCGATAGTTTTTTTATACAAAAGTTTAAACACAAAAAATATTTTTTACTTTAAACCCTCTTTATCCTGCATCGTCTATTATAACAAAGAAAGAAATTGAAACCTTATTGTTAACCCAATAAAATCTTTGTTATGAAAAAATATTTGGCTGTAGAAATGAGCAAACCAGAGATCATAGCTTTTGCTTTAATAATGAGCTGGATCATTGCTTCCTGTTTTGTTCCATTCCCAGAGGTGAATTCTCTGGGGATGTAAAAATCTAAATCTGATTTACTTTAAGGTTTGTGCATTGCATAAACCTTTTTTATTTTGTCTTCCACTTACCACTTTTTAAAAAGATAAATGCCATTATAAAAATGGTGGACCAATATACCACTTCATTACTCCATGCCATTGCCAGTGAAATATAATGCACTTTCATAAATATCCAGGTATATACAAGGTAAACAGTTATGGCAACTATCTCAATTAGCAAATTCATTCTTGTTTTGCCTGTACCGGTAACACCATTCAGCCAGATATTTGCTACACTCATAAATAACATACCGATTGAAACTACTCTTGCTACAGGAATGCCGGCAGCAGCAAACTCATGATTTTGTCCAAACAATCTGAAAAATGATTCCGGAAAAATATTCAGCAATATTACCATTACCACACAAAAGCTGATACTCAGCAACATGATTCTGGTAATGGCTTCAATAACTTTTTCTTCTTTCCTTTGCCCCATTAAATTACTCACCACCACATTACTGGTGCTTGCAAAAGCCCATACAAAAACACCAGCCAAACCAAATACATTCCTCATAATATTACTAACAGCTTTGCTCATAGCTTCACCACGGGACTCAATTAAAAAGAAAAAGATCAGCCAGGTGGTTACACTTATCACATATTGTAAAACCAATGGCGTTGAGATTTTTATTATGGCCTTGCTTAATATTTTATTGTAAGAGAAATTGTGCAGTAATGAATATTTTGCTTTTAATCCTGTTTTAATTAAAACAACGAATACAACTATTAACCCCACACCTTCTGCAATTACCGATGCCACCGCAGCGCCATTAAAACCCAATGAAGGAAAACCATATCTTCCTTTTATCAATAAAAAATCCAATAAAATATTTACCAGCGCTTCGCAAATGAACCCTATTATTAAATAACGGCTGTTAAGCGATGCCACTAAAAAAGCATTGCCCACCTGGAATAAATATAAAAAAGGAAGTCCAAAAATCCGGATACGTAAAAAACTCATTTCCTGTGGATATGCATTAACAGCAGCTACCGGTTTTAAAATAAAAGGTGCAATAACCCAGGTAAATAAAATGCCTGCCAGTGCCAATTGCAAACTGATGCGGATGCCCTGGGATAAAATTGCAGAAAATGCTTTTGTATTGCCACTGCCAGCATTGCGGCTGAAAACAGATTGCACACCATTGTTTAACCCATGTCCTGCAACTGCAAATATTAAATAGAAAACACCTGTTATACCGGCATTACCCAATGCTTCTGTACTATAATCTCCTAAAAATATGCTGTTGGTAAGCATATTTATTTGAGGAATAAGAATAGCCAAAGTAATAGGCATTGCAATAGACAGCAACTGTTTATTGGTAACCTTAATTCTTAAATCATTGTTTATAGCTATACTTTCCATAAAGTCAGCAAAAATATCTTATTTTGCCTGCCGAAAATCAACCAGTGAACGCAACATTTAACATATCAACAGAAAATAGCACAACTGCACCAACTCATTTATTTATAAACCTGGGGAGCCAGGGTATATCGTTTGTGGAATTAGATAGAGAAAGTAACACTTTCATCTCAGTAATGATATATCATTTTGGAAAACACTTTTCCACTGCTGCTATTGCAGCAGCAATAAATAATATGTTGACCGCAGAAAATTTTTTACAGCAAAATTTTGCTAAGGTTGAGATTACCTGGTGTGTTAACGAAAGCATTTTAGTACCACAGGAATACTTTGATAAGAGTACAACTAAAGAAATGCTGGATTTAGTTTACGGAGATGCCACCGAAGGTATTATTAAAACAGGGTTGATATTGAAACATAATTTATATGGCGTTCATAAAATTCCCGCCGCCCTGGAAAATAGTATTACTGCGAAATTTCCCAATTGCTATCAAACACATCAGTCTTCTTTACTGATAGATTTTTCTGCAGGGAATAAAGATTTTTTCTATTGTAATTTTTATACAGACAGTTTAACGGTTTTGTTAAGAAAGAGCGGCAACCTGCAGTTAATACAGAATTTTGAATTTGCCACACCCGAAGATGTAGTATATCACCTGGTAAACGTTTGCCGGAGTTTTGAAGTGGATGCAACACAAATCAGTTTAACTGTTAGCGGAATGATTGATGCAACAAGTAACCTGTACAACGAATTGTATAAATATTTTGCTGTAGTTGGTTTTTCAGCTTTACCAGATAATTTTAATTATGCACAAGAAATAAAGAATTATCCTGCACATTATTTCAGTCATTTATTTGCAACAGCAGCATGCGTATTATAAGCGGTATATATGGTGGAAGAAAAATTTCACCACCTGCTCAAATGCCTCATACCAGGCCCACTACTGATATTGCCAAAGAAGGTTTGTTTAATGTGTTACAAAATAATCTTGACATAAATCAGTTGAAAGTACTGGATCTGTTTGGTGGTACCGGCTGCATCAGTTACGAACTGGCCAGCAGGGGAGCACCTGATATTACCATTGTGGAAAAAGATAATCACATGTATGATTTTATAAAGAAAACATCAGGTGAACTTGAACTGGAAAATTTTAAACTGATAAAGTCAGATGTGTTTCGCTTTATTGACAGCACACAGGATCAGTATGATTTTATTTTTGCAGGCCCGCCCTATGCTTTAAAAAATATAGATGACCTGCCGCTGAATATATTCGAAAAAAAATTATTGAAGCCCAAAGGCTGGTTTATTTTAGAACATACGCCAAGAAATGATTATAAAAAGTTTGAGTATTATAAGACCGAACGGAATTACGGCACTACTATCTTTTCAATTTTTATAAACCCGGCATAAATTAAAAACTGTTTATACTATTAACCAATTAACGGATTAACTTTAACCATGCTGCGGAGTTTCAGATATTTATTATTTCCATTGTCGCTTGTTTACGGTGCTACTGTATGGTTACGCAACTGGCTGTTTGATAAAAATATTTTAAAATCGGCAGCTTTTAATTTCCCAATAATTTGCGTGGGTAATATTGCAGTTGGTGGCACAGGAAAAACACCGATGACGGAATACCTGATCCGCCTGTTGCAAAACAATTTTAAAACGGCCACGGTCAGCCGTGGGTATAAAAGAAAAACAAAAGGCTTTGCAATTGCTGATACCACCACCACCGCATTGGAAATTGGGGATGAGCCGATGCAGTTTCATAATAAATTTCCCGGTGTAGCTGTTGCAGTTGGCGAAGAACGTTTAGTTGCCATACCGCAATTACTACACGACAAACCGGATACAGAAGTTATAATTTTAGATGATGCCTTTCAACATCGTACAGTAAGAGCCGGATTGAACATTGTATTAACAGCGTTTAATAATTTATATACAAGAGACCTGGTTTTGCCCAGCGGCGATTTACGTGATGTGAAAGTCAGTATGAAACGGGCAGATATTATTATCGTTACAAAATGCAAAGCAGGACTTACGGTGGATGAAAAAGAAAATCTTGTTAAAGAAATTAAACCACTTGCACATCAAACTGTTTTTTTTACTGAACTAGTTTATACAAAACCCTATCATCTTTTTAGTAACCTGGAAGCACCAATAGATCCAGCAACAAATATTTTGCTGCTTTGTGGTATAGCCAATCCAAGGCCTTTAAAAGATTACCTCGAATCTAAAATGCATACTTACGATATGCTGCGTTATCCCGACCACCATATTTTTAACAGCGACGATCTTGCTGATATAAAACGACAGTTCTCTAAAATTCAAAATACCAATAAGGTGATCTTAACAACAGAAAAAGATGCCACACGATTGGTTAAGTTTGAAGAAGACCTGAAAGATTTTCCTGTTTATGTTTTACCTATCGAACATTCCTTTCTCTTCAAAGGGGCAAATACGTTCAATAAACTGGTGTTACAGTTCATCACTTCATTTAAAAAATAAGTTTAAGCTTGCAAAGGTTTTAATAATTTGTACCGTCTAAATAAAAAAGACCAAACCCTTTTGACCGAACAGGAACTGATTTATGGACTCCGTAACGGAGAAGAATTAGCATTTAAGGAATTGGTGAACCGGTTTCAGCATAAAGTATTTAATACATCGCTGGGTTTATTGCAGCATCATACAGATGCAGAAGATATTGCACAGGAGGTTTTCATACAGGTATACCGCTCCATAAATAATTTTAAAGAAGAAGCCAGCCTGGCTACATGGATATACCGTATTACGGTTACCAAATGCTTCGATAATCTTCGTAGTAAAAAAAGAAAAAAACGCTTTGGTTTTATCAGCAGTTTATTTGGAGAAGATAATACACCTGTTGTTGATACAGCAGATTTTAACCATCCCGGTGTTCAACTCGATAAAAAGGAAGACGCCAAAATTCTTTTTAAACTTATAGCCGAATTGCCCGAAATGCAGCAGACAGCTTTTATTTTAAATAAAGTGGAAGAGTTGAGTTACAGGGAAATTGCTGTAATACTCAATACAACCGAGCCGGCAGTGGATTCATTATTACAACGGGCAAAACAAAATCTGAGGAAAAAAATAAATCAATTGCCACCATAGCGAAGGTTTTTACAAATAGCAACATCTAACTAAAACAAGTAGCGTCAGCCTGAGCTTGTCGAAGGCAACTTAAAAAAATAGAATCATGCCAGATATAACTCCAAGTAATCGAACAGAAAGAATCCTTACCAGCCTTGATGGTTTGCAAAAAGCGGATGTGCCGGATTTTTTTTATACCCGTTTAATTGGCCGTTTGCAAAATGAATTGTCTGAAAAAAAGAGCAGGCTGCTGCTTCGGCCGGTTGTTTTAACCATTTCACTTTCGGTGGTTTTATTATTAAATATTGTTGCATTAACAAAATTGAATCATCAACCCCAAACAAAAAAAATGCAGCAGTCAAATGAAAGTGCAGCTATTCAATCTTTTGCAAATGCCTATAATTTAACTGCTGAATCTATTTATGAATAAAGATTTGTTATGACTGATTTTTTAAAGAACCGCTGGCTGTCTATAATTACAATATTGCTGCTTATTGCAAATGTTGTAACACTCACATTGTTGTGGGCCAATGATAAAAAAACCGATACCAATAAAATACCGCTACCACCATCGGGGCCTGTTTTTGAATTTATAACAAAGGAATTGAACTTAAACCAGCAACAGCAGGATGCGTATAAAATTTTGCGGGATGAACACCAGGCCTTGCAAAGAACATTACAGGATAGTATCCGCAAAGCCAGGGACAATTTTTTTGAACTGATGAAATTACCAGCTGTTACTGATTCTGTTTTACAAATAGCCAGCAACAAAGGATTGACATTTCAACAACAACTGGAAATATTGACTTTTAAACACTTTCAAAAGCTAAGAATATTATGTAATGCGGAGCAACAAATAAAATTCGATAACGTTATACAGATCGTATTACGTAAAATGACTAACGCCAGGCCACAGGGCCCCGGTGGACCTCCACCACCAGGTGCAAGAGGAGAAAATGGTCCGCCACCTCCGCCATCAGGTGGGCCTCCAGAAAGAGAATAAATTTTCAACTTCAAAAAATAATTAGTTTAAATAGAACCAAAAGATGAAAAAAATATTTTTAGTGATTGGCAGTTTTACTCTTGCAATTGTAATTTTTGTAAGCTGTGCAAAAAAATCAGATACTGCTGTTACAGTACCAACTTACGATGCAATTAAAGCAGTTTTTGGAACTAATATTGATCCGAACAATTTAGTAAATTATGCCAATCAAACTAAACCTGCTTATATTGTTAAAGAGAATACGGGGGTATATGCTATTACTAATGCTAAAGCCACATTGGGCAGGGTTTTATTTTACGATAAAAATTTAAGTATCGATAACTCCATTTCATGTGCCAGCTGCCATAAACAGGAATTTGCTTTTGGCGATACAGCGCTTGTAAGTAAAGGCGTGAGTGGGGGAGTTACCGGCCGTCATTCCATGCGTTTGGTTAATGCAAGGTTTGGAGTGGAGAATAAATTCTTTTGGAACGAACGTGCTGCTTCACTGGAAATACAAACCACCCAGCCCATACAGGATCATGCAGAAATGGGATTTAGTGGGCAAAGCGGAAGACCAACTATTGCAACGTTGATAACAAAATTACAGGCCATCAATTATTACAAAGAATTATTTCAATTCGTTTATGGCGATGCCACCATTACCGAAACAAGAATGCAGGAATGTATGGCACAGTTTGTCCGCAGCATACAATCTTTCGATTCCAAATATGATGTTGGCAGGGCACAGGTTGCCAACGATAATCAAAACTTTCCCTATTTTACTGCTAATGAAAATGCAGGTAAAACATTATTTTTAACGCCGCCCGTTTTTGATGCCAACGGTAACAGAGTTACTGGTGGTTTAGGTTGCAATGGTTGTCATAATGCTCCCGAATTTGATATAGATCCCAATACAAGAAACAATGGTATAATAGGAACTATTAACAGCCCCACATTAGATTTATTAAATACAAGGGCGCCATCTTTAAGGGATCTTACCAAAACTAATGGCATTCCTAATACACCAATGATGCATACTGGAGTGTTAACTACACTGCAACAGGTAATAGGTCATTATGGGATTATAAATATTGCACCGGGCAATAATAATTTAGATCCGAGATTGCGGCCAAACGGTGTTGGACAAAAATTAAATTTAACCAGCCAGGAAGTAATGGATGTAATTGCTTTTTTAAAAACACTGGCTGGCACAAATGTATATATAGATGCCAAATGGAACAGCCCTTTTTTATAGGAAATGTATTCCCAATAAAAAAGGTTCAAGCTCAGCCTGACAGTATAAAAATAGTAATCTTTACTTCGCCACATCTATCTTCACCTTCTTATTTTTAATTTTTTCGTTCTTAATTAACTGCAGCGTTTCGCTTACTTTAATTTTTTTAATGGCTACAAACGAAAAGAAATCTTTCACTTCAATTAAACCAATATCTTCTTTTTTTAGCTGGCCTTTTTGCGACAGGAAACCAACAATATCTATTTTATTTACTTTATCTTTTTTTCCGGCTGCAATAAACAGGGTGCTCCATTTGGGTTTTTCCGGCAACTCATTGGCATCAGTAAGCGGCTCTGCTGTGGCGTTGGCGGTAATATATTCCGGTAGTTTTTCTTCGGCACTATAAATTACGTAAGCTGTGCCGCTGGCTTCCATACGTGCAGTACGGCCATTGCGGTGTGTAAAAATATCCTCCGACATTGGCAGGTGGTAATGAATGATATTGCGGATGTTGGGAATATCCAAACCACGGGCTGCCAAATCTGTAGTAACTAAAATATTAGAAGTGCCGTTGCGGAATTTGCACAATGCCGAATCCCGTTCCTGTTGCTCCATCCCGCCATGATAGAATACAGTTACCAAACCTTTATCAGCTAATAGGTCACTGGTTCTTTCAACCGATTCCCTGTGATTGCAAAATATAATAGTGGACCGGTTGCCCAAAAAACAGATGAGTTTAAACAGGGTATTGGCTTTGTCTTTCTCTTCGGAGAAGATAGTTTTTATCTCCAGGCCAATAGCATTTTCAATAACAAGGTCTAAATAATTTAACCTTACCGGGTTGATTAAACCAATAAAATTAGGTACAATAACACTTTCAGTTGCAGATGTTAATATACGTTTGCTAATATTTTTTAGTGAACCAATAACATACTCCATTTCTTCCTGAAAACCCAGTTCCAGCGATTTATCAAATTCATCCAGTACCAGGGTGCTGATACCTTCGGTAGAAAAATTATTGCGGCGTAAATGATCGGCAAGGCGGCCCGGTGTACCAATAATTACTGCAGGCGCCTGAACCAAATTAGTTTCTTCAATTTCACGTTTATGACCGCCGTAGCACAAAGTGGTTTTAAAACCGGTCTGCATTTTACGGAACACATCGTCAATTTGTATAGCCAGTTCACGGCTGGGTACAATTATTAAAGCCTGAACGTTTTTGCTTGCAGCATTTAAAGATTGTAATACCGGTAATAAAAACGCCAGGGTTTTACCCGAGCCGGTAATGGACAATAAAATTACATCCTCATTTTGTTTGGTTTGCAGCGAAGCCTGCTGCATTTCGTTGAGCTCCTCAATTTTTAAATTGGTAAGAATTCTTTTAAGTTCTGTAGTATCTGTTTGCATTTCGGTAAAGGTAAGGCAATATGCCCTCTGCAAATTTTAATCCTTTTATCCATTATCAATAAAACATTTAATTAATTTAATTGATGTTCTGCGTAGTGGATATATCTAAAGTAATTAAAAAATATTCAAGAGTGCAATGATTATGAAATTGTAGTAACTTCAGGACAATATGCTGATTTATTGAATAATCTATATACTTAAATTTATGAAAAAGCTATCTATTTTAAGTAAAGCAATATCATTAATGTTTCTTGTAGGCGTATTTCTTTCTAGTTGTACTCAAAAGGAAGAAAACAGATATATTGTATTGAGTACTGGGGATAAACCGATTTTTTTAGACACTAAAACAAAGGAAATATATGCTATTTTTTTTGTTGTTGGTAGTGATATACTGATTTACAAAAAAGCACTTTCACAAGTAGAAAAATAATTAAAAACCCTAGAATGCATAGCGTTATTTTTTACGATAGGTTGGGGTGTAATAAGGGAAGTAAATGGGCTGAGTGGAAGATTCTGAATTGTTTTAAAGCTGCTGAGCTTTCCCGAAACGGCAAAGAACATGTAACACAGCTACCTCTTTGCTAATTCTATTATTTTTAGAAATAACAGAATTACTGAAACAATACAAGCTATAATAGCCATAATTCTTGTTGAACTGTAACTCTCGAATTGCTTTCTTGCATTGCCCGTTTCGTACCAAATTTTCTCACTCCCAATTTCAGACAGGTTTTCTTTTTTTGCATATTCAGTTTCATAACCTTTAAAATCGACATAGGACGGGTTTAAAGAAAAAGATGTATAAGTGCCTTTATCCTCAAAATCCATATCATTTCTTATTACATATTTATCTTCAACTAATTTTTCTAATAACCTACTAGTTTCTGTATAATTAATATCTAATGCTTCGGCTATATCAACCTTAGTCAATTCTGTATGTAATGTATTTGCACCACTTTTAAGAGTATGTGTTTTAAGGTGCTTTAAAATTAAATCTAATTTTTTATTCGACATCTTAACAAGGTACAAAAACATAATCTACAATTCCAATACTTTGCTCGTGGCGTGAGCAAAAACAATTTAAAATCCCCACTCGGCAAAGCCATTTTTAAATAGATGTAAAACAAAAAAGTCCTATAATTAATATTATGTTAAATAAAAAGTTTTTCTTTATTAATAACTTGAACGACTTTCCCCTTTTTTTTCAACGCTGCACTGGGGTATTAGGATTATGGAAAATGTTTGAGTAAGTTTATGAAATGTTGAAATATATATCCCTAATTATTGGCACAGCAATAATGATCTTACAGATTAAAGGCGTATTTAAAATTGGAGCAGGTTACTCTTTTAAAACGTTTATAATATTTGCATTAACACTCGTTGGCTTTGGAATATTATGGAAAATTGAAACTGATGAAAAATTTGAAGAGAAATATAAAAAAAACTATGGAACGATAGACGGCTCCATTAAGGACTTAACTGATACAGCTAAAAGATATCCTATAATTTCTCTTGGGGGACAAAACGGAGCTAGAATGCAATTTGGAACTAGGTCAATTTTTGGAGACTTTGATTTATTCGTTTGGATTGAAAGAGATACTCTTTTTGTAAGTACTACTGCATTAAATTCGTCAGGCGAAATCATATCTAAGCTAGTTGCAAATGAATGGATTGAAGCACCTGCAAATAGGCTTGACAGAAACTTTGATGATAAGGCCGTTGAGGTTATTGATAAAAAAGGTAACGTTGTATTACAAGTAGATCTAAAAGATAATATAGCTTTTGTTTCAGGCATATTCTATTTCCGTGATAAAAGTAAGGGTATAATCGGCATTGGCATTCAGGATGCCGGGTTAAAAGACCCAAAAGAAAAAGGAACTAATATTGTTTTTATACGAGAAAGGGATACATCATTTCAAACAGTCGCTCCTATCTTTAAGTACCCAAGTGGTTTATATAAAGGAGAAAGGGCCAAAGTAAATTAATGCTAAATCAGGGTATCTTTTCTTGCCTTGTTATTCAAAGAGTATTTTATTAAAAATAAATATATCAATATGTAATAGTTAAACTCTTTATTAATTTTCGAGTAATTTAATTTTTTGGTATAAAATTAAATTACTCGAAAGAACATTACCTACCTAAACTTCCCCTGGTACTTCCTCACCTCTTTTATCATCTTCAACATTCTAAAATTCATTATTACTAAACCCAGGGCTTCATTATATATAGCGGCATCAGTTTTAGGGAATTTATTTACAATTTCCAGTAAATACCCGTTAGATTTTTTATAATAATTATTGGCAGCCACTCTGTACCCGTTTAAAATTTTTGTATCTGTTGTAGAACGCTGCAGCATATGCAGCATAACCTTGTTAACGTCTGTAGCTTGGTTTATATAAAATTTACCCAATAATAACCGGGCTGCTATACTGGCAGGGTTTAGTTTAAGGTATGTTGTAAGGCCATTGCTTAATATTGTTTCATATTGCTGCCTGCCGGTAGTTTCAACTTTGCTTTGGTACAGGCAATTGTAGATATCGTTGTAATAATCCAGTTCATATTTAAAATTGGCATCGTCTTTTGCAAACAGCATTTTGTATTGTGCCAGCAGGTTTGTATAATCTTTCTGATGCCGGTACCAGTCTATATAACTTAAATTAAAGTAGCTTAATGCCTGGAAGGCTTTCATTCTGGCATTGGCGTATTTTATAAAATTGGCTTCGTCCTGCTTTGTCTTGTAATAATATACCTGCCACTTGTAAATGCTTTGAAAATCATTTTGAACAGCAGTTTCGGTGATATTATTGTCGGATATTTTTTACAATAAATTAGTACATTTTCTTCTTTATCAGTAATTATAGCTGCTTTTGCACTATAATATAAGTTAACAGTATCTATGGCCAAAAGCCCTAGTCATTGGTATAGATATACCGGCTTATCAGTGTTGCTGCATTTGCACTTGTTACCGATACCAAACTATCCACAACTTCTTTTGCCCGGGCATAATTTTTTTGCTGTAAAAGCAATTTTGCGCCGGACAGATCCTGCGCCTTTATCATCCCCATAAAAAACAAAAAGCCAATACAAATAAGTATTAGCTTTTTATATTCAGTAAAATATTTCATCTATTGGTTATCAGTTGATTCAGTTGAATTATCTGTCGGTGTATCCGGCATTTCTGCTGATGAATTTTCATCAGTTGCTACAACACTAACTTCGCCTTCAATCTCTTCTTCTTTTTCATCTAACTGGGTAATGGCAGCAATGGCATCGCCTTCATCAACCCGTATTAATTTTACGCCCTGTGTTGCCCTGCCTTGTTCGCTAATGCTCAACACCGACATGCGGATGGTGATGCCACTTACACAGGTAATCATCAGGTCTTCTTTTTCGGTTACATCTAATAAACCTACCAGTCCGCCAGTTTTTTCAGTTACGTTAATGGTTTTAACGCCCTTGCCGCCACGGTTGGTAATACGGTAATTGGCTTCACCGGTTTCGGCATCATCCAAAGCTGTACGCTTACCATACCCTTTTTCGCTTACTACCAAAATGGTTTTGCTCTTGTCTTCTTTATTAATACAAACCATACCTACCACTTCGTCTTTCTCATCATCCACATCAATACCGGCTACGCCAATACCGCCACGGCCGGTACTTCTTACTTTAGATTCGTTGAAGCGGTTTGCCCGTCCGCTTTTTACAGCCATTAAAATTTCTGAATTACCATCGGTAAGTTTTGCCGCCAGTAACTGGTCGCCATCTAAAATATTAATAGCGATGATACCGCTTTGGCGTGGGCGGCTGAAATCTTCCAGGTCGGTCTTTTTAATAATGCCTTTTTTGGTACATAACACAATGTAATGGCTCTTTAAATATTCTTCATCTTTAAAATCCTTAACATCAATAATTGCCCTTACTTTATCATCTGGCGGAATTTGTACCATATTCTGTATTGCCCTGCCTTTACTGGTTTTATCGCCTTCGGGTATTTGATAAACCGGCAGCCAAAAACATTTTCCTTTTTCGGTAAAGAATAATAAAGTGTGGTGTGTGGAAGCTACAAAAAGATGTTCGATATAATCTTCCTGCCTGGTGCTGCTGCCTTTGGCACCACGTCCGCCCCTGCGTTGCTGGCGGTATTCGCCAACTGATGTACGTTTAATATAACCCAGGTGCGAAATGGTAACCACCATATCTTCTTCCTCAATTAAATCAAGCATACTTATTTCATCATCTAAGTAAGTTATTTCTGTACGGCGTTCGTCACCAAATTTTGCTTTTACTTCAGCTAATTCGTCTTTAATTATTTGAAAGCGGATGCTTTCGGTAGCCAGAATTTCTTTCAACTTTTCAATCAACTTCATTATTTCGGCGTGTTCTTCACGTATCTTATCAATCTCCATACCGGTAAGGCGTTGTAAACGCAGTTCCAGTACAGCTTTTGCCTGAATTTCGCTCATGCCAAAATTACTCATCAGCCCTTCCTGTGCAATATTTGGTGTAGCCGATTCTCTTATTAATTTTATTACAGCATCTAAATTATCCAATGCAATAATGTACCCTTCTAAAATATGTGCTCTTTCTTCTGCCTTACGTAATTCGTATTTTGTTCTTTTAATAACAACCTCATGCCTGAACTCAATAAATTCTTTTATTAAATCTTTAAGGTTTAAAATTTTAGGGCGGCCTCTTACAATGGCTACGTTATTAATACCATAAGAAGTTTGCAGGTCGGTATGTTTATATAATTGATTTATTACCACCTGTGCAACAGCATCTTTCTTTAAATCAACTACAATACGTGTACCCTCTTTGCTATTACTTTCATCATTTACATTCGAAATACCATCGATAATTTTATCGGCTACTATCTCCCCGATTTTAGCAGCAAGGTTATCAATATTTACCTGGTAGGGAATTTCATAAATGATTAGTTTTTCCCTTCCATTTGATGCGGTTTCAATATTTACTTTACCTCTCAGCACCACTCTGCCTCTGCCGGTATGTAAACCGGCTTTAACACCTTCAAAACCAAAAATGGTACCCCCTGTAGGAAAATCGGGTCCTTTTACATGTTTTATTAAATCATCAATAGTTATATCATTATCATCAATATATGCTGTACAGCCATCAATTACTTCACTTAAATTATGCGGCATCATATTAGTAGCCATACCTACAGCAATACCGCTGCTGCCGTTTACCAGTAAATTGGGAATCCTCGTTGGCAGTACTGTTGGTTCTTTTAAACTATCATCAAAATTCAACTGAAAGTCCACTGTTTCTTTTTCAATATCATCCAGCATGGCTTCGGCCAGTTTTTCCATACGTACTTCGGTATAACGCATAGCTGCCGGCGGATCTCCACCCTGGCTACCGAAATTACCTTGCCCATCAATCATGGTGTAACGCATGTTCCACTCCTGAGCCATACGCACCATGGTATCGTATATTGCAGTATCGCCATGCGGATGGTATTTACCCATCACTTCTCCCACAATACGGGCACTTTTTTTATAAGGCTTATTGCTGTAATTTGCCAATTCACTCATACCGTATAATACACGGCGGTGAACAGGCTTAAAACCATCTCTTACATCCGGTAAAGCCCGGCCAACAATTACACTCATGCTGTAATCGATGTAAGAAGTCTTCATTTGCTCCTCAATATTTACGGGGATAATTTTGCCCCGGTTATTGAGGTTTCCGTCTTTTAATTCTTCGTTATTTTCCATAAAGTTTTAACCCAAATAATTGGTTGGCGAAAATAACGGTTTCTGAGCGCTTTTCCGCCTTAAAACGGCTGTTTTATAAGGTTAGTTTTACACATTTGTTTTACTGTTGTGGAGAATAATTTTGAAGCCGGCTTTTTGTTCGATGATGAAACTTCACTGGCGACGCTCCGTTCAACTTTTACAGCTTTCTTTATCTTTTATTTAAGGAGGTCATTTGCCTAAATAAATCTGTTAACTTGCAATAAAATTACTCGGTTTGAAAACTATACTTTTATTTGGCGCAGGTAAATCTGCCACCGTTTTAATTGACTATTTAATACAGGAAGCACAGGCAAACAATTGGAAATTCATTATTGCAGATGTAGATAAAAACCAGATTTTATCTAAAACCAACAACTCCCTTTTTGCAGAGGCCGTTCAAATTGATATTACAAAAGGCGAACAAAGAGCAGGATTGATACAAAGTGCCGATATCGTTATTTCCATGATGCCCCCTGCCCTGCATTTTTTAGTAGCACAGGATTGTGTGGAGTATGGTAAAAATTTATTGACAGCATCGTATGTTGATGAGCAAATAAAAACTTTGCAATCAGCTATCGACGAAAAAAAAATATTGTTTTTATGTGAGATGGGATTGGATCCGGGTATTGATCATATGAGCGCCATGAAAATGATTGATGACATAAAAGCAACAGGTGGCACTATTACATCTTATAAATCGCATTGTGGCGGTTTAATTGCTCCGGAAAGTGATAATAATCCCTGGCATTATAAGATCAGCTGGAACCCACGTAATATTGTAATGGCTGGAAGTTCAGGTGCAATTTATAAAGATGCAAATAAAATTATTGAAAAAGAGTACCAAGCTGTTTTTGAAAATTGTAATATAGTACCGTTTCCGGGATTAACAGCATTAGCATGTTATCCCAATAGGGATTCGGTGAGTTATATGCCTGTTTATAAATTAGAAAGTGCCGCTACTTTTATAAGAACCACATTACGCTATCCTGCTTTTTGCAGGGGCTGGGATTATATTGTAAATCTTGGGCTAACCGACACCGAAGATCATGATAATATTATTGATTGCGAAACTTATGAAGACTGGCTGGAGCGAAAATTGTATCTGGTGGAAGATACCGAAATGAGCCTGGAAGAGTATGTTGACTTGTATGTGCATGAAGATTTTCATAAAGAGATTATTGAGCAGTTCAATTTTTTAGGATTATCATCAAACAATAAACTGCCAAAAGCTGCACAATGCTCCGCAGATATTTTACAGTTTACTGTGGAAACAAAATTAGCCATGCAACCGCAGGATAAAGACATGATTGTAATGTTGCATGAGATTACTTACCAACTGAATGGTGTAAAAAAAAATATCAACAGCAGTTTATTGGTTAAGGGAGAAAACAGTTTGCGTACCGCTATGGCAAAAACTGTTGGTTTACCATTGGGCATTGCCACCAAATTAATTTTGAACGGAACTATAAAACTTACCGGGCTTTGCATTCCTACTGCAAAAGAAATTTATGAACCTGTTTTATTAGAGTTGGAAATGATGGATATTAAGTTTACTGAAACAACCAGTTAATTTATTAACCCAATAATAATTTCTTCAACTCCTCAACTCCTTCTGTTGCCCGTTTTTCTATAGCAAGCAAATTTGGATAACTGCTGACTACCGGTATATTTTTATCAATAATGAACTTAGGTAAAAAAGCAGGTGCATAATGCAGTAACGAAGCTGCTGGGTAAACCTGCAACGATGTTCCAATCACAACAAAATAATCGCAGTTGTATAATAATGTAATAGCTTTCTCCATCATGGGTACAGGCTCTTCAAACCAAACAATATAGGGCCGCAGTTGTGATCCATTTGTATCTGTATCTCCTACTTTAATATCACCACGTATTTCATATATAGTATCTTCATCAGACACACTTCTCATTTTAAATATCTCACCATGCAGGTGCAATACATTAGTGCTGCCACCACGTTCATGCAGGTCATCTATATTTTGAGTGATGATTGTAATGTCAAAATCTTTTTCCAGTTCCGCTAAGCCAATATGTGCAGCGTTAGGTTTTGCTGCCGCCACATCCCTTCTTCTTTCGTTATAAAAATTCAACACCAGCTGCGGATCTTTTTTAAAAGCCCTTGGCGTAGCTACATCTTCCACATTATGGCCCATCCACAATCCATCACCATCACGAAAAGTTTTTAACCCGCTTTCGGCACTGATGCCTGCACCGGAAAGTACTACGATATGTTTTTTATCAGCCACAGATTACACAGATTTACACAAAATATTTTTACTTTACCCGAATCAAAAAATACATAATTGATTAATCTTACTTTTCACCTGCCATCTGCATCACAATCTCCCACTCTTCCTCCTTCACCGTTTGCACACTCAATCTTCCTAATCTTACCAAATCCATATTAACAAGGCGTTTATCTTTTTTAATGATATCCAGTGTAACAGATTTTTTTAATTTTCGTACAGGCTTTAAATCAACAGCTACCCATCTCTCATCTTCGGTTGTGGGATCCTGATAAGCTTCTTTTATAACTTTTGCAATGCCCACAATTTCCACGCCTTCGTTACTGTGATAATATAAAACCTCATCACCCTTTTTCATGGCCCTCAAATTTAGACGTGCTGCATAATTGCGTACACCGCTCCAAAATGTTTGTTTGTCTGTTACAAACTGGTCCCAGCTATATACTGAGGGTTCTGATTTTACTAACCAATAAGCCATATAATTTTCATTTTAAAATTTAAACTAAAACCAATATAATTATAATCCCGTAAGTAAAAATAATAAAGAAAATCTTTATTAATAAGTTAAATACATTTTTAAATTCTGTTACGCCCTTAAATAACAATAATCATAAATTTTTTTGTAACAAAGGCCTGTTTTGTAATCAGGCTCTTTAGTATTATATAAAACTATACCGTTGGATACTGCAATACCAGAAAGAAAAATATTTTTTAATCGCCTGCGCAATAAAGATAAGGGTGAAAAAACAGAGATGAGCTTTATGCATCACCTTGAAGCTTTTCGCTGGCATATTATGCGATCCTTGATGGTATGGCTAGCTATTGCTATCTGCCTTTTTATTTTTATAGACTGGATATATGATACCGTTATTTTAGCACCTAGCAGTGAAAGTTTTGTAACCTATGGGGCACTTTGCAGGTTTGGCCATTGGCTTGGTGCAGGAAACAGTTTATGTATGCCGCCGGTAAAAATTGCTTTTCAGGTAAATGAAGTTAATGGCACATTTTCTTCGGCAATTAATATTGCCCTGGTTGGAGGAGTAATAGTTGCCTTTCCATATATTTTTTGGGAGTTGTGGCGTTTTATTAAACCGGCGCTTTCTGCAAAAGAAAAAAAATATGCAAGGGGCAGTATTGTATGGGTATCACTTTGTTTTTTTGCAGGTGCAATTTTTGGCTATTATTTACTTGCACCTTTTACCTTTAATTTTTTAGCCACGTTTACATTAGGTAGATCAGGAGCCATACAATATACACCTACAGTTAATGATTACATAGATAGCCTTACTAATTTAATTTTAGGTTGTGGCATAGCATTTGAATTACCTGTTTTGGCTTTTGTGCTGGCAAAAATTGGTTTAATCAATTCGGCTTTTCTAAAAAAATATTCTAAATACGCTTTTGTAATTATACTGCTTGTCGCTGCTATTATTACTCCGTCGCCTGATATGACGAGTCAAATCATAGTGGCGGCCCCTCTATTATTACTTTACTGGATAAGTATCCTTTTGGTTGCAAGGGTTGACCGGCAGAAAGCCAGGCAGGAAAAAATCAACATTTAAAGTTTTATAGGTAATTAATAAAATCAATAAACTATCTATTTTTTATTACCAGCTTTCATTAAACACCCACATGGTAAAAAAATATAAAAAAAAATAAAACCTTAATTAATTATATCTCGTAACTAAATAAGAATAATAATTATTTTATTCATAATTAAAATCAAATTTATGTTAGCAAACATGTTGTCCATTTTTTTATTAGCAATGCCCGGAGGTTCGGAATTGATACTAATAATAGTTGTGGTACTATTACTTTTTGGAGGGAAAAAAATTCCAGAATTAATGAAAGGCCTCGGAAAAGGGATGAGGGAATTTAAAGATGCCAAAGATAATGTGACGGGTGAAATTGAGAAAGGCATGCTATCCGGCAAATCAGGTACAAACAATAATAATCAATTATAATTTTTCAATGCCTGTATATCTAATACGGGTATTGTATTTAAAAGTTGTGTATTTTTTTCTCAACGATTTCAGCAATATTACCAGCTCTTTGTTTCTAAATAAAATATTTTTAAGCATGATTACTTAACCAGCACTCAAAAAATTTATTAAAAAAAATATAACAGCAATCTTTCTCTTCATTAATAATTTTCTCATCAAACAAACATTAATTATGAAAAAAACAGTTTCCCCACCACCTTCCGAAAAAGATAAATCAATATCTGAATTTGGAATGCAGCGTAGGAATATGCTAAAATATTTTGGTGCATCAGCAGCATTAATTACAATTGGCTCTGCATGTAAAAAAGATGATACCCCAGCTACAGATGATGGTGTAAACCTTGGTAGTGGCGATGTGGGCATTTTAAATTATGCTTATGCATTAGAGCAGTTGGAAGCAGCTTTTTACATTCAGGTAATTGCTACACCTTACAGTGGTATGTCTGCACTGGAGCTTGAATATTTGACTGATATACGTAACCATGAAGTAGGTCATCGTGAATTTTTTAAAACTGCTATTACTGCGGCCGCCCCTACAATGGTAATTCCTTCACTGGAAGTTAATTTTTCAAGCATCAACTTTACTGACAGGGCAAGTGTTTTAGGCACAGCAAAAGCATTTGAAGATTTAGGAGTAACAGCATATAATGGTGCAGGCCAGCTAATTAGTAAAACTGGCAATGGCCCTACTTATTTAACGCTTGCTGGCAAAATTGTTTCTGTAGAAGCAAGGCATGCGGCATTAATTGCGGATTTATTATCAAACGGAACATTTGCTGCTACTACAGATGCAAACGGGCTTGATATGGCACGTACACCGGCACAGGTTTTGGCTATTGCAGGCACGTATATCAAAACAAAAATTAACGCAAGTAATTTACCATCTTAAAAACAAATACTCATGAACTTACAAAATATAATTACCGAAATAGAAAAAGTAGACCCGGAAGTTTACGAAAGATTTGACAGCAGAAGAAAAGTGATGAAACAATTTGCTAACCTGAGTGGTAAAATTGCTTTAGCGGTTGTACCAACAGTAGTTGCATCCATGTTTAGTAAAGCTTATGGCCAAACACCTGCTGATGTAAATAATGTTTTAAATTTTGCTTTAACATTAGAATATCTGGAAGCGGAATTTTATAACAATATAGTGGGCTCAGCAGGTTACCTCACTGCTTCTGCTGCTGCACAGGCTGCATTAAGCAAAATAAAAGATGACGAAAACAGGCACGTTATTTTTCTTAAAAGCGTTTTAGGTGCTGCAGCTGTTGCAAAACCCACTTTTGATTTTACTGCTGGCAATGGGTCTAATGCTGGCCCATTTGTAGGTTACCTGGGTAGCTATGCGGTACAATTAGCTATGGCGCAAACTTTTGAAGATACTGGTGTAAGAGCCTATAAAGGCCAGGCTCCTAACCTTCAATCTAACAGAACAGTTCTTACTGCGGCTTTAAATATTCACTCTGTTGAAGCCCGTCATGCTTCGCATATCAGGCAAATGAGAAGGGCTTTGGATGCTGCAATACCTGCTGCACAAAAACCTTTAAAACCATGGATAACATTGAACTACAGCGGAATAACCTATTCTGCTGCTGCAGATGCTGCAATACAACAAAGTTATAATGGTGAAGAAATAACATCGCAAGCTGGTGTTAGTATTGTAAATCTTGGTGGTAGCTTTAATACTGCCGCTGCCGCATCTGAAGGTTTTGATGAGCCTTTAACAATGGCACAAGTACTAACAATAGTTGATCCATTTATTGTTTAAAATTATTGAACAATAATTTCCAACGCTATGCAAAACCTGCATAGCGTTTTTTGTTAAATAAATGCAAACCACTTAACAACATTCATCGTAAGTAAGCTGTGAAACATACTGTTTCATTTTAAGAAAACTAAAAATTTTAAACACATGATTTCAAAATTAACTAAAATCATCCTCCCAGTTTTGACGCTTATTTTGTTTAAACAAATATCATTTGCCCAATCCGGAAAAGAAAATCCCATTACCACTGCGGTACCTTTTTTAAGGCTTGCAGCCGATGCCAGAACAGCTGGTATGGGTGATGTTGGCGTTGCTACCAGTCCCGATGCCAATTCGATGTTTTACAATAGCAGTAAAGCCGTTTTTAATGATACCAAATATGGTGTGGGTATAACTTATACACCATGGTTGAGTGAGCTGGATGTTAAAAATTTATACCAGATTTCCTTATCCAGTTTTTACAAATTAAATGACAAGGAAGCAATAAGTTTTGGCCTGCGCAACTTCAGCCAGGGTACTTTTACTTTTACCGATAATCTTGGCCAGGAAATAAAAACCTTTAAGCCAAATGATCTTGCAATTGAAGCTGGTTATTCCCGTAAGCTGTCTGAAAAGATGGGAATTGGCATTTCATTGCGGTATATCGGCAGCAAGCTGGCTGATAACTCTGTAAGTACTAACTACAAATCAGGAAGTGCTGTAGCCGCAGACATTTCTACATTTTACATGAATAAGAAAGGCTGGAATTTTGGTGCTGCATTAACCAACCTTGGCAACAAGATCAATTATGGCGGTTCATCAAGTTATATTCCTGCAAACCTTGCATTGGGTGCAGCTTACAACAAAAAATTTAATGAAGAAAGTAAAATCTCATTTGCTTTAGATCTGAATAAATTATTAGTACCAACTCCTCCAGATCCTAATGATGCAAATAAAGTAGCCGACTACGAGAATAAAGGTGTTGTAAGCAGCTGGTTCAGTTCTTTTGGCGATGCACCTGGTGGTTTTAGTGAAGAGATTAAAGAATTTCAATTGGGCTTTGGAAGTGAATATACCTATAAAGACCAGTTTAGTTTACGTGCCGGTTATTTTACCGAAAATAAATTAAAAGGCAACAGGAATTACTTAACTGTTGGTGCCGGTGTGCAATATAAAGTTGCCGGTTTAAACTTCTCGTATCTTGTTCCTACTGGAAATAACACTAATAACAACGCTTTAAAAAATACCATCAGGCTGTCGTTATTGTTTGATTTTAATAACGCATCCTCATCTAAATAATCAACACTAAAATTTAAGATAATGAAAAAAACAATCATTAAAACAAAGCAATTGATACTCTTGCTTGCCTTACTTACCGGCAGCATTGTAACAAATGCTTCAAGCCACAGGGAAGCGCCATTGATTTCCAACGATCCCTTGTGTGACAATACAGACGTATATGCATTCCGCAGTCCGGATGATCCTACTACAGTTACTATTATTGCCAACTACATTCCTTTTGAGTTGCCGGAAGGCGGCCCTAATTACTATACTTTTGGTAGTAATATCCGTTACGAAATTCACATTAAAAATAAAACGACCACTGCAACGGATGATATCCTTTACCGCTTTACTTTTTCCCAGGTAAATCAGGATCCAACTACATTCTTCAACATTCGTTTAGCACAGCAAAATATAAAAACAACCTATATCTGTGAGAAGAGTGTAAATGGTGGTGCATTTACAACTGTTGTAACAAACGGTGTTGTACCTCCTGCAAATATTGGCCCACGCTCTATTCAAAGCACGCCGGTTGGTTTAGGTGCAGCAAATTATGATGCACTGATCACTGCAGCAATTACTACGGCAACCAGCGGCGAAAAAGTTTTTTGTGGCCCGGTTGATGATCCTTTCTTTGTTGATTTGGCAGGTGCATTTGATGCAGGAAATTTCCGTCCTCAAGGCAATACTACAAATGCACCAAAAGATGGTTTATCAAGATATAATGTACACAGCATAGCATTAAAAATTCCAATTAACCTGTTACAAAAAGATGGCAAAGCAGTATCTCAGGCCGCTAATATTTTAGATGGCGATTTTGTAATTGGTGTATGGGCAAGTGCAAGCAGGCAGCAAATAAAAACAATTAATGCCGGTGCAGGTACAGTAGCATATTCAGGTAACTGGATTCAGGTTTCCCGTTTAGGTATGCCTTTAACCAATGAAGCTATCATCCCTGTTGGAATGAAAGATAAATGGAATGCAACTACTCCTGCCAATGATTTACAATTTGCTGCTTACTTTTCTAATCCTGAATTGGCATTGTATATGGACGATACACAATTTGGTGGTGCAGTTCCCTCATTAAATGCATTAAGAATTCAGAATCATTCTTTAGGTGCTTATGATTTTAGAAATGGTAAAGCTGGTTTGTATTCTTTAAAAGGATCTGCTGCTGTAAAAGGTACCGCATTGGATGATGCTATTTTTGGAACAATATTATTACCCGATAACAAAAGCCCACGAGCAGTAGATCTGTTACCGATATTTTATACCGGCGTGCCAAATCTTGCTCCTTATCAGTTAGCAACCGGTAAAACAGGCGGACCATTATCTCCGGGTAAGCCTTTTATCAATAATTTCTTACCTACATTAGGAGATATGTTGCGCCTGAATATGGCCGTACCTCCTACTCCACGTAATGATGCAAAATTCAGCAGCCTTGGTATTGTAAATGCCGCAGTGCTGGGATTAACAGATCCTGCTTACAATGGCAGTACTGCAATACAATTTATTCCTAACATGGATGGTTTTCCAAATGGAAGAAGACTGGAAGATGATGTAACCACTATCGAACTACAGGCAGTAGGCGGTGTTGCATTAGCGGCTATTGGTTTATGGTATGATGATTATAAATTAGACGGCAGCAGCCCGGTTACAACCAACCTGGTTAATGTACTGAGTTTTTCTGCAGGCCCAACTAAAAACGATACCACTTTTAAACCGGCCTTTCCTTATGTACAGGCACCATGGAGAGGATACGATTATTCATTACAAGCAAGGTTTTAACTGAAAACATTAAATCATTATAAATAATTAATAGTATGAAACAATATTTTAAAATACTTACTGCCCTGATGCTTTGCACTACAGCATTTGTAATAAATGCCACTGCATCAAGCCACAGGGAAGCACCATTGATCAGCAACGATCCATTAGCTGATAATACCGACCTGTATGCATTCCGCAGCCCGGCAGATTCGAGCAAGATCATTTTAATCGCAAACTACATTCCTTTTGAACATCCGGCTGGCGGCCCCAACTGGTACACATTTGGAGAAAACATCCGCTACGAAATTCATGTGGATAATAACACCGCTACACCGGGTGATGATATCATCTACCGTTTTACATTTACCCTGGTAAATGAAGATGGTACTACATTCTTCAATATCCGTTTGGGTAAACAAAATGTAAAAACAACTTACACCTGCGAAAGAAGTATCAATGGTGGAACAACCTTTACTGCTATTGTTACCAATGGTAAAGTACCTCCTCCAAACATTGGCCCAAGGTCAATTGAAAGTTCTCCTGTAGGTTTAGGTGCTACTGATTATAATAGTTTAATGACTGCTGCCATTGCAACAGCATCAAGTGGCGAAAAAGTTTTTTGTGGCCCCGTTGATGACCCTTTCTTTGTTGATTTAGGTGGTGCATTTGATGCCGGTGGATTTAGAACAACCGGTGCAAGAGATGGCGTTGCAAAATTTAATTGCCATACCATTGCAATTGAAGTACCTATCAGTACTTTACAGAAAACTGGTAAAACAACTGCTCAGTCAACCAGTATTTTAGATCCTGAATTTGTAATTGGTGTATATGCTAATGCAAGCAGGCCTGCTATTACTACATTAAGTGCTGCCGGTGATAAACCTGCAACATCTGGTGCATGGACACAAGTATCAAGATTAGGAATGCCATTAACCAACGAAGCTGTCATTGCCATCGGTATGAAAGATAAATGGAATGCAGTTGCGCCATCTGCTGATGGGCAATTCATCCCTTATTTTAAAAATCCTGAACTGGCTTTATACATGGACGATTCTCAATTTGGTGGTGCTGTACCCGGCCTTGCTAAATTAAGAATACAGAAAGCTTCTTTAGGTGCTTTTGATTTCAGAAATGGTAAACCAGGTTTATATCCTTTAAAAGGCTCTCCTGCTGTTGCAGGTACGGCATTGGATGATGCGATCTTCGGAACGATCTTATTACCTGATAATGCCAGCCCAAGAGCGGTAGATATTTTACCGATATTTTATACCGGCGTTCCTAACTTACGTCCATATCAATTGGCAACAGGTAAAGGTGGTAATCCATTAGCAGCCGGTAAACCATTTATCAATAACTTTTTACCAACTTTGGGTGATTATTTAAGATTGAATATGGCGGTGCCTGTTACTGCAAGAACAAGTGCCGACTTTAGTTCACTGGGAATTGTACAGGCTGCAGTTTTAGGATTAACCGATCCAAGATTTAATGCCAATTTAAACCTTCAGTTCATTCCTAATATGGATGGTTTCCCTAACGGACGTAGACTGGAAGATGATGTTACAACCATTGAATTACAGGCTGTAGGCGGTGTTGCATTAGCGGCCATTGGTTTATGGTACGATGATTATGTTCCGGGTGGTTCACCTGTTACCACACAATTGGTAAATACCATAACTTTTAAAGAAGGTGTTGGTAAAAACGATACTACTTTTAAAACTGCATTTCCTTTTGTGCAAACACCATGGAGAGGTTTTACAGGTGCTGGTTATACAGGACCCAAAAGCAGCACCTTTAATTTAGGTATTGCGGCAGAGCCGATAGCACTGTCTGCTTTCCCAAGTCCTTTTAAATCATCTACCACTTTCCACTATAAAGTAAGCCAGGATGCAGCCAGTGTAATGATAGTGATTACAGATGCATTGGGAAGAAAAATTGCCACCATTAATGAAGGCAGCCGTACAAAAGGCGATTATTATGTGCCATGGAGCAAAACAAACCTGGCTTCAGGTGCGTATTACGCCAGGATGTATGTTGATGGCCTGAAATCAACCACAGTAGGCATTGTAAAGACAAACTAATTATAAACTAAAACAAATGTTAAAAAAAGGAGAACCATGGTTCTCCTTTTTGCGTATGTGAATAAAAACAACTTAAAATGAAAAAGACTTTACCCCTTCTGACATTTTTCGCTGCGGCTTTTTTAATATTAGCATTTACAACTACTTTAACCGGTTGTAATAACAGCGAAGCAAAATTAAAAGCGTACGTAAGCGAACAAAATCCCATGGAAATTCCCAATCTTTTGGAAAGAAAAGGTGAACTGGCTACCGCTGCCGAATGGGAAAAAACCAAGGAAAAGACCGACGAATTAAAAGCAAAACTGGCCGCTAAACCTGAAGATGTAAAAACCCGTTTGCAACTGGCTACTATTTTTATCACCGAACAAAGAATTACCGGCGAACATCATTATTACTATACTGCCATTGAAAAGATATTGAATGGTGTATTGAGTATTGATCCAAAAAATTTTGAAGCAACTGTATATAAAGCTTCATTAAGGATGAGTCAGCATCAGTTTGCTGATGCAAAAAAACTGGCTGAAGAAGCAAAACTGATCAATCCAAATAATGCTTATATATATGGTATTTTGGTTGATGCCAACGTAGAGTTGGGTAATTACGAAGAAGCAGTTGCCATGAGTGATAAAATGCAGGCATTAAAACCATCATTGGAATCTTATTCAAGAGCATCTTACTTACGTGAAATTTATGGCGATTACAAAGGTGCTATTGAAGCAATGAAATTGGCTGTACAAGCTGGTTTACCTGGCAGCGAACCACAATGCTGGAGCAGGAATGTATTGGGAGATCTATACATGAATACCAACCAATGGAAAATGGCTGAAAATACTTTTGCAGAAAATTTATACATGCGGCCAAGTTACGCACCAAGTATGGCCGGACTGGCTAAAGTGGAAACTCAAAAGAAAAATTTTGTAAGAGCACTTATTTTATTGGATTCTGCTTATGCGGTAATGCCTCAATATTCTTTCCAGGAGCAAAAGGCTGATGTGTATACTGCAATGGGCGATGCCAAAAAAGCAATGGATGAAAATATGGCCGTGCAAAAACTGTTGATCGCCGATGCTAACACTGCCCAACATTCAGTAGCATTAGAACTGGCAAAAAATTTTGAAAAGACCAATCAATGGGACAGTGCAAAAAAATATGCCATGCTGGAATATAACATCCGTCCCAAAAATATTGATGTAAATAATGAAATGGCATGGATCGCTTATAGTCAGAATGATATTGTTAAAGCAAAAGAATATGCAAAAACTGCTTTAAGTACCGGAAGTAAAAACCCGGAAATGCTAAAAAGGGTTGCTGCAATAAATTCGAAATAGATTTACCCCAATAATTACACCATTTACCACAAATGTAAGCCTGAGTAAAAATCAGATTTATATTTGTAAAGCATAAGGGTTTGGTTTTACAAATGAAAAAAATAATCTTACATATTGTGCTGTTAAGCTACGCAGTGGTGCTGATAAAGCCAGTGCTGCCGTATGTAAGCGATTTTATAGATCATGCTTTTTTTTATGCCAAACATATGGCAACGGTGCATTACGAAAATGGCCAATACCATGTACATTATCAAACAGCAAAAGATGCCAGGGAAGAAAAGCAAGATAAAAGTAACCTGCCTTCTTCAAAAAAAGATAATACTGCAACTGAGCATATTTTGATAAATACAAAGCAACTTGTTTTTTCTCTTGCTGTTAGAAGTGCTCAATATTATACAATAACCCCGGCAATTATAAGCGGCATATTAAATATTAACTACCCTCCCCCCCGTATTTAGATAGATTTTTTCATTGCATACATCCTTATCATTCTTAAAAAGTTAAGGGCATGATGTTATGCGTTTATTTATTTTCTATCTAAAAACTATTTATGAAACTGTCAAAATACTATGCGTATATATTGATAACGGTTTTTGTGTGCTTTATTTCAATTGCTTCATCTGCACAAAATGTTATCAGGGGAAAAGTGGTGGATGCTGTAAGCAGGCAACCGCTGGAAGCTGCTTCAATTACAATACAGGGAAACGGTAAAGAAAAAGAAGTGACTGACGAGTACGGGAACTTTTTATTGAAAACGATAAAGCAGAATTTTATTATATCCGTATCTCATGTGGGGTACAAATCAGGTATTGCGACAGCAGATAATAAAAATATTTTAGTAGTTGAGCTGCAGCCTGATGTTATAAAGCTTGAAGATATAAAATTACAGTCAACGGGAACATCTAAATTCAGTTCACTTGCAAAAATTGATCTGGCTTTAAGCCCTGTAAAAAATACACAGGAATTATTAAGAATTGTTCCGGGATTATTTATTGCACAACATGCAGGCGGCGGCAAAGCAGAGCAAATTTTTTTACGTGGTTTTGATATTGACCACGGCACAGATGTGCAGGTAAGTGTGGATGGTATGCCCGTTAATATGGTAAGCCATGCACACGGGCAGGGCTATGCAGATGCTCATTTTATCATTCCAGAAACGATCAACAATATTGATTTTGGCGCAGGGCCATATTATACACAACATGGTAATTTAAATACCGCAGGCTATGTGGCTTTTTCTACTTTTAAAAATATACCCAAAAGTTTGGTGCAGATAGAAGGCGGTAATTTTAACAGCTACCGTACGCTTGCCCTGATTGATTTGCTTAAAAAAAATAAAGATAAGCAGAGTGCTTACATTGCCGGCGAATTTAATTATACAAACGGCCCAACAGATAATAAACAAAATTTTAACCGCATTAATTTATTTACAAAGTATAATGCTGCAATAACCAATAACACCAACTTAACTTTTTCTGCATCTGCTTTTAAAAGTAAATGGGATGCCAGCGGCCAAATACCCACAAGAGCAGTTGAAAGTGGCTTAATTGGCAGGTTTGGCAGCATTGACCCAACAGAGGGTGGTAATACAGAGAGATATAATGCCAATCTGGTGCTGACGCATCACTTTAAAAATGGCAGCAGTTGGGAAAACCAATTATTTTTTAACCGGTATAAATTTAATCTGTATTCTGATTTTACCTTCTTTCTTAACGATGCTGTAAATGGCGACGAAATTAACCAGGCAGAGGAAAGAAATATTACAGGTTTTTCATCTAAATTGAAACAAAAATATTTTTTTAATAAATGGACACTAACCTCAACAGATGGAATCGGAATAAGGCATGATGCAACAGACGAAAGCAAATTAACGAATGTGGTAAAACGTCAGTTTCTCAGCTATATAAAATTAGGCGATATAAAAGAAACCAATGCCTATGCTTTTACCCAACAGCAGGCAACTTTTGGCAACTGGGTTATAGATGCAGGCGTACGATTTGATTATCTTCATTTTAATTATTTAGACCGGTTAGATTTTTATAACCAAAAACCTGCTCAGGCAAAATCAATTGTTAGCCCCAAATTAAATGTGCAGTACAACATAAACAAAGCTGTACAGGTTTATGTAAAAGCAGGTAAAGGTTTTCATAGCAACGATACAAGGGTTGTTATTGCAAATGATGGTAACCAAATTTTACCTGCGGCGTATGGTATGGATTTAGGTGTTATATTGAAACCAACAAAAGATCTGTTACTTAACATAGCCGCATGGAATTTATATTTAGACCAGGAGTTTGTATATGTTGGTGATGATGGTAACATTGAACCAAGCGGTAAAACAAAAAGGCAGGGTATTGACGTGATTGCACGTTACCAGTTTACAAAATATCTTTTTGCAAATGCAAATATCAATTTTACAAAGCCAAGGGCAAGAGGCGAAGCTAAGGGGCAGGATTATATTCCGCTGGCGCCGACAGCTACAAGCACGGGAGGTTTATTTTACAAAAAGCAAACTGGTTTTAATGGCGGCATTAAATACCGCTATATAAAAAACAGGCCAGCTAATGAAGATAATTCTATTGTGGCTAAAGGATATTTTTTATTGGATGCCGCTTTAAACTACACTAAAGCAAAATATGAAATTGGTATGTCGGTAGAAAACGTATTTAATATAAAGTGGAACGAAGCCCAGTTTGCAACAGAAAGCAGACTTATGAATGAACCCAATGCAGTAACAGAATTAAATTATACACCAGGCACGCCTTTTTTTACAAAAGTAAAACTGGCAGTATTCTTTTAATGTTTTTATAGTAGTTTTAGTTTTTCAGAAACGGTAAGTGGCAGCAGTAAAATGCTGTCACTTTCTTAATATATTTTTTAAACCAATAAATAATAAATTTCGTAAATCAGGGTACTTCGCCTTAATGCAACATGAACAACAGCCCTTTAAAATATCATTACAGGATACTTGGTATTATGCTCCTCTCCTTTTTGGTTTGTCAATCATTGTTTGCACATGATGTGGAGGGCTTATCTAAACTAAGTAAAACAGAAGTTTTAGGTATCTATGTACAGTTAGGCTTTACACACATTTTACCATTAGGTTTAGATCATATTTTATTTGTGCTGAGTTTATTTTTACTCAACCCAAAACTGAAACCAATTTTGTGGCAAGCCACAGCCTTTACTGTTGCACATACTATTACACTTGGCCTGGCCATGTATAAAGTAATTAAACCACCAACAAATATTGTAGAACCGGTAATTGCATTATCTATTATGTATGTGGCATTGGAAAATATTTTTTCGCAAAAATTAAGAGCCAGCCGTATTGGCATTGTATTTTTATTTGGGTTGATTCATGGAATGGGCTTTGCCAGCGCATTAACTGATTTGGGCCTTCCCAAAAACGCTTACTTAAGCAGTTTATTGATGTTTAATTTAGGTGTGGAGTTAGGGCAGATAACGGTTATACTAGCGGCATATTTTTTAATAGGAAAAGTTTTTGGTAATAAACCTTACTATAGAAAATACATTGTAATTCCTTTATCTATTTTAATTGCAGCTATAGCTGCTTACTGGACGGTTGAAAGAATTTTCTTTACCTGATCACTCCCAGCCACTTGCCAAAACATCTGCAATATGCATTGTTTTAAGCGGCAGGTTTTTGCCTTTGATGTAGCCATCAATATGCATTAAACAACTTAAATCTGTAGAGATGATCAATGCTGCACCTGTGGCAGATGCGTTAATTACTTTTTGATCGGCCATGCCAATAGAGATGGCATCAAACTTTACGGCAAAAGTTCCGCCGAATCCGCAACAGGTTTCTACATCATTCATTTCCACCAGTTGTAAACCTTTTACATTGCTTAGTAATTTGCGTGGGGCTTCCTTTATTTTACATTCCCGTAATGCGGCGCAGCTATCGTGGTAAGTAGCTTTTACATTTAATACCGCCCCATAATTATCTACCTGCAAAACATCAGTTAAAAATTCTGTGAATTCATAAATGCGTTTGCTCAAACCTTTAACCTGGTTATGTTGCGAAGAATTTTCGAATATTTTTGCATAATAGTTTCTTACAAAACCAACACAGCTTGCACTTGGGGCAACAATATAATCAGCGCCTTCAAAATCTTTAATGAATTTATTACATACCGTTCTGGCCTCATCCCAAAAGCCAGCATTAAAAGCCGGTTGGCCGCAACAGGTTTGGTTGGTATTATAAACAACTTCGCAACCGGCTTTCTCCAACACCTTTACCATATTAAAGGCGGTTAGCGGATAAAGCTGATCTACAAAACATGGTATAAACAGTTGAACTTTCATTTATCAATAACTTTGTTTCAACACAATCATTTTAATTGCAGTTACAGCAGCTTCTTCTCCTTTATGCCCGTGTTTGCCACCTGTCCTTTCATCAATCTGCTGTTGGTTATCTACCGTTAACACCCCAAAAATTGTGGGTACAGGTAAACTTAAATTTAATTGTACCACACCATCAGTAACGGCTTTACATACGTAATCAAAATGCGGCGTATCTCCTCTCAACACACAACCAAGGGCAATAAAGGCACAGGGTTTATCATCTTTATATTTATGAAACTCCCAATAACTTTTTACAGAGAACGGTATTTCAAATGCACCGGGTACTATTATGGTTTTGTGTGCAACTTTATGTTCATCTAAAATTTTAATACAGCCAGCTTCTAATTTATCTATAGTCTCCGCATTCCATTCGGTGCGTACAATTACAACACAGGCATCCTTTTTAAGCTGGATGCCTGTGGTATCATTTAAATTTGATGAATTGTCGGACATTATGTTAGTTATGAATGATAATAGTGAGTAGCAATCTTAAAACCTAATTCCTAATCCCAAATTCCTAACTACTATTTGGTTACTCCCAGTTTAGCCAAATACTTATCAGCGTCAAAATCTATACGGTTTTTTCTGAAAAAGTCAGGCGTAATCTCTTCTTTTATCCGGGTAAATAATTCGATCGCTTCTTTTGTTTTGCCTGTAGCTTCGCAAAACAATGCTGCTCTTGACAAAGACAAAAATTTAGTGGATTCATCTTTTGATGAAGCAGCATCAATAGCTTTTTTATAATTACTTAATGCGTCATCATTTTTCTTTTGTTCTGCATAAGCATCTCCAAGCATTCTGTAAGCAGCACTTTGAATTTGCCCTGCGCCATTACCATCAAACTCTTTTAAATGTTTAATGGCTTTGTCAAATTCTCCCAAATGCAGGTAACATGCACCAGTCATATACTCGGCAAGATTTCCTGCAGGCGTACCACCATAATTGCTGATAACTTTTAAAAGGCCAGTAACATTTGTACCATCAAGTGCTCCGCCATTCAATAATATATTTGCAGAATCTTTTGAAAAACCTGTGGTGTTAGACATTTCCTTAAATAATCTTTCCGCAGGAAAGATGACTTCACTTGCTTTTTGTTGTTTAGGGATAGTAACAAAGTATTTATACCCATACCAGCCACCAATCAATACAATAACTGCACTACCAACATAAATAATAGTTTTGCTGAATTTTGCCCAAAAACCTTTTGCTCTTTGTAATGCATCATTCGTTTCAACGGTTTCAACCTGAACTTGCTTCTCTGCCATCGTTAGCTTTATTTATTAAAAATTAAATTTTGTATTAGTCAACTATAAAAGGATAATCCTGTTGTATATAAACATCTTTCAACAATTCATCATCAGCCGGCCATGGGCTTTCTTCTGCAAAAGCCACACTTTCTTCCACTTCTTTTTTTACTCTTTCGTTTATCGCTTCAATATCAGCTTCGGTAACTTTATATTGCTCCTGCAACACTTTTAAAACATGGTCAATCGGGTCCTTCTCTTTGTATTCTTCCACCTCATCTTTACTGCGGTATTTCTGAGGGTCACTCATACTATGCCCTTTATACCGGTAGGTTTTTATTTCTAATAAAGTCGGGCCGCCTTTTTCCCTCGCCCTGTTTGCTGCCCTTAAAACTGCATTGTGTACATCCTCGGGGCTCATGCCGTCAACAGCATCAGCAGGCATATCATATGCATCGGCGAGTTTATAAATATCCAGTGTTTTACTTGTACGGGCTACAGATGTACCCATGGCGTACTGGTTGTTTTCGCAAACGAAAACCACCGGCAAATCCCACAGCATGGCCATATTAAAGGTTTCATGCAGCATACCCTGCCTTGCAGCACCATCGCCAAAAAAGCAAAGCGCTACATTATTGGTGCCTTTATATTTTTCAGCAAAAGCCAGTCCGGCACCGGTACCAATTTGAGCACCCACAATACCGTGACCACCAAAAAAGCCTACATCCACACCAAAAATGTGCATACTGCCACCTTTTCCTTTACTGCATCCGGTTGATTTACCATACAATTCGGCCATTGTAGATTTTGGGGTAACACCTTTTGCAATTGCCAAAGCATGGCAGCGGTAGGCAGTTATAAACTTATCATCAGGCTGGGTTGCCGTCATACATCCTGCTGCTACAGCTTCTTGACCAATATACAAATGACAGAAGCCCCTTATTTTTTGCATTCCATACAGTTGACCGGTTTTTTCTTCGAACCTGCGTAATAACAGCATCAGTTCGTACCAGTATAAATAAGTTTCTTTAGAAAACTTTGTTGCCAAGGTTTATAATTTTAGGCGGCAAAGATAAGGGAGAAATGGGAAATTAGGAATTGGTAATTAGGGAATCAGGAATTTGGGATTATGGCCCCGGAATTAGTATTTCAAAAAAAGCATATTTTAAATTTTTATACCCATCGGCTTATCTTGCAGCCCCAATGCTTCAGCTTTATAAAATAGATATTACCCAGTTTAAAAATTACGACTTTAATTCTTTTGATTTTAAAGAGCGGATCGTTGGTATTTGCGGCCTTAATGGCAAAGGCAAAACCAATTTGCTGGATGCCATCTATTATTGCTGCTTTACCAAAAGCTATTTTAGTAAAACAGATGCGTTGAGTGTTCAGTTTAATAAAGACGGCTTCAGGCTGCAGGCAAATTTTGAAAAGCAAAGCGAAGCACAAAAATTAGTATGCATTCATCGTGGGGCAGGGAAAAAAGAATTATTACTAAATGATGTGCCTTATGAAAAAATGAGCCAGCATATTGGCAGTTTTCCTGCGGTGATGATTGCGCCTGATGATATTGAATTGATTACCGGCGGCAGTGAGGAACGCAGGCGTTTTATTGATACCGTAATCAGCCAGATGGATGGCGAATATTTACAACAATTAATACAATACAATAAAGTATTGCAACAGCGCAACAGTTTATTAAAACGCTTTGCAGATGAAGGCAAAACCGACTGGCCACTTTTAGAAGTGCTGGATGAGCAGTTGATAAAACCCGGAAATTTTATTTATGACAAAAGAAAAATATTTACAGCCGCTTTAATTCCCCTGGTACAAAAATTTTATGAACAGATTTCTGATAACAGCGAAGTTGTAACACTGCAATATGAAAGCCAGCTGAATGAAAACAGTTTTGAATCGCTGCTAAATCAATACCGGCAAAAAGATTTTTTATTACAACGCAGCAATGCCGGGGTGCATAAAGATGATATCAGTTTGCTGTTGAACGGGCAATCATTTAAAAACACTGCATCACAGGGACAGCGAAAAAGTTTATTATTTGCCTTAAAGCTTGCAGAGTTTGAATTGCTGAAAGCTAATAAAGGCTTTGCACCATTATTATTTTTAGATGATGTGTTTGAAAAACTGGATGATAACCGAATGCAGCAATTACTGCACTGGGTATGTAACCAAAATGAAGGCCAGGTTTTTATTACCGATACACATAAAGACAGATTGGAGGATGCGTTTATGGAATTAAAAACAGCTTATCAAATTATTGAATTGTAAAAGAAAAATCATTCAGTGTTTCTGTACCTCTGTGGCAAATAAACTAACTTTACTTTATGGCAGAGATTTCTTTACAGGATGCGATACAGCAGTTTTTGCAAAAAAGCCGTTTAAAAAGCGGCATACAGGCTTTGCGTATTGAAGACATTTGGGAAGATGTTATGGGCAAAACCATTGCCAGGTACACCGATAAAATTCAGATCATCAACCACACTTTATATATTACTTCCTCAGTTGCACCACTTAAAAATGAACTGCTCTATCAAAAAGAAAAAATTATTGAACGGGTTAATGAAGCACTGGGTGAAAAGCTGGTGAAGGAGGTGGTAGTAAAATAGAAATTGGTAATTGGGAATTTGTACTTTGGGATTACAATATGAAGATTTTTTAAATTAACAACGCCGCCAATTACAAATTCCCAAATACTCACTTATTATTGATCGGCCTCACAGTATATCCTTCTTTACGCAGCAATTCAATAAGCCCCTTCTCTCCCACTAAATGCCCTGCGCCAACAGCCACAAAAACAGGTTCTTTTTTCATAATTGTTTTTAATTGCGCCACCCAGTTTATGTTTCGTTTATCTAATAAAATATCCTGGTTATCTTCCATGCCAAATTCACTTTTGGTAAAAAGATTTTCCATTTCGGCTAACTGTTGTGTTTTATAAATTTTTACCATCGTATCAAAATATTTTTTGTACGCATCAAGGCTGTCAATGGTCTTTAATAATTCTTTGGCCTGTTGTGTGTATGGAATACTGTCAAATACTGCCGCCTGGAAGGCCATTGTTTCCAAACCTTTAATTTCTTTTTTATTTGCTTTAGCCATTTTCATCAATTCTTCTTCCACACCGCTCATGGTTTTACAGGGCAGCATTTTAGGGTAAAGCATGGCCATTAAAAAAAACGGTTTCATACTTTTAAATAAGCCTACCGGTGTATTGAGGGAATCAGTAAAAAAATTGTCTACTTTTTTATATTCTGCTTCGGTATAAAGCGTTTTTAATGTGGTATCGCCTTTCATGTTCATCAGCAATAATGCGCCAAACATGGTTGCCGGATCATCCATATCCAGTTCCATATAAATTTCTTTAACAGATTTTACAGCAGTTTTCAACTGTTCGCCAAAAGGTATATCATCTTTACAAATTAAATGAAATGTGCCAAACAAATAACTTGGTGCATCAAGATTTTTACCGCTTACTTCCCAAAGCAATGTATTGTTATCGGCGTTTGTTTTTAACTGCGTTACCGGAGGTTGTGCATTACAGGAAGTGAATAATAGTATAGTTGCAATTAACTTACTGATCTTTATCATACTAAATTTTTTATAAAAATACAATTAAGAAAGTATCAGTATTTTAAAATTATCTATATTACACTTATTTAATAACCGTTATGAAATCTATACTACTGCTTTCTACCCTTTTAATTTTTTTTTCAGCAACGTTTGCACAAAAAGAAATTCCCGCTTTTGGTAAAATTGATAAGGCCGATCTTGAAATGAAAGATTGTGATTTTGATAAGGCTGCAGAAGCAGTTGTTTTGTTTGATGTTGGTGAAGTATCCTGTAATCTTAACTTGAATGGAAATGAATATAGTTTTTTGCGGACAGAATTTGAAAGGCATGTAAGAATAAAAATTTTAAATTCAAAAGGTTTTGATAAAGCTAATATTAAAATCCGCTACTTATCCGAAAAAAATATGGAGGATATTAAAAACCTTTCCGCACAAACCGTAAACCTTGATGCCGCTGGTAATATTACCTACACAAAAGTGGAAAAGGATGCCATCTTTAATAAAAAAATAAACAAACGGTATTCTGAAGTGATTTTTACTTTTCCCGAAGTAAAGGCAGGAAGCATAATTGAGTATAAATACAATGATGAGGCAAAAGGCTTTCATGCTGTTCAAAACTGGTACTTTCAAAAATCAATTCCTGTTAAGTTCAGCAGGTATACACTCGACTTCCCTGTTGAATTAATTGTTACCGCCACTCCAAAAGGCGATTTGCCAATGGATATTAAGCAAAAAGACAAAAGCAACCGCAACATTAAAACTTTTACAATGAGTAATGTTCCGGCGCTTAGAGATGAGGCATTTACCAGTTGCGATGAAGATTACCTGCAACAGGTTAGCCCATTGTTGGTCGCAGTTGATTTTCCCGGAGCACCACGCAAAGACCTTTTAAGTACATGGCCGGATATTATAAAAGAATTAATGGCGGATGAAGATTTTGGATTACAGCTTAAAAAGAATATTCCAAGAACAAGTGAGCTGGATGCAATGCTTGCCACCATAACAGATCCATATCAAAAAATGGTTATTATTCATGATTATGTGCGAAAGAATATGAAATGGGATGAAAGCTATGGTATATAGGCTTTGAGTGGTGTTAAATCTGCCTGGAAAGATAAAAAAGGCACAGCAGGTGAAATTAATCTTATTTTGGTAAATCTTTTGAAAGATGCAGATGTTGATGCACATCCCGTTTTAGTTAGTACAAGGGATAATGGAAGGATAAATACCACCCTTGCCGGCTTTGACCAATTTGATAAAGTGATGGCCTATGTAAAAATAAATGATAAGGCTTATGTACTTGATGCTACAGACAAATATACTCCTGCCAACCTTATACCCTACGATGTGGTAAGCTCCGAAGGTTTGGTAATTGAAAAATATGACACTCATGAATGGGGATGGAAAATATTATGGGATGAAAAGGAAGTTTTTAATAACACTACTATTATTAATGCTGCTATTGACGATAAAGGAATGATGACTGGAAAAGCAACCGTTTTCTCATTAGATTATAGCAGGATGATACGAATGCCCAAACTAAAAGAAGGTAAAGAAAAATTTATTGAAGCGTGGGTAAATCAAAATAAACAAAATATAACAATAGATAGTCTTGGTTTTGAAAATGAAACAACAGATTCGTTACCATTAAAACAGTACATCAATTTTTCTCAAAAAATAAGTTCCTCAGGAGATTATAATTATTTTTCTGTAAATCTTTTTTCCAGTATGGATAAAAACCCTTTTATTGCTGATGACCGTTTTTCTGACATATTTTTTGGTGCCAATCAGCGGTATAGTATTATAGGGGATTTTACAATTCCAGAAAATTATAAATTTGATGAGCTTCCAAAAAATTTAAAAATGATAATGCCTGACACCAGTATTGTTTTCTCCAGAATTGCAAGTGTAGAAAATAATATTCTTTCCATAAGATTTTCTATTGAATTTAAGCAGCCTTTTTATTCCTATGAAGACTATGGCTATTTTCACGAGTTTTATAAAAAGCTGTTTTCTCTTTTAAATGAGCAGTTTGTGTTTAAGAAAAAATAAGTTTTATAAAGGCGGTATTTTTTATGAAAAGACTACAACTGATAATCGCCTGCTATTGTTTTTTTTGTACAGCCCTGGCACAAAAAAAAATTCCTTCATTTGGTAAAATTGATAAAGCCGACCTGCTGATGAAAGATTGTGATTTTGATAAAGGCGCACCTGCAATAAAACTCATTGATTGGGGAAGTACCTATTATGACAGGAGCACAGTTGGCATTGCTGCTTTAAAAACAATTTTTGAAAGGCGTATCCGTATTAAAATTTTAAAAGAAAAAGGATTGGCCGAGGCAGATATAAGCATTCCGTACTATGCTTTCAATAACGACGAAAAGATCAGCAGGCTAAGTGCCTGTACTTTTAATATTGATGACTCCGGCAATATTAAAACAACCATGGTTAAAAAAGATGCTGTCTACTCAAAAAAAATCGACAAATATTATTCAGCAATGATCGTTGCTTTTCCGGAAGTAAAAGTTGGCAGTGTGATTGAATACAAATTTACCATGGAACGGGAAACCATGGGACAACTAAAGGATTGGTTCTTTCAGGGCCGTATACCGGTTCGTTACAGTGAATACGATTTAAGGATTCCTCAAATATTCCGTTTTTCTGTACAACCTTCGGTAATAGATGCTATGGAAAACAAACAGTCGGTATCATACGAAAGAATATTTACAGACAGCAGGTATATAGATACAAGGGTTTTAAAATCCAATTACATCATGCGTAATCTTGCCGGTATAAAAGATGAACCCTATATGGGATCGGCCAAAGATTATATGCAGCGCCTGGAATTTCAATTGTCACAAATTGATTATGGCAATAATCATATAGTTGATCTTAATGCAAACTGGGGCGATGTAATTACTGATTTGATGAAGGATGATAATTTTGGAATGCAGTTGGAAAAGACAGTACCGGGTACAATAAAGCTGATTACCGAAGCGAATGCAATTACAGATGCAGAAACAAAAATGAATTTTATTTTTAACACAGTACGTAAAACAATTAGCTGGAATGAACAGGAAGCTGTTTTTACAGATAACAGCATAACTAAAACCTGGGAATTAAAAAATGGTAATAGTGCTGCAGTTAATCTTTTATTGGTAAAACTATTGACCGATGCAGGACTGAAAACATTACCGGTATTATTCAGTACCAGGGATAATGGATTGGTGAATTCCCACTACCCTTTTTTAAACCAGTTTAATACGGTACTGGCATTTGTATCTGTTGCTGATAAATCTTTTGTACTGGATGCCACTGATAAAATTTCCAATTACAAACTCATTCCCGAAAAAGTGGTAAACACGCCGGGATTTATTATTGAAGGCGAAGCCGGCAAGTGGCGTAATTTTATTGCCGGAGATTCTAAATATAAAATGACAACAGCTGTACGTGGAGAAATTGACGACAATGGTATAATGAATGGTAATAGCCTGGTAAGCTGCAGCGGTTATGCCCGTAAAGAACGTTGCGAAAGCTGGTTAAAAAGTAAAGAAAAATTTAAGGAAGATTATTTTATCAATCCATATCCTGATCTTAAAATAGAGAACATTACCATAAATAATATTGAGACAGATTCATTGCCACTGGAACAAAATGTACAGTTCAGTACAACGCTTAACAGCTCGGGCAATTACCGTTATTTTACAATTAATCTTTTTTCCGGCTTTGATAAAAACCCTTTTACTGCAGATGAACGTATTGCTGATGTTGATTTTGGTTTTAAACAGGAGTATATTTTATTTGGCAGCTACTCCATACCACAGGATTATGTATTTGAGGAATTGCCTGAAAATGTATCGATGATAATGCCCGATACCAGTATTATCTTTACCAGGTCGCTTCAGGCAGATGAAAATTTACTGAATGTGAGAATATCGGTTGAATTTAAACAGACTTATTATTTAGCAACTGATTATCCAATCTTTGCGGCATTTTATAAAAAATTATTTGCTTTATTAAACGGGCAGATCGTTATTAAAAAGAAAATAACCCCATGAAAAAATTTTATACGGCCTTTATTGTTTTGGTTGTTACCACACATTTCGCCATAGCTCAAAAACCCAATTATGATATTGCACTTATACCCGGGACTATGAAGCAAAACGCTTTTTCTGTAATACGGGAAGAACAGATTGAGTTTGAAGTAAAGGCTGTTGATAAAGCTTACTACAGGGTTCATAAAGTAGTTTCCGTTTTAAGTGAAGCCGGAAAAGGAGAATTGTTTTTTTATGAAACCTCTGATGATTTTCAATCACTGGGAGATGTATCAATACAATTATTTGACAGCAGGGGAAAATCAATATACAAATATTCCAAATCAGATTTAACAAAGCAGGCATATGGCAGCGGACTGGTACCTGACGGAAAAATTTATTTTTTGAATGTCCCGGCATCAGAATATCCTGTAACCATACAAACTGATTATGAAATAAAATACAATAGCTTATGGGGTTACCCCAAATATATTATTCAGGCGCCGGACCAATCAGTAATGAATTCTGCATACACAGCAAAAATTTTACCTGAATTAGATTTGAGATACAAACCAAAAAATACTGCAATTACTCCACAAATTTCAACTACTGACAAGTATAAAGTTTATAACTGGTCTGTAAATAATTTACCTGCCATAAAAGCTGAACAGGGAAGCGGTAACGGCGATGGCCTTTTTCCTAAAATATTAATTGCACCAAACAAAATTGAATATGATGGTTATCCCGGAGAGATGAGCAGCTGGAAAAATATGGGCATCTGGTATAACAACCTGGTAAAAAAAAATAATACACTTTCTCCTGCCCTTAGCACCGAAATAAAAAATATTACTGCAGGTATCAGTTCTGAAAAAGAAAAAATAAAAATTATTTACGAATACCTGCAAAAGAATTTCAGGTATGTAAGTATTCAGTTGGGCATTGGGGGTTTTAAACCATTCTCTGCCGATTTTGTACATAAAAATAAATATGGCGATTGTAAAGCATTAAGCAATTATATGCAGGCCTGTCTTAATGCGGTTAATATTAAAGCTTATTCTGCATGGATCAGGGGAGACAGGTATCCTAATATTGTTGATGCTGATTTTCCCAGCGATCCCTTCAATCACCAGATACTTTGTGTGCCTTTGCCATCGGACACTATCTGGCTGGAGTGTACCAGCAATACTGCGGACTTTGGTGTGCTCGGTAATTTTACCGAAAACCGTTCGGCATTATTACTTACCGAAGACGGAGGTGTTTTGATCAACACCCCCAAAAGCAAATCTGTAAATAATAATTATACCAGCAATAGCAGTATCGATTTACAGGCAGATGGATCAGGTTCTGCAACCGTTCAGTTAAACACGACCGGAGAGTATAAGGAAGATATGATGAATTATGTTTTTGATCAGAAGAAAGATGAGCAAAAAAAATATTTATTAGAGCGGCTTGGGTTTTTACAGCCCGATGCATTTGAACTGGACTATGATAAAAATGATAAACAGGCCGCTACTAAAATTAAACTGGATATTGAAAAAATACCAGAATTTACAGCAGGCAATAAAATGTTTTTAAATCCCCGGATTTATAAAATATGGACTTATGCTTTACCCAAGGCTGAAAACCGAACCCAGGATTTTTATTTTGAAACGCCTTTTATAAGAACAGATACCACTGTTTATAAATTACCGGAGGGCTTCGTGCCGGAAACATTGCCTAAAGCAAAGGAACTGCTATTTGAATTTGGTAATTTTAAAAGCACTTACCAGTTTGATGAAAATAAAAAAAGCATTATCACTACTGCCCGGCTGGAATTAAAGGAATACAGGATTCCTGTTGAAAAATTTGTTGCAACAAAAAAATTCTTTAATGATGTGTCGGTTGAATACTCAGAGAAGATTGTAATAAAAAAATTATAATACGCCTGATAAACTCCCTCCTTTTTCAAACAGGTGGTCAATTTTCTTTTCTGTTGCAGCATCTTTTTCTACTGGTGGTGCATGGTGTGGTTTTACCCTTGCATCAAATATCAACGGACCATTACAACCCCAGTGTTTATTTACAGTAAAACTATCAATACCATACATATCATGCGATGGATTGCAGCGGGTGAATGTTGCCCATAAAAAATTATTGAGTTTTGCACTTATAAAATCACTGTCATCACAAATTATAATTATAGGAGTAGCTGACAGATGATAGTTGACAGATGATAGTTGTTGGTTAATACGCTCTATTTCTTTTTGTGTAGTTTCATAATTAACAAATGATTTTGTTTGCAAAGCAACTACTCCCGGCATTACCAGTTTTGCATTTTCAAAACCCTGCAGCTCTTTTATGCAATCAGGAATTACTGTAGTTAATTCTCTTATTACATTGCCATAGGCAGCCAATACTACTTTGCTGCCGCTGTTTAAAGCTGTGCCACTATAATCTAAAGTATCAATTGTTGTGTTGGTGTAAAAATGAATATCTCTCTTTAAATTGATGCGCTGCAAAACAAATTGCAGGTATTCTTCAATATTATTAGCACTTACTTTATTTGCGTCATCAGCAGTAATAAATAAAAATTTAGCAAGGCTCAATTGCCCGGTACCTAAAATATGATTGGCAATGGTTAAAATTTCTGCCGGTTGTTTAGTTGGTGCGTAAGGCGTGTAACGTTCGCTGCCAATGGCAAGTAATAAGGGATGTACCCCTGCTGCATCAACGGCATGTACTTCTTTAAGGCCGGGAATTTCCTGTTGCAAAGCCTTGCCTGTTATTTCATGTATCAGTTGCCCAAAGCTGGTGTCTTCCTGCGGTGGACGGCCAACAACAGTAAATGGCCAGATGGCATTTTTACGGGCATACACTTTATGCACTTTCATTAAAGGGAAATTGTGTTGTAAACTATAATAACCCAAATGATCTCCAAATGGACCTTCCGGTTTATTTTGGCCCGGATATACTTCTCCGGTAATTACAAAATCGGCATCGGTACTTACACAAAAACCATCTTTATAAACATAACGGAATCTTCTGCCGCCCAATACTCCTGCAAAAGTCATTTCACTTATTCCTTCGGGCAGGGGCATTACTGCGGCTACGCTATGGCTTGGTGGCCCGCCAATAAACACACTTACTTTTAATGGCAACCCTTTTTTATTTGCTTTGGTTTGATGTACGCCAATACCTCTGTGCAATTGGTAATGCAAACCAATTTCTTCATTCATTATATAATCATTGCCCGAAAGTTGTATGCGGTACATACCTAAATTTGCATTCATAATGCCGGGCTTATCAATATCTTCTGTATACACCTGTGGCAGTGTTACAAATGCTCCGCCATCCATTGGCCAGTGTTGTATTTGTGGAATGTCTGTAATTTTTATCTCTTCAAATAAAACCGGTTTACTCAATGGATTTTTTAAAGGGAGGGCTTTTAAAGCCGCCATGCCTGCACTAAAATTTTTAATGGGATGTTTGATGGTTTTTACCGGATCGTTTTTCAGGTCAATTAATTGTTGTACTGTTTTTAAAGTATCCCTGAAAATGAATTTGCTTCTTTGTAATGTGCCAAAAATATTTGATGCTGCCCTGAACTTACTGCCTTTTATATTTTCAAATAATAATGCCGGGCCACCTGCTTCATGCACTCGTAAATGAATGGCCGCCATTTCTAAAAATGGATCCACTTCTTCTTTTATACGGATGAGCTGCCCGTTTTTTTCCAGGTCAGTTAAACATTCTTCCAAAGATTTATATGCCATTACTGTACATTATAGTACAAATGTAAAACACTAATGCAGTAGTAATGTTGTACAAGTAAGATAAATAGATTTTTAGTAAATATTGGTGGGGCATCCGGTTTTAGACTTGCCTGTATTTCCATTGGAATTATTTCCATTTCCATGCAAACGAATGGAGAGATTAATACCTGAAAAATAATACCAGTCTTTACTTTTGGCACTGCCACGCTGGGTGCCATCTGCAGGATAATTGAGGCCGGTCTTTAAATCATCGCCTCTGAAAGCCAGGTCCACGGCCTGCTGACCACGATTAGTAAGTAAAACAAACTGATCGATATAAGTAGTGCTAACGTCATCTAAATAATCGGTATTGGTTTTACGCATACCAATTTCAAAAGCTATTCTTATGTTTTCGCTAAAGGCAAATTTTACACCACCACCAAAAGGAATGGCAAATTGATGCAGGTTATATTTTTTTCTGCCCTGATAAAACCCCTGCCCTTCGGTACTTAATGGTTGTAAAAAAACTTTACGGCCGGATGTATCTGTTGTGGATGGATTAAAACTAAAATAACTGATGCCTGCAAATACATAAGGGGTCAGGCTTCTTTCGTATAAATCAAATAAGCTGTATTCCAACCCTAGGTGTATATCAGTTAAGGGCGAAGAGAAGCTTAAATTACGCACCGTGTTTTTAGCATTATATTTATCGTTGCCACTTACTTTTCCAAAAGTTACATTTGCACGAACTGAAAATTTTTCGGTTATATCGTATAAGAAGCCGGTACCAAATGCAGGATGTGCCTGTCTGGCAGTAAAACGTTTATCCTGCAGATCTCCCTGGTAATTGCTAAACCCGCCAAAAACAGTTACCTGAAATTTTTGAGCTGAAACAAAAAAAGCGGGGGATAAAAAAAATATTGAAAAAATAATTCGTATCATAAATAAAAAGGGTAAACTTTTTATAGTTTACCCTGCTAATATTATACCAAATACAAAAATCTGGTTTATTTTTTTAAGTACATCACTTCTTTTACCAGTTTAACTGTCCGGTCGATACTGGGCAAATAGCCTGCAACCAGATTGGGTGCATAGTGCATAGGAGCATCGGCACTTGTAATTCTGCGGATGGGTGCATCTAAATAATCAAATCCTTCTTTTTGTATGCGGTAGCAAATTTCGGAAGATACTGAAGCAAATGGCCATTGCTCTTCAACAATTACTAAGCGGTTTGTTTTTTTAACGCTCTCTAAAATAGTAAACCAATCCAGCGGACGAATAGTTGCCAGGTCAATTACTTCGGCTTCAATACCTTCTTTAGCCAATGCCTCGGCAGCACCTAATGCAATCTTCATCATCTTATTAAAAGATACGATCGTTACATCTTTACCTTCTCTTTTAATAAAGGCTTTGCCAATTGGTAATACATATTCTTCTTCGGGCACTTCACCTTTATCACCATAGCCAACTTCACATTCCATAAATATAACAGGGTCATCATCTCTTATAGCAGCTTTCATTAACCCCTTGGCTTCGTAAGGTGTAGCAACACTAATTACTTTTAAACCCGGAATATTAGCATACATCGATTCAAAAGCTGTAGAGTGCTGTGCACCTAATTGCCCGGCACTGCCATTTGGTCCACGGAAAACAATGGGGCAACCAACCTGTCCGCCACTCATTGCCAGCATTTTAGAAGCGGTATTTAATATTTGATCTAAAGGTAAAACTGCAAAGTTCCAGGTCATAAATTCAACAATAGGGCGAAGGCCATTTTGTGCAGCACCTACTGCAATACCGGCAAAACCCAATTCGGCAATCGGAGTATCAATAATTCTTTTCTCTCCAAATTCGTCCAGCATGCCCTGACTCACTTTATAAGCACCATTGTATTCCGCAACTTCCTCTCCCATTAAAAACACTCTTTCATCCCTTCTCATTTCTTCCTGCATGGCTTCTCTTATCGCTTCTCTTAATGCTATCTGACGCATGTTTCTGTTTGGTTTATTGGTTTATTTAGTTAATCCGTTATTAGTTAATCCGTATTAATGGATTAACTATTTAACCTGTTAAGGGTTAAGGTGTGCAAATTTATTCCATCGAAGCCAGATGAACAAATTGTATTAAAATGAAATTGCAGGTCATCGTATCTGCATCTTAGTGCATAAGTTCGGCAAGTTTGGCAACTAATTTTTTCCCAAACAGGTTTTTGGCAATTATCCTGCCTTCCTTATTGAGTAGTAAATTACTGGGTATTGCTTTTATATAGAATTGATCTGAAGTAGCATTTTTCCAGCCTTGCAAATCACTAACCTGTTTCCAAACCAGGCCATCATTTACTATGGCTTTTTTCCATTTTTCTTTCCCCTTTTCGTTATCATATGACACGCCAAAAATATCGAAGCCTTTATCTTTATAAATATTATACGCTTTTACAATATTAGGGTTTTCTCTCCGGCATGGACCACACCAGCTTGCCCAAAAATCCACCAATACATACTTACCTTTTAATGAAGATAAACTTAATTCATTATCCAATGTATCTTTCTGTGTTATATCCGGTACAACCTGGCCTATAGCAATGGCTTGGTAAGCATCCAACATTTTTTTTACTGCAATTCCGCTTGATGATTTTTTTATTTTTTCGTTAAGTGCATTGTATAAAGGGGCCACATCACCAGCCTCAGCATAGTATCCAAAATTGTCCTGTATAGCCATTGCACTTCTTAAGGAAGATGTATTTGCTTTTATATAATCAGCAGCATATTTTCTTTTTAATTGTGTTATCGATTCTTCGGCTTCATCGAGACTGTCCATTACAACCTGGTTTTTATCTTTTTCGGCTTTATCGTACAAAGCATAAAAATTTTTCTCCGCTTCGCTTGCAGGCTTCATTGCGGCTTTGTATTTTTTGTCAGCATCGTTTAATTTACTGCCACTTACAGCAAGTTCATTCAATTTATTTCCATTGCCTGTAATTTTCATCTGGCCGGCTTCAACAAAAAAACGGAGGTTATCTTCTTTACGGTTTTTTATAGTAAGAAAAGCAGTTTCAGGCGATGCAGCTATGCCTTTAAAACTAAATTTTCCATTTACAATTGTTGTGCTGTCTTTTTTTGTACTTGCTTCACCATAGGTGGTTAAATATATGGTGCCGGCTTTTACTTTAGTAAGATTTCCTGTAATGATAAAGGCAGAATCATTTTGTGCGGTTGCAGCAACATTTGCCAAAACCAAAAAGAACAATATGAGTTTTTTCATTTAATATATTTTACAGAACGAAGGTAAATTAATTTAACAGCAGCTGCTCTGCGGTTTATAAAGATTATTATAAATATCTTGGCAGTTTATAACCTGCGGGGCATTTTATTATTTCGGTAATTTAAAATTGTTAAACATTCTCAATAACCATTGCGCTTGCCCCGCCCCCGCCATTACAAATACCTGCAGCACCGTATTTAGCATTATTTTGTTTTAATACATTGATAAGTGTAACAATTATCCTTGCGCCACTGCAACCCAATGGATGGCCTAATGAAACAGCACCGCCATTTACATTTACTTTTGATGGATCTAATTTCATCCGCCTGCTGTTTTCAATACCAACAACAGCAAAAGCTTCATTCAATTCCCAATATGCAATGTCTTCCATTTTTAATCCGGCTTTGGCAACAGCTTTTGGTACAGCTAATGATGGTGTGGTGGTAAACCATTCCGGGGCCTGTTCTGCATCAGCATAGGCCAGTATTTTTGCAATGGGTTTTAAGCCCAGTTCATCTGCTTTTTCCTTGCTCATTAAAACCAAAGCTGCAGCGCCGTCATTCATGGTACTGGCATTGGCAGCGGTAACTGTTCCGTCTTTTATAAATGCACTTTTCAGTTCAGGTATCTTATCAAATTTTACATTAAAAGGCTCTTCGTCTTTTGTAAATAAAACGGGTTCGCCTTTGCGCTGCGGAATTTCAACCGGCACAATTTCATTGTCGAATTTTCCACCGTTAACAGCAGCCTGGCTTCGTTTATAACTTTCAATGGCAAATGCATCCTGGTCGGTACGGCTTACGCCACAGGTACTGGCGCATAACTCAGCAGCATTTCCCATTGCCTTGCCATCATATACATCCGTTAATCCATCTTTTGCAAGACCATCAATTAAACTCACATTACCATATTTATTTCCCCAGCGTAAATTCTCCGAATAGAAAGGCACATTGCTCATGCTCTCCATACCTCCGGCAACAACAATATCAGCATCTCCCAATAAAATACTTTGAGCTGCCTGTGCAATGGCTTTCATACCGCTGGCACAAACTTTATTTATGGTGGTACAATTTACCTCGTTGGGTAAGCCGGCAAATTTAGCAGCCTGCCTTGCCGGAGCCTGTCCAAGGTTGGCCTGTAATACACAGCCCATCAATACATCATTAATCATTTCGGGTTTTATTCCGGCTTTTGCAATGGCGCCTTTTATTGCAATGGCACCTAATTTTGTGACCGAAAAATCTTTGAGCGAACCGCCAAAACTTCCTAATGGTGTACGAACTGCAGAAATGATATAAACTTCTTTCATAAAAAAATTAGTTGAGTCAACAAAGGTATAGCCTTCCATTTTCATTTTAGTAAATTTGAGAAATCTTAGGCTCTTGCTTCGAAACCTTTGATACTGTTTATTGCTTCATTTGTTTTGTTGATTTTTGTTAAGACTAATACATTTAAGGAATTATTTTTTATCTGTAAAAATGTAGATTATGCTGATGCTGCAAGATAGGAGCCTGGAATGTATTACAATGTTTTTGAGTTTGGTGATATGGATTAAAAAGAGATAAATGTTCATGTAGATATTTTACCTTTTATCACGAACTGCAGGTTAAATTAAAAATCCTTCCTATCTTGTTTTAAATAAAAGAAAAAAATGAAAAAAAATGTCATCCTTGCCACAGTACTGGCCATCTTTGTATTTGCGGCTTGTTCCAAAAAAGCACACATGTCAAAAACTGCAGCAATTAAACCAATTCCAACTTCTTATACCAGTGCAGTGCAAACATTAATCCAGGCAAAATGTGCCCCCTGCCATATTCCTTCAAAAGGAGGAAATAAGCTGAATCTTGACAGCTACGATGCATCAAAAAAGAATATTACCTACATGATTGCCCGTGTAGAAAAAAATCCGACAGACAAAGGTTTTATGCCTTTTAAAAATGCAAAACTGTCTGCTGAAGAAATTGAAGTGTTTAAAAAATGGCTTGCTGATGGGTTATTGGAAAAATAAGTGAACTCATTTTGTATTAATAGAAACTGTCAAATGTTATTAAACATTTGACAGTTTTGCATTTACTTAAACTCTGCTGCCAAAATATCCCTTTCTACCCTAGCCGGCTTTTTTGTACTTTTGCCATCCCGATTTTTATCGGAATAAAAAGAAACAGTAAAAATGGAATTGAGTAAAAATTTTGAGCCTGCGGCTATTGATGCAAAATGGTACCAGCATAGTTTGGATAAAGGATATTTCAACAGCACGCCTGATGAGAGGGAAGCTTATACTGTGGTAATTCCGCCACCCAATGTAACGGGAGTATTACACATGGGGCATTGCCTTAATAATACAATTCAGGATATTTTAGTACGCCGTGCCAGAATGCAGGGCAAAAATGCCTGCTGGGTACCAGGTACCGATCATGCTTCAATTGCTACAGAAGCAAAGGTTGTGGCCATGTTGAGAGAAAGAGGCATTACAAAATCTTCTTTAACAAGAGAAGAGTTTTTAAGCTATGCCTGGGAATGGAAAGAGAAATATGGCGGCATCATCTTACAACAATTAAAAAAACTGGGCTGCAGTTTAGACTGGAACCGTACTTCATTCACCATGGATGAGGCGTATTATCAATCTGTAATAAAAGTATTTGTTGACCTGTACAACAAAGGCATGATCTACCGTGGTAAAAGAATGATTAATTGGGATGTTGTTGCCAAAACGGCATTGAGTGATGAAGAAGTGATAAGAAAAGAAACCAAACAAAAATTATACTACCTGTCCTATAAAATTGAAGGAGAGTCAGAAACGATTACTGTTGCTACCGTTCGCCCAGAAACAATAATGGGTGACACTGCTATTTGTGTAAATCCAAAAGACGAACGCTACACCCATTTACAGGGAAAATTTGCCATTGTGCCATTGATCAATCGCCACATTCCTATTATAACGGATGATTATGTTACCATGGATTTTGGTACGGGTGCGTTAAAGGTTACTCCTGCGCATGACATGAATGATAATCAATTGGGACAGAAACACAATCTGGAAGTAATTGATATTTTTAATGATGATGGAACATTGGGAGAAGCTGCACAAATATTAATAGGAGAAGAACGTTTTGCAGCACGCAAAAAAATTATTACACTTTTAGAAGCAGCGCAATACATTGAAAAGATTGAAGACTATACCAGTGAAGTTGGTTTTAGCGAAAGAACGGATACCGTTGTTGAACCGAGATTAAGTTTACAATGGTGGGTAAGCATGAAAAAAATAAGTGAACCTGCATTGCACGCTGTAATGGATGGCGAGATCAATTTTCATCCTGCTAAGTTTAAAAATACTTATAAGCATTGGATGGAAAACATTAAAGACTGGTGCATCAGCCGTCAGCTTTGGTGGGGACATCGTATTCCTGCATGGTATGATGAAGAAGGGAATTTTTATGTTGCAGAAAATGAAGAGCAGGCAAGAGCACAAGCGGCTGAAAAAAATCCGAAATCTGAAATCGCCAATCTGAAATTGAAACAGGATGATGCCTGCCTGGATACCTGGTTCTCCAGCTGGCTCTGGCCCTTTGAAGTATTTAAAGGATATTCCAATCCCGGTAATACCGAAATAAAATATTATTATCCCACCAACACATTAGTAACGGCACCCGAAATCATTTTCTTTTGGGTGGCAAGAATGATCATGGCGGGTTATGAATATATGGGTGACAAACCTTTTAACGATGTGTATTTTACCGGAATTGTAAGGGACAAACAGGGAAGAAAAATGAGTAAGAGTTTGGGCAATTCCCCCGACCTGCTTGGTTTGATTGATCAATACGGTGCCGATGCAACCCGTTTTGGTATAATGATCGCCTCACCTGCAGGAAATGATTTGTTGTTTGATGAATCATCTTTGGAACAAGGCAGAAATTTCAATAACAAATTGTGGAATGCATTGAAGCTGGTGAAGATGTGGGAAGGGAGACAGTTGGCAGTTGGCAGTGTGCAGTTGTCAGAAAACAATTTTGCAATTGACTGGTTTGAGAATAGATTGAATGAAGTAAAATCTGAAGTAGATGGATTGATGAAACAATTCCGCCTGAGTGAAGCGTTGAAAACTATTTACAGTTTAATATGGGATGACTTTTGCAGTTGGTATTTAGAATGGGTAAAACCAGGTTTTGAACAACCAATTGAAACAGCAGGGTATGAAAAAACTATTTTATTCTTTACTGAATTGATGCAGTTGTTGCATCCTTACATGCCATTTATTACCGAAGAAATTTATCATTTGCTGCAGGAAAGAACAGATGATCTGTGTACCAAACAAACCGGCGCATTTAAAAATACCGATGCACAAATTTTAGTACAGGGAAACCTGTTGAAAGATGTGATCACCGGAATACGTGATGTAAGAAATAAGAACCAGATAAAACCTAAAGAACAGATTCAGCTATGCATTCAAACCGCTTCTAAAAATATCTATCTATCAATAGAAAATATTTTAGCCAAGCAATTAAATGCAAAAGCTATTTTGTTTGTTGATGATAAAGTGGCGAACAGCATTTCGGTTGTAATTGGCAACGATAAATTTTATGTAGAATCGGAACAGCCAATAAACTCCGGCAGCCAAAAAGAAGATTTAATAAAAGATTTAGAACATCAAAAAGGATTTTTGCTTTCTATAGAAAAAAAACTAAGCAACGAAAAATTTGTTGCCAATGCCAAACCCAAAGTGCTGGCAATGGAACAAAAAAAGAAAGCAGATGCCTTATCGAGGATACAGGCTATTGAAGAAAGTTTGGCAGGGTTGTAAAAAAGGTTAATCCGTTCATTAATTAATTCGTTAATTAGTTGAGCATTGTAATTCGTGTAATTCGCCTTAATTAGTGTAATAAAAAAAGTATCTGTTAAAGTATCCACACCAATACTTTTTAGGCCGTAATTTCGTTGTAGACAAAAACACAAAATGCCAGTACTTAAACATGCCGTTATTTTATTTTGCCTGGTAGCTTTTAGCACAACAGTTATTGCACAAAAAACAAAACCGGTTAAGGCCGGGCAAGTAGTTGCTGTACAAAAGTTTGTACTCCCAAAACTTAAAACCGCTTTAGGTTCCCGTTCCGATTCTGCAATAACCGTTTCTGCAGATGAAGCTATAAACCTTATCAATCAGCCGCTCACTGTTACCGATGATAAAAAAGCTGTTTACACCATCACATCTTACCAATGTATGTATAAAAGAAAAGGCGTAACGGAAGATGAAGAAAGCGGTAAAGTAAGCTCCATTTCAAGTATGGTGGCACAATCATTTAAAACCACTCCCCTTTCTGCAATATGGATAAAAACCATTTCGGAACAATTAAAAGCAGGAGAAGAAATATTTTTTTATGATGTGGTGGTTAAAAGTGGAGATGGCCGTTTAATGTTTGCCCCCAATTTAAAATTAACTGTTAACTAAAGCAAATGATTGCTGTACAAAAAGTTGATGTGGAAGCTGTTTCCATTATCCGGCAACTGGCTATTGATACCTGGAAGGTGGTGTATAAAGAAATTATTTCGCAGCAGCAAATAGATTATATGCTGGAATTGAATTACAGCACTTCATCATTACAAGACCAAATTGCATTATTACAACACCAGTTTATTTTAATTAAAGAACACGAGCTGTCTTTAGGTTTTGCATCGTATGCTGTTAAAAGCATTGATGCACCAACAGTTTTTCGGCTGCATAAATTATATGTACTTCCCAATCAGCATGGCAAAGGCCTTGGTAAAAAACTGCTCGATTTTATCATTAGTGATGTAAAATCAAAAGGCGCAGTTATCTTAGAATTGAATGTAAACCGAAATAATAAAGCCATTGATTTTTATAAAAAGAACGGCTTCACCATTGCTGAAGAAAAAGTGTTGGACATTGGCAATGGATTTGTAATGGATGATTATATTATGGAACTGGCTTTATAATTTTTTCCGCAGTAATCGATTAGTGTAATAAAAAAAACTACACATGCACCAACTGGTGCGTTTGCTTTATCACTCCCATTACAAACACACTCTGCACATGCCCCATGTTTTCAATGTTGCTTAATTTGTTTACATGAAAATCATGATACGCATTCATATCTTCGGTCATCACTTTAAGCATAAAATCAAATTCGCCGCTGATGGTGTAACACTCCACCACATCTTCCATTTGTAAAATGGCTTTTACAAATTTGGTGCCCGCCGTTTTGCTATGTTCTTTCAGCGATACATAGCAAATAGCAATAAGTCCTTTATTAACTTTAGTATGATCCACCAATGTGGCATATTGTTTTATAACACCACTGGCTTCCATACGCTTAATGCGCTCGTGAATAGGCGTAGTGCTCAGGTGGATTTTTTCTGCAATTTCTTTTACTGTCATCCTTGCGTTTTGCTGCAGTAAATGCAGTATCGCAAGGTCTTTAGCATCTAATGAAATATTGTTAGTAGCTATTTTTTCTGTTTGAGTAGCTTTTGCCATGGTTAAAAAGGTTTTTATCCTGTTATTAACACTATAACGGGATATTTCCCCAAATTTATATAATTACTTAGAATATTATTCTATAAGTTTTACTTTTACCTTCTAAAACATATAAATATGTCAACATTAACAAAAAACTCTATCGACTTCAGCCTGAAATATAAGGTTGCAGATATGAGCCTCGCCGAATGGGGCCGTAAAGAAATAAGATTAGCCGAAGCAGAAATGCCGGGCTTAATGGCTATCCGTGAAGAGTACGGACCAAGCCAACCATTGAAAGGTGCCCGTATTGCCGGTTGCTTACACATGACCATTCAAACGGCTGTATTAATTGAAACTTTAACTGCCCTTGGTGCAGAAGTTAAATGGAGCTCTTGCAACATTTTCTCTACACAAGATCAGGCTGCTGCTGCAATTGCCGCTGCAGGTATTGGTGTATTTGCATGGAAAGGACAATCACAAACAGAAGCTGACTGGTGCATTGAACAAACTTTATGGTTTGGTGGTGCAGACCGTCCGTTAAATATGATTTTGGATGACGGTGGTGATTTAACCAATATGGTTTTTGATACTTACCCTGAATTGATACAACACGTTAAAGGTTTAAGTGAAGAAACTACAACTGGTGTACATCGTTTATACGAAAGAATGGCGAAAGGTACTTTGCCTGTTCCTGCATTCAATGTAAATGACAGTGTTACTAAATCTAAATTTGATAACAAATACGGTTGTAAAGAATCATTGGTAGATGCTATCCGTCGTGCTACTGATGTGATGATGGCTGGTAAAGTTGCGGTAGTAGGTAGTTACGGTGATGTAGGTAAAGGTTCTGCTGCTTCTTTAAAAGGTGCAGGTTGCCGTGTTATTGTTACCGAAATTGATCCTATCTGTGCTTTACAAGCTGCAATGGATGGTTTTGAAGTTAAGAAAATGATTGATGCAGTTAAAGAAGCCGACATTATTGTTACAGCTTCCGGTTGCAGAGATTTGATTACTGAAGCTCACTTCCGTGCAATGAAAGATAAAGCCATCGTTTGTAACATCGGCCACTTTGATATTGAAATTGATATGGCCTGGTTGAATGCTAACTACGGTGCTACTAAAAATACCATCAAACCTCAGGTAGATATGTACACTATCGAAGGTAAAGATGTGATTGTTTTGGCAGAAGGCCGTTTGGTAAATTTAGGTTGTGCTACCGGCCACCCAAGTTTTGTAATGAGTAACTCTTTCAGTAACCAGACTTTGGCTCAAATTGAATTGTGGACCAAAGGCGACCAATACAAAAACGAAGTTTATGTACTTCCAAAAGTATTGGATGAAAAAGTTGCCCGTTTGCATTTAGCAAAAATTGGTGTAGTTTTAGATGAACTTACAACAGCCCAGGCAGATTACTTAGGCCTTCCAAAGGAAGGGCCATTTAAGCCTGAAGCTTACAGATACTAATAATCTACCTCTTTTTAAAGGTGAATAAATACATAGCCCTGGCTCATTCTTGACCGGGGCTTTTTTATGTGCCCATAACAACCCCACTGGCGCAAGTGTTCTTCCGCAGGAAGTTCACTTGTGTCTACTAATATAAGCGGACTTTGTCCGCAGCATACACTTGCTAAATTGTTTAAAATAGCTATTTAAAAATCACCCACTGTCACTTTAAATTATTCTCCCTATTAATAATCAGCATAAATAAATCCGGACGCAGTCCGGCAGATTAAATGGCATCAAGTCGCCCCGCTTTGCAGGAAGACTTGCGCCAGAAGAAGTTATGTGGAGACACGAACCAAGGCGGAGGAGAGGAAGCAAAAATTCTTTACCTTTTTTTTAATGGAACCAGTGATACTTCCAGTATAATTCGGTTAAGTAATAAATTGCAGCGACCCCCGTTGTAATTGCGATTGAAAAATTTACCCAATAAGAACGCCGCACCATTTTAGATTGGGCAATTGCTAATTGCTCAAGATTTCGTCTATTTAATTCTAATGCAGAATACCCTCCTTGCGCTACAAATAAATCACCTTCAAAGTTTCTTATTATTCTACTATCATTTACATACCCAGTTTCTTCGTCTGCTGGCATTAAATTTAAGCCTGAAAATCTATCTACATATCTATCCCTATATAGTTTTCTTAGGATTGTCTTCATATCTTCTCGAACGATTTCTGAATCTGGGAATCTGGTTCTCACTTCCAGCCATGTAGTATCACGGTTTAGAAATGACAATACATCATCAAGTTTTTGAATTGGTGTTCTTTCCATATTTTTAAATTTCCGTGTTGTCATTTATCCATTTTTTTCCTACTTCTGAAAGACTGTAACTATGCCCAAAATCATTTTTAAGGACTCTTTTGTTTTGGGTTAATACAATAGCAAGTTCGTGTATTAGACTTCCAGGCTTAACAGAAAATTTTTGGAATTCATCTTTTATTTCATCAGGAAAATTCTTTACAGAGACAGGTTCTTGTTGTGTAGATAAGAACTGTAATATTTTAATTTGGATTTTCTCCATTTTATAAAGATATATCCAAATTCCAAATAGTTATTAGAAATACATACTGTAAATCAACTTGAAAAAGTGTAATCCTCTAGTCCAACATATTTGAAAAAAGATGTAAAAGCGAGTTATATTGCACAAACAAAACTCTTCAACAATATGAAAAGGCTATTAATAATCCCTTTATTATTATTTGTAACCATAATTAAAGGTCAAGATAGCGCCATTGTTTTGACAGCCATTGACTCAATCCCCGCTAAACAATCTGTCTTATTCACCAGAGCCCAACTTTGGGTCAATGACAATTTTAAAAGTGCAAAAAATGTCACCCAGATAGCAGATAAAGAAGCAGGAGTGTTAACAGGGGATGGAAATTTAGACATCCAGACACATTATACTGGAATGGGCATGAACGCACTATCTCCAGATGTAATTAAATTTTCCTTTAAAATACTGGTTAGGGATGGAAAATATAGGTACGAATTTACAAATATATCATCTGAATCTCTTGGCAGGCTCTATACATCAGATAAATGTCCGACTAAATGGCCTATGGTTCGACAGAAAAAAATGGATCAGATGTATAAGGAAACAAAAGATGTGGCTATGGTTGAATTAACCAAAATGATTGAAGGGCTTAAAAAAGCAATGGTTAAAACAGAAGCTTTCTAATTTTAGTACGGCTAAGCATATCATTTCCCGTATTTGAACTTCGGCCCGTTGGTAGTATAAAATCAAGCAAACGTCATTGGTATGCAGCCCAGCATTGCGCCAAGCGTACCAACAATCATTTCGAAGTCCACTCCAACCCAATAAAAATACTTCCGCCCCATACCCCACCGCAATGTAGCTTTGCTTCACTACCAACAACGGCAATAAAATTATGACAGACCTATCTCCTGCTGAGCAACCAATTCACTGTGTCACAAATTTTCAAGAGCTTGTTGCTACGCCATTTCACGGAGCAATAAATGCGATTTGCTGGTCCCGTAAATTAGCAGGCGATTTTGGGGAGATTGTAAATAAAATAGTGCTACAAGAAAATATAGCGACAATCGAACCAGCCGAACTTTGTGCATTGCAGTTGAGTGAACAGGGGCAACTTGCCCGTGATATGCTGCTAAATGATTTCCAGTTATTAAAAGCTCATGGTGGTTCCCCAGTGCTTAATGTGATCAGGCAGTATGATAGAGATGATAGTTACCCGTTTTTTCCAACGGACGTGTATTCTTTTCATGTAGACCGCTCCCCTATACCAACCGATACTTTTTTATGTACTTACTATGGCGAGCCGAGTGAAATATTGCCCAATGCGCAAGGCAAACAAAAAGTGCTTATCCCGGAAATACGTAGTGAACTAAAAAAACTATATCGTGGAGCAGATGAAGGTTTTGAAACCTTCTTAAGCGAAAATTTCTTTGATCTGCATTATCAAGCTATGCCTGATGCACATCCAATAAATTTTGGCCTTGGTAATTTATGGAGGTTGGCAGTTGATCATCCTGAAAGCCAGGTTCTTCCTTGTCTTCACCGTGCGCCAAAGGAAAAATCCGGGCAACATAGGTTACTGATGATCTGTTGAGCACAAATCCATTCGCAGCTGTTGGTATCGAAGCATAGCTAATAATCGTTGGTGTACCAACAAAATCCGTGTACAACTTTCCTAGACTGTGAGGTATCAACAGCTACAATGTAAGCGCCGGTTTGTATCGTATAAGCCGGCTTGCCAGTTTTGTGTATAAGAATATGCCTTTTACATCCGTATATACAGCGCCCCAGTTGACTGAAGGTGATGCGTGGGATGTTGCCGCATTTATCTGTTCGCAACAGCGCCCTGAGAAATTCTTTAACATTGATTGGAAAACGGTTGGGTTGAAACCAATTGACTATCCCTTTGGCCCTTATGCTGATTCCATTACATCAATACAACACAAGTACGGCCCTTTTAAAGCCATTCAACAATGGAAAACTTCCGTGCAGCAAAAACAACCGGCTCTTCATCAATGAGAGGTGTATATTTTAAAGAGCCGGTTGTAAAAAATTATCCGGCAAAGCAATAAGCGCATCCATGCTCCTGTGCCCTGCCAACAGCCCAAACGCCTGAAGGCACTACCTGTATTCCTGGTATCAGACTACTGAGCCAGTCTTTCTTAACGTCGTCGGCTTTTAAATTCATTTGCTGTGCAACAACTCCTGTAAAAACGGAGATGGCCATATTACACACACAAAACATTACGCCATCAGCCTGCAGTTCATTAATACCAATATGTACTTCACCAATGCCTGGTAACATAAAATCTCCGGGCTTTGGTTGCCAGAACGGATTGCGAAATGAAGGCGCTTTTGTTTTGGGGTCATCGGCTTTAAATACTTCACCTAAATGATATTTTTCCCATATTCTGTCTTCAAAAGCATACCCTATAGCAGTGTGACGTAATATCACTACCACGCCACAATCTTTGGCAGGTGTGCCGGTGGCCTGGTTAGTTAATAAAAATACTTTGGGCCATGCAAAAGGAAATATTTCATGGGGCTTGGTGGCATCATATATGATCCGATGTTTGCCTTTGACTTTCTTAAACCATTCGTCTGAATCTGCCGGATCATAGGTGTCTTTATACATGTCAGCGGCTGGGGATGCAGCATGTATTTGCAAAGGTGCAAGAGTGGCAAGTCCAAGTCCTGCTGCTCCGGCTGCAATGGTACTTAAAAAAGTGCGGCGGGGATTAGTTTGTTTGTTTGATTGGCGTTCCATGTTTAAAAGTTTATGTTTATAAATAGGTTTATATTTTCTAAGGCAGTAGGATAATGTTTTACAGATTAAACATCAGGTACAGTTGTAATCAATCGGCTTACTAAAATAGGAATTATTTTTTCCAAATGCAATAGGTGTGGAAATTTTAAATCGATGTGCAAAATAATTACAGTGTTGGCATTTTTAATGTAGTCTTAATAACCTGCATTCACATAACCCTTAACTAAGCTGCTTTTTAAAAGCGGTAAGTATGAAATTACGGATCAGGTCAGTGGGCGTTAAAAGCATGTAAAATATAGTGAAAACACGCTGCCGGAATAGTGCTGTCTTTTCACCGCTGCAGGTGTTCCGCTCCCCTCTTCGCCGCTGTCTTGTCTCCGACAAACAGCGTATTACCATCATAGAGCAACAATTATTTTCATACCCAAATAAAATAAAAACAACACTCTATTCATAGTAGCTCCAGGTTTATTTCTCTGCAAAATTTTTTTAGAGCTGAAATAAAAAATGAATTTGCCAATGAGCAACCATAAAACAAAATGCATATAGATGAAATGGTTACCCTTTGGCGCAGGGCTTCCCAAGGATGACTTGTGTCTACTAATACAAACGGACTTTGTCCGAAACATGGTTTTGCAAATAATTTTTACAGTAGCAAATTAAAAACATCCACTATCACTATTAAAATATTCTTCCTATAAGAAATAGAAAGCTAAAATCCGGACACAGTCCAGAAGTATTGAATGGCATCAAGTCACCCGCTAAAGCGGAAGACTTGCCACAGAAAGAGTATCTCCACTATATCATGGCAAAGGAAAATTGGTCAAACGCTTCTCCGTTAATTATCGTTTCATGTAAGTCTTATTTTCCCCCTGTCGGCAAGAAAAAAACTTGTTTAGCAAATTTCAGTTTTACAACAATTATTTTATGTGCACTTTTATAGTACAATATCCAAATGAGTAAACCATAATCAATATCTCTGAAAAAATTAAATCCAGATCCAACGAAAAATTACAATCTCTGAATTTAAATTTTTGCCCGGCACAGTGCGGTGCTTTTTTGTATAAAAAACGGGAGCAATCTTTTAAGGTTTGCTCTAAAGATTAAACCTGTTAACCCCTTCTTTCAATACATATCTTTTTTCTTTCCAGATAAATGTACCGGAGGTTTTTTTTGGAAGCTGAATATCAATTTTCCATTTTCCGTTTTCAAGTTTATAACCTGCAGTAACAATACCATTGGGATGCGGAATACTTCCACTGATATTGGTGAGCGTGCCCAAATGCGGTGTTATTTTTATTTTTGAGAAACCCGGCGCATCACTATCAATACCAATAATGGTTCTGAAAAATTCAATATTCGGGCTGGCGCCCCATGCATGACAATCGGAACGTGCCGCATCGATGTTTGAAATTTCTGCCCAGGTGGTCATGCCCATGCTGATGTTGGCCCGCCATATATCCAGCCAGTTAAGATATTGGTTACCAAGCCCCGCTTTAGTGCAGGCCATATGCAGGTAATATTTAAAATAAATAGAGGCAGGGGCCAGCGATGTATCAACAAGGATTTTTTTAGCCAGTGCAGTTGCGTTATCTCCCATGATGGTATTTGTAAGAATGGCTAAAGCATTTGCATGTTGTGAAAACAAATCTTTATCATCAGTATCAGCAAACATATTTTTTTTGCTGTCCCAATATTTTTTCTGAATAGTATGTTGTAATTGCCGGGCTTTGTTTTTATACAGCGCTGCGTTGGCTGCGGTACCAAAGTGCAGTTCCATAACTGACGCCACCTGCAATGCCCACAACAATTGAAAATCGAGAATAGATGAACTGCCATCTTTTCCATAAGGAGCTGTGCCTCCCTCCCAGCCCTGTCTGTTTTCAACCCAATCCGTAAACATCCAGTATGGAACGCCTTTTAATGTGCCATCTGCCTGTTGATACTTGCTGTAGAACCACAACACATTTCTTACGCCCTGTAATTTATCTGCAATAAAACTGTTGTCGCCACGGTACATCCAGTAATCGTGAAGCATACCAATATACCAAAGTGAGAAGGTGGGAATTTGCTGCGGCGAAAAAGAGGGATGGCGGCTTAATGTAATCCCTTCTGCAATACGTGAATGATCTGTTTGGTTCAATGCATTCCGCATCAAACGGTCATCACCACTGTTATACAATGAAACCAGCGCCTGTATGCGGCTGTCACCAGTGTATTGCAACTGCTCGTAATAAGGGCAGTCCATATAAGTTTCCATCGCACATGATCTTGCAGTATTCCACCCGATTGCTAAAATTTTATTTAATTCAGTATTGTCCGTTTCCAATTTTGCCCGGTACGTAAAAGGATAACCCGTAAACGTTCCATAAAAATCTTCTACTTCCAACGGTTCCTCTTTTGTGTGTATAGTTAGCTCCACATAACGAAATGTGCGCCACGACAGCGTTGTAAAGTTTTGATTATTTGCACCGCTTGAAATAATACTGTCTTTTCTTCCTGCAAAAAATTTACCACCCACTTCGTTGCGGTTGCCTTTTGCCATTGCATGGTGAGCAGGGTCAGTAGTAAATAATGCTTCAGCATATTTGATGGCTATCCCTGCATTTTTTCCTTTACTGAAAATTAAAGCCGGATATGCATTGGTAAGATAAGATTGGTCGAGTAACAAAACAGCCTGCGTATTTGCAGCAACTGTAAATGCCGCTTTTATTTGCGGGAAGTAAGAAGGCACATTTACCCCAATTGCTTTTCTTACTGCTTTCAATCGCTGCATGGTTAATTCCATTTGTGGCAATGAAGATGGCACCATCATCCAGCCGCTGATATCTCCAATACCTTTTGGTGTAGCACCGCCCCATCCAATATGTGCGGCAGGTTTCCAGTTGCAATCATCAAAATCAGTTGTCATCCATCCCTGCACTGATAAATTCATATCAACCCATTCACCGGGACCAGCTACATAATAAGCATTGTAACCAACCCCGCCGGTTAATGGTTGGTAAGCATTATTGCGTGTACACTTCCACGAGTTGTTGGTGTTAATTACAGATTCGTTAGCTGTATTTCCCTGCATCACAAAGCCGGTACGGTTAGAGATCTGCCCTTCCGGACGCAGCTCGCCATCATTCCAAACCATAGCTGCCACTGTATTTTTTCCGGGCACCAGGTAAGCAGCGATATCAACTGTTTCAAAATTCCAATAGTATAAATCACTGCGTGCAGGCCCCAGCGAAACAAGTGATCCATTTACAAATAATTTGTAGCGGTTATCGCCCGATACATGGACAACAAAAGACACAGGCTTTTTGGCAAGCTCAACATTTTTCCTGAACAGATACACGCCATAATCTTTAACCGGTTCGCCTGGAACTGCTATCCAGGAGGCGTTCCATTGCTTATGCAAAACAGCTGCATCAATATGCTGCGCAACTGCAGAAAAATAATGTACCTCAAACAGTAAAAAAATTATACAGTATTTGCCGTAGTAAAAAAAATATTTCATCGGCAGTCTGGGTTTTAAAGATTTATTGATTACATAAATTTCATTGTATTTTATGAGATGTGCAAAAAAAAAATTCCCAATTCCTGTACTAAGAACTCTTGTACGTTAGTCTGAGTTGGTATCGAAGCATAAAAAAATAATTACTGGTATACCAACAACATCAGGTTAAACTTTACACCCTTGTAATCATAGTTACATATTCCACCAATACGTAAACTTTAATACAAGGGCACGGTTACGCACAGAAAAAGGTATGGAATAATAATTATCAGTATAAACAATAAACAGATCGGAAGCAGGCCGGTACCGCCATTGAAAGCGGGTATTCAAATTAATATTTTTCTGCTGTTCATTATACTGAATAAACGAAGTAAAAAATAATTGATTGGTCATGGTTACATCAATCCTCGACCCTATCAGCCAGAAATAAGTATGTCCCCATGGTAAAGGCAAATCAATATTATTATAGCTGGCATTAAGGGCAATATTTACAAAAGGCTGAAAACGATAACCAATATCGGCAGTTATATTTAACCGTTTACCATTGGCATAATATCCGCCATAACGGGAAGTAAATCCATAGGTGAAACGTTGCTGCGGTTTGGAAATATAATCAGTTCCCCATGCATTCCAGCGGTGTTCAGTTCCCCTTGCCAGGGTATCTTTTGCTGAATTGGTTGGATCGAAAGGCAGCAGCAATTGCACATAATCATGTGCCAGCCAGGTATCAAAATATGCCTGTTTGCGGAAATTAAAAGCGTATAATAAAAAACTTTCATTATCTGTTTGGTGCAGGGCGGTATTGAAAAAATAATTGCTGCTGAACCTGGGGCCATGGCTTAATATTTTCCCTTTTGCAGGAAAAAATAAGCGGGTAGCCGACGGATTTACTTTGATATAGTCTTTTCTCGGCACATACCCCACTTCAGCACTATACTTACTTCCAACAAATTCATGTTGCCAGCCCAATATCCATTTACGTTTTGTATATAAAAGATTGGCTGCATGCACCCAGTTTTTTCCGGCACTGCCCGGGCTGAACGATTTTAGCAGCATAACTTTTCCTGTCCACATATTATTCGCCGAAGCCAAATTATATTCAATACCAAAATTGCGGTTGTATGCGGAGTAAACATGCTTTGCCGAATCGCCGGGGATATAATTAACCGATTGTTTGTTGATAAATAAAAACCCGATATTGGAACGGGAAAAAATTCTTCGCTGCAATGCTACTACAGCAAAATTTTGTGCAGGCAATTGCATGGAATCTACTTTCCCGGTTTGCATATCCATCAAACCCATTCGCCAGTCCTTATTGATCTTTCCACTAAGGCGGGTGCCAAAATGAATGGGTGCATTCAATCCGATACGGCGTGAAAAAAATGGTCGGATGGAAGCATAACCAAAATTGGAAAAGTGATCACCATTCTCCAGGAAGAATTGCCGGCGCTCAGGAAAAAATAATTCAAAGCGATCCAAATTGGTTACCTGCCGGTCCACTTCCACCTGCGAAAAATCAGGATTAACCGTTAGATCTAAATTGAGTGAAGAGGTAACTGCAATTTTTGCATCTACACCAATATTTTTCCGGTAAGCAGCCCGTTTTTTTTCTGCATAATTTTTATTCAGCCCGGTAAGCAGGTATGGTATCACAGAAATATTTGCACCTGTTTCAGGTGGTGGTTCATCCCATACCAGTGTACCTGTATAGGCCAATGATGCCGTGGGGAATTGCCGCGGCACCGGCGTCCAGCTTGATTTTTCTGCAGCAATAATATCCAGCCGACTGAAATTAATACCCCAATTAGTAATGCCTTTTTTATACCGGATAGATTTAAATGGAATAGCCGCTTCAAAGATCCATCGGTCGGAATAATTTTTTACAACAGATGTCCACTTATTATCCCAACTCAAATCAACTTTGCCTCCTTCAAACATGGTTCCATCCCATTGAGCCCCTGCAGCGTTGGCACCAAAGGAAAACCCATTGGTCTGGTCATCAAAAGGATCCATGAACAATAAAAAATTATCATTTTTTCCAAAAGTAAAATCTCTTTTCAGCGATTCCACCATATACTTCTGTTGCGGTGCATGAAAACAAACGGCAAGAAGGTAAAGGTTTTCCTTATCATAACCCATCCTTACTTCTGTTTTCACATTTGCATAACTGGTATCCATTGGCAATACCATAAAAAAATTACGGGCCACTTCGGCTGTTGCCCATACAGGCTCATCCATAATTCCATCTACATGTATTGTTGACGAGATCTTATGTATATGCAATTGATAACTTCCATTCTTTTTTTGGGCAATAAGTACCAGGTTAAAAAAAAGGGCAATAAACAGGAGGGAAAAAAATTTCAATGCAGGTAAATTTTTAAGCTATTATTATGCAATTTAAGTTTGTTATTTTAACCTGCCTGGTTAAATATATTGGTAAAATAAAGCGGGCTTTTTATGAGAACGAAAATACGCACTAAAATTCTAATGTATTTGATATAGGTAATAAAGGGTTTTTATTTTTCAAAATAGTAATTTTTAATCTTCTTGTAAAATTGATAATTAATCCTGACTTATCGGCAACTTTTGGATAAACGGTATAGCCAATAAAAATAATCCGCATCCAGCGGTTTGCTGCATTCTAATTTTTTATTTTAACTTTAATATATCTTTAAATCATAAGTGGAATTTAAAATACAGTGCTTGCTCAACTTCATTAAATTTTTTTAATACTATGTCGTCACGTAAAAAATTCTTACAAAACACTGCTGCAATGGTAAGCGGCAGTTTATTATTATCTGCAACAGATAACAATGTATTTGCTTTTTTTAAAACCCGCATTGCCCCAAGCGACCAATTGAATGTTGGTGTAATTGGTTTAAAAGGAATGGGCTGGGGCGATCTTAGAGCTGCTTTAAAAATACCCGGTATAAACCTTGTGGCATTATGCGATGCAGATAAAAATGTATTGGATAACAGAATGAGTGAACTCAGCAAAATGAATATTGATGCCGCTAAAGTAAAAACCTATGGTGATTACCGCCGGTTGCTGGATGATAAAGCGGTGGACGTAGTAATTATTGGCATCCCTGACCATTGGCATGCCTTAATGATGATGCATGCCTGCGAAGCAGGCAAAGATGTATATGTTGAAAAACCTGTTGGTAATTCCATTGAAGAATGCAGGGCTATGGTAAAGGCACAACAACGTTATAATAAAGTAGTGCAGGCGGGCCAATGGCAACGCAGCCAGCAACATTTTAAAGATGCTGTGGATTTTGTACAAAGCGGGCAATTAGGCAATATAAGAACTGTAAAAGTATGGTGCTATTAGGGCTGGATGAAACCCGGACCGGTTGTGCCGGATACAGCACCACCTACCGGCGTTGATTACAATATGTGGCTTGGCCCTGCTCCAAAAAGGGCCTTTAACCCGAGTAGGTTTCATTTTAATTTCCGTTGGTTTTGGGACTATGCCGGGGGTTTAATGACCGACTGGGGTGTACACTTATTAGATTATGGTTTATTGGGTATGAAGTCGCCCACACCTAAATCCATTTCAGCACTGGGTGGCCGTTTTGCATATCCTGACCTTTATGAAGAAACACCTGATACTCTAACTACATTGTATGAATTTGATGGCTTTAATATGGTTTGGGATTCTGCGATGGGTATTGACAATGGCTCTTACGGACGTGATCATGGTATTGCTTATATTGGCAATAACGGTACGCTTATTGTTGACCGTGGCGGATGGGAGGTAATTGAAGAAAGGCAAAGTAAAAATAAAGTGAGTAAGCCATTGGTAAAACCTTCGGATGACGGACTGGCAAAGCATATGGAGAATTTTATTAGTGTGGTAAAATCACAGAAGATGGAGGACCTCCATTGTTCAATACAGGCCGGGGCTCATGTAGCAACCGTGGCACAAATGGGAAACATTGCTTACCGCAGTGGTAAAAAATTAGAATGGGATGCTGCTAAAGAACAGTTTACTGATAATGCTATCAATAAAAAATATATGATGAAGGAATACCACAATGGATATAAATTACCAAAACTGTAATTGCAGCGACATTAAGTTGTTTTGCAAAAAGTGTTTACAGCAGCAAAATAAAAACTACCCGTTATTTCAAATAAAATTCTTTTCCTGTTAATAAAATAGTGTGGCAAAAATCCGGACACAGTTTGGTAGTATTCAATGGTATTAATAAAAAAAATACTTTTTCCCGGTGAAACACATCCTCCATAATTCCGTTTTCAATGCCCTCTGCTCCGGCGATAAACAACTCAGTTTAGGTACTGATGCGGTGAAATTTTTTGATGAGCAAGTCTCCCTTTTTGTTGGCTTTGAGGAAAGCTATACTAAAGGTTTTAATGATCTGCACGAATTATTTCCGCAGGGCCGCAAAATACTTTATGCAAATCCGGTTGCCATTGCAGCACCCGAAGGTTGGCAGGTACAGCATGATATAAAAGGATTACAATTTGTGTATGAAGGTGGTGCTATTAAAAATGAATTTGCCAATGTACAACCATTAAGCAAAATACACATTGATGAAATGGCTACTCTGGCAACACTTACCAAACCTGGGCCTTTTGGAACAGGCACCATTAACTTTGGTTACTACCATGGCATATTTGAAAATGAAAAACTGGTTGCCATGACGGGGCAACGACTACATCCACAAAATTATACAGAGATCAGTGCCGTATGTACACACCCCGACCATACGGGCAAAGGCTATGCAAATACTTTAATGCAACACCAGCTGCAACTTATCCAGCAACAGGGGCAACAAGCTTTTTTACATGTAAGGGAAGATAACGAAAGAGCTATTGCACTCTATCGAAGATTAGGATTTACCATTAGCCGCCCAATGAACTTTTATTTTATGAAGCGGCAATAAACAGTATGGCAGATTTAACAATGAAGGTCCCTGTTAAAGCAGAAGACCTGCGCCAGAAAAAAGAATTTTAAATGGCATCATTGTTGTTAATATTTGCTTACAGCAACTTTATTTTATATCAACAAAAATAACAGCAGATGCCCAATTGGTTAAAGGCTTTAATAGCAGGTTACGGCGCAAAAAAATTAGGTGGTGGATGTTTAAGCACCATTCTTATATTTATTGTTATATACTACGCTTTGGGGCAATGCAACCGGCCGGTTACACAACATGGGGAAATAAAAACCCAACAAAAGATTACGGTTACCGGCTTACTGCCTGTTAATGGATATCACACCGTTCTTTTAAAATAATTACTTCCCCCTTCTAACGCAGATGTTTGCTGTTGTCCGATGTTTTAACCAACAACGGTAGCAGCTTAAACCATAACCAAAAAAAATATTTCCCCAACTTTTACTTTTATCTGTTCATTACAAATCACCGGAGTCAGGTGTTAAAACTATATAAAATATCGTGAAAACACGCTGTTGGAATAATGCCGTCTTTTAAATCTTTGTTTAAATAAAAACAAAACATTATGAACAGCATTACAGCAACATTAACCAAGCAGGATATTATACCGATACTGCATACCATAAAACAAAAAGGAAGTTTTGATCATGAATACTATCCTGTTATAGACAAACTGGTTGCCTCACTGGGGCATTTAAAAAGAGAAGGAGAAATTGATGAGACTGACATTAGTGAAATAAGGCATTTTTTTGGTCAAGACTTTTTGGAGAATACCCTGCATGGCATGGCATTACTAAAAAAGTATGGTTATGCAGGCGACTTTATGATGATAGATAAAATATATACCGGAAACACCCCGGAGAATCCCTTCTTTCAATCATGGGATAAGTATTTTCAAAATCATGCTGCACCCAAAGCTGTAAGAAACCGGAAGAAATATTTTAAGCAACTGATGCATCAAAAATTAGCAATCCAAAATACTGTAAAGCTGCTGAATGTTGCCAGCGGCCCGGGCAGAGATCTGTTAGAATTATACAATGAAAAAGCTGATGGGAAAAAACTGGAAACGCTGTGTGTGGAAATGGACAGGCATGCAATAGCATACGCAGAAAATTTAACCAGTGACTATGCTGCGGAAATACAGTTTGTAAATAAAAATGTGTTCAAGTTTGATACAGAAGAAAAGTTCGACGTCATCTGGTCTGCTGGTCTTTTTGATTATTTCGATAATAAGGCATTTGTGTTTATTCTAACAAAGTTTAAAAACTGGGTTGCAAAAAATGGAGAAATTATTATTGGCAACTTCAATAAAAGCCACAATCCAACAAGAGAATACATGGAACTGTTTGGCGATTGGTATTTACATCACCGGTCACAAAAAGAATTAATAGCCCTGGCCATAGAAGCAGGATTTGATGAAAGCCGGATTTCTATTGGTAACGAAGAAGAAAATGTAAACCTGTTCCTTCATATAAAAGCAGGTTAAAGAAATTGATACATATTTAAAAACTGTAGTAGTGGTATTTCTCTGCCCCGATAGCAAAAGCAGCAGACAAAGTCTGCTGCTTTTGCTTTGATTAAAAACAAAACCTGTAACAAAATAAAATTTACCCTTCTTGTTTATTATATTTACAATTCCCCCGTTAAAAATAAACTATATGAAAAAAATATTTTCATTGTTGCTGCTGCTTATTTCCTTTGCAGCATTTGCTCAAACAAAATCTGTTAAAAACTCGCCTGCCCTCATGGATGCTACACCAGAAAGTGCAGGTATGTCAGGCGAACGTATTGCCAGGCTCGACAATGTTTTTCAAAATGCCATCAATAATAAAGATGTGCCCGGCATTGCGGCTATTGTGGTGCGTAATGGAAAAATAGTGTATAACAAAGCTTTCGGTATGGCCGATAACCAGGGCACCAGGGCTTTAAAAAAAGATGATATTTTCAGGATCGCTTCAATGAGTAAAGCTATTACCGCTACAGCAGTAATGATGCTTTGGGAAGAAGGTAAATTTCAACTGGATGATCCGATATATAAATATATTCCCGAATTTAAAAACCCTACCCTGCTAAAATCATTTACGTTCAAAGATTCGAGCTATACCACTGAACCTGCCAAAAACGAAATTACCATCAGGCATTTATTAAGCCACACTTCCGGCTTAGGGTATGGTGTAATTGACGGCGATGAAAAATTTCAGGCTATCTATAAAAAGGCGGGCATTACAGATCTGTTTTCAACTGATGCTGTAAAAATTGGTGAGAGCGTGAAGAAATTAGCCAAGCTGCCCCTGCATCATAACCCGGGTGAAAAATTTACTTATTCCGAAGGCCTGGATGTGTTAGGGTATTTTATTGAGGTGATTTCAGGGATGCCTTTTGATGAATTTTTGAAAAAAAAATTGTTTGATCCATTAGGCATGCAGGACACTTATTTTTATCTGCCCGAAAATAAAGCTGCCCGTTTGGTTGCAGTACAACGCCCCGATAAAGATGGACAATGGGAAAAATTTCCTGTTACATTTTACGATGCTGATTATCCAATAAAAGGCGCAAAATCTTTCTTTTCCGGGGGTGCCGGGCTTTCAAGCACCGCAAGGGATTATGCTACTTTTTTACAAATGTATTTAAATGGTGGCGAGCTTGGCGGCAAAAGAATTTTAAGCCGCGCCACTGTTGATGTTATTCTTGCCAACCAAACTGATACTCTTTTTGGAGGTGCGAAGGGTGATAGTTTTTTTGGTTTGGCTTACAGTGTTTTAAAAGCCAATGGAAAAGATAAAGGTGCAGCCGGTAGTACAGGAACATTCTCGTGGGGTGGTTATTTCAACACTAATTATTTTGCCGATCCAAAAGAAAGAATAATCGGCGTAATAATGAAACAGACACAGCAAACCAAAGGCGACAACCTCAACAATATTTTTCGCCAGCTCATCTACCAGGCCCTGGATGACTAAGTATAAACCTTTGATGTATGAAACATTTTAAAAGTAGCCTGTTGCCGTTAATTTTATCATTGTATTTTCTGTTATCTTGTACAGGAAAAAAATCAGGCCCGTCAAAAGAATTAATTGATCAGATCAATTTGAAAAGAGGAATAATTATTTCCTGTGGCCCTCCCGATAAAACATTCGGGTCAGTTGATTTTGAAATGACCTGTAATGAAAAGGCGAAAAATGATTTCAACCTTGCCATTGAACTGTTACATTCTTTTGAGTATGACGAAGCTGAAAAGGTTTTTGCAAAAGTAATTGATGCAACTCCTGAATGCGCCATGGCTTACTGGGGTGTAGCCATGTGTAATTTCCATCCCCTTTGGAATCCCCCCTCAGTACCTGAACTGCAAAAAGGAAGCAAGGCAATTGAAATTGGAAATAGCATTACAAAAAAATCAGCCAGAGAATCGGGTTATATAAATGCCATTTCAGCCTTTTATACAAACTGGAATACAACAGGGCATCTTGTCCGTTGCATCAATTTTGAAAAGGCGATGGAACAATTACATATTACCTACCCCAACGATAAAGAAGCAGCCATATTTTATGCCCTGGCATTAGATGCAGCTGCGGCACCAACTGATAAAACTTTTGCCAATCAAAAAAAAGCAGCAGCAATATTGAATGCGTTGTATCCTGCCGAGCCCAATCATCCGGGCATAATTCACTACATTATTCATACTTACGATTATCCCGGACTTGCGGAGTTGGCATTACCTGCTGCAAGAAAATATGCTTCGGTAGCACCTTCCTCCGCACATGCGCTACACATGCCTTCACATATTTTTACAAGGCTAGGGCTTTGGGATGATTGTATTACATCAAACCTGGTATCGGTGTCTTCGGCAAAATGTTATGCGGAGCAGGCAGGCTTCAAAGGCCATTGGGATGAGGAATTGCATGGCCTGGATTACCTGGTGTATGCTTACCTTCAAAAAGGTGATAATGATCTTGCAAAAGAACAGGTAAAATATTTAAAAACCATTAACGAGGTTTTTCCTCCTGATTTTAAAGTGGCTTATGCTTTTGCGGCTACACCTGCACGTTTTTTTCTTGAAAATAAAAACTGGAATGAAGCAGCAACGATACAAATACATCCTGCAAATTTTCCATGGGCAAATTTTCCATGGCAGGAAGCCATTATCCACTTCACCCGTATATTGGGCGCTGCTCATTTAGGAAATACTGCTATTGCAAAAGCTGAATTGATAAAACTGAATGCACTTCATGATACGCTGGAGCAGCAAAAAGATTTTTATAAAACAAACCAGGTGGCCATTCAAATAAAGACCGGCGAAGCATGGATTGAGTTTGAATCTGGAAATAAGAATAACGCTTTGAATTTAATGAAGCTTGCTGCCGAAATGGAAGACAGTACAGAAAAGAGTCCTGTAACTCCCGGAGAAGTGCTTCCTGCCAGGGAATTATTAGGGGACATGTTACTGCAAATGCAGCAACATGAAAATGCTTTACAAGCCTATGAATTGGTACTGAAAAAATGCCCCAACCGTTTTAATAGTCTGTATGGTGCCGGCCTGGCGTCAGAAAAATCGGGCAACAGGCAAAAAGCTGTTTTTTATTACAGGCAATTATCAACAATAACGTATGCAGTAAATTCCGGCAGACCTGAACTTGCTGCAATAAAATCTTTTTTGATGAAACAATAATGTGCAACACACTTGCAGGTGCTTATATTCTTCTCTAGTTAATGAAAAAAAATAATTGTACAACCTAAAGAAGTTACGTAATTTTTAAAAATGCGAAATGTCGGATATACCGGCATTTCTGGCAGATTAAAATATATTATTGGTGTAGTTGAATAGTACCCAAATCGGTCTCCCCTTTCCGGCGAACTATTATATTATTGATAGTAGTATCCTTATAGCCATTGATACCATCAACGAATAAACTGTAAGTGCCTTCTTTTAATCCACGTATTTTAAATTCCCCTTCATCCCATGGCCTTGCAAATGCAGTATCAGTCGCATTATATGCTTTAATTAATCCGTGAGAATGAACCGGTCTGATCTTACCTTCTATCTCTCCGGTACTATGGCGGCCAAATGGTTTTAATACCGGTTTAAGCCAATATTTTCCGTTGAAGAATACAATCGATTTTTGCAGGTCAAAATCAAGAAAGAGCTGCAGGTTATTTGAAGAAAGAGAATCAAGATGATCTTTCTTAATATTCAGGAATACAAAATGCTGATTATTGATCAGGTTTAAAGGATGACTCACGTTATCCACCAGCACGCTGTTATTATTACCCAGCGTAACTTTTATTCTTTCTATTTTTCCGTTTAGTATAAAGCCGCTGGCCAATAAAGTATCCAGGCCATTGCGTAGTTTTAGCAAATCATATACTCCGGCATGTATGTTAAGGGTATCCCATATTTCACAATTAACCCTTGATGAATCATGGTCATCATCACAACCAGGACCATCATGGTCATCATCATTATTACGTCTGCAGGTATCCAGTTTAACAGCAATTTGTTGAATATCTATTAACACTTTTTGATAATCTGTCGGCCCGTCAGTAAGATAAACAGATAATTTATTCTTAGAGCCCGGTACGCCACCATTGTCAACAGATACTTCTTTTTGACAGGAATAAAATAAGATTGATGCAAATACCACTAATGATACAGATAGGAACAAGCCTGTAAGCTTTTTCATAAACTTAAATTTTAAAATGAAATAAAAAAAAGATTCAGGTAGAGATATAAGGGTAATAAGTGATTTTGTAATTACACTAATTACAAAAAAGATGCCACAACGTTATTTTGTTGAAAAATCGGCTTATCATTTATGTGTCAATAAGCATATTCAGAGTCAGCGGCAATAAAAAATAAAATTATTTAACATGATAGCAACAGAGGATGTTGGCTTGCAGTATGCAGGTTACGCCATACCCGGTTTATTTCAGTAGCAGGATCTGCGGCAGCAAGTCCACAATATGGATACAATTCATCTACCCATTTTCTTGCTATTGCAGCTAATTCCCTGCTTAAAGTACTAACTTCTTTTAATGTAGCTGAATGGTAAGTTTTGTTTTGTATAAATTCATCCCATGAATGCTGTACCGTTGTATAAAATAATTGCCTTTGTTGCTGCAGTTGTGCTTTTGCTTTTTCCAGCCGTTCACTCAACACCAGGTTTGTGGTTTTAGTATAGTTTTTAGTATCTGATCTTTCTTCAATCAGTGCTTCACATAAATCAAAAAAGCGGCTGGCCATGCCTGAACTATTTACTGCAAGAGTAGCTTCTGCAAAATACAAAAAGGGATATTTATAAATAGCATCATTCAGAACGGCTGTATTTTCATCAATTACAAAGCACCTGTTTTTCTTTACCCGTAACTGCTTTACTTCAAAACCATTACTGGCTGTGGCAATCATACCTATACTCTTCCAGTTTTGATGCAACGTCACTTCTTCTCTCAAAAAAATAAAACTATATACAAATGGACTGCCATCGTTATCCTGCATCACGGTACCATCTTTTTCAATAATGCAATTGGCTGTAAATGCATCAGCAATAGTAGCGCCGCTTGCATAATTCCAGTATCCGTTTATTTCATATTCATCGCCCAAATCTTTGGCTATTCCGGATGAGCGTCCGCTGCCTGCCAGGCATACTGCAGGGGTATTAAAAATAGCGGATCTCATTTCGGGATGTAAAAAGCCAATGAACCAATTGGCACCGCTGCAAAGTGTTACTGTCCACCCGGTACTGCCATCGGCCCATGCCAGGCATTCTTCTGTTTTCAATCCTTCAGGAAGAGATAATTGCAAACCACCATATTCTTTGGGCACAAATAAATTAAACCATTTTTGCTGGTAGATAAGAGATAATTGCTCCGGATGCAAAGTACCCATTTGTTCTGCTGCTGCTGCATACCGGCTTATAATATCCGTGTATTTCGAATCTATAAAAGATGAAGGGTGTGGTATTATTTTTATTTCCATAAATAATCAGGGTACAATAGTAAGTGATAGTACCTTTTCTTTTTGAATAATTTTTCTCCATTGAAAATAACCCTGTACTGCTACAATAAAAAGAAAAATAGTAAGCCCGCTGTACAATAATAAATGTTTATACAATAGCAGGGGAATTGCAAATGCATTCGATATATTCAGCAATATCCAGTTCTCCATTTTTCGTTTGGCCAATAACCACATACCTGCCCATGCGGTGGCGCTGATCCATGCGTCCCATACCGGAACGGTAGAAGGTGTAAAATTTTTGAGTAATAGGAACAATACAATAAAACCTACCAATACAATAGTTATTACTGTTATCCATTCTTTTCTGTTGCAGTAAGTAATTTTAACCGGCGGCAGATTTTTCTTTTTTACCCAATACCACCAGCCATATATGCTCATCACTACATAATATCCATTCAGCAATCCTTCTGCATATAAGCCAGCCATAACCAATATATAAATAGAAAGCAATGTGCCTGCAATGCCGGTTGGATATAACCATATTTTATTTGCTTTGGCATACAATACTTCTGCCACACCTAATGCTACGGCAAGCCATTGCAGCCAATCTGTTTCCATAATTTGCTGCTGCAATAAATGCCACCAATCCTGTAAAGTCATACTATTGGTTAATAAATTAAATAATACTTACTCAAAGTGTGGCCAACATAAAATCTGCTATCATCAAGTATTATCCTCTCCCTACGCCGGCATTATCCGGATCAGGTATATGAAAAAAATAGCGGTATGCCCTATTTCTTTCAACGGGTATAATCTCAGCCTTTCTTTCAGCAAAAGTTGTTGAAATCTTTTTTAACAACTATTCTGCAAGGCACCCCTTTGAGTGTGTTAAGCAAAGGTAAGTTAAAATTACAACCGATGTTTTCGATACTGTTATTGGGAAAAGCATTCATTACTACAGTGACCCTTCACTTCCTTATTCAAAATTTTATTTTAACTTTCCGTTGAATCTTCGCACATCAATAAAAAATCAATACAATACATGGGCCATCTGAAACTGTTTAGCCGTTTATTTATTTTTATCATCATTGTCTTTTTAGCAGGTTGTAAATCCACACCTGGCTTAAAAGCTGGTGAAGGTTATGTAACAGTAAAAGGTGGAAAAATATGGTACCGCATAATTGGGGAAGGCAGGCAAATTCCAATACTGATGCTGCATGGCGGGCCGGGAGGAACCAGCAGAGGCTTTTACCAATTTGCTTCATTGGGGGAAGATCGTCCGATAATAATATTTGATCAGCTTGGAAGTGGCCGGTCTGATTATAATACTGACACAGCTTTATTAAAAGTTGATAATTTTGTTGAACAGGTAGAAGCAGTAAAAACAAGACTGGGATTAAAAGAATTCTATTTACAGGGCCATTCATGGGGTACGGCTTTGGCTTTAGAATATTATTTAAAATATCCAACAGGTATAAAAGCCATCATATTTAACAGCCCGTATTTTAGTACATCTGTATGGAAGGCAGATGCAGATACACTCATCAGCACATTACCGGATTCTATACAAATGGCCATTAAAATTGGAGAAAAAAATAAAGACTTTGAATCGCCAGCATATAAAAATGCCAATGAAGTGTTTGCCAAAAATTTTGGTTTAAGAAAAACTAGGTTGACAAGTGAGCTGGATACAGTACCTGCAAAGGGAAATAGTTTTATTTATAATTATATGTGGGGGCCAACAGAATTTACCGCAACCGGTACACTTTTAAATTATGATAGGGTAAGCAGCTTAAAGAATATAACTGTACCAACATTGTTTATTACCGGTGAATTTGACGAAGCCCGCCCTCCAACGGTCAACCGTTTTCAAAGTTTAGTACCCAATGCAAAATTTGTAGTAATTGAAGGTGCCGGTCATAGCACTATGCAGGATAACCGGAGTGCAAACATAAATGCTATAAGGAATTTTTTAAACGAAATAGAATTTAAATAAATAATGATGAACATTTCAACAACTAAAAATTTTCTGTGAGATCATATATAGTAGATTCATTTACAAACGAACCTTTTAAGGGCAACCCTGCAGGTGTATGTTTTCCCGAGCATATGCTAAGTGAAAAAAAAATGTTGAAAATTGCGCAGGAATTTGGCCTTTCTGAAACGGCATTTATCCTTACAGCAAATAAACCCGGTAACTATACAATACGATACTTTTCTCCAAAGAAAGAAATTCCGTTGTGTGGACATGCTACCCTTGCAGCAGCCAAAATACTTTTTAAAAATACTGATGAAAATGAGCTTCATTTTATTACTGCTGAAAATTTAGAGCTGGTAATAAAAAAGCAGGATGAGGAAATGATAATGGAGTTCCCTGTTTATGATACCATTGATACAACTGTGCCATCGGCAATGCTAACGGCGTTGGGAATAGGGAAAGTGGTAACGACCACTTACAGCATTAAAAATAAAATTATATTGCTTGAGATCAGTGATGCAGACCTGTTAGCAGACCTGCATCCCGATTTTAATGCCCTGGTAAATTCACACGATACTATTAATGGCGTTTTAGTAACGGCACCATCCAATACTGCAGAGTATGATTTTCACTACCGGTATTTTTGGCCATGGGCCGGTACCAACGAAGACCCCGTAACAGGTGGAGTACAAACTTTTTTAGCAAAGTATTGGGCAAAAAAACTGGATAAGAAAAAAATGAAAGCTTTCCAGTCATCAACCCGTACGGGATATATGACAGTAGAATTGAAAGAAGAAAAAGTTTTAATAACAGGACAGGCAGTAATTGTATTTGAAGGCTATTTTGTTGTGCCTGATTAATATGGCTTTCCTCTGATGCATACTGAAATTTTGTAAACAGTAATAAACGGTTGCTGAATTATTTTTTTCATGGCACCATTGTTGTTCAACCTCACCAGTACAGCAAATTATTTACACACAATTAAAATTATCACATGCCAAATTGGTTAAAAGCATTAATCGCAGGTTACGGAGCAAAAAAACTGGGTGGAGGATGTTTAAGCACCATCCTTGTATTTATAATCATAGGGCAATGCAATCGTCCTGCCGTAAGGAATGGCAATATAAAAAGCGAACAACATAAAACTACATCAGCTCTCATTCGTGGCAAACAAACTAAGTTGCTACAATCTGTATCCTCGCCGGTTTTCATTACAGGCTGGCTATTTGCAGGATGAATATTTTTTATAAAAAACGTTTTCAGTTAATCCCAATTCAGAATAAAATCTTACCTTTTATTTCAAATAAAATTTGCTAACTGAAATAATTATCTAAAAATGAAATCATCAAGACGTTCTTTTATAAAAAATACTACTCTTGCTTTTGCAGGAACTTCGTTAATGCCGAAATTACTTTTGGCTGGCAATAAAAGAAAAGAACTTACCGGTATTCAGTTATACTCCGTTCGTGCAGACATGATGAAAGATCCATTGAATACACTGAAACAACTCTCGGCAATGGGATATAAATATGTGGAGCATGCCAACTATATGAACCGTAAATTTTATGGTTTTACAGTTTTAGAGTTCAGGAATATCCTTGATGGCATGGGTTTAAAAATGCCCAGTGGCCATACCGTAATGGGGCCACAACATTGGGATGCAAACAAAAAAGATTTTACTGATACCTGGAAATACACCGTGGAAGATGCCGCTTCAATGGGCCAGCAGTTTGTTATAAGTCCGTCGATGGATAACAGGTACAAAACAAATTATGATGAATTGAAAAAGTTTATGGAGTTGTTTAATAAATGCGGTGAGCTCTGTAAAAGATCGGGTATGAAATTCGGTTATCATAACCACGACTTTGAATTTAGCCAGAAACTGAATGGCGAAACAATGTATGATATCATTTTAAAAAGTACCGACCCCGACCTGGTTATGCAGCAATTAGACACCGGTAATTTGTACAATGGCGGCGCAAAAGCAATTGATATTGTGAACCAATATCCGGGCAGGTTTATGTCGGTGCATGTAAAGGATGAAATAAAGGCCACCAATGGTGATGAAAAATATGAGAGTACAATTTTAGGTACAGGTATTGTAAGCCTTAAAGATGTTATTGACATGATAAGAAAAAAATCTAAACATGTGCATTATATAATTGAACAGGAATCCTATCAGGATAAAACCCCTCTAGAAGCTGCAAAAGAAAACCTTAAAATAATGAAGGCATGGGGCTATGCCTGAATGATCAATTAAATTAAAGCGGCATCGGGTTTTATTCACTGGTATATGATGTTTGTCATATTTAATCCGGTATTATTAAGTGACCTTTGTTGCAATCCGGTATGCCCGGGGTTGTAAATAATCACTAATATATCTTGATGAAAAATTCTGTTGTTCATTCTTTTCATATTCCTGTAATGGGTTTAGGTTTTACCGTTGATACCCCCGTTAAAGTGGCACATTTTGGTATTTCATCTGTTATCTCTATTATGGACGACAGCTTACTGGAAAACATGCGCAAACACTATTTCGAATTGTATAAACTGCCTTATACCGCTATTACCGGTCAGCAGGAAGATTGCCGTGCAAAAAGGATTACTGCCTATCTCAATTTAGTTAATCAGCTGGTGAATGAAAAAACAGCAGCGTTAAAGCTGGAATTTTTTGAAAATGGCAGCGATATTGTCCAGTATTTTGAGCTACTCCCCGATGATTCAAAACTAAAAATACTTTACAAGCAAATGCTGGCTGCTGCAGATGATGTACAGAAAGAAAGCTTACAACAGCAATTGCGTACCGCTATTTGTGCAGGTGCAATTGATGTTAATATCATGAGTAAGGTAGATAAAACAAATTATGCCAAAGATGGCGCTGCCATGCCTGTGGAATATTCAGATGCATTGGCTGCACTGCGTGGATATGCAGAAAGCGATGTTGAGTCTTCTGTTATTTTTTCGGCAGGCTACAATCCAAGGTTATATGCCTACATCGAAAATTTTGGCGATTTTTATCCTGATGAACAGGGCCATCTAAAAAAGAAAGTGATATTAAAAGTAAGTGATTACAGGAGCGCTGTAACACAGGGAAAGCTATTGGCTAAAAAGGGTATATGGGTTTCCGAATTCAGGATTGAATCGGGATTGAATTGTGGGGGTCATGCTTTTGCAACAGAAGGTTTATTGTTAGGCCCTATATTGGAAGAGTTTAAATTAAACCGTGATATATTAGTGCAGGAGTTGTTTACCATTTGTAACCAGGCATTAACCATAAAAGGAAAAAATATTTTTACAGCTCTTCCAAAATTACGGATAACTGTACAGGGCGGCATTGGCACCAGCCAGGAAAATAAATTTTTAATGGCGCATTATTTAACCAACGGTACCGGTTGGGGAAGCCCGTTTTTATTAGTACCCGAAGTGACAAATGTAGATGAAGAAACATTACGTCAACTGGCCTATGCCCAACCAGAAGATTATTATTTAAGCCATGCATCACCATTGGGTATTCCGTTTAATAATTTTAAAAAAAGCAGTTCAGAGGAACAACGGCAACTGAGAATAACAAAGGGCAAACCAGGCAGTCCATGTAATTTAAAATTCCTTTCTTCCAATACCGAGTTTACAGAAAAACCTATCTGCACAGCATCACGTCAATACCAGCATTTAAAAATAAATCAATTAAAAGAACAACATTTAACTCCGGAAGATTTTGAATTGAAGTTTAATGAAATAACAGAAAAGGTTTGTCTTTGCACAGGCCTGGGGGCAACTGTATTATTGAATAACCACATTGAACCCAAACATCATATTAAAACTGTAGCCATTTGCCCGGGACCAAACCTGGCTTACTTTTCAGGTGTATTTTCTTTAAAGCAAATGGTTGATCATATTTATGGCCGGATAAATATCCTGAATACAGTTGAAAGGCCAAACATGTTTGTAAACGAACTAAAGCTTTATGTGGACTATTTAAAAGCCGAGATCGCAAAAAACATTCATACGCTTAATAATAATAAAATAAGATACCTTAAAACATTCCAGGGCAATTTGCTGGAAGGGGTTAACTACTACAAAAAATTAAAAGCTGGTATAACAACAGATGCTGCCATGTATATCAATGACATGACCAATGAGCTGAACAAATGGGAAAATACCATCAACAGTTTATTTATTCCGGCAGCTGTGGCACCGAATTTTATATAGCAACGACTGTTAGTAATTTAATTTCTGTACCACGCATTAATTATATAAAAATAGATTTTTAAGAAGGTACCCATGCTTCTCCTGATGTTTGGAGTAAAAAGATTTTAGCAATTATAAAGAAATTCAATAAAAGCTTCTCTCCTCTTTTTATCTTACTATTTAATATAGATTCATCATCTATAAATAATTTTACGTCAATAATGCAGCATCCAACAAATTGTTACATTTGTTAAAACAAAATTTTATGAAACATATACCTGTACTGTTTTTGTTTTTATCCTTCACCTGTTTATCTGCCCCTGCACAAAATATTGATATGCCCATGGCAAAGTTTATTACAGGAGACAGTGTGATTTACAGTTATCCATCATGCGACGACAGCCGTTGGCCGGAAATGAGAACCGCATCAAGCTGGGAAATGGCGGGTTATCCGGATTATGATGGCTATGCCTGGTACCGTTTTCATGTTGTTATGCCAGAAAGTTTAAAAATAAATTCGGTATGGAAAGATTCATTACGGATATTTCTAGGTAAGGTGGATGATGTGTGTGCAGTTTATTTTAACGCTGTTAAAATAGGGCAATCGGGTTCTTTTCCCGAAGATAAAGGTGGCTATAACACCACATGGAATAAAACGCTGGAATATCATATAGCAACAAACAGCCCGTTCATTAAATGGAATGGGGAGAACATCATCAGCGTAAGAGTATATGATGGCGGCGGTGGTGGCGGTATGTTTAATGGCCACCCCTTTATAAATATGATGGACCTTATTGACGGAATAAAAATTGACCATCAAACGGCAGCAAAGGCATTTACTGTTAAAAATATATTTTCAACAACCATTAGCGGTAAATGTATTATTGAATGCTTTGATGAAGATGAACAAAAACAAATCAGTAAAACAGCAACTGCAATTACACTTAAAAATAATGAAAGCAAAATATTTAATACTAATCTTCCAAAAGATAAAAGCCATATTACTTATACTTTCAGCTTTATTGAAAATACAACACACAAAACAGTGTCAATAAAAGAAACGCCTGCTTATATTTTAACACCAAAACCAGCTGCAACCCCAAAGATAAACGGCGCAAAAGTATTTGGCGTTCGACCCAACTCCCCTGTTCTGCTTAAAATTTCTGCTACGGGAAATAAACCTTTGCAATACAGTATTGAAAATTTACCCGAAGGCTTAACAATAAATCCTGCCAATGGTGTAATAACAGGTAAGTTGAGCCGCAATGGTGAATACAAAATGAACTTTGTTGTAAAAAATAAACTGGGTACCGATAAAAGAGTTTTTACAATTATTTGTGGAGATGTATTGGCCCTTACTCCACCAATGGGCTGGAACAGCTGGAACTGCTGGGGGCTCAGTGTAAGTGATGAAAGATTGAAAGCTTCTGCAAAAGCCATGATGGATAAAGGCCTTATAGATCATGGATGGACATACATGAATATTGATGATGGCTGGGAAGCTGCCTCAAGAAATGACAAAGGAGAAATTGTTACCAACAATAAATTTCCTGACATGAAAAAACTGGGCGACTGGTTACATGGCAATGGTTTAAAGTTTGGTATCTACTCTTCTCCCGGAACAAAAACATGCGGTGGTTATTTAGGAAGTTACCAGTATGAAGTACAGGATGCCACTACTTATGCCGGCTGGGGCATTGATTATTTAAAATACGACTGGTGTAGTTACGACGCTATTCATGATAAGAATGACAACTCTTTAGCGTCGTATAAAAAACCTTACCAAGTAATGCAGGATGCACTGCAAAAACAAAATAGGGATATTGTGTACAGCCTTTGCCAATATGGAATGAAAGATGTTTGGGAATGGGGCGCAACAGTAAACGGCAACTGCTGGCGCACTACTGGTGATATTAACGATACATGGGAAAGCCTTAGTGCTATTGGGTTTAACCAAACCAAACAACACTCTTATGCAAAGCCGGGCAGGTGGAACGACCCCGACATGATGATTGTGGGTAAAGTAGGCTGGGGCGATAATTTACATGATACCAGGTTAACACCTGATGAACAATATACGCATGTAAGTTTGTGGAGTATGTTAAGTGCCCCTTTATTAATTGGTTGCGACCTAAGTAAGCTGGATGATTTTACATTGAACCTGTTAACCAATGATGAAGTGATTGCCATTGACCAGGACCCATTGGGAAAACAGGCGCAACAGGTTATTAAAGCAGGTACTTATCAAATTTGGATTAAAGAACTGGAAGATGGCAATAAAGCACTGGCCATTTTTAACCTGTCAGATAAAAATGATGTGATTCGTTTTCACTGGAGCGACCTGGGTTTATCTGCAAAACAAAAAGTAAGGGATCTATGGCGGCAAAAAGACCTGGGTAATTTCAACAGTATGTTTGCAACAGTGGTTGCATCGCATGGTGTAACTTTGATAAAAATTTCTTCTAAGTAATATGACAAAACTTTCGGTAAATATTAATAAGCTGGCAACACTGCGTAACAGCCGTGGTGGCAATAATCCTGACCTGATAAAATCTGCAAAAGATATTGAGCGTTTTGGTGCCGATGGTATTACGGTGCATCCCCGACCCGATGAACGGCATATCCGTTATGCAGATGTGTACGACCTGAAGAAAATTGTTAGCACCGAATTTAATATTGAAGGCAATTGTACTGAACAAAGTTTTGTAGACCTGGTGTTGGCGAATAAACCAACACAGGTAACATTAGTGCCCGACAGTAAAAACCAACTGACCAGTAACCATGGATGGAATACGATTGAGCATAAAGATTACCTGAGTGGTATGATCACTACTTTTCAACTTGCAGGTATTCGGGTTTCTCTTTTTGTTGACCCTGTTGTTGAAATGGTGGAAGGTGCAAAAGCTACCGGCACCAACCGCATTGAATTATACACCGAAGGTTTTGCAAGCGAATATGCAACCGGCAATAAAGAAAAAGCCATTGCACCTTATATTGCTGCGGCACAAAAAGCCAATGAGCTGGGCCTTGGTATTAATGCAGGGCACGACCTTGACCTGAACAACCTTAAATATTTTGCTGCACATATCCCAGGTTTACTGGAAGTATCTATTGGCCATGCATTAATATGCGATGCTATTTATTTGGGATTAGAAAATACAGTACAGTTGTATAAGAGGCAGTTGGGTGTTGCTAATCATTAAGCCTGTTTGGAATGTCCATGCTTTCATGAAGAATTCTTATTACTTCAATTACCTGTTCGGTTGAAATGCGATAAAAAACTACATGTGATTTTACCTTAGATACACGGTATCCTTTTTTTATGTGATCCACCGGTTTTCCTGAATGGCTATTTTTACAAATAAATTCTATCTCTCCTATTATTAAATTATAATAGCGGTCTGCCTGTTCAACCGACCATTTTTCAAGTGTATAAAGCCAAATCTCTTCAAGGTCTGAAACGGCCTTGTTACTTATGAGATAAGTTTTCTTTTTCATAAAAACTTACTATGCAGTTTCTTTAAGTTAGCTTTCGGATCAAAGGTTTTGTCGAACCCGCTTTTTTCACCAACAACAAGCGCTTTACTCAAGTCTTTTTTTCTTTGTTCTTCAGACTGCATAAGCCTTAATGCACTTCTGATTACTTCGCTGGCAGAATTATATTTACCCGAAGAGATTTTGTTTGAAATAAATTCTTCAAAGTATTCTCCCAAAAGAATGGAGGTATTTTTAGCCATTTTAATTTTTATTTAAAAGTACCAATAATTGGTACTTTTTCCAAAATTTTTTAAATAATGATAGCTCAATCCAAATATTAAATGCTATTTATTTGGAATTGGAGAATACAGTGGAGTTGTATAAGAAGCAGTTGGGGTTAGTAATTAGTAATTGGGCGTAACGAATTTTGAAGATTATTTGCTATTATGTTTAAGTCTGTTTTATTGTTTAGTATTGATAACAATTATCCCATAAACTCTTTTAATGCCAAACCGTTTATAGGCATCAAGTCCTTTTACAATTTCAATAGTACAATTGTCTTTATTAATATCTTTCAATTTTTTCTGAAGAGCTTTATTTTTCTTTGGTTTTTTTCTAACTAATCCATAGCCGTCTGTTATTCCCATGTTTTGGATAAAGATTTTGCCGTCAACTATATATATAATGTCTGGATTGTCTCCAAAGTCTTTTTGCCTTATGTATATAACTGATTTATTATAATCAATAAATCCACCTTCAACCTTTATCAAACTAATTCCTGTTTTAAGAAATAAATTTTGGTTGTATGGGTTTAGCAACTGGCCTTCTTGTTTGTTAACAAATTCCGCTAATATTTCAATTGTAGAGTCGGTTGAAGTGTATTTATAAACCATTTTTAATAATAGGCTCATATGCCGGGGTATATTGCTTAACTCTACAGTTGAGTCGCTGAAAAATTTTAATCTGCCATTTGATGTACTGTCAATTGAAATGGAGACATAGTAATCGCCTAACTTTTGCCCATTGGATATATTAAAAGAAAAAACTAGTAAAAGAAAAAATAAATAATGTCTTATCATTTTGTTTTAAGTCATGATGCCGATGCAACTCTAATTGCATAAAATATAAAAAGTATATCCTACGCTAAGATAAAAGCCAAATAAAGATTTAATGCAGAAGAGTGCGACGCCACCGAAGCTAATTAAAGAACAAATGCCCGTAACCAAAAACAACAAACCAAAAACCCAAAACAATTTCTATTTCAGCAACGAAGCCAGTTTCATTTCCAATGCAGGACCACGCAGGTCCCGGGCTATAACTTTTCCTTCGGGGTCAAGTAAATAATTGGTTGGTATACTTTGTATTTGAAACTGCTGTGCCACGGCATTGTTCCAAAATTGTAAGTCGCTAACATGGGTCCATGTTAAACCGTCGGCATTAATGGCTTCAATCCAGGCTGGTTTAGAGCGGTCTAATGAAACACCGAGGACGGTAAAATTTTTATTCTTGAATTTATTGAAAGCGCTTACCACGTTAGGATTTTCCTGGCGGCATGGCCTGCACCAGCTGGCCCAAAAATCTATCAATACAAATTTTCCTCTTAATGATGAAAGGGTTACCGGGTTACCTGAAGTATCGGCCTGTGTAAAATCGGGCAACACAATGCCCAATGTATTCTTTTTTGCAGTGGCAATAACATTTGCAACCGCCATTCCCATTACAGAAGTTTTTACTTCGGGCAGCAACAGATTGAACAAGGTTTCTGCTTTAGTTACATCGGCTGTTATTTGATTAAAACGGTAAATGGCAAATGGAGCAATGTAAGAACCGGGATGATCGGTTGCAAACTTACTGGTAGTTAACATGGCCTGGCTGATGGCGGCAGAATCGTAAACTGCATTTTCTGTAAACAGATTTTGATAAGGCGCCAACAGGGTATTTAAGGCCTGGAAATCTACATGCGTTTTTGAACCGGTGATGGAAATTTTATCCAGCGCATCTTTTGTGCCGGAAACAGTTACAATATTATTGTCTAAAAAAATAGTTATGTAGGGAGCTTGTTTATTAAAAAGTAAAACCCTAAAATCGGGAGAGTTTAATTTTCCTTTGAAAGTAAATTTTTCTTTTGTGATGGTGGTCTCGGCTTCTGGTGCACCTGTTTGCCCGTTTAAAAGCGCCACTGTTGTGCCATCGGCAAGGCCTTTTATTTCGCCGTTAATTGTAAACCCATCATTGCCAACAACAGGAGTAACGGCAACTTTTGTTTTAGTTTTTGTTGCTGCTTTAGCTTTGGCTTTTGGTTTTGTTTGTGCAAAAGCTAATGCAGGCACCAGTAATATTAAAAGAAAGATCCGCTTCATAGTTTCAATTTGTAAGTGCAATTTACCCTGTTTTTGGCAAATGTATCAACCAATGATACTATTTAAGAATTCTTTAGTGGTTTGGTTGATATCAGTAGCATTTTGCAATGCTTTAATATAGGCGCTGCCGATGATGGCGCCATTAGTATATTTACAGGCCGATGCAAATGTGGCTTTATCTTTTATACCAAAGCCAACCAGCACAGGATTTTTTAAATTCATTTGCTGCAGTTTTTTAAAATAGTCCTCCTGCCCTTCTATGGCTTTATTTTTTCCGGTGGTTGATGATGAAGAAACGGCATATAAAAATCCACTGCATAAGGAATCGATTTTCCGTATCCGCTCTTCGCCTGTTTCAGGCGTTACCAAAAAAATAAATTTTAAATTATTTGCGTCGAACAAGGGTTTGTAAATGGTTTCAAATTCATACATGGGCAGGTCGGGCAGAATTATGCCGTCAACACCTACTTCTTTTGCCTTGGTACAAAATTTTTCGATGCCGAATTGTAAGATGGGATTCATGTAGCCCATGAGAATTATAGGAATGCCCCCATCCCCTAAAGGGGGGCTTTTGCGAATATTATGTAGTTGTTGAAACAGTATTTCTAATGTCATTCCGTTTTGCAAGGCAACAGCACTGCTTTGTTGTATCACTTCTCCATCTGCCAGTGGATCGCTGTAAGGCATACCAATTTCAATAAGATCGGCACCGTTATTTTGTAAAGCATGTAATACTTCTACTGTACTGTTTAATTGAGGATATCCTGCGGTACAGTAAATATTTAAAACATTTTTTTTCTTTGCTGCAAATAATTGATCTAATCTGTTTAGCCCCCTAAATCCCCCTGAAGGGGGACTTGCGAAGACTTCATTATCTTGATTCATCGTTTGTAAGTTGTTGTGTATTTTTTATTTCGGAAATTATACTTTTAATATTGGCTAATACTTTATCGATAGCTTGTTTTATTTCATCATTTGTAAAACGAATAACTTTTATTCCAAAATCGATCAAATCATTTTCCCTGATAGTATCGTTTTCTTTTACATCTTTTCTGTTATGAATACCTCCATCAATTTCAATTACCAATTTTAATTCGTGACAGTAAAAATCTGCTATATACATCCAGATCGGATGTTGCCTTCGGAATTTAAACTCCAACTGATTATTTGCTAAATACCCCCAAAGCAGTTTTTCCTCATGCGTCATATTTTTTCTTAAGAATTCTGCGTTCTCGAATATTGGTTTAATAGCCCCAAAATGCATATCATCCTTCATGATTTCATTTTTTATATTCAAAAAAATAGCACACAAAGTAACTTACTCTTCCAAGTCCCCCTTCAGGGGGATTTAGGGGGCATCTATCTTTCTCCCGGAGAAACCTCCAGCGTTTTATCGCCTAATACAATATGATGGTAAGCCGGTTTAGCATCAATATCCAATATTAATTTATACAAAACCGTTTTATTACCCGCCGTTGGAAAGCTTACCACCAGGCTATCTCCTTTTCTTTCTACTGTATAAGTCTTTCCATCATAGCCTTCATTAAGGCAATAATCAAATTCATAACGTTCGCCGTTTATGTTTGATATCATTTTTACTGGTGCAACCTCCTGCGAACAGTCACCAATCTTTTCTGCTTTCAATTCATGATTGATGAAGGAATCGCTGCAGGAAGAAAAAAATAAAATGCTTAATGCTGCTAAAAGATATTTCATAATTATTTTTGTTATTTACCTCACCCCAACCCCTCTCCTGCAGGAGAGGGGCTTTAGACTCTGTGAATTTATAGTTTGTTTATTTTAATCAGGTAAAGGCATTAATTGAACAAAGTCATTTTCTTCAAACCAGCCCTCTATTTTCTTTATTACTTTAATTATATTCTTTTCAACTTCATTATTTGTAAATCTTAAAACAGTAATATTATTTTCATTCAAATTTTTTGTTCTTGCAGTATCATAAGCTGCAACTTCCGGATCGTTATGTACCTCGCCATCAACTTCAATGGATAGTTTCATTTTGTGGCAATAAAAATCAAGGATGTAATCACCAAATGCATGTTGCCGCCTGAATTTTAAATTACAAACCTGGTTATTACGTAATACCTTCCATAATTTTGCTTCTGCCACTGTTTGTACCTTACGCAAATACCTTGCATTTTCGTAAGTTGAAGCCTTGGAATTTTTATGCAGGTTATCGTTATACTCAGACATGTTTCAAAATCTAAATAATTTTTCAGATCAAAAATATAAAAGTACTTTAAATAATTAAGGTCTAAGCCCCTCTCCCTCAAGGAGAGGGGTTGGGGTGAGGTTTCTTACAAATATTTCATATAAGTATCCAGATCCTTATCTCCTCTTCCACTTAAATTAACCACCACCACATCATCTTTTTTAAATTTCATGTTGTTTAAAACATACAACGCATGTGCAGTTTCTAATGCCGGAATAATACCTTCTAATTTACTTAACTCAAATGCAGCTTGCAATGCTTCATCATCAGTAGCACTCATAAATATTCCTCTGCCGCTTTCATACAAATGTGCATGCAAGGGGCCAATACCCGGGTAATCCAGACCTGCAGAAATACTATGTGGTTCCACCACCTGGCCATCTGCGGTTTGCATCAGTAAACTTTTACTGCCGTGCAAAATTCCCGGTTTGCCTAATTGTGTTGTTGCTGCACTCATGCCGCTGTTAATACCGCAACCTGCTGCTTCCACTGCAATAAGTTTTACATCAGCATCATCTAAAAAATGATAGAACGCTCCTGCTGCATTGCTGCCACCACCTACACATGCTATCACATAATCAGGATTTTCGCTACCTGTTTTTTCCAGCAATTGTTTTTTTATTTCTTCACTAATCACACTTTGAAACCTTGCCACCATATCAGGATAAGGATGCGGCCCCACCACACTGCCAATAATATAATGCGTATCAACAGGATTATTTATCCAGTCACGTATGGCTTCATTGGTGGCATCTTTTAAAGTTTTACTTCCGCTTAATGCAGGTATAACAGTTGCACCCAGCATTTTCATACGGGCAACATTTGGTGCCTGTCGTTCAATATCTTTTTCGCCCATGTACACAATACACTCCAACCCTTTTAATGCACACACAGTTGCTGTGGCAACGCCATGCTGGCCAGCTCCGGTTTCGGCAATGATCCTTTTTTTACCTAACCTTTCTGCCAATAAAATTTGCCCAACGGTATTATTAATTTTATGTGCACCGGTATGGCACAGATCTTCCCGTTTTAAATAAATTGTTGCTCCATACTTTGCACTCAGTCGTTCTGCTAAAAACAAAGGCGTAGGCCTGCCTACATAATCTCTCAACAATTGCTGAAACTCTTTTTGAAAACCATCTTCGTATATTATTTTCAAATAGTTCTCCTGCAATGTCTGCACATTGGGAAAAAGCATTTCGGGAATAAAGGCACCGCCGAAATTGCCGTAATAACCGTGCTCGTTTACTGTGTAGTTCATTTTTATTTTTTTGTTACCAGCTTTGGTAACTCTATTTTACTTTAGTGGCGTCGCACTCTTCAACGACAATAATTCTATTGAGCTTTTATCTTAACGTAAGTTGTTGGTCAGCGACCAAAAACTGCGAAAATTCAAATTCATTTCTCTTTATATAAAATATTCACTCCTTTAACTTTTGTTTCTTTTATATACGTAGTTGTAGATTTAATATATTCCATCAATACTGAATCTTTTGCTATCCATTTTATTGAAACCGTTGCCTCTCCATTATCCTTACAGGTAAAAGCATTTCCTATGTCATGTTTGGCAAGTTGATCATTATTACTAAGTAAAGAAATTTGATAAGAGTCTGGTACTGTCGCATCTCCAGGTTTATAAAAAATCACTGCTTTCATACCATTCTTATTTGAAATTTCATTGACAATTTTATTTGATGATTCATAATTACAGGAATATATAATTATGGTAACACTAATTAAAAGCCAGTAAATCTCTCTATTAATATTTTTGATTTTGCTCATAATTCCCCCGTCTTATTTAATATCAACTCCAAAAATTTCAAATCCAGCCATCGTCCAAACTTATAACCTACCTGTTTAAAATGTGCCACTTCTTCAAAGCCAAAATTTTTATGTAAGTGCAGACTCACTTCATTGGTTGCATCAATACCGGCAATAATGGCGTGCATATTCATTTCTTTTGCAGCATCAATAATAGGCGGCATTAATAATTTTCCAATGCCCTTACCTCTTGCAGCTGCTGCCACATGCACTGTATTCTCTACAGAAAATTTGTACGCCGTCGGCACCCTGAAAGGCCCGATAGAACTCATTCCCAAAACTTTCCCATCTTCCTCTGCAACAAATACCGGGAAGCCTTCTTTCTTTCTGCCTTCAAACCATTCCCTCCGCATTTCCAAAATATGTGGCTCATAATAATACACTGCAGTAGTATTTAAAATGATCTCATTGTAAATCTCCAGTATCTGTGGCAGATCATTTTCGGTAGCATGTCTTACAGTGATCATTTTATATAGTTATTGTTTTACTTCATCCCTTGCTTAAACTGTAATACCAATCCCATATCTTTTACACCCGGTTCTTTTTCAAAGCTGCTGTTAATATCAACACCAAAGTAATCAGGATGTTTAAACTTTTTTATCGCAGCAATATCAGCCACACTTATACCGCCACTTAAAAAGAATGGTTTTTCAATTTTTGCTTTGGTTAAAATTTTCCAGTCAAATTTTTTGCCGGTACCGCCTGTTTCGCCATCATCAGCTTTGGTATCAAACAAATAATAATCACACACTGCATCATAATCTGCCACCAACTCATCAACATTTTCATCTCCTTTAAGGTTAAATACTTTTATCACTTCTACTTCGCTGCTCAGGTCTTCACACATTTCAGGACTTTCTTCGCCATGTAATTGCACTGCATCCAAACCATATTCATCAATGGCATCCAGCACATCAATCATTTCCGGGTTTTTAAAAACGCCTACTTTTTTTAAATCAAAATCGGCATTCTTTATTGCGTCTTTGTCTAACTTATCGCCAACATATCTTGGAGAATCTTTTACAAATATCATTCCTGCATATTCAATGTTTAACCCGTCTAACTGCTGCAATTGTTTCAATTGTGTAATGCCACAAACTTTAATGTTCATTGTTGTTTTTTTATTTTAGTTGTTCTGTAAATTTTTTTATTTGTTTTATATCCTTTATGCCGGGCATCAATTCAAACTTTGTACCGATGTCAATTGCAAATAATGCTTTTGCTTCAGGTCTTTGTGCAAATTCATTTAATTTTTCTGCATCACCCGGTTCTATTATGCCACTTAAAAAATACGGCTTCCCTACTGTTACATCATGGAGTTTTTCCATATTAAATTTTTTCCCTGTTCCTCCATAACCAACACCTTCCGTATCGAACATGAACATATCGCAATAACTCATGTATTCCTGTATCCTGTAACCAATATTATCTGTTTCACTAAAGCGGAAAGCTTTTACCACTGAAATATAGTCAGCAATCTTTTCGCAATACTTGGGTGTTTCATCTCCATGCAGTTGTACCATGTGCAACCGGCATTCATCCACCATTTGTAACACTTCGTCAACAGCTGCATTTACAAAAACACCTACTTTGTTGAGTGTGTTTTCTTTTTTTATCTGGCTGGTGGTCATGTGCCGCAATACATACCGTGGCGATTTCGGATAAAAAATAAACCCGGCAAAGGAAACTCCGGCACCAGGCAGTTGCAACAACTGCTCTTCCTGAGTAATACCACAAACTTTTACTCTCATTTTACTTTTGCTTTTAGTTGTTGTACAAATTCAGCAAAAGCAATCGTTGGGTCGGCTTCCTTCATAAAGTTTTCTCCAATTAAAAAACCATGGAAGCCTGCATTTTTAAAAGTACAAATTGTCTCAATATTGTTGATACCACTTTCAGCAATTTTAAGTTTGCCGGCAGGTATTTTTTTCCCCAATTCTATAGATCTGTTAATATCTACAGTAAAAGTTTTTAAATCCCTGTTATTGATGCCTACAATTTCTGTGGCATCACAAATATGTTGCAGCTCGTCTTCATTATGTATCTCCAGCAATACTTCCAGTTGCAAAGTCTTTGCAAATAAAGCCAGTTCTTTTACTCTTTCCGGGCTGAGGCATGCAGCAATCAATAAGATCACATCTGCTCCCATTGCCCTTGCTTCCACAATTTGGTATTCATCAATAATAAAATCTTTTCGCAGAATGGGAATGTCATTTACTCTTGCTTTTTTCAAATCTTCAGCTGTGCCGCCAAAAAACATTTCATCCGTTAATACTGATAAACAACTTGCACCATTTACTGAATAGGCTTTCGTTACTTCCACCACATCCGATCTGTCATTGATGATTCCTTTAGAAGGTGACTTTCTTTTAAATTCTGCGATGATGCCGGTCTTGTTTTCATCCAATAAAAATTCTTTTAAAGAAAAAGTTTTTCTGTTAAAGAACATACTATTCTGCAAAGCCTCAACACTTATCTCAGCCTTCTTTCTGCTGACTTCTATTTTCTTATCCTCTATTATCGTTTCTAAAATATTCATTATTGCAAACTAATTAAGTTTTGTAATGACTGCAAGGCTTTCCCACTTTCTAAACTTTCCACGGCTGCATGATAACAATCTTCGTAATTATTATACTTGCCTGTACATTGCAGCGCCATTGCTGAATTAGCCAATACAACTGCATTCTGCGCCCAGCTTCCTTCTCCTTTTAAAATGGTTAAAAATATTTTTGCGGCTTCTTCTACGGTATTGCCACCATAAATGTCGGAAGCATTCACCGTTCTTTTACCTAAGATTTCTGCAGATAAAATTTGTTCCCCTTCATTAGTGATTACCTTGGTATCTCCTGTCAATGAAATTTCATCATACCCATCCAAAGAATGGATGATGGTGAATTTGTTTCCGCCGGGTTGTAATAAGTAATTATAAATTCTTGCCATTTCCAAATTATAAACTCCTACCAACTGGTATTTCGGAAAAGCAGGATTCACCATTGGCCCAAGCATATTAAAAAATGTGCGGACGCCTAAATTCTTCCGTATCGGCCCTACTGCTTTTAATGCAGGATGGAATAACGGGGCATGTAAAAAACAGATATTGGCGGTATCAATCTCTTTTTTCAATACATCAGGATCGTTTTTGAATTTGTAGCCCAGTTGCTCCATTACATTACTGCTGCCGCTAATGGAAGTGGCACCATAGTTACCATGTTTGGCTACTTTGTTTCCAGTGCCTGCTACTACAAAGCAACTGAGTGTTGAAATATTGAAAGTGTTTTTTCCATCCCCGCCCGTGCCAACAATATCAATTACTTCATTACCATTTAAATCAATTCTTACACAAAGTTCCAGCAAGGCATCACGGAATCCCTGCAATTCAGCAATGGTGATGCTGCGCATTAAATACACCGTAATAAAGGCCGCCGTCTCACTTTCGTTATAGAAGTTTTTAGAAATATTGATCAATACTTCTTTGGCCTGCTCACGGGAAAGTGTTTTGTGTTCGAATAGATAGTTGAGAATTTTTTTCATGTCTGAACCACGATTTTATGCGATTAATCTTATTTTTCTGATTATTTATTATCAGGTTTATACTTATTGTTATAAAGCCTTTTCCATTCAAGACTGTTTGCTCCAAAATTTATTAATAGCCCTATTTCTAAATTAAATGCTTCTAAATAATTTTTCCCTTGTACCAAATGAACATTTTCCAATTGAATAACCGCTTTTAGTTCAACACAAATTTTGCCTTCTACTAAAAAATCAACCCGTCTTTCGCCAATGAGCTCTTGCTTGTAAAAAACTGGTATACTAACTTCTCTTGCAAAATTTATTCCCAATAATCTGAATTCAATTTCCAGGGCTCTTTGATAAATTACTTCCTGAAAGCCATTTCCAAGAACCCCATGAACATTCATTGCTGCTCTTATTATAAGTTGAGTTACATCACTGTATTTATACTCCATAAAAATCAGTTTAATAAGCCTGATAAGTTTAAATCATGGTTCAGGCTTTTAACCAGTTCCTTAAAATTATTTCTCCATCCGGTGTCAACACACTCTCAGGATGAAACTGCACGCCCTGCACATCAAATGTTTTATGTTGCAATGCCATGATGTAACCGTTATCATCTCTTGCAGTAACTTCCAGTTCAGCAGGAAAATTTTCATCGCTGATGATCCAGCTATGGTAACGGCCAACTTCTATCTCATCCCCAAGGCCTTTTAGAATTGCTGATTTTTTAGTTAGAATTTTTATTGGTGTAGCTACCCCATGATACACTTTACTTAAATTAGTCAACGTTCCTCCAAAGGCTTCGCCTATTGCCTGGTGCCCCAAACAAACTCCGAGTATAGATTTGGTAGCTGCGTATTGTTTTATCAATGGCAATAACAATCCTGCTTCAGATGGAATACCCGGACCTGGTGATAAAATTATTTTATCATAGTCATTTACTTTGTCCAATGCAATTTCATCATTACGAAACACATCCACTTTGATATGGGTGATCTTCTCTACCAAATGAACAAGGTTGTAGGTAAAAGAATCGTAATTATCAAACACTAAAATTTTCATTTCAAATATTTTGTGCCAATACAATGGCTTGTTTCAATGCATTTAATTTATTATTTACTTCCTGCAATTCGCTTTCGGGTTTGCTTGCAGCTACTACTCCTGCACCAGCCTGGTAAACCAATGTGTTATTTCGGCTTAAAAATGTGCGTATCATTATGGCGTGATTTACCGTTCCATCAAAACCAATACAACCGATGGCGCCACCATAATAACTTCTTGCAGTGGGTTCAAATTCGTTGATCAATTGCATCGCTTTAAATTTTGGCGCACCACTTAATGTGCCAGCAGGAAAAGTGGTTGCAATTAATTTAAACGGATTTGTTTGCGGGCCAACCTTACCTGTTACCTCACTCACCAAATGGATGACATGACTGTAATAATTTATCTTTTTGTATTGCGTAACTTCTACATTGCTGCACATGCGGCTCAGGTCATTTCTTGCCAGGTCAACCAGCATTACATGCTCCGCATTTTCTTTTTCATCTGCTTCCAGCGCAATTGCAAGGGCTTTGTCTGTTTCATCATCGCCGGTTCTTTTAAATGTTCCCGCAATGGGATGCACAATGGCTTTTCCATTATTGACGATCAGCTGGCTTTCGGGAGAAGAGCCCATCAGTTTATAATCACCATAATCAAAATAAAATAAATAAGGCGATGGATTGATACTGCGTAAAGCCCGGTACACATTAAATTCATCGCCGGTAAATTTTTGCTGAAACCGCCTGCTTAACACAATCTGAAAAACATCTCCCCTGTGGCAACTGGCAATTCCTTTTTTTACAATGTCAATATATTCTTCGTTTGTAAGATTAGAGCTTTCGCCTGCATCAGTTTTAAAAGGAAATACAGGTACATCTTTACTTTTAATAAGGCTTTCCACCAAATCCCTTTCGCTTTGCATTCCGTTAATTTCATTTTCAATAATGTATAATTCATCTTTAAAATGATTGATGGCAATTACATATTGATAAAGGCGGTAACGCATTAACGGTATAGCAGTCGTCTGTGGTCTGTGGGCTGTGGTCAATTTAATAGAGTCAAAGAATTGTACAGCGTCGTATGTGGTGTATCCAAATAAACCCTGTGCAACATTTACCGGCCTTGTCACAGCTTCTTTTATTTCGAAGCGCTGCATAAAATCCCATAAATGTTGCGGTACATCTGTTGGATTATTGATAGATAGTCTTTCAGCAGGCTGCCCCGGTAATTTGAATTCCAAAACAGATGGATTACTTATTTCGATACCGGCAATGGCGTTAATACCAATAAAGGAGTAACTGTTTTCTCCTGCATGAAAATCTGTACTTTCCAGCAGGATAGTATCTCTGAACCTGTCACGCAAGCGCAGATAAATACCAACAGGTGTGTACACATCTGCAAGCAGTTTTTTGAATGTGGTTTGTATTTGTATTTTTTTCATAAGCCCCTGTCTCCGCCAATTGGCGGAGAACTTAGATTGTTACTTTATTATAAAATTGTTTCTTCTTTTAATTTTGTTATCTTTCATAAATCTACTTCGCTTTAATCTCCTCTTTATTTCCCCTTTAGGGGCGGAGGGGCATGGGCTCAATAAAAAACCCGGCAACTTGTGCCGGGTTCAACTATTTATAATGGTAACAATAGCAAAAAACGCACAATCACTTGATTATGCTCCACCACCAGCCATTGTTATTTGTGTTAATCATTTTCATTTACTGTGCAAATATGAAACAGATTAACTGAATAAAAAAATTTTTTACTAAATTCATTAAAATTTTATTCAAATGCTTATTCAGCAAAAACAGGAAGGTAGCAAAGGCAGTTTTTATGTACAAGACAATAATACCACGCTTGCAGAAATGACCTATTCCATGACAGGTAGAGATTTAATGATCATTGACCATACCGAAGTATCGGATGTATTAAAAGGAAAAAATGTGGGTTACCAGCTGGTAAATGCAGCTGTGGAATATGTCAGAACTAACCATATTAAAATTTTACCTTTATGTCCCTTTGCCAAATCGGTATTTGATAAAAAGAAGACTGAGTTTGGAGACGTATTAAGAGGTAATTGAGTTAACTTTTCAAAAAAAAATCACAATGAAGATCATAGTATTTGGAGCAACAGGAATGGCAGGCAAACAATTGGTACAACAGGCACTGTTTAAAGGCTATACCGTTAAGGCTTTTGGCAGAAATGTATTTACAGAATTAGATATGAAAGAGAAAAGCCTTGAACTGTTTAAAGGCGCTGTATTTGATGAAGGTGAAGTATTTGATGCAATTAAAGGTTGCGATGCGGTATTATCTGCATTAGGCGGCGGCACTGATGGCACCGACAAAACACGTACACTGGGCGTAAAAAATATTATTGCCCAGATGAAAAAGACCGGTTTAAAAAGAATTATTGCGATTGGTGGTTTGGGTGTGCTAAATGCAGACGAAAACAGTTTGTTGATTGATCAGGAAGATTATCCCAAGCAATACCTTGCAGTTGGGCTGGAACATAAAAAAGCATATGAATATTTAAACGAAAGCGGACTTGACTGGACATTTGTTTGTTGCCCTGATATAAAAAACGAAGGTGCCACCGGAGAGTTTATCACCAATGCCAACTACCCGCCCGAACCTAACAAGTATAAAATAAATGCCGGTGACCTTGCTATGTTTATGTTGAATGAACTGAAGAAGAATGAATATGTACAACAACGGGTAGGAATTAGTAATTAATACAAATGATAATACCAGCTTCCATTTTTCATGGCATCATCGTTGCGTCGCAATCCTTTCAACGGCATACCATTGGGGAACTTTTATCGAAGCGTAGAAAATTGAAAAATTTATACGAAATAAGTTTACAACTTTATCTAATTTTAAAAGCTTAAAACGTTTGTATTTCTAATCTAAAAATGCTAATACTCAATATTATTGTTTTAATTCTGGCTGCGATTCTTGCAGTTATTCAATTATTTAAGGATAATGTATTTAAGGATAATGAAAAAGCTAAGAGAATATTATCAAATATATTAATTGTAGGAATTTTTTAGGGTTGGGAGTATCTATTTTATCAGAGTGGAGAAAACATGATAAAGAAATTGATGATGCAAACAATAGAGAATTGGAATATCTTTCAATTATTGGCAGGGCAGATACTACATTAAATCGAGTTGACTCAAATTTAAATGTATCTGATAGCATACTTACAAATTCAGGAATATCAATTAAACAACTTACTAAAATTCAAATTTCTTCACAAAAACTTAATGATAGTTTGGCCAAACAATTAAAAATTCAAATTGAGACTAACTTAGAGACAAAAAATATATTATCAAAAAGTAAAGAAGCAATTGATTTAGTAAATCAAAGTATTAATGAACAAACTGGAGGAAATAGTTTTTGTGTTGTTGATATAAATATATTTCCTGACTATGCCAACTCTAAACCAGTCTTAAATCTGAATGAATTACGCTGGAAAGAAACAATTGTCTTATTGAAATCCAAAACCCTATCTGGCATTTCAAAATTCAAGAAACAATATACCTAATAACTTTTGGGTAATTCCACCATTAAAGGACGAATATTTTGTAGGGAAATATTCTAAGTATATTATTTATCAAGGACTTTTACCAGATTCAATTTTAAAAAACGATGAGATTGTTTATAATATTGATTTCTTTTTGGGAAATGGAAATATGTATTCACAAGTATTTAAACTCCGAAAAGGGCATGGAGGATGGATTCCTGCGACAAAAGTATTGGGACCGTCGGTAATAACAAAAGGAAAAAAATATACGTTATACAATTATGAATATATACATCCATTATATCCTCAAAAACCTGTTGATTGGAATTATTTAAGGCCTGGCGTAAATATTTTCAGGAAATAGTATGAATAATTTGCCTTTATCGATTACGATCCGTTTAATTTAAAAGCTTGTGTTAACCAACTTTAACACAAAATCTTTTCCCCTTTTGCAACGCTGGCATAATTTTTTCCATCTTTGTACAAAACAAAACCGGTTGAAGCATATTTTACCTTTTCTTTTATTATTAACCTCATCTGTTGCCTGCACCGTTGCAAAAGCGCAAAAGGTAGACAGTATCTATGTCAATCTATACACTGACAGTCTTAAAAAAGGTACTTACAATTATATTAATGTGGACGGACTTTTATCTAACGGCAGATATATGCCATTAGACAGCAGCCATATCCTCTTCACTGCATCGGCCGGTAAGTTTGTTGGCAATACCCTGTTTATTGATAAAGATTTTACAGCAGAGAAAGTAACTATAAAAGCAGCGTTGAGGAAAAATCCTGCCATCTTCAAAGAATTTGTGATGTACATAAAAATAAAACCTGATAACGAAAACTTAAAAACAGTAGATGAACTGTTGAACGGAATGCAGCCTCACAAATCAAAGCGTAAAAAGGGTTAGCTGCAGCTGATCATCTTAAACGTAAAAATGCCCGGCTCATTTATGATTTACCGGGCATTTTTTATGTCTTTGACAAGCTCAGACTGACATTGGTATTACAGTATGAGATATTATGCAAATTTTTTAGCGTCTTCTAAAAACTGCGCCAAACCGCTATCTGTTAAAGGGTGTTTTAATAAACCCAAAATAGAAGTAAGCGGGCAGGTACAAACATCTGCACCAGCTTCAGCACATTTAATAATATGATTTGGGTTGCGGATCGATGCCGCTAAAATTTCAGTTTTATATCCCTGTATAGAAAATATCTGGCGCAACTGGTGTATCAGTTCCATACCATCCCATCCTGTGTCATCAATTCTTCCAATAAACGGAGAAACATAACTAGCGCCTGCTTTTGCAGCCAGTATGGCCTGTCCTGCAGAAAATATCAGGGTACAGTTAGTACGGATACCATTATCGGTAAACCATTTAATGGCTTTAATCCCTTCCTTTATCATTGGTACTTTAACCACAATATTCGGGTGAATGGCAGCCAGTTTTTTTCCTTCTGCAACAATACCATCAAAATCTGTAGATACCACTTCGGCACTGATGTCACCATCAACCAGTTCACAAATATCTTTGTAATGCTGCATTACTGCGGCTTCTCCTTTAATGCCTTCTTTAGCCATTAAAGATGGATTGGTGGTAACACCGTCCAATATTCCTAAATCGTTTGCTTCTTTAATTTGAGCAAGGTTAGCTGTGTCGATAAAAAATTTCATAATTGCCAGATCCGCAGCAGGCGGACTTTAATTTAAATTGTTAAAAAATTGATTATCCGCAAAAATAAAATAAATGAAGCACTAAGCTCTATTTAATTTATACACTGCAACTCACAAAAAAGTTGCATAAATTTAAAAAGCTATGCAGAAGGTGATTAACTATTGCTAAACCCTGGAATTGATTTCGTTTTAACAAGGGTTCGGGACTTATAGGCATAAAAAATGGCAAGTTACTTACATCGCACCGCTCAACCATCTACCCTTGCTACCTTCCGGTCCTGGGGGAGTTCAACAGGAGCTGGCCGTATAA
>JAYVPT010000063.1:0-45599 GCA_043757165.1 Ferruginibacter sp.
TTTTCCTTTGGCATTTGTAAAGCAAAATAAATTCTGGCCAAGCATAAGCCGTGTTAATAATACTTATGGCGACAGGAATTTAATTTGTACCTGCGAACCTGTGGAAAGGTATATGGAAGCGGTGGAAGGTTAAATTGTTTTTACCTAAATTTTATAAAAGTTCAACTGTTAAGTTGAACTTTTTATTTTTTGTTTGCTCTGGCGGGGAACTGGAAAAAAACTAATGGACAAATTATAAATTTTTGTAAATTGCATCGATTCTATGAAAAACGTGCCGGCCGGCAGCCAGTTACAAAATGTGTATACTGGATTGCTGATTATCAATACCTGTTTATAAAATCGAATAGCGTATTATAGCATCAATGCTAGTGTTATATGCTATATTTAAACACACCATAATGATTGAAGTAGAAAATTACCTTTAACGAAAAAGTATGACTAGAGAGAAACAAGAAATAATTGATAATCTAATATTCCATTTAAAAGAAAAACCAATTCCACTCAAAAGCGGAAATGTGATAGAATTTAAAAAATCAAATCAAAATAGTAATAATGAAGGGACGTTTATTATAGATAGTTTAAAAACGGGTATTTATAAAATTCATTTCCCTGACAGATTAAGTTTATCGCTTATTTCCAATGGCAGCTTTAAATTTACAAATCTCGACATTAATCCTGTAAACACCGTTTCCATAGAGGGAATTGATACCAGAGCAATTTTAGATATTATAAATCTTTTGACAATTGAGTAGCCTTTCAAATAAGACCCTGTATTTTTTTATGAACAAAAATATACTTATAACATTTTTATTTGTTGTGCTTTTTTTAAGTAAGAATTTTATTGCTAAATCACAAGCATATAAGACTGAAAAGGAATTTAAAGAATATTTATTGGCAAATAATCAAAATCTCGACCCAATTGAAGGAATTTGGGAATTCAATAAAAATATAAAAAGTGGATTTAGAGACGTTACAGTAAATGATAAAAAGATAGAATTCCCATCCTATAATATTGGAGTTGCACCTTATAAAGTAGCGATAATAAAAGTATCCGAAAATAATTTCTTTTGCTATTATATTAACATTCTTGACAAAATAACTGAGATTGATCCTTGTGGCAGTTATTGGTTTAAATCAACCGCAGTTGAAGGACAGTATATTTATGATGTCGGGGGTTCCTGTAAAGAAATGTATCATAATAAAGCTTTCATAAACCAAAATGGAGATTTAAAATTTGAAGGAAAATTTGAGGAATATAAAAGCGACGTTTTTTCTTGGAATAATTTTTCTGTTAGTGCTACAAAATTATCTTTAACCCAAACAGAAATAAAGAACTATAATGCCAAAATTCTGAAGGAAGAAGAATCGTTAAAGCCGAAATTTTCGTTTGGGACAGGATGTGCAGTGACAAATAATTTAATAGCTACATGCTACCATGTTGTAAAGCAAGCAAAGAAAATTTTAATTAGAGGGGTAAATGGCGACTTTGAGAAAACTTACAATGCCGAATTATATTTTTACGACGAATATTTAGACGTAGCCTATTTGAAATTATCTGATGGAGTAATCAGCAAACAAAATATTATACCATATACATTTAAAAATAAGAAATCAGAAGTTGGAGAAAATATTTTTGTTTTGGGGTATCCTCTTCAAAATACTATGGGACAGGAAATTAAACTTACAACGGGAGTTATCAGTTCAAACTCAGGCTATATGGGTGACACAACATTATTTCAAATATCTGCTCCTATTCAACCAGGCAACAGTGGCGGACCTCTTTTTGACAATTATGGAAATTTAATTGGTTTGGTAACTGCTAAACATTTAAAGGCAGACAATGTAGGATATGCTGTCAAACTCATTTTACAGAATGACTTTTTAAAAAATAATGGAGTACATTTTAGTTCTTTAAAAAAGTTGCCAATTGACCTTTCACAAAAAGTTAAACTTTACAAGAAATATATTTTTTCAATCGAAGTAACTCTTAGATAATACAGCAGGCAACATTGGTATTTGCAAAAGCATGGCTGGACAATGTAACATCAGCTAAGTGCATGTATCAACTTTTGTTCTCCGCCTCGGTTCGTGGCTCACGAATCGTTCGCTACAATCAAAGCCACAAATTTTAAAGCTTTGCAAATAACTAAACCAAGGCTATGCAGATTGCTCTCCATTATAGGCTCCTACCTAATCTTCCTCCGCCTCGGTTCGTGGCTCACGAGCCGTTCGCTACAATAAAAGCAAAATTTTAATACCTCCGCCCCGGTTTGTGGCTCACAAACCGTTCGCTACAATAAAGCAACAAGTTTTAATACCTTACAAATAAGCTAAATAATACTAAGTATTTAGCCGCTGTTGGTCTTCGCTCCTATCTCCGCCGTTGTCTGGTGTTTTTTAGCAACAACGAATATCAAGTATAATACCGGTGCCATTTTTTGCCACATACGATGTTGGTGCATAACACACAACATCGGCGAAGATTAAAGCGGCGATTGACGCAATATGAAAAGCCCATTCAACTTATAATACCTGGTAAAAACAAAAAAGCCCGGCATACAAAGCCAGACTTTCTTTATTAAAATTATTTTTTGTTATAACAAGCTTTACAGCAAAAGTATTATACCGCTTTTTCTTTACTCTGTGTTAAACGGGTAAACTCACTGCCGCTAAAAATTTTCGACAACCTGTGGTCTTTTGTTTTTTGCCATTCAGGTATACTTGCCTCGGTAACAATACGCCAGAAATTCTTTGCTTTCAGATCCTGGTAATCGGGTGATTCAACAAACACACCAATTATAGTATTACGCTTTTTAAATTCAATCTTAACCGAAGTTTTGGAAAGATGTGTTGGTTCGAGGAACTTTACAATCAGATCATTATTCATTATGTAGATTTCCTGCAAATATAGGCTAAATAAGGCTTACGGGCAGATTTATTTATACAGGGAGGATTACTCCCTGTAACAAACTGCATTAATATTCATGCCTGCGCCAACAGATGCAAATAAAACCACATCTCCTGTTTGTAACCGGTGTTCGGGCATATTTCCTTTATGTACAAGATCGTACAAAGTGGGTATGGTGGCAACAGAACTGTTGCCTAATTTATGTATGCTCATCGGCATAATATGTTCGGGCACATTAAGGATACCATATAATTTGTACATGGCTTTAATAATGCCTTCATCCATTTTTTCATTGGCCTGGTGAATAAAAACTTTTTTCAGTTCGCTGATGTCCACTCCGGCTTTATCCAAACAATCTTTCATGGCCAGCGGTACATACTTCATGGCATATTCATACACTTTTCTGCCTTTCATCTTCATGTAACGGATACGTGGATCTGAATCGGGGAAATAAGATTTTCCCATATTTAAATAATTTACTTCATCCATACAATGCGATTGCACACTGCAGGCTAAAATGCCGCTTTTTGTTCCGGTTGCATCTTTTGCTTCCAGCACACAGGCTCCTGCCCCATCGGAAAAGATCATACTGTCACGGTCGTACAGATCTATAACCCGGGATAAAGTTTCTGTACCAATTACCAAACATTTTTTTGCAATACCTGCTTTAAAATAAGCATCGGCCTGTATTACGCCCTGCACCCAGCCCGGGCAGCCAAATAAAATATCGTAGGCCACACAATTGGGGTTTTTTATTTGCAAAGCATGCTTCACTCTTGATGCCAATGCAGGCAGTACATCGGTTTGAATAGTATGCTTAATAACATTGCCAAAATTATGCGCCACAATAATTTGGTCTAAAGTTTCTCCATCACATACTGCATCTTCCAACGCTTTTTTTGCAGCAATGGCAGCCATGTCAGAAGAATCCATATCATCATCTGCATAGCGGCGTTCTTCTATACCGGTTATCTGTTTAAATTTATCTACAATTTCCTGCGGATCAGTTTCAATTTTTGTGTTGTCTTCTGTGTAAAAATTATGCACTGTAAAATCCCTGCTGGTTTTTATATTGGCGGGTATATAAGAGCCGGTACCTGTAATTACTGTTTTAACTGAACCCATAAATATTTATTAAAATTATTAATTCTGTACTCTAAGGTAATTATAAATACTCAGGTTGAAAACCTTTATGTTTATTAAATGAGTGTACATTTATACATCAATTTTTTGTTTATGAAATGGCTCAACTATCCTGTTCTATTTTTCCTCGCCGTTTTTGCTGTTCATTTTTCATTTGGACAGCAGCCTGTTTCAATTCCGGCATACACAGCTTATGCAATACCTGCAGAAGAAAGTAATGAAGAAGGTGAAAGTAATTTATTTTTTGAAAAAGAAGGGCTGCACAACTGGGCTGATACCAAACAACAAATTCAATTTTATTTTAACATCCGCAATACAGGCAAACTCAATCTTTCTTTATTAATAAAAAATGATGTTGCAGGTAATAAGTTAATAGCATCCTTTGCAGGTAAACAATTCAACTTAAGCGTTCCTCAATCAAAAAAATTTAAGCAATCAGCAATTGGTACTGTTGAAATAAAAGAAGCCGGTTTTTATATGCTTACACTTTCTGTTGCTGCAAAAAAAGGAAAAACAATTGCTGATATAAGATCACTGGAGTTAAGCGGCACTGCAACAAAAGGCATACATTTTAATGCAAAACCCAGGAGAAATGCAGCATCTGTTCACTTACTATACCCATTGGATGACAGCATGAAAGTAATTTCTTTTTATAATGAAATTACTGTACCAAAAGGTGCCGATATTTTGCATAGCTATTATATGGCCTGTGGTTTTGCAAGAGGATATTTTGGTATGCAGGTAAACAGCCCTACAGAAAGACGGATTATTTTTTCGGTATGGGATGCCGGTAATGAAGCGGTGGACAGAAATAAAGTAAGTGATGATAATAAAGTACAGTTAATGGCAAAGGGAGAAGATATTTTTGCAGATGGTTTTGGTAATGAAGGAACAGGGGGACACAGCCATTGGGTGTATAACTGGAATGCTGGGCAAACCTATAAATTTTTAGTAACTGCAGCAATGGACAGTGCTTCAAATACCACCAGCTATGCAGGTTATTTTTTTATTCCCGAAAAACAACAATGGAAACTGATTGCCTGCTTTAAAGCGCCTAAAGATGGTAAACCACTGCGAAAATTATATTCGTTTGTAGAAAATTTTGATGGCAGCAACGGGCAGTTTTTTAGAAAAGCAAATTTGGGTAACCAATGGATAAGAAGGGAGAATGGCGACTGGGCAGCAATTACGGAAAGCAAATTTAGTTATGACGCCACGGGCAAGGCGGGTGACAGGATTGATTATGGTGGCGGAACTGAAGACACTACTTTTTATTTATGGAATGGCGGCTTTAAAAACACCGGTACAAAGTTTGGTGACCTTTATAACAGAACAGCAAACAATTCAAAACCCCTCATTGATTTTTATAAAAGCACGGATAGTATAATTGAAGCGGTAAAAGAAAGGGAACAAATATTAAATGCTATTGCATCTGGCAAAATAGATACAACCGGAAGTTCAAACGGGGTATTTTATAAAATTATAAAAGAAGGAGGTGGAGCAGCTGTAACTGTAAAGGACACTTTGGTTGTTAACTACAAAGGGCAGTTGCTGAATGGTTTTATTTTTGACCAAACAAAAGACAAACCTGCAACCTTTCCATTAAAAAGATTAATAAAGGGCTGGCAGATCGGTTTGCCCTTTTGCAAACAAGGTGGAAAGATCCGGCTTATAATTCCCTCAGCATTAGGATATAGTATTAGAAATATTGCTGTAATACCTCCTAATAATGTCTTAATTTTTGATGTGGAAGTACTTGAAATTAAGCCCGGCAAATAAAGGCATTATAAAAAATATTCACATTTAAGCATATAAAAGCTATATTTGCACCTTATTAAATAATACAATACAATTTAAAATGGACAAACAACAAGGCACCGTAAAGTTTTTCAATGCTGAAAAAGGATTCGGTTTCATCAAACACAACGACTCTAACAAAGAAACTTTTGTTCACATCAGTGGATTAAAAAGCCAAAATATTAAAGAAGGCGACAGCGTTGAGTTTGATTTGCAAGAAGGCAAAAAAGGAATGAACGCAGTTAATGTGGAAGTGGTAGGATAATACCTCATCATTTTAAAAAACCTTTCAGGGCTACATTTTTAATGTAGCCCTTATTTTTTATACCACTTCTCCTTCAATATCGTAATCATAGGCTTTTGTAATTTTTACATTTACAAATTCGCCAATGGTTAGTTTCTTTTTACTTTCAATAAGCACTTCATTATCCACTTCCACACTATCAAATTCTGTACGGCCCAAATATCTGCCTGCCTCCTTTTTATCAATCAGCACTTTTAATGTCTTGCCTACTTTTTCAATATTCTTCTCCAGGCTTATCTCCTGCTGCACTTCCATTATTTCCTGTGCCCTTTCTTCTTTTTCTTCGGAAGGTACATCATCAATCAAATCGTGGGCACTGGTTCCTTCTTCGTGGCTGTATGTAAAAATGCCCACCCTGTCAAATCGCATTTTTTGCAAAAATATCTTCAGTTCTTCCACATCATCCCTGGTTTCTCCCGGAAAACCTGCAATTAAAGTAGTGCGTAAACAAATATCAGGAATGCGGTTTCTTATCTCTCCAACCAGGTCTTCCATCTCTTCCCTTGTAATTTGCCGCTTCATGGCTTTCAACATATTATTGGCCGCATGTTGCAAAGGCATATCTAAGTAATTACAGATATTTTCCCTTTCTTTAATAGCATCAATAATTTCTATCGGAAACTTAGAAGGATAAGCATAGTGCAACCTAATCCATTCCAACCCTTTTACATCAGCCAAAGCATGAAGCAATTTTGGCAATTCTCTTTTTTTGTAAATATCCAATCCGTAGTAGGTAAGTTCCTGGGCAATCAACATTACTTCTTTCACTCCCCTGTCAACCAAACGCTTTGCTTCATCAACCAAAGATTCTATTGGCCGGCTTACATGCTGGCCTCTCATTAAAGGAATGGCACAAAATGAACAGGTACGGTTGCAGCCTTCGCTTATCTTCATATAAGCATAATGCGGCGGCGTATATAATAAGCGTTCGCCAATTAGATCGGCTTTGTAATCTGCTTCAAATTGTTTTAAAATATTGGGCAGCTCCATCGTACCAAAATAGGCATCCACTTCCGGTATCTCTGCTTCTAAATTATTTTTGTAGCGCTCACTTAAACAACCGGTAACATACACTTTATCTAACTTCCCTCTCTTCTTCAACTCTACCTGGTCTAAAATGGTATTGATACTTTCTTCTTTTGCTTTTTCAATAAACCCACAGGTATTTACAATTACAATATTGTGGTCTTTTTTGGCATTTTCATGTACCACCTCAATATCATTGGCCAATAACTGGCCACTCAGCACTTCGCTATCTACCATATTTTTACTGCATCCCAGTGTAATAATATTAACCTTGTCTTTCTTTATAGTTTTTGTCTTCATAATTATAAGCTGCGAAGTTACAGTATTCAGCTTTTAACAACGTTCAAATGCTTTATTGACAAAACTGCACCACTCATCCATAAAAAACCACTGTTCATGAAATATTACAATTCGATTACAATACTCCCTTGGTAAATTGCGCCTGCATATTTAAAATATAAATAAAGTATAGACATGAAACAAAAACTACTGCTATTTGCAACTACTATTCTATTGCTTGCATTTCAGCTAAAAGCACAGACACTTTCTAAAATTACGGGACAGATTAAAGACGTTAATGGTAATGCTGTTGTAGCAGCAACAGTTATGCTGCATAAAGCCAAAGATTCTGCATTGGTAAAAACAGCAGTTACCGATAAGGCAGGTAATTACGAATTGCTTTCCATAAAACCAGGTAACTATTTTATAAGAACCAGTATTACAGGAATGCAAAAAACAAGTTCTGCAATTTTTGAGGTAAAAGAAAATGAAACCACAACCGCTGCTGCTATTACTTTAAAAATTGCTACCAAAAATTTACAGTCAGTAACTGTTATCAGCCAAAAGCCAATGGTGGAAGTAAAGGCGGATAAGATGATACTGAATGTTGAAGGCACCATTAATGCAGTTGGCAACGATGCATTGGAATTGCTTCGTAAATCACCCGGCGTTATGATTGATAAAGATGATAACTTGAGTTTAGCCGGAAAAAATGGTGTACAGGTTTATATTGATGGAAAGCCAAGCCCGCTTTCTGGTGCCGACCTGGCAAGCTATTTAAAATCCCTGCAATCTTCACAGATAGAGGCCATTGAGATCATTACCAACCCCTCTGCCAAATATGAAGCAGCCGGAAATGCAGGAATCATTAACATCAAACTAAAGAAAAATAAAAATTTAGGTACAAACGGTTCAGTAAATGCCGGGTATAATATCGGTACCTACGCAAAATATAATGCCGGTTTAAGTTTAAATAACCGTAACAGCAAAACCAATGTTTTTGGCACATATAACTTAAGTGAAAGTATTAATGAAAGTTATTTCAGCCTGCACAGGGAACAGGGCGATTCAATTTTTGACCAAACAAACCGGTTGTTGATGCGAAATAAATATAACCATAATTTTAAAGTTGGTGCAGATTATTTTATCGATAAAAAAAGTACAATTGGTATAATTGCCAATGGCAATATATCTTCAAACGACATTACAACCAAGGGGCCTATGTACTTCATTTATCGTCCAACAAATAAATTAGACAGGATTTTATATGCTTCCAGCGATAATGAAGCTAAAAGAAATAATGTGAACCTTAACCTCAATTACCGGTATGCAGTTACCGGTGGCAACGAATTAAATATTGATGCTGATTACGGTATCTTCAATCTTCGCAGTCATCAGTTTCAGCCCAATAATTATTACGATCCTACAAGTACTATTAATTTATACAACAATGTTTACCGCATGGTTTCCCCAACTGATATTGGTATTTATTCTTTTAAAACAGATTACGAACAGAATTATAAAAAAGGAAGATTGGGCTTTGGTGGTAAAATTGGTTATGTAAAAACCGACAACGATTTTCAACGATATAATGTTTATGGTAATACTGATGTTTATGATAAAGACAAAAGCAACCGTTTTAAATATACTGAAAACATAAATGCCCTTTATGTAAATTATAACCGTGCTTTTAAAGGAATGAGTATACAGGGTGGCCTGCGTGTGGAAAACACAAATTCCGATGGCAAGTCCACAGGTTTAAAACTTAACGGGCAAACACCACCGGCTTATATTAACTATGATTCTTCTATCCATAAAAATTATACTGATGTTTTTCCCAGTGCTGCGGTAACTTTTAATAAAAATCCTATGAAGCAATGGGGGCTAACTTACAGCCGCAGGATAGACAGGCCGGCTTACCAGGACCTTAATCCTTTTGAATTTAAAATAAATGATTACACCTTTATGAAAGGTAATACGCAGTTAAGACCTCAATACACCAATAGTTTTGGCCTTTCGTTTACCTACAAATACAAATTGAATACACTTTTAAATTACAGCCATGTAAAAGATATTTTTACACAGTTACCTGATACTACAGAAAAATCGAAAAGTTTTTTAACCAAGAAAAATTTAGCCACACAGGATATTGTAAGCTTAAATGTCAGTTATCCATTTCAAAAAAAATGGTACAGTTTTTTTGCCAACCTCAACTCTTATTATTCGGAATATAAAGCAAACCTTGGTGGTGGCGACCGTAATATAAATCTGCATATTGCTGCATTAAGTTTCTTTATGCAAAACAGTTTTAATCTTGGCAAAGGTTATAAAGCGGAGCTGAGCGGGTTTTACAATTCGCCGGCCGTTTACCAGGGTACTTTCAGGGCAAAATCGTTGTATAGCATAGATGGAGGAATACAGAAAACTATATTGAAGAGCAAAGGAACTTTAAAAGCCTCGGTTAGCGATATGTTTAAAACATTACGTTTCCGTGGTAATATAGATTTTGCCGGGCAACACAGCACAGTATTGGCAAATTGGGAAAGCAGGCAGTTTAAGCTAAACTTTAATTACCGCTTTGGCAACAGCCAGGTAAAAGCAGCCCGCCAGCGCAAAGCTACCATTGACGAAGAAAATAAAAGAACACAATCAAGTGGTGGTATGGGTGTAGGAGGCAATTAAAATAAAATGTGTTTTAGTGTAAAAATGCCCCGCCAAATTGGTGGGGCATTTAATTTTAAAAAAATATTTTTTAGTTTTATGTAGGTTACAAATCTTCTGCTTTAGATCGTAATGTTCCCATCTCTGCTATTACTACTCCCACATTTACACCCAATCCCTTTGCAATAGCTGCACCTTTATAAGAAGTGCGCTTGGTTATACACAGGAATTATATTAAGAAAAAATCTGCACACATTTTAAAAGGAGAGATTGTACTAAAAAAAATCTGTATTAAACTAAAGTCGAAAAATGGTGTTGTTATATTTACCTTTTTATCTTCACAAAAAACAAACAACAATGGCAATTAAAATTGGGCAAGCTGCACCGGAATTCAGTTTATTCGACACTACAAAAAACAAAGTAAATCTTAGTGATTACAAAGGAAAAAATGTATTGTTACTGTTTTTTCCCCAGGCATTTACAAGTACCTGTACAAAGGAGTTATGTGCCGTAAGAGACGATATTAGCCGGTATAGCAATACCAGTGCGGAAATATTCGGTATTTCGGTAGATTCTGTTTTTACCTTAAAAAAATATAAAGAAGATCAACATTACAGCTTTACTCTATTAAGTGATTTTAATAAAGAAGTATCGGCCTTATACCATACTTTATATACCGATTGGATACTGGAAATGAAAGGCGTTTCTAAAAGATCTGCCTTTATTATTGATAAAAATGGCATTATTCAATATGCAGAGGTATTGGAAAGTGCAGGTGATCTGCCAAATTTTGAGGCAATTAATGCCTCACTTGAACAATTAAAATAATACTTAAGCGTTTTAATCTTGCAGCAGGCGGTTCCTGCAAGGTCGCTTAACAAAAAATGGCACCTTTTTAGCAGTTATATTTTTTAAAAATATCAAACTATTTAATTACTTTTACTTTAGTGAAACAAATTTTTTACATCATTATTTTTATTATTGGTTTAAACTTTACTTCTCTTGCTCAAAATAAAATTGCCACACCAGGCAATAGTTCTGAAAAGCTGATAAAGTTATATCCAATCCCGGCCACCACGGTTATCAATTTCGATTTCCAGAGTGGGTATGATAAATCTATGTCTTTCCAGGTTTACAACTTCACCGGTAAAAAGGTATATGAATTAAAAAATCCACCCGAAAAGATCATCCTTTCTCTTACAGATTTTTCAAGAGGTTTTTATTACTACCAGCTAAGAGATAAAAATAGCAGGCTTATTGAAACAGTACGTTTCTTAGTATTGAAATAAGTATTTTATTTCCTGTAAATTTTCCATTAAGATTACAGCACCTGCGCAATTAAAAACTTTAAATAGTGGGTATTTTCCTGTGCTCTTATTATGGGATGATCGGCAGATTGTGCATTAAATACCACCTGCCTTATTTTTCGTTTGGCATCTTTTGCAGCCATTGCAATAATATCTAAAAATAGTTCGGGTTGTACTAAATTTGTACAACTTGATGTTACCAGAAATCCTCCCGGCTTCACCAGTTTCATTCCACGTAAATTTATTTCTTTGTATCCTGCAACAGCTTTATCAACACTGCTCCGGCTCTTGGTAAACGATGGCGGGTCAAGCATTACAACATCCCAGCGTTTATCTTCTTTACTCCATGTTTTCAATACATCAAAAGCATTCACACATTCAAATCGGCAGATCTTTTTCAACCCGTTCAGCGCCGCATTTTTATTACACATATCCACTGCGTTCTGAGAAATATCCAGACCCAAAACAGATCTGGCTCCATAGAACGCAGCACTTATTTCAAATGAACCTGTGTAACAAAAAGCTCCCAGTACATCGGCATCTTTTACTATATGCTGTATGGCATGGCGGTTATCCTGCTGGTCTAAAAAATAACCGGTTTTTTGTCCGTTCGCAATGTCTACATTAAATTTTATACCATTCTCATTAATGATGATGTTGGTATCAAATTCAGGGGAGAGAAACCCTTTATGCTGCTCCATTCCTTCCAGTTCTCTTACCGGTACATCATTACGCTCGTAAATACCTTTAGGTTTAAACAATTCATTTAACGCCTTTACAATCGACGGCTTCCAAACATCAATACCTAAAGCCAGTGTTTGAATTACAAAATAATCATTGAATTTATCAATGATCAGTTGTGGCATTTCATCTCCCTCGCCAAAAATAAGGCGGCAGTTTTCGGTATAGCCAATGCGTTGGCGGTATTCCCATGCCTGCTTAATACGGTTATAGAAAAATGCATCGTCAATTGTTTCATTTTTATCACGGGTCAATAGACGAACCGATATTTGAGATTGCGGATTATAATATCCCCTGCCAATAAATTTTTTATCAAAAGTGTACACTTCCACTATTTCACCCGGTTTTGCATTGGTATCTTTTTCTTTCCCGGTATTTACTTCGTTGGCAAATATCCAGGGGTGGCCGCTTTCCACCCTTCGGCTTATATTTTTATTAAGAACAATACTCTTCATAGCGCAAAGGTAACAATTGCAAAGGCTTAAGCTGATTATAAAACGGCAGCAGGCATTAATAATATTGACAATTTGGCTGTAAAACAGGGCTTGGCAAAATGTTTGACTGTTGTACCTTCGCAACCCAAAAGTACCCCCTGATGGGGAATTGATGATGAAGAAGTAATAGTAAAGGGCGTTAAAAAAATTATTAAATAAGAGAATTACAAATAATATGGAACAAAAAGAAGTTATAACATCCGAAAACAACGAGATGAACATTAATGCTGATGCAGATATACCCGGAAATACGCATTTGAGTAACGAAGGTGCCGAAGATGTTACGGAGAAATTACAGGCAGAACTGGAAGAGCAAAAAGATAAATACCTGCGCCTTTTTGCCGAATTTGATAATTACAAAAGACGTACTGCCAAAGAAAGAATTGAATTATTTCAAACAGCCGGTAAAGACGTAATTGTTTCCTTACTGGAAGTAATGGATGATTGCGACCGTGCTGAAAAGCAAATGCAGAAAAGTGATGATGTGGCTTCAATAAAAGAAGGTATTGGTTTAGTATTTGGCAAATTGAGAAATACTTTATCTAATAAAGGCCTTAAAGCAATGCAGAGTATCAATACAGAATTTGATGTGGGGAAACATGAAGCCATTACAGAAGTACCTGCAGCAGATGATATGAAAGGCAAAGTAGTGGATGAAGTGGAGAAAGGTTATTATTTAAATGATAAAATAATTCGCTTTGCCAAAGTGGTGGTAGGTAAATAAGAACAAAAGCTGCAAGCTTCAAGCTACAAGTATCAGGGCAAGCAGTTTAATATTCATCAAAAGTTTGTAGCCAGAAGCTATGTCAAAAAAAGATTTTTACGAAATATTGGGTGTATCAAAATCTGCATCTCAGGATGAGATTAAAAAAGCATACCGAAAAGTGGCCATGCAGCATCACCCCGACCGTAACCCCGGTGATAAAGCAGCAGAAGAAAAATTTAAGGAAGCTGCAGAGGCTTACGAAATATTAAGTGATGCTGATAAAAGAGCACAATACGACCGTTTCGGCCACCAGGCATTCAGCCCCGGACGTGGTGGCGGCGCTGGTTTTAGTGGCGGTAGTGGTATGAATATGGACGATATCTTCAGCCAGTTTGGAGATATTTTTGGTGATGAAAGCCCATTTGGCAGTTTTTTTGGCGGTGGCGGAGGAAGAAGAAGTTCTGGTGGACGAAGCCGGGGCGTAAGAGGCAGCAACCTGAGGGTAAAGATAAAACTGAATTTTGAAGAGATAGCTAAAGGCACTACCAAAACCATTAAGGTTAAAAAATATGTAGTGTGTACTACCTGCTGCGGTAATGGTGCAAAAGATAAAAATAGTGTAAGCACATGCGGCACATGTGGTGGCAGCGGACAGGTACGCCGGGTGCAAAATACTTTTTTAGGCCAGATGCAAACCGTAACCACTTGCCCAACCTGTAATGGCGAAGGCAGCACTGTTACTCATAAATGTACCAGTTGCAAAGGCGAAGGCCGTGTGTATGGTGAAGAGACCGTAACCATTGATATACCTGCTGGTGTGCAGGAAGGCATGCAGCTGAGTGTTGGTGGAAAAGGTAATGCCGGCGAACGTGGCGGCAGTAATGGCGACCTGATTGTTTTAATTGAAGAAGAAGCACACCCACAATTACACAGGGATGGATTGAATGTTGCTTTTGATCTGCATATATCTATACCCGATGCTGTTTTTGGCATACAGGTAGAAGTACCCACCATTGATGGCAGGGCTAAAATTAAAATACCACCCGGCACACAAAGTGGAAAAATTTTCAGGTTGAAAGGAAAAGGTTTTCCTAACGTAAACAGTTACGAAAAAGGCGACCAGCTGATACAGGTAAATGTGTGGACACCACAACATGTTAGTGCCGAAGAAAAACAAATGCTGGAGAAATTACAGCACAGCCAGAACTTTGTGCCTAAACCGGATAAAAACGATAAATCATTTTTTGATAAGGTTAGGGAGATGTTTAGTTAAACTAATCACCTTTTCCCTTCCTGTTCTTTTTTGATTTATAAATCTTCCGGGCTTTATTTACCAGTTGTAAAAACTGCGTTTGCAAATAATCTTTTTCGTTATAAGATGCAGTGGCGATGGTTTCAATATCGATCCATTCGGCATCTTTAATATATTTCGACTGCTTTACTTTTAAACCAAACATGGTTACTGCAGTGGCAAACTGTAATTCTTTATCAATTTCTTTGAAGGTGATAAAATTAAGGGGGCATAAATTTTCCTTATACAACATTGTGGTATCGCCACAAAGATTATAACGCATCTGCAATTTTGCAATACCCTCAGTATCCAAAACATCTCCGCTAAAAGATTTTTCATCCTGCGGAACAATTTCAAAAAGAGCCAGTACACTGCTGCCACTCCCTACTTCTCCACCTTCAATTTCTATTGCCGTATCTGAAACAGCATCACGTTTATTATCAAAACCTATCAGCCGGTATTCTTTTACCCACTTTGGATTAAACTGAATATTCATGTACACATCATCAGCTACAGCATAAAGGGTTTGCGTCAATTCTTTTACCAATACTTTTTCTGCTTCTGCAATATCATCCAGGTAAGCATAATTGCCATTCCCCCTTTTTGCCAGTGTCTCTAATTTAGAATCTTTAAAATTTCCCATTCCCACTCCCAGGCAGGTTAAAAAAACACCGGATTGTTTTTCTTTTGAAATGAGATCTTCCAAAGCTTTTTCAGAAGCAGCGCCCACGTTAAAGTCCCCATCGGTTGCCAGTATCACTCTGTTATTCCCTCCTTTTATAAAACTGCTTTCTGCCATTCCATAAGCAGTTAATATTGCAGCTTCGCCGGGTGTGTCGCCACTGGCTTCCAGCTCTTCGATAGATTGGATGATCTTTTCTTTTTCTGCTCCACTGGTAGGTTGCAAATGAATACCTACAGTGCCACCATATGTAACGATGGACACCGTATCAACAGGCCGTAAATTTTTTACAAATAACTGGAAGGCGGCTTTTAATAAAGGCAACCTGTTTGGCATATCCATACTGCCTGATGCATCAATTAAAAAAACAAAATTCCCGGGCGGGATCTTATTGAGGTCTAATTTTTTAGCATTGATATTTAAGTAGAGTAACTGCTTATTCTCATCCCATGGGCAGGAAGATAATTGCGATTCGATCCTGAATACATCCTTATTTTCCGGCTGCCGGTAATGCAGGTTAAAATAATTCAACAGCTCTTCTGTTCTTACAGCATCCGGTGGCACTGTACTGCCCATATTTAAAAACCGGCGGATGTTGCTGTACGATGCCTTGTTTATGTTTAATGAGAACCCGGTATTAGGAAATTTACGGGCATCTACATATTCATTCTCCACCAGTTGAAAATAAGTTTCGTTATTAACATACCAACGGTATTTGGAACTTTGTTTAAAATCTTTTGTAACTGAAATTAATTTGGGACGGTTGCGGTTAACATTTGAAGGCAGCACTTTTAAATTAACATTCTGCCATTGATCGGCGGCAACTTTAATAGTTTTCACTTCGTACCCTTCAAGGCTGAAAGAGAGTGAATCTACAAGCTGTTTTGTGGTTATACCAAACCCCCCGGATGTGCCGGAATAAAAAAGCTGGTGTGTGGATTGTAAAAAGATCCTTACATTTTGAAGCGGCTGATTTTTTTCATCCTTCACTTCGCCACGGATATAATATTGTGCATTTGCAAAAGATGCAGTAATAAGCAATAGCAATATAGATAGCAACCGTTGTGGCACAGGAAGTTTTAATTGTTAAAGTATCTTAGTTAAGACAAGATTTTTTCCTTTTGTGTTGCCCGCTAGTCCTCAATTAATTGGTAAATTTCTTTCAGATTTCTTCCTAAGCCATCAAAATCCAGGCCATAACCCAGCAAAAATTTATCGGGCACATTAAAGCCAAGATAGTCAATTTTAATGGGATATACCAGTGCATCAGGCTTGTGGAGTAAAGCGGCAATTTTTAAAGTTGCAGGCTGCTGGTTAAACAACTGGGGTAAAAATTCATGAAGCGTTTTTCCGGTATCAACAATATCCTCTACAATTACCACATGCCTCCGGCTTAAAGACTCATCGAGGCCAATAGAGGTAATTACATTTCCGGTAGATGTGGTTCCCTTATAAGATGCCAGTTTAATAAAACATATTTCTGCTTCAATGGTAAGTTCTTTAAACAGATCGGAAGCAAACATAAATGAGCCATTGAGTATTGCTATAAACAATGGCCGTTTACCTTCATAATCACGGTTAATGTCAGCCGCCAATTTACTGATCTGATCGGCTATTTGCTGTGCTGTAATGTAAGGTGTGAATTTTTTATGTTGTACTTCTATATTCATTTGCTATTTGAATTTTATTGTTGAGAAACAATTAACTCCTGACCGATACTGAGTGTATCTGCCTGCAGCTTATTCCATTCTTTTAACTGCTGTACACTGATGTTATATTTTTTTGCAATAGTGTAGAGCCCTTCTTTAGGCTGTACTGTATGTATTTTAGCGGTAGCTTTTGTAACTGCTGGTGGTACTATTTTTGTTTGAACAAAACCTGGTTTTAGATAAATCTTTGTACCTGCGCTTATATCTTCATTACCCCAAAGACGGTTATAATCCAGCATGTATTGTAATTGTATGCCATTCTTCTGGGCTATGTCATATAATGATTCTCCCGCCTTTACCGTATAAAAATCTTTATCTCCTGTTTTCGGTTTTTTTTCTAAAAAAACATATTGATTTTTTACAAGCATCCCATCTTCTGAAAGTTCGTTACAACTCAATAATTTGCTTAGTAGAATATCATTTTTTGTTGCCACTACCAGCAATGATGTTCCCCTGCCTGCATAAACACATTTGCTTCCGTTAACTGTAATTACTTTATCACTTATATCAAGAATACTTTCTTCCGCAACTGCATTATCATTGTCCCGTATTTTTTCTGCAGCCCCTGTTTCTTTGTCATCCTCATATTTATCAGATTCAAATTTTGGTACCTCATCAGCTCCAAGCAAAGTATACTGTTGCAGATTATATTGCTCAATATGCTTTATTAATATCTGCGGATAACTTGGATTGGTTGCATAGCCTGCTTTTTTTAGTCCGTAAGCCCAGGCTTTATAATCTTTTATATCTAATCTGAACAAAACACTATAACGGTCGCTCCCTCTTAAAAAATTACTATGGTCTCTGTAACTGTCTTCTGCAGTTTTGTAAGAACGGAAGCATTCGCCGGTGGCATCATCATCATGTGTTACACTGGCTGCTGTCCAGTTATTTTTACACTTTATACCAAAATGATTATTCGATTTTTTTACCAGGTCGCTGTTACCACTTTCAGTTTCTAAAATTCCCTGTGCTAAAGTTATGGCTGCCGGCACACCCATCCTTTTCATTTCTCTTATAGCAATGTCTTTATACATTGTAATATATTCCACAGGAGTTAATATATCCTGTGCCATAGCAGTTAAGCCAATAAATAACACTATCCCTGTAAAAAAAAAATTCTTCATGCATTTATAATTTTTTTATCAGCAATAATCCATCTCTTACTGTAAGCATCACCTGTTCTACTCTTTTATCATTTGCCACATGCTCATTAAAAGCCTGTATTGCTTTTGCATTTTTTCCTTTTACTTCTTTTTCCAACACTTCTCCATGAAACAACACATTATCTGCCAAAATAAAACCGCCTTGTTTTACATTTGGCAAAGTTAGTTCGTAATAGTCAATATACCCTGTTTTATCAGCATCAATAAAAACCAGGTCCCATTGTTCATGCAACATGGCTAGTACCTGCCGGGCATCGCCAATATGTAATTTTACCTTATCGTTAACGTTTGCTTTGGTAAAATATTTCCCTGCGGTATCAGCATCTTCTTTCCGCAATTCAATGGTATGTAATTTCCCATCATTCCGCAATCCCTTTATTAAACACAATGCACTAAAACCCGTAAATGTTCCTATCTCTAAAATGTGTTGAGGCTTTATCATGCAACTTATCATCTCCAGCACTTTACCCTGCACATGGCCGCTTAACATTTGTGCATGTAGATGATTTTGCGAAGTATAATTTTCAATCTCCTGCAGCACCTCATCTAACGGCGATGAAAAACGCTTTGCATAATCTTCAACAATATCGTTAATGAGCAAATTCATAAATAAGCAATAGTAAATAAGCAATAATTTATTTCGTATTATCAATCATAGCACATAACAGTTTGAATATTTGTTCTACTAAATTTTCTATCATTGCTATCTCATCTTTCGTTAAATATTCTGCAATTAAAATAACTTCTAAACAATTATCCACTTCTACATCTGACGAACGGGCAATTTCATAGAACCGTTTTCTTTCCACAGCAGATTTTCTGGCGGCCCCTTCGGCTATATTGTTACTTATTGATAAAGCTGCTCTCTTTATCTGGCTAATAAGATTAAACTGTTCTTCTTTTGGCAGTTTCCGCACCAATAACAAAACCTCCTTGTATAATACAATGGCTAATTGCCAGGCTTTAAGTTTTTTGTGATTGAGATTTAACATAACATCTGCATTATTGCTTATTTACTATTGCTTATTGCCTCATCCTAAAAGTTTGGCGCTAATGGTTTTGATTTATAATAATCCAGCATAAAATCCACTACTTCATCTGCAGTATCAAATAAATGTATCAGGTCTAAATCTTCGGGATTAATATTATGCTCTTCTTCTCCCATTGTTTCTTTTATCCATTTTATCAGTCCACCCCAATAGGATTTACCTACTAATATCATTGGTGATTGTTTAAACTTTCCGGTTTGAATTAAAGTGGCCACTTCAAAAAATTCATCCATGGTACCAAAGCCTCCGGGCATCATTATAAAACCCTGTGAATATTTTACAAACATAACTTTGCGTACAAAAAAGAAATCGAAGTTTAATGATTTATCCCGGTCAATAAAAGGATTGGGGTGTTGCTCAAAAGGTAGATCGATATTTAGTCCTGCAGATTTACCTCCTGCAATAGAAGCGCCTTTATTAGCTGCTTCCATTATACCAGGGCCGCCGCCTGTAATAATTCCAAACCCTTCTTCTGCAAGGCGCTTAGATATTTCAACAGCAAGTTCATAATATTTATTACCGGGTTTTGTTCTTGCGCTTCCAAAAATTGAAATACATGGTCCAATCCTGCTCAGTGCTTCAAACCCATCTACAAATTCTGCCATTATTTTAAATATCTGCCAGCTGCTGTGTGCCTGGCTTTCTTTCCAGTTCCTTTGTTTTGATACATTGATTGTTCCGTTCATTTTTTTATTTTAATCTAATAAACACAATGCCATTCTACACTTTTCTATTGTGTGGAATGGCAATTACTAACAACATAAAGTTAAAGAGAAATATCCGCTTTGTTATCGCCTTTTTTAGAAATTAATAATAAGCCAAGGAATGTAAATATCCCGTTAATTAAAATTAATTCGTTGCCGATTTTATATCCGTTAAATATACTTTCAGAAATTGATTTTAACCCTACAGAAACATGCAATTTCTTTTCGTACCACTCCGGGCTGCTTAACATGTCTAACCCCAAAGCCAGTAATGGCGCAATAATACAAACCGCCCAAATCATCTTATCATTCAATTGCTTTTTAGTTAAAATGCCGAAAGAAAATAAGCCCAGCAATGGCCCGTAAGTAATGCCTGCAAATTTTAAGATAAAGTCTATAATAAGCTTATCATTGATAACTTTAAAAACCAACACCAGTAAAAAGAATATTGCCGCAAAAGTAAAATGTACTTTAAGCCTTGTCCTTTTCTTTTCTTTTTCGGTTCCTTCTTTTTTATTGATACCTAAAATATCTATACAAAAGCAGGAGGTAAGTGAAGTAATAGCGCCATCAACGCTTGGGAATAATGCTGATATCAATGCAATAATAAAAATAATGCCGATGGTTCCGCTAAACGCATCACTCAGCGCAATCGTTGGAAAAAGATCATCCGGAGCTGTGGTAATGCCTTTTGTTCCGGCGTACAAATAAAGTATGCCGCCTAAAAATAAAAATAAAAAATTTACCACCATCAGTACAGCAGTAAAAGTCATAATATTTTTTTGAGAGTCTTTAATGTTTTTTACGCTTATATTTTTTTGCATCATCTCCTGGTCAAGCCCCGTCATGGCAATGGCTATAAACATGCCGCCGATAATATGTTTTAAAAAATACGAGCCGGCTTTTACATCTGTATTAAAAATTTTGGTGTAACCTTTTTCATTCATCAGCGATAATGTGCTGCTAAAATCAAGCCCCATGGCTTTTACAATAACAACAATGCAAACTACCAGACCAAGTAACATGCCTGTGGTTTGCAAAGTGTCTGTATAAATAATTGTTTTTACACCACCTTCAAAAGTGTACAATAAAATAAGTAATAAAATAACGAAGGCTGTCAGTTCAAAAGGAATTTTTAATTTATCAAAAATAAAAAGCTGTAATATACTTATCACCAAATACAACCTGGCCGTAGCACCCACCACACGGGAAAGTATAAAAAAGAAAGCGCCTGCCTTGTGTGCATTTATACCAAAACGTTTTTCGAGATAAGTATAAATAGAAGTAAGGTTCATTTTGTAATACAATGGTATCAGCACAAATGCAATAACCATGTAGCCGATTAAATACCCCAGCACAATCTGAAAGTAATAAAAATTACCTGTAGCAACGCCTCCCGGTACACTTACAAATGTAACGCCGCTAAGACTGGTACCAATCATGCCAAAGGCCACCAGCATCCAGTTACTGTTGCGGTTGCCTATAAAAAAAGATTCGTTATTACTGCCACGTGATGTAAAATAAGCAACAGCCAGGAGCAATATAAAATATCCAATCACAAATGAAAACAATACAATCGGGCTCATAAAATAATTTATAATGATTTATTAATAACGAATAATTAGCTTGCAATAAAATTCAAGTTAATTAATTTATGGCAATTAAATCTTTAGCTGTTTTTTGTGGCAGCAAAACCGGTAACAACCCATTGTTTGAAGCCCATGCAAAAAAGTTAGGATATATATTGGCTGATAAAAACATTACATTAATTTATGGTGGCGGTAATAAAGGCATTATGGGGGCAGTTGCAAATGCTGTATTGGAAAACAATGGAAAAGTAATTGGAATAATTCCGCAGGTGTTAACTGAATGGGAAGCTCATCACAATGGTATTACCGAATTGATCATTGTGGACAGTATGCACACCAGAAAAAAAATGCTGTATGAAAAATGCGATGCTGCAATAATTTTACCCGGTGGTTTTGGCACTTTAGATGAACTGTTTGAAATGCTTACCTGGAACCAGCTGAATATTCACAACAAGAAAATTTTTGTTTTAAATACAGCAGGGTTTTACGATCATCTTTTGGCTCATGCAAAAACAATGCAGCAGGAAAGTTTTTTGTACGATGCAGTTGAAGAAAGAATAACTGTTATCACTGTTCCAGAAGCTATTGAAAGTTATCTTTAATATCTTCTTCGGTTGTTATTACTGCCTCCCTGAAATAAAGGAATTTGTAACCCGGCTTTTATAATCGGCTGTGCCCTTAAAGAGCCATCCTGCAGTTGTTCAACATATGGTGAGTTGATATTTTTTAGTACATCAAACATTATAGAAAAATAGTAAAACATATCACCTACACCTTCCCTGCCATTGCAGTAGCCTGCACCAACTAAAAGACTATTCGCATCTACTTTGTATTTTTGACCTGGTAAACCATAGGCAGGTTTGTAAGTTAGTGAAGTAAAATTATGCTCAAATGTTCCCTGAACAAAAAGCATATTTATGGGATAAATTCTTGCAAATACACCGGGACCATATACAAATTGTCGGTATTTATCGCCGGTATAATCTCTCTGACCGGTGTAGGTAAAATTCATAATAACACCGGCATCTATTATCTTATTGATGCTATACCCAAATGCAGGGCTGATGCCTAATACTGTACCGCCGCTATAGAAAGATGCAGTAACACTTCCGCCTGTAAACAGATTTTCTTTTTTAAATCCGTTTTTCTTCACTGCTTTTTCCTCATCCTGTGCAAATACTGTAATTACATTAGTCAGTAACAGTGCTGCAAAAATTATTTTTTTCATTTTTTATTTTTAAGTTTACATGGTCAAATCGGAGCGTCAGACCATATCGAATATTTTTCCGCTGTTTAAAATATTGTTGGGATCAAATACTTTCTTGATGCCTTGCATTAAAGAAAGGTTGGCTTTATCAAACACCACATCCATATATTCTTTTTGCACCAGGCCCACACCATGTTCTCCGCTGATGGTTCCGCCAAGTGATTTTACCAAGGTAAACAAAGCTTTTAAAGAAGGGATAATGGCAGGATTATTTAAACTGTATATACTTCCTTCTTTTTTTATTCGGATGTGCAGGTTACCATCGCCTGCATGCCCGTAGCATACTGCATGAAAATTATTTTGCCTGCCTAATTCCTTTACGCCATGTATCAATGCAGGTAACGATGCTCTTGGTACAACAGTATCTTCTTCAATAGTGTAACCGTCCAGCTTTACTGCTTCTGCCACACGGCGGCGTAATTTCCACAGCTCTGCTTTTTGTTGTGCATCATCAGCAAAAAATATTTCGCCACAATCAAACTGCGTTAGTAATTCACTTATGGCTTCCATCTCACTCATCAATGTTTCTATATGGTTGCCATCTACCTCAATAATTAAATGTGCAGCCATATCATCAGTTACAGGCACTGCAACACTATCCATCATTTTACTTACAATTTTCAACGCATCAATTTCAACTAATTCCAATGCACTTGGGGTAAAGCCTGCCCTGAAAATAGCGCTCACTGCTTCGCCTGCTTTTTCCAGATCATTAAAAGGCACCAACATCAATAAATCATATTTAGGATGCGGCAATAGTTTTAAAACAATTTTGGTAACAATGCCCAATGTGCCTTCACTACCAACAATTAATTGTGTAAGATTATAGCCTGTGGAATTTTTAAGTACGTTAGCACCTGTCCAGATAATTTCACCGGTAGGTAAAACCACCTCAAGATTTAAAACATAATCTTTTACCACACCATATTTTACAGCTTTTGGCCCGCCACTGTTTGCCGAAATATTTCCACCAATAAAACAACTGCCACGGCTGCTGGGATCAGGCGGATAAAATAATCCTTTTTCTTTTACTGCATTTTGCAATACTTCTGTAATAACACCGGGCTCGGTAATTACCTGAAGATTGCGTTCATCAATTTCTAAAATAGTATTTAACCGCTCCATTGAAATAAGTACTCCACCTAAATGTGGCAATGCACTGCCAGCTAATCCTGTACCGGCGCCACGGGGTGTAACTGGAATTTTTTGGGCGTTACATATCTTCATTATTTCGCTGATCTCCTTTGCCGACCGGGGCTTTATAACCACATCCGGTAAAAAGTGAAGGTTCTCGGTTTCATCGTGGTCATACTGTTGCAAACTTTCTTCATCAACCAAAACAAAAGCACCCCCCACAATATTTTTAAACTGCCCTATATATTCATCAACTACCTTTATTTTTTTCTCTATACCTGTCATGTAACATTATTTGTGTAAAAATCGTATAAAATAACGAGTTGATAAAATGATGTTCATAAAGAGACAGCCTTTTGAAATGTTAAATTTTATTAACTGATTGTAAAAATAAAAATAGCTGTATATATTTGTTACGAAACTATTCGTATTTAATCATTAACCAACTTAAAATAAAGCCATGAAACAATTTATTTTAAAACACAAAAAAGCTGTAACCGGCATTGCCGCAGCAATCCTTATTGGGATTATCACCATGTCTTTTCAGGATTCGCCTTTTTTTGCAAAACAATTAGGCAGGCAGGATGTGTATGAAGACACCACCAAACCGAAGAAAAAAATTAACCAGACAGAAGTGGACAAAGCTATGAAAGAGCTGCAGACAACGATGGAGCAACTTGCTGAACAAATGAAGCAACTTAATATGAAACAGATTAATGCAGAAGTAAATAAGGCACTAAAGGAGGTAGATGTGCAAAAAATTATGGGAGAAGTGCAACAGAGTCTTAAGGAAGTGGATATGAAAAAAATTATGGAAGAGGTAAATAAAAATTTAAAGGAAATAGATATTAATGCCATTAATAAACAAGTGCAGGAAGCCATGAAAGAAGTTGACATGAATAAGATCAATAAAGAAATAAAGGAGGCACTGAAAGAAGTTGATATGAATAAGATGAATAAAGAAATTCAGGAAGCTATGAAAGAAATGAAAATGGAATTAAAAAACATTAATACAGATGAAATTAAAAAAGAGTTGGAAAAAGTAAAGGAAGAACTGGAAAAAACCAAAGAGGAATTAAAAAAAGCAAAACAGACGGCCTCGGTTTAAATACATTGAAGGTAAAACTAAAAGTGTCTCAAAGATTTGAGACACTTTTTATATAAACTGGGATTTAATAAAAACTTGGACACATGGTTTGCCTGTCCTGGTGCTGTGGATAAAATCCTTTTTTGATGATGCTGATCTCACTGGCACCACGATAATTATTAAATTTATTTAAAGAAGATAATGTGGCATCATAGCTGAATGTAAACCTGATATTATTTAATTCAAATCCCACCATTGGTGCAATGGCATCGCCAAGACGATAGTATAAACCTGCAATCAGTTGTTTTTCGCCATACTCCGACAGATTATAATTACCATTTAAACCAAATACCAGTTCAATTGCTTTAGCTTGTGTTGTAAAATAAGCATTAGGGTTAATGATGACCCTTTCATTAACTTTTACAATGGCGTTTAAAAACCCAATATGCCGCATTGGAATTCGTCCTGCATTTGTATTGTCATTAAAGAAAGTTTCTTTTGGCCTGTTTACATGATGAATGGAATAACCGGCATTGATATAGATATCTTCCCTGGGAAAGTAAGCGTAATTCATGCCCGCCTGCACATCCATATAACTTACGTTGTTGTTGGTTAAGCTTACAGCAGTTACCGGGTTATCAAAAAATTTGCCATCAAACTGATCGGGGAATTTTAATTTGGTTTGATCAATACGTTTATTAGCCCAGCCTACATTAAAACCAGCGCTAAGCAAACTGCTGTTACCCAGCATTTGATGATATGCTAAAGACCCATAAATTTTTGTGCTTCGTAAACTTCCGCTACCGGCAACATCACTTAATAAAACACCGCCAACACCCAGCCAGCCATTTTCAAGTTTATCCCTAAAGAGTTGTGCATCGCCAAAAATACTGGTGGTTTTATAAGGCACTGTCATTACTGCACTCCACTGGTTCCTGTAATTTGCACCTAACCTGTAATCAGCATCGGGAATAAAACCTGTATTGGCAGGATTAGTTGTTAATGGTGAATTAAAGAACTGCGAAAAATGCAGATCCTGTGCCTGTAAAGAAAATGCAAACATTAAACTGCAAATTGTGAAAACTGATATTTTATTATTCGCCCTCATTCTTTAATTATCTTTCCTGGTTATTTTTTCAACTTTTATCTCAATAAAGTTATATCACCTGTCTTTCTTGTTTTTTTACCATCGGTAAATTCCACATCAAGGGTATAGGTATAAACATCTATTGGTTGCAATGCACCTTTAAATGTACCATCCCATCCCAGGTTTATGTCGGATGTTATAAATACCACCTGGCCCCAGCGGTTGTATATTTTCCAATTCATTTTAGCTATACCAAAACCTTCCACTTTTATAATACCGTTATTATAGCTGCTACCCGAAAACCTTCCCGGAGTAAATGCATTTGGCACAGCCAGCAACGGCAATACTATAATAGGAATATAGTTGCTATCTGCATCAACACAATCAGCGTCATTAAAAGCCAGTAATTTCACAAAAAAAGTATCAGTTTTATTATACTGATGTACAGGGTTTACATCAGTTGAAGTTACACCATCACCAAAATCCCATAAATACCTTGTGGCACCAACAGACAGATTAGTGAAAACAGTTTTAGTATTTTCAACAGGCGGATTGGGGCTCCAAGAAAAGCTTGCTGTTGGTATTGGGTAAACTGTTATTGTAAAATATGCCGAAGTATCTACCTTGTTGCAGGTTGTACTGTCAAATGCAATTAAACGTACATCGTATGAGCCTACTAAATTATAAGTATGTAGGGGTTCAAAATCTGTAGAAAAAGTTCCGTCTCCAAAATCCCACAACCAGTTTATACCACCCAGTGAATTGTTTTTAAATACAGGTGTATAGGATACACAGCCTCTTGTACTGGTATTGAATATTGCTTTTACATTGGGGTTGATCCTTAACATTTTTAAGGTATCTTCCGGCGAATTACAAAAAGTGGTATCATCTACAGTTAACCGTACATTATAAGAACCTGTTGATGGAAACGTGTGTATCTGAGAATTAAAACCGGTACGGATTACTGGTGAGCCATCACCAAAATTCCAGATAAAAGTTTGATTGGTATATGTTGGTAATGCTGCAGTGGTTAAGTTATCGAACCTGTAACGCAAACTGGCACAACTGTCTAATTTAGTAAAAGAAAAGTTGGGTATTACTTCGTTATTCCCAACTTTAACGGTTATGTACGCAGTGTCGGAAATATTACAAGTGATGGAATCTATAGAGACCAACATAACCCTGTAAGTACCTACCTGGTTATAGGTGTGAGATGCTGAATTGTTTGGTGCAAATGTCGTATCTTTTTTAGGGTTAGAAATATCTCCATAATTCCATATATACATTTTTCCCTTCGCCAATGTATCGGTAAAATTTATTAGTACGGGTACGCAACCAATAGTATCTATCACCCCGTCAATAGTAGCTTTTACACTGGCACCAACACCTGCAAAATTCATTTCAATTTTTACCGCAGCTTCATTACAATTACTTGAACGGTTGCTGATAGACCATACACCTGGTGTTGTGGGAAAAGCTGCCCCGCCACCACAATTGGCACAGATTGCCTGATAAATAACACCATTTGCATCAAAACGGCTTGTGCCTCCATCAACATGATCTCCAAATCCTCCATTCTGCCCATAATGAGATCCAAAAAGCTGACTTGCTGCATTTTTTTCTAATACAAAAAAATAAAAGTCAGACCCATCCGCTGCAGGCAACCCAGGCAATTGATTTACCAGTGGTAATCCATTCGTCCCTGCTGAAGGATAAGTTTTTGATGTATTTGGCCCACCGCCCCAACCGGATACATAAACATTCTGACAACGATCGACCAAAAACGCAACTGGAGAAAGATTAGGCGCAGATGAGCTTGTACCAAAGACAGTTGAGTATACATAAGCAGATAAATCCGGTTGCAATTTACAAATGAACTGTTTTCCTGAAGCGCTGCCAAATGTTGGCGCATTTACTATAGGCCAGTTGCCTGTTGTGGTTCCCATGATATAAGGGAAACCAAATTTATCAAACTTAAGTCCATACAGCATATCATTTCCTGTAGTACCTATATAAGTGGTTCTGATAATTCCCGAACCATCACTTACTATTTCTGTAATAAACCCATCAGTTACACCGCCCTGATAAGTGCTGTTTACAAGATTTGGTTTAAGTCCGGGTAGAGTAGTGCTGGTAGTAGCCCCGGCTACATATAAGTTCCCGGTTACAGGATTTTCGGATAAAACAAAACAGGCATCATCTCCTTTACCTCCAAAAAAAGTGCTGAACAAAACAGATGAAAGATTAGGGGTGAATTTTACTATTACCCCATCCTGCAAACTGTCGAGTTTAACCTGAATGGACGTGCCAGTTATAGGGAAGTTGGCAGACTGCGTACATGAGGCTAAAAGGATATTGTTATTTGCATCTAAAATTACCTCACTTCTTGCATCATCGCCATAATTTCTCCTAATAGATACTGCACCATCGGGAGGAATTGAAGAATATTTTGATTTTATATTAACGCCATCATTAGCACTGCCTCCCATTTTTACTGATCCTAATAATGTTGTACCGGCAGCATTAAATTTTGTAACAAAAATATCAAATTGTCCACCGTTTCCAATTTGAGGTATTAGTTTCGGAAAATTATCAGAATTTGTTCTGCCTGCTACAATTAAATTACCCTGTGCATCACATATCATACTATGTGGTTGCTCATTGCCATTACCACCTAAATAAGTTGCATACAGGCGCTGGCTGCCATTTGCAGAGAATTTAAAAATTGCAACATCATATCCACTAAAATTATCTTCATTTACACCTTGTCCATAACCAATTTGGTATGCCCCCGGTGATGTGGGAAAACCGGCACCGAAAGCAATGCCTCCTGCAAAAAAGCTTCCATCAGGGCCGGGTGTTGCTGTATAACCCCAGTTATCCTGTGTACTACCGGTAAACGAAGCAAAAATTAAAGAAGGGTCAATCACTAATGTTTCACCAGCAGAATAATTACTTACTTTAAAAGTAACCACATTATTTTTAACCAGGTATTTGCAATCAACAGCTTCACGTTTTCCATATGGCGATTGATAGCTGTATGGATATAATTCTTTTACGCTGCCAACAGATGTTCCAATAACCAATTCCCTGTTTTTAATTTCCAGTTTATCAACCCCGTCATAACGCATGGCAATGGCATTGGGATTACCTCCTGGCCGAACAATAAGATCGTACTTCAGTTTATTTCCTTCAGTGTAATAACGTACATCAATATTGGGATATACATTTTTATAAGTAACTGCCTGGTATATTTTGCAATTATTAGCCCATTTGCTTTTGTCGTTGCCTGTAAAATAATTGTTGTAAGTGGGTAATATTTTATCTGGCACAGCCTGTATATTATTATTGCTTCCTAAAAAATTTACTTTATATGCATGTGAATGCAGTGTAACACTATTTGTATTTTGAAGAGGTTGTGAAGCCGCATTAACAGCTAATGCAACGGCAGTGTTTGAATTATGTGTTTCGCCATGCATTACTTCTCCCAATCTTTGTAAATCGGAAGGATTATGTAACAATACCGTAAAACCTTTGTTTTCGAGAAAGAAAGAACCCGTTGTAAAATCACCCCTGAAATTAACCTTACTGTCCCACTGTCCTTTATTCTCTACAAATTCCATTTGTGCATTAACAGTTGATGCAACAAATATTGTTGAAGCAATCGCTAAAAAAAACTTAGTTATTTTATTCAAAGTGATCAACTATATTTTTTTACAATGTACATAAATATACTCACACAGTCACTGAAATTGTTCTCAAGATATCAAACGGATTAAATGCCAAATATCTGTCAATTACAACTTACGAGATTTTACTCCATTCCGTTTTACCTTTTTGCTGATGAAGGTAATTTTTAACCGGCAAATTCTCTGCCATAATAATGTCAGGATCTGTTTCTAATAAATTTTCTGCAATATTTCTCGCCGCCTCCAGCATTACTTTATCATGGACTATGTTTGCCAGCTTAAAGTTTAATAATCCGCTTTGCTTAGTGCCTTCAATGTCGCCGGGGCCACGAATTTCAAGATCCTTCTCCGCTATCTTAAATCCATCATTGGTAGCCACCATTATCTTTAACCTTTCCCTGGCATCGTTTGATACTTTAGGCCCTGTTAATAATATGCAAAAACTTTTTTCAGCCCCTCTGCCTACCCTTCCCCGTAACTGATGCAATTGAGATAAGCCGAATTTTTCCGCACTTTCAATTACCATTACTGTGGCATTTGGTACATTAACTCCAACCTCAATAACGGTTGTGCTTACCATAATTTGCGTTTCCCCTTTTACAAACCGTTGCATATTGGTTTCTTTTTGTTTGGCATCCATTTTTCCATGCACCATACTTATCCAGTATTTAGGTTCGGGAAAAAATGATTTCACTTCTTCGTACCCCTTCATCAGGTTCTCGTAATCCATCTTACTGCTTTCTTCTATTAAAGGATAGATGATAAAAACCTGCCTGCCGTTGGCTATCTCGTGTTTAATAAAATCCATTACCTGCGACCGCTTGCTTTCTGAACGGTGAACGGTATTGATGGGTTGCCTCCCCGGCGGTAATTCATCCATTACGCTGTAATCCAAATCGCCATAAGCAGTAAGTGCCAATGTACGTGGTATTGGTGTTGCCGTCATTACCAGCACATGTGGTGGAATGATATTCTTTTTCCACAGTTGTGCCCGTTGCGCCACACCAAATTTGTGTTGCTCATCTATTACGGCAAAGCCTAAATTTTTAAACAGCACTTTATCTTCTATCACTGCATGAGTACCAATTAAAATATTCAAAGATCCTTCTTCGCAAAGTTTAAGCACTTCCCTTCTTTCTTTTGCTTTAGATGAGCCAGTGAGCATTTTTACACAAACCGGCATATCTTTTATTAATGCTGTAATGCTGTTTAAATGTTGCTGGGCTAAAATTTCTGTTGGGGCCATCATCACACTTTGAAAACCGTTATCTGCAGCAATCAACATCATCATTAATGCCACAATGGTTTTTCCACTACCTACATCTCCCTGTAAGAGGCGGTTCATTTGTTTACCGCTGCCTGTATCCTTTCGTATCTCTTTCAACACCCGTTTTTGAGCACCGGTTAATTCAAATGGGAGGTAATTATTGTAAAATATATTGAACAGATCACCGACCTTATCAAAAACCAATCCTTTGCTAAAACGATGTCTGGTACTCTTTATCAGGTTCAGCCGTAGTTGTGCAAAAAACAATTCTTCAAATTTTAAACGCCGAACCGCATGCTCATAATGTTTTTCCGTTGCCGGAAAATGAATATGCCGGTAGGCTTCGTAGCGGCTGATGAATTTGTATTGTTTGATGACAGACTCTGGTAAATTTTCCGGCAGATCTTTTTCCGTAATATGCTGAAACAACGCATAAGTCAACTTACCAATTACCCTGCCATTTAGCCCCCGGGCTTTTAATTTTTCGGTAGAGGAATAAATGGGTTCTAAAAAGAATTTACCTGTAGCTTTTGGTGCAGTTAAAATCTCAATTTCCGGATGGGCAATTTGTGGTTTGCCCATAAAAAAACTGATTTTACCAAACACTAAATATTGAAGGCCTTCATGGATGCCTTTTTGCACCCAGTTTATTCCCTGGAACCAAACCAATTCTATTTCTCCTGTTTCATCCTGCAGATGTGCCACCAAACGACGGCCTCTTTTTTCTCCAACAATTTCAATATCGGTTATTTTACCGGCTACCTGTGCATATTCAGTATTGAAAGTAAGAGCACCAATCTTATCTACGTTTGTTTTATCAACATGGCGCAGGGGAAAATAATTCAAAAGGTCGTTAAATGTAAATATCTCCAGTTCTTTACGCAGCATATCGCCACGTAAGGTGCTTACACCCTGTATGTATTCAATGGGATTGGCTAATATGTTTGTGCCGTTGCTGATGGAAATATTTTTTACAAATATATTTGATATTGAGGCAAGGATTGCAATATCGCCTGCGGCGATTAAGATTTGCCACTGAGGCACTGAAACACAGAAATGTTTACTACTCTTCTATAAAATTTTAAAAGGTTTGCTGTTGAAGAGTATCCCGCCATATCGGGGTAAACTGCCAATGAAGTTGAATAGCATTACAATGCCTGTAACAAAAATTAATTGCTGTTTTTATTTGAAGCATTATTATTAAAATGCCTTGGCTTACTGAAATTTCTTTTGCCACTTCCCCTGTTGGGTGTAAAACTGGTATTGAATTCCGGTGTGGGACCAAACTCTTCGGGCACTATTGCTTTGGTAACCGGCTTGCCCAATAATTTTTCTATAGATAAAAACTTACGCTGTTCTCTCGGGCTTATAAATGTATAGGCAGTTCCGTCTGCTTCTGCTCTTGCGGTACGGCCAATGCGATGCACATAATCTTCACCATCGTGCGGCACATCATAATTTATTACCAGATCAATATTGTCAATATCAATACCACGGCTTAAAATATCGGTAGCCACTAAAATGGGCAACCTGCGGCTTTTAAACTGCATTAAAACATCTTCACGTTTTTCCTGTTCCAGATCGCTGTGAATTTCGTCGGCCAATAATTTGCCGTGTTTTAAATCTCTTGTTAATTGCTTTACACTTTGTTTGCTGCTGCAAAAAATAAGTACTGATGAAAATTCTTTTTTCTTTAGCAAATATTTTACTAATGGAATTTTTTGTTCTTCATACACCACAAAAGCTTCCTGTACAATTTTTTCGTTAGGCTTACTGAGGGAGATATTTATTTCTGCCGGATGATGCAAAATCTTACGTGCCATCTCCCTTATCTTATGTGGCATGGTAGCAGAGAGTAACAGGTTTTGCCTTTTCTTTGGCAAATGATTTATGATGAACATGATATCGTCATAAAATCCCATGTCCAGCATTCGGTCTGCCTCATCTAATATTAAATATTTTAAGCCATCTAATTTTACGTAACCCATTTTTATATGCGCCATCATTTTGCCCGGGGTGCAAATCACCACATCGGCTCCATGACTTAATGCTTTTTTCTCCTGCACAAAAGCATTACCATCTCCACCGCCATATACTGCAATAGAACTTACCGAGGTGAAATAAGACAACCCTTCCATATGTTGTGCAATTTGTATGGCCAGTTCACGAGTGGGTACAATAACCAGGGCTGTATTGGTATGATCTACCTGCGGATCGGTAATAATTTTATTGATCAATGGCAATAAGAATGCTGCGGTTTTACCTGTGCCGGTTTGTGCAGAGGCGATAATGTCTTTTCCCTGTAATATTAATGGTATTACCTGCTCCTGTACAGGTGTTGCGTTTTCGTATCCGGATGCTTCAATACCTTCTATCAAACGATTGTCGAAACCAAATTCTGTAAACTTCAAACTGTATATTTTTTAATTGTACGTGAAGATAGGCTATTACACGAATTATTACGAATTACACTAATTATTCAATCGTTGAATAGCATAGTTGTATAATTCGTAATAATTCGTATACCTTATTTTAATTCGTGTAATTCGTAATAATTCGTGTACTTTGTTATTATGATTAAAGTTGGTAAATACAACACCCTAAAAGTAATACGTGAAGTGGCATTTGGTGTTTATTTAGATGATGGCGCCGAAGGTATTTTATTACCCAAAAGGTTTATGCCCGATGGTATAAAGACAGGTGATGAACTGAATGTGTTTTTATACCATGACGGGGAAGACCGGTTGATTGCCACCACACAAAAACCAAAAGGTATTTTAGGCGATATTGTAAAACTAAAATGCATTACCGTAACACCCCAAGGTGCTTTTTTAGATAATGGTTTGATGAAAGACCTTTTTGTACCAAAAAGCAAACAGCAGCGTGGCATGATACCGAATGGTGAATACCTGGTAAAAATTTACCTGGATGAACAAACAGGCCGCTTAGCCGCCACAGAAAAAATAGAATCTTTTTTACGCAATGATGATATTTCGGTTAAAGAACTTGAAGTGGTTGACCTTACTGTTTACCGCCGCACCGATATTGGGTATGTGGTTATCATTAACAACCAGCATACCGGTGTTTTACACCACAACGAAATTTACAGGGATATTACAGCCGGCGATAAATTTAAAGGCTTTATAAAAAAGATTTACAGCGATAACCGGATTGATGTGGCTGCTGGTAAACCCGGCTACAACCGTGTAGAAGATGAAACAGAAAAAATACTGCGCCTGCTACAAGAAAATAATGGCTTTTTACCTTACCACGATAAAAGTGACCCTGATGATATTTACTCCGTTTTTGCCATGAGTAAAAAAACTTTTAAGATGACGGTTGGTAATTTATACCGGCAGAAGAAGATCAGTTTGGAGAAGGATGGGATTAGGTTAGTGTAGTTATTTAAGGAATTAGGGATTTGTAATTAGGAATTTGTTTTAAATACAAGATTATTCCGCGACGTTATACTCAACTTTATTCGTTTGTATTTTTTTTGAACCGTCTACATCTGTATATTCAATCTTCACAGGAATAGAGTACTTGCCTGCTTTTAATGGTGTTTTGAATTTATATGACGCAACTGCATTTTCCATTTGAATCTCTTTCCCATCAATTGTTATTTTGGGATTTGCTCTAACAGAGAAAGAACCAATACCTGCTGTTATTTCAATTTTATCACCTGCCTTTACAATATTACTACTTTGGCCAATTATCACCCCAAACTTATCAAAAGAGCCATCGCCATCAGTACTGCCTATTTTATTAAAGCAATAAGTAACAAATTGATTCTCCAAAACTCTTACATTATTTTCAAGTTCCCTCAAAATTGCAACAGCCGCAATTGCCGGAACATCATCAAAAAAGGTTTTAGTAAAATCTTTCTGGCTTTTTCGTTCTTGTTCAAATCGATAGGTAATTATTATTGAATTATCACCAAATTCTTTTTTCAATTCCGGATCTACCGCAAGTATATCACTTTTATATTTTTGTAGCCTATCATATAATTCATCGCCGGTATTTTTATTGAGGAAAAAACTACTTACTGCTTCCAAATCATCTTCTCTGTAAACTTCTATCATATTTTCTAATCTGAGACCAGCTTCTTTTTTTAATTCAACAATCAAAGAATCCAGATATCTAATTATTCCTGCAGAATTTTCTTTAATAAGCATCGCTTTTGGCTGCCATACTGAAGCTTGCTGGGCACTTTCTGGCTTTAAAAGTTTTTCGTCCAAAGCGTGATAAATAACAGTACTTGAATTTGAAACAACACTATTAGAATTCAGAAACCCTTCTTCGGTTGCTTTCAATACTGCTAATAGACTGTCTGATTTATTAGAGCAGGAGGAAAACAAAAAAGCAAAAGCGACAACCGCAATAATTCGTACCATAGCGTTTTATTTACCGGAAGATAAAAATAAAAACGTCGCTATAAAAGTTAAAACTATAAAAAATAGCTACACCAACTCAATCACCGTAATCTCCGGCAACACGCCCACTCTTCCTGGGTAGCCAATAAAACCAAAACCCCGGTTTACATTTAAATGTTGTGTACCTTCTTTATACAGGCCTGCCCATTGTGTGTACATATATTGTACGGGGCTCCATTTAAAGCCGGGTATTTCAATACCAAACTGCATACCGTGGGTGTGGCCACTCAACATCAGGTCAATATCAGGATAGTTGGTTTTTACCTGTCCATCCCAATGGCTGGGGTCGTGGCTCATTAATATTTTAAAGGGATATTTTTCTGTACCGGGGTATGCAAGGTCCATACGTCCATGCTTGGGAAACCGGGCTTTATTACTCCAGTTCTCTATACCTAATAAAGCAATATGTTCACCGTCTTTTTCCAGTGCCACATGTTCGTTCAATAATAAACGCCAGCCCAGGTCGGCATGTACTTTTTTTAAATTCTCTAAATTTTGTTCTTTACTAATTCCGTTATGTGGCCAGCTTACATAATCGCCATAATCATGATTGCCAAATGTACTGTACACACCCATTGGTGCTTTTAACAGGCTAAACACATCCATATATTCCGCCATTTCTGTCGCCCTGTCGTTAACTAAATCGCCGGTAAATAAAATAATGTCTGCTTTTTCATGTAATATTTTTTCAACTCCATGCAGTACGGCTTTTTTATCGGTAAAACTGCCGCTGTGTATATCGCTGATATGAACAATTTTTAATCCTTTAAATGATTGTGGTAAATTTTCAAAGGCCAGTTGCATTCTTTTTATATCATAGTTATATTTATTGCCAAAGCCATACAACAAACTGCCGAATAATGTACTGCCTGCTGCCAGGCCCAGCCAGTTTAAAAATGCAGAGCGGCTGATACCTTCGCTGGCCATATCGTTACCGGCCCCGTTACCTAAAAATAATTTAAGGGCAACCCATTGAATAGCCCGGCGTATATCATCTATTAAGAAGAAAACTCCTGCAGTGATTTTTGCAAGAAACAATCCAATTACTGTTGCAAATAAATAAGTTCTTACTTTTTTACCCAGAAAATCCTGCTCCGTATAAACAAATAATAAAAAGCTGATGATAGCAATTGCAGTTAGCCCCCAATAAATGGAATATATAATTGTTTTTGCTTTGGGTGATAATGCCTGACTCACCGATTTAATGGCCTGAAAAACATAAGTATCCAGCAACAAAGTGATAGCGATAAAAATTATTACTCCTAATGGTGTACGCATGAAAAAATTTGAAGTTTGTTATTTATACCCGGCAGTTCAATTATTGAAGTTAGACGTTTGTGAGAGCTGAATATTTTATCAGCCTGTTAAAATTATTTATTTGGGTGTTTACAGATGCCTCCAGTTAAGGAATTCCTCTAACTGGTTGTTGATAGCATTCAATGCAATTGCATCGGTAAATCTGCCTTCGGCATCCATTAATTTATTTACCTGCGATATGGGTAATTTGTTCGGATGCACCGTTATCTTCATATAATTTAAAATATCTGCCAGGTGATCCATTCCCCTTAAATTACCGGCCCGTCCGGTGGCATTGCCGGTAATAAGCGCCTGTTTGTTAAACCATATTTCATGTGAACGGCTGTTATCAAAAAGCAGTTTTAATACTCCCGGAAAACTGCCATTATATTCCGGCACTATAAAAATAAAAGTGGTGGTTGGAATGATGATATCATTTTCAATTGTTGCAAAATCAGCATCCCTTGTCATTACATTAACTTCCTCAAGAGAAAATAAACCGGCCGCTACTTTTTTTTCACGCAATAACCGTTGATATTCTTTTGCTACTTTAAGTGTATTACTACCCAATCTGTTGGTGCCCGAAACTATTGTAATCATTAAATTTTATATATTGTTTATAACTATAACAACAATGTTGAATCTTTGTTGCCCAATATTATGCCGAATGGTTAAATTTGCCAACCTGTCATCAAAAAAGATGACAGAAGTTAGATGACAGTTTACAGATGCTTCATACTATCAACTGTCATCTGACAACTAATAACCAAGTAAATTATGGCAAGAATAATAGGTGTAGCCAATCAAAAAGGCGGAGTAGGCAAAACCACTACGGCAATTAATCTGGCGGCCAGTTTAGCAGTGCTGGAGTTTAAGACGCTGTTAGTTGATGCAGACCCACAAGCTAACAGTACCACCGGTACCGGCTTTGACCTGCATAATATTACCCAAAGCCTTTACGATTGTATGGTAAATGAAGCGCAGGCAAAAGACCTGATCTTAAAATCAGATATCCCGTACCTGGATATATTACCATCGCATATTGATTTAGTGGGTGCCGAAATTGAAATGATTAACTACCCCAACCGGGAAAGTGTATTAAAAAATATATTGGCGCCGATAAGAGATGAGTATGAATTTATAATAATTGATTGCTCCCCTTCGCTGGGATTGATAACCGTTAATGCATTAACTGCTGCAGACAGTGTGGTGGTTCCGGTGCAAACCGAATTTTTTGCGCTGGAAGGTTTGGGCAAATTGCTAAACACCATTAAAATTGTACAAAACAGACTTAATCCTGAATTGAAGATTGAAGGCATATTAATGACCATGTATGATGGCCGTTTACGTTTGTGTAACCAGGTGGTAAGCGAAGTACGCCGCCATTTTGAAGATATTGTTTTCAGCAGTATCATTCACCGCAATACAAGATTAAGTGAAGCACCAAGTTTTGGCAAGCCGGTAATTTTGTACGATGCAGACAGTAAAGGCTCTATCAATTATTTAAACCTTGCAAAAGAAATTTTGCAAAAAAACAATATGACTAAAATAAAAGAGGAAGACAGGATAATACAATAATATGACAATTTGCAAATGTGCAAATATGCAAACAGATTGCGTTTTTGTTTTTTGCAAATTTCCCCATTTTCTCATTTGCAAATTAAAATATGACCCCTCCCAATAAAAAAGACGCTTTAGGAAAAGGAATACGAAATTTACTGCAAAATATTGATGCAGATTTAAAAAGTACTGCCGGTAGTTTACGGTCCGACGTAGTGGAACAAAACACCACATCATCACGTGTAGCATTAGACCAGATTGAAGTAAATCCCAAGCAGCCCCGTAAAGATTTTGATGAAATGGCCTTGAGTGAACTGGCGGCTTCATTAAAATTGCATGATATTATTCAGCCCTTAACAGTATCTAAATTACCCAATGGCAAATACAGGCTTATTGCAGGTGAACGCCGGTTCAGGGCTGCAAAAATTGCCGGTTTAAAAGATGTGCCGGTTTATGTAAGGCAGGCTAATGATGTGCAGTTGCTGGAATTGTCTTTACTGGAAAATTTACAAAGAGAAAATCTTAATGCTATAGAAATTGCCCTGAGTTATAAACGCCTGATGGATGAACTGGATTATACACAGGAACAGGTGGCAGAGCGAATGGGCAAAGACCGGAGCACTGTTACCAATTACATCAGGCTATTGAAATTACCGCCTGATATACAAATTGCCGTTCGCAATAGTACTATATCAATGGGCCATGCAAGGGCATTGATAAATGTTGATGTTGTAGATAAACAGTTATACATCTTCAGCGAAATAAAAAAACGCAGTTTGTCTGTAAGGCAAACTGAGGATCTGGTAAGAAAAATTTATACGCCCCACTCTGTTAAACTTGGTGTAAAACCCGATTTGCCGCCTGCATTTAAAAAGATAGAAGATAATTTAGCATCGAACTTTAATACCAAAGTAAAATTAACGCACAATAAAAAAGGATATGGTTCTGTTTTATTCGAATACTATTCTTTAGAAGAGTTAAATGCTTTGCTGGATAAGTTTAAAATTATAGTGAGTTAAACACAAACCCAAAATCCGCCGGATGGCGGAGCTTTTAGAACTTAAGAATTGAAATGTCTTTTTGTAAACCTATAATTTTTTTATTATTTCTTATCCCTGCAACAAAACTGTTTGCACAAAAAGACAGTACAGCAAAAAAGACAGTTGAAAAAAATGTTCCAAAAAAAGAGAAGATAAATATTTTTTCAATAGACGCTTCCAAACCCTATAATCCAAAAGTTGCTATTCTCCGTTCGGCCATAATACCCGGCTGGGGACAGGCTACCAACAAAAAATACTGGAAGATGCCGATTGTGTATGGCGCTTTGGGAACCACTGCTTATATATTTTTTAGAAATATCAAGCAATTTAAAGAAGCCAATGCAGCTTATAAAAATGCTATTGATGGTATCAGTACCAATGATAGCTTAATACCGGAACCCTATTACAGCGTAAGAAGCTCCCCCGACAGGATAAAAAATTTCAGGAATGAAGTGCGGCAAAATGTAGATTATTCTGTTTTATTTTTTATTGTATTTTGGGGATTGAATGTAGTGGATGCCGCCGTTGATGCTCACCTTAAAACTTTTGATGTGGGAGATAACCTGAGTTTGCAAATAAAACCTGGCTACAGCCCAATGGCTAATACCAATGGCATAAGTTTGGTGCTGAATATTGGTAAGAGAAAGTCAATAGTCAATAGTCGATAGTCAATGGGTACCCTTAATTAAAAAGTTTACCACTTATTTACGGATATTGCATTTAGCTTCAACCATTGCCCTTTGCGCTTTATATTTGCATTACTAAAATTTTATTCAATGAATTCATCACCTGACAGCGAGTTAAAAAGCTTAAAAATTGCATTAATCGGTTATGGTAAAATGGGCAAGGCAATTGAAGAAATTGTTTTGCAAAGAAACCATACTGCTCCTTTAAAAATCGATATCAACAATATTGATACTTTTACCAAAGAAAATTTACAGCAATGCGATGTTGCAATTGAATTTACAGGGCCGCACAGTGCTGTTGAAAATATTTTAAAATGCCTTGATGCCGGCATAGCTGTAGTAAGCGGCAGTACCGGCTGGATGGAACATTGGCCAATTATTAAAACTAAATGCGAAGCTGTAAACGGTGCATTTTTATATTCCAGTAATTATAGTGTGGGTGTAAATATTTTTTTTGAACTGAATAAAAAACTGGCACAACTGATGAGTAAGCAGGACACTTACGAAGTGAGCATGGGAGAAATTCATCATACACAAAAAAAAGATGCGCCAAGCGGTACTGCAATAACATTAGCCGAACAGATATTACATGATGTAACGCATAAAAAAAAATGGATCAACGAGCCCGCAAAATATCCCAATGAATTATCTATAATAAGCAAAAGGATTGATCCTGCACCAGGCACACATTCCATAAAATACAGCTCGGCAATTGATGATATAGAAATTATACATACCGCCCATAACCGCACAGGTTTTGCCACAGGCGCAGTTTTAGCGGCTGAGTTTTTGCATAATAAAAAAGGCATTTACAGTATGAGTGATATATTGGGCTTTTAATAGTATTAATTTATTTGCTGCAATATTAAAGTCTGTTGGTTTAATTTTAGACAAATAATTCCCTACGATGTCATTAAAAAAAATCAGCTCCCTTATACTAATCATATTTATCCCTTTTGCAGGTATCCTTTCGCAAAATCAGGAAAAAATAACTGCAATAGAAAAAAAACTGGCCGCAGAAAAGACTGATACGGGCAGGGTAATGTTATTGAACGATCTGTTTATTCAATACAGGGATTTTGACAGCATAAAAGCAATGGATTATGCCAACAGGTCTATTGAACTCAGCAAAAAATCCGGTTTTAAAAAAGGAGAAAGTCTGTTACTTTTAAATAAAGGTGTTTTCCTGAATCTTAATGGAGAAAATGATGAAGCAAAAAAATTAATTGAGCAATCATTAAACATTCGTACCGAAATAAAGGATCATGCAGGCAAAGGATATTGTTTAAGGGCTTTGGGAAATATTGAGTATGATAAAAACGATTATGCAAAGGCACTCGAATTATATCTTGCCGCAGCTCCCGAATTTGAAAAAGCAAATGATTTAAAAGGATTAAGCGGCGATTATATCTGGGTGGGCAATGTATTTAACGAGGGGCTGCACCAATTTGATAAAGCCGCTGAGTATTTCAATAAAAGCCTTGCTCTTGCAGCACAGCTCAATGATTCATTACTGATAAGTTATAACTACAATAATTTAGGCCAGGCCTACTATTTTGCAAAAAACTATAACGAAGCCCTGCGTTACTATCAGCTGAGTAAAAAATTAAAAGAAATTTTACAGGACCTGCGTGGCCTGGGTAATGCCAACAGTAATATCTCCAGCGTATTTTTCGATACAAAACAGTACGACTCTGCTGCATTTTATAATAATATTTCTTTATCGATAAGGCAAAAACAAAATGATAAAAAAGGCATAGCCACCTGTTATTTAAATGGCGGCAATATTTACCTGCAACAAAAAAATCCTGAAGCTGCATATAATTATTATCAGCAAGCTCTTACGCTGGGTAAAGAGATCAGTTTTAAAGAACCCATCATAGAATCTTATAACGGGTTAAGTAAATATTACGAATTAAAAGGCGATGCAAAGCAGGCATTAGATTATTATAAAAAATATAAAGAACAAAACGACAGCATATTTAACAGCGATATCAGTAATCAGCTAAGTATGCTTCAAACAAAATATGAAACATCAAAAAAACAACAGTTAATAGAACAACAGCAATTTGAATTAACAAAAAAAAATATTGGATATACGGATCTGTTGGTTTACTTTTTTTGATGAGCTTACTCGGCTTTTCGTATTACAGGCGCAACAAACTTAAGCAGGAAAAGAAACTGCAGCTGGAAGTAATAAAACAACAGGACCTGGCCACAAAAGGAATAATTACTGCCGAAGAAAATGAGCGGAAACGTATAGCAGCAGATCTGCATGATGGTGTGGGGCAACTAATGAGCGTTGCCAAAATGAATTTATCTGCTTTTGAAAATGAAATACAATTTAATACTGAAAGCCAAAAAATTTCGTTTGAAAAAGTAATAGTCCTGGTTGACGAAAGCTGTAAAGAAATAAGAAGTGTAAGCCATCAAATGATGCCGAATGCTTTATTAAAAAGCGGACTGGCCAGTGCCATAAAAGAATTTTTGGATAAATTAGACAGCCGTGTACTTAAAGTAAACCTGCACACCGAAGGACTTAATGAAAGGATTGACAGTAACGTGGAGACCGTACTATACAGGGTAATTCAGGAATGTGTAAACAATGTAATTAAACACGCCGGGGCAAACACACTCGATATTTCACTTATTAAAGATGATGATGGAATTGCTGCCACTATTGAGGATAACGGCAAGGGCTTTGATAGTAAGGACAAATTAAAATTTGAAGGTATAGGTTTAAAAAATATTGCATCCCGTATCAGCTATTTAAAAGGTACTGTAGACTTTGACAGTAAACCCGGCAGCGGTACATTGGTGGCAATACACGTTCCAATTGTTTAATGAAGAAAATGCTTTATTTTCGGTTATTAACTATAAATGAAAAACTCAAAAATATTACTCGCTATTGTAGATGACCACCAGATTGTAATAGATGGATTAAAATCCTTACTGCAGGGGTACGACCAGTTTAAAGTGGTACTGGAATGTACGCAACCTTTGCAAATGTCCCAATTACTCGGGCAAACAAAGGTTGATATTTTATTAACCGATGTTATGATGCCGGGAATGAACGGCGCAGAACTTTCTAAACAGGTACATAAAAAATTTCCGGAAATAAAAATACTGGCACTTAGTATGAGTGGCCAGGGAGATTTGGTAAACCAGATGATTGACGATGCAGATATTGCAGGATATGTTTTAAAGAACATTGGTAAAAAAGAACTGATTACTGCATTGGAAAAAATTGCTACCGGCGGCATATATTTTAGTGAAGAAGTATTACAGGAAATGACCAAAGCCAGTGAAATAAAAAAAGAATGTGAAGAGGCACACCTTACTGCAAGGGAAATAGAAATTATAAAACTGATAGAAAAAGAATACAATAATAAACAAATAGCAGAAAAGCTTTTTTTAAGCGAACGCACTGTTGAAACACACCGAAAAAATATTTTTAGAAAAACAAAAACATCAGGAGTGATAGGTTTAATAAAATATGCTTACGAACATAAACTGATTTAATGACTTTTAAAAAATAAGAAATCCTGCAAATGCTGCAGGATTTTTTTACTTAAATATTATTGGAAGTTTTAGAACTTGTAAGCTAAGCGAAAACCAATAGCACCCAATCCGATACCATTTCTTGAGTACCCATCATATTTAAAACTGGCATCAACAGCCTTACCTGATTTGGTATTAAATTCGTATCCAAGCATTGGTGTGTATGCAAGTCCAGTACCTTTATAAAAACTATAACCACTAAAAAATCCAACACCTAATTGTGCAGCACCATAAAAACCCTGAGATAAGAAATATTTAGCCCCGATTTTGAGTGGGATAATTCCTGCAGCTTTATTTTTAATACCAGTGCCGGCAGACCTGCCGGCATAAGAAATATAACCCGTAGTAATTGTAAAATTTGTAGAAGGCGCCATATAAAATTCTACCTGTATAGTAGCACCTATACCTACTGAGTGAGTGGTGTTAAAATTACCGGTGGCAAAGCCAATTTCAGGCCCTGCATTAAAGCTTATTTTTTTATCACTTTCTTTTTGAGCAAAAGCTCCTGTACAAATTGCTGTAATTGCTACAGCCAAAAAAAATCTTTTCATAATACGTATTTTTTAAGGTTTAAAATTAAGGGCCCTGAAGGTAGTTTTTATAATTCAATTAGTAAACAGTAAGTTAAAAAATCATTGCATTATAAATTATCCAGCATATCTTTTACCATTTTCTCCAAATCATATTCTTCCTTCCATCCCCAGTCATTCCTTGCAACACTGTCATCAATACTCTGCGGCCAGCTGTCAGCGATAGCCTGCCTGTAATCTGGTTTGTAGGTAATGGTAAATTCAGGAATATGCTTTTTTATTTCTGCTGCAATTTCTTTTGGCGAAAAACTCATGCCTGATAAATTGTAAGAAGTACGTATAGATATTTTTTCGGCAGGCGCTTCCATCAGATCAATAGTCGCCTTTATGGCATCAGGCATATACATCATGGGCAGATAGGTATCTTCACTTAAAAAGCATTCATACTTTTTTTCTTCTTTTGCTTCATTAAAAATTTCTATCGCATAATCTGTAGTGCCGCCACCCGGTGCAGATTTATAAGAGATCAGCCCCGGATAGCGCAGGCTTCTTACATCAACTCCAAAGCGGCGGTGATAATAATTACACCAAAACTCCCCGGCATATTTACTGATACCATAAACGGTAATAGGTTCTATAACGGTTTGCTGGGGGCAATTTTTTTTTGGAGAAGTTGGTCCAAACACGGCAATGGAACTTGGCCAGTAAACCTTGGTCAGTTTTTCTTCTCTCGCAATATCCAATACGTTTAATAAACTCTGCATATTCAGGCTCCATGCAAGGTTGGGATTTTTTTCGCCGGTGGCAGATAAGATCGCAGCCAGTAAATATATCTGGGTTATGTTTTGCCGTATTACCTGTACATGCAACATTTCTTTATTCATTACATCAAGGCTTACATAAGGGCCGGTACCTTTCAGCAGATCATTTTCTTCCCTTAAATCAGATGCCACTACACTGGCATTGCCATAAATCTTCCGCAGTGCCAGCGTAAGCTCCACTCCTATCTGACCACTGGCCCCAATCACTAATATTCTTTCTTTTATCATAGTAAGTCATTTAAACCAATTATCAAATGTAGTGAGAAAATCATTTGCCTGGTTTTCTGCCAGTTGCTCAATAGATGGCACCGGTTAATCAATGTAGATAGCTATTATCTGCCTGCTAAAATATTTTTACTTTTTTACAATTAATACTTTTTTATGAAAAAAATAATACCCCCTTCGCATATAATCATCAGCCTCCTGATAACCTTCTGTATTTTTTTCAACACAAAATCATTTGCTGATGTTACCTTAACTACCTCACCCGTTGCTGCTGCCAATATTGCACAAGGCACAACCAACAACATTGTTTACATCGTAAAGATGGATGTGACTGTTTTACCCGTTAACGCTACCGACATC
>JAYVPT010000064.1:0-103963 GCA_043757165.1 Ferruginibacter sp.
ATATAGTAATGCCTGTAGGTACAGCCTGCTGAATTTTCTCCATTAATAAAGGATAATGGGTACAGGCCAGTAAAATGGTATCAATGTCTTTTGATTGTGTCAATAAATGATCTATATCTTTTTTTACGAAGTAATCAGCACCGGGTGAATTGTATTCATTATTCTCGATCAATGGCACCCACATTGCGCAGGCGTGTTGATACACTTTTATTTCAGGATAGAATTTGTGTATCTCTATTGGGTAGGAATTGGATTGCACTGTTCCGTTAGTGCCTAAAATACCAACCTGTTTTGTTTTGGATAAAGAGCCAATTATTTCTGTTGTGGGCCTTATAACCCCTAATACTCTTTTAGTGGTATCAATTTTTGCAAGGTCGTTTTGCTGTATAGTACGCAATGCTTTTGCAGAAGCGGTATTACAAGCCAATACCACTAAGGAACATCCCTGGTTAAAAAACCATTGTACACACTCCAATGTATATTGATAGACAGTGTCAAAACTTCGGGTGCCATAAGGCGCACGGGCATTGTCACCCAAATACAAATAATCGTATTGAGGAAGCTGAGCCACTATTTCTTTTAAAACAGTTAAGCCACCGTAACCGCTGTCGAATACACCAATGGGGCCTTCATTCTTCATGCTTCAAAAATACAAAAGCCTCCCGATGTATCGGGAGGCTTTTGTAAATATATTCAACAAATTAATTGCCAGATTTTACCGGAGCTTTTGTAGCAGGCGGTGTTACTGGTGGTGTTTCTTTTATACCCAATTCTTTTTTAACAAGAGGTAAGATATCATCGCCTGGAGGGCCTACAAGCACTGAACTAATATCAAGTATGTAAGCATATCCATTCTTTTTAGCTACGGATTTAATTGCTTCCATTGCTTTTTTCTGAATAGGAACAAATTTATCTTGTGCTGCTTTTTTTGCTTTTTCCTGAGCTTCATTGTTGTAATTCTGTACCCTTTGGATCAATGCAATAAGTTCTCCTCTTTTTATTTCTTTCATACTTGGTGTTAAAGTAGCAGAGTCTTTTAAAAACTGAGCACTTTTTTCATTGGCTTCTTTTTCAAGATCATCCCCTTGTTTAGCTAAAGATTCCTGTAATTCCTGTAATTCTTTATTAGCTTTTTCGGTTTCGGGCATTACAGCCATTACTTCTTCAGTATTTATATAACCAATTTTTGTTTGTGCAGAGGCTACTAAAAACGATAATGCCATTACACCTGCTACGATTAATTTTTTCATTGTTTTTTTTAATGTTTACTTTTTTATTTAGTTTGTTTTTTTATGGTTTTGGCTGCACCGAGCCTTGGTTTTACGTTTTATTTAACACCCAGATTTTTCAGTACATCTTCGCTTTTGTCCAGTTTTGGGTCGGCAAAGATAACGGTAATTCCTTCACTTTTATCCAATATAAAATCATATTGTTTATCAACCGCCAGTTTTTGAACAGCATTATAAACCCTGTCCTGTATAGGTTTTATCAGTTCCTGCCTTTTTTTAAACAGGTCGCCTTCAAACCCAAAGCGCTTTTTTTGCAGGTCACGTAATTCTTTTTCTTTGTTATATAACTCGTCTTCTCTTTTCTTTTTTAATTCATCACTCAGCATAACCTGCTCGGCATCATACTCTTTAACCATCTTATCAACCATTGTCTGTTTCTGGTCAATTTCCTGCTGCCATTGATCGCTAAACTGGTCTAATTTTTTTTGTGCGTCTTTGTACTCAGGTAATTTCTCCAGAATATATTTTGAATCGATAACTGCATAACGCTGTGCGTTTACAGAAAAAGTAACGAGCAATAAGCAATAAGCAATAATAAATATCTTTTTCATGTTAGTGTATTTACTGTTATACAAATTAACTTTTATTATTCAGGTTCCTGGCCCAACATAAATGTAAATTTAGCTGCTCCTTTTAATCCGCTGCTTTGATTGTACCTGTCAAAGCCAATGCCATAATCAAATCCTAACAGGCCAAACATAGGTAAAAAGAAACGCATCCCCACCCCTGCAGAGCGTCGTAGTTTAAAAGGATTATATTCTTTAAAATTATACCACCCGTTTGCGGCCTCAAAAAATGCCAGCCCATAAATTGTACTGCTGGCACTTGTGCTAAACGGATAGCGCAATTCCATTGTATATTTATTAAAGATAGTAAAGTACTGGTTGTTAGATACGCCGTCGGGATTGATCTTTGGATTGGATGAATTATACACCGGATAACCCCTGTGAGCAATAATATCGTAACCTAATAAAGCATAACTATTGCTTAAACCTGCATCTCCTAACTGAAAGCGTTCGAATGGAGAAATTTCAAGATTATTATTATACCTGCCTATGAAACCATATTTAGCGGCGGCTTTTAAAATAAACTGTTTGTTATGTTCGGCACCTCTTGCCCTTCCAATGGGAACATACCATTCACCATTAAAACGCCATTTATGAAATTCTGGCAGGGAGTAAGGGTTTGATGCACTTTGTGCAATGCCCAAAGCAGAGTAAGGCAATGTAAACTGTCCGCTCAGCATAAAGTTAGAGCCACTGGTGGGGAAAATAGGATTAGGTCCTGCAGAATTACGCACCAATGCAATTTTTAAACTGATATTGGTAGAAGTGCCATTACTTAGCCCTGCAAAAATGTTAGCGTAATTCTTTAATTTGTATTGCTGTACATTAAGTGCATAAATCAAATTAAAGTAATCATCGGGCCATTTTAACTGTTTACCTAATGATAAACTGAAGCTGCTGGTTTTTACATAAGAAGTATCGCCACAACTTTTACAATATTGGCCGGTAGAATAATCATATGCATTGGCATACCTGGTATTAGAATACCCAACGGTAAATGAATTACGCTTCTTTCCTCCCAACCATGGTTCTGTAAAAGAGAAATTATAAGAACGGAATGCTTTACCGTTTGACTGAATTCTTGCACTGAGTTTTTGTCCGTCGCCGGAAGGTAATGGATCCCAGGTTGATTTTTTACCAATATTTTTAATAGAGAAATTATTAAAGGTTACACCTAATGTACCTGTTAAACCAATGCCCCCGCCAAAACCTGCAGAAAGCTCGAGCTGATCTGCCGATTTTTCTTCAATCTCCCAGTTAATATCCACTGTTCCGTTATCGGCATTAGGCACTACGTTAGGGTTAATTTTTTCTGCATTAATAAATCCAAGCTGGCCCAGTTCCCTTTGTGTACGTATAATATCCTGGCGGCTGAATTTCTCACCAGGTATTGTTCTTAGCTCACGACGGATTACATAATCCTTTGTTTTATCATTTCCGGAAATAGTGATATTACCATAAGTGGCCTGTGGCCCTTCCGTCATTCGTATCTCAAAATCGATAGTATCGTTGTAAACTGCAGTTTCAACAGGATCTATCCTGTAAAAAAGATAACCATCATCCATATATAAACTTTGCACATCTCCACCTTCGGCAGAAAGTTGTTTGCCCAGTCGCTTATTCAGTAATTCTAAATTATAGATATCGCCTTTTTTAATACCTAATAATACATTTAATATGGAGTCGTTGTATTTAGTATTTCCCCGCCATACAATGTCTCCAAAATAATATCTGCGGCCTTCATTTACTTTTACAAACAGGTTGAGGTTGCTTTTTTGGTCATAAATAGCAGTATCGCCTATAATAACAGCATCCCTGTAACCCTGCGAATTATAATAATCCAATAAGTGTGCTTTATCTTCTCCATATTTTTTTTCGCTGAACTTTGCAGAACTTAATTTAAAACGGAAGTAAGGATCAATGTAATCCTTTGTTTTGGAGATTGACAAAAAGCCTACATCGTGTATATATTCCTTAAATGTTATTTTTTTTGTAGTATCATTATAAGGGTTTTTAACAACAATAGGATATAGAGTAATCCTTGTCATTTCTTTGGTCCCCTTCATTTGCTTCTTCAGCTTTTGTGCTGCCACAGTTTCGTTACCACTGAAGTTTAAGGAATTTACCTTTACCTTATTGCCTTTATTAATGAAGAAGGTTAAAGAAACTGCATTATTTAATGCAGTCATCATTTCTTCTTTCATCTGAATATCTACATTGCGGTATCCTTTATCAAAATAAAATTTACGGACGGCCTCCATGGCACTAAGCTTCATATTTTCGGTTACCACTCTTTCCTTAACCAATTGTACTTTAGTTTCAAGGTCATCTTTTTCACCTTTTTTTATACCAACAAATTTAAACTCTCCCAACCTTGGTCTTTCTGTTATTTCCAGGTGAACATACAGATCCCTGCCTTCCAGTTTGGTAAACGAAATTTCTACTGCTGAAATAAGGTTTTGCTTCCATAATTTGGCAATGGCCTTACCAAAAACATCAGTGCCCGGTATGGTTACTTTATCGCCTACAGCTAGCCCGGAAATAGAAATGATCAGATTTGCATCAAAGGCTTTAGTGCCTCCTACGGTAATTGCAGCAATAGTATATTCTTTTGGAATTTTTGAACTAAATATCTCCTGTAAGGCAGGGTCAACAGATACAGGAGGGGAAACCTGTGCCGCCAAAAACTGGCTGCTGAATAAAATAGAAACAATAAAAAAAATCCTTTTGTAAATCAGGTGCATCAATTGGTATTTTATGAGCGGCAAATTAAGCCCATTAATGAAAACTATTTGTTAATCTTGTTTGGTCTAGAAGTTTAGGAGTTTGGGGATTTAAAACCTCCAACTTTTAACCTCATGCCTTTATCTGTTCACTTGTCTTTCCAAACCTTCGCTCCCGGCTTTGATAATCTAGTATAGCTTTGTACAAGTTTTCCTTACGGAAATCGGGCCAAAGGGTATTGGTAAAATATAACTCCGTATAAGCAAGCTGATACAGTAAAAAGTTACTTATGCGGTATTCCCCGCTGGTTCTTATCATCAATTCAGGATCAGGAAACTGGCTGGTACACAGGTACTGTTGCAAAGTATCAGCTGTTATATCTGCAGGTTGTAGCTTATTTTCCTTTACCGCCTCAGCTATTTTTTTTACTGCATTATTTATCTCCCAACGGCTGCTATAGCTTAAGGCCATAATCAGGTTCAGTCCGGTATTGGCACTGGTTTCCTCTATGGCTTCATTTAGTTCCTTCCTAGCTAATTCCGGCAACATATCCATATCACCTATTACATGAAGTTTGATTTTGTTTTTATTAAGGGTTGGCACTTCCTTACGGATGGTATCTACCAAAAGTTCCATAAGCCCGGTAACTTCATAAGCAGGCCGGTCCCAGTTTTCGGTACTAAACGCATATAAAGTAAGGTATTGAATACCCAGTTCTGCAGCCCCTTCTACAATATTCCTTACACTTTCCACCCCGTTTAAATGACCAAAAAGGCGGTCTTCGCCTTTTTCTTTTGCCCAGCGTCCGTTACCGTCCATAATAATGGCAATGTGTCTGGGCAATTGCTGCAGGTTTATTTTATCTTTTAAGTTCATAAAACAGTTAAAACTATTAGTCAGGCGCAGGGCCTGACTTTGGGGTACAAAAGTAATAAAATTTAGTTGTAATAAGCGTTTTGGGGGAAGATTGCCAAAACACTGCAGGGCTGATTTCAATTTATTTAACCTTGCTTATTGTTTAGCAACAATAAAAATATGTACAACTGCAATATATAGAAAACCTGATCCGTTTTGCATATTTGCATTGTGTGTATATTTGTTTAGCCGCCGTGTTTTTACAAATTATCATTGATGTGCAGTTAAAATACAGCCCTTGAAAAAATAAATGATAAATAAACTCATGAACAGGAATGCTTTTTAATTCAATCAACTTTGCAGTTTTTTTACCAATTGTATTTATTATTTATTGGTTTATTGTACACAAAAACCTTAAACAACAAAACTTCTTTCTGCTTGCGGCAAGTTATTTTTTTTATGGTTTTTGGGATTGGCGGTTTTTATTTTTACTGGCTTTTTCCACTTTTTTAGATTATTTCACCGGGCTTAAAATTCATCATTCCACTTCCCGTAAAAAGAAAAAAATATGGTTGCTGATAAGCCTTATAACAAACCTGGGATTTCTGGGATTTTTTAAATACTATAATTTTTTTATTGCGTCTTTTGCAGGAATAATACAAAATTTTGGATTAACGCCTCACTATTCCACACTAAATGTAATTTTGCCGGTAGGCATTTCGTTCTATACTTTTCACGGGCTTTCGTATGTTTTTGATATTTACAATAACAGGATAAAACCAACCACTAACTGGATTGACTACACATTGTTTGTAAGCTTTTTTCCGCTTTTAGTTGCCGGGCCCATTGAACGGGCAACACACCTGCTGCCACAGGTAGAAAAACCAAGGACATTTGATTATGCAAAAGCGGTTGACGGATTACGGCAGATAATGTGGGGGTTATTTAAAAAAGTGGTAATAGCAGACTCCTGCGCCCAATATGCAAATCTTATTTTTAATAATTCAGCCCAATACCAAGGCAGCACACTTGTTTTAGGGGCACTTTTTTTTACCTTTCAGATATATGGTGATTTTTCCGGCTACTCTGATATTGCTTTGGGAACAGCACGCCTGTTTGGTTTCGAACTGTTACAAAATTTCCGGTTTCCTTATTTTTCACGTGATATTGCAGAGTTTTGGAGAAGATGGCATATTTCATTGTCATCATGGTTTAAAGATTATCTGTATATCCCACTTGGAGGAAGTAAAGGCGGTAACCCAATGAGGATCAGAAATACATTTATCATTTTTTTGGTTAGCGGATTTTGGCATGGCGCCAACTGGACTTTTATTATATGGGGTTTTTTAAACGCTCTTTTTATAATGCCATCAATATTCTTTAAAACCAACCGCAACAATCTCGATACTGTTGCGCAGGGCAAATACCTGCCTTCTGCAAAAGAATTATTTAATATGGTGCTTACTTTTGGCTTAACTGTTTTTGCATGGATATTTTTCAGGGCTGCAGATCTTACTCATGCCTTCCGGTATATCTCGGGCATATTCTCCTCATCACTTTTTAAAATTCCTGATCCGGCCGTTTATTCAACAAGCCTTGTGCTTTTAATCATTTTATTTATGGGGATTGAATGGCTGGGCCGGGAAAATAAATACGCCATTGAAAATTTACCCGTCATTCGTTTTAGAATAGTGCGCTGGAGTATTTATGCAGCTTTAATTTTTTTAATTGGCATTTTTATGCAAAGCTCAGAAACACCTTTTATTTATTTTCAGTTTTAACTTATGAAAAAATTCATTACATCGCTGATATTGTTTGTTGTGTTTTGTACCGTTTTTTATATTGCTGCGCTAATGCTTTTACCTTCTTTCTTAAAGAAAAATATGGGTTTCGCCAAAGGTTCATACGGGCATTTATATACAAGGATAAGGGATATAAAAAATGCTGAAAATGTTGATATTCTTTTTTTAGGCTCCTCTCATGCTTACCGGGGTTTCGATACCAGGATTTTCGATAGCGCAGGGTTCCGCTCTTTTAACCTGGGGTCAAGCGCACAAACTCCTGTTCAAACACAATTATTACTTGATAAATATTTAGCCCGTATAAATCCTGAAATGGTTATTTATGAAGTAGATCCAATTATATTTTCAAGTGATGGGGTTGAATCTTCTCTGGATTTGATTGCAAACGATACCATTACACTGGCCACAGCTAAAATGGCTTTGGAAATGCGTAATATAAAAACATTAAACACACTTATTTATGGCTTGTGCAGGCAGTGGTTTAATTTAGATAACAAGTTTAAAGAAAATGCTGTAACCGGGAAAGACAGCTATATTAAAGGAGGATTTGTAGAACGCAAAATGGAATATTTCCACCCCAAGGCTAATCCTCCTGAAAATTCTGTATTTCTTAAAAGCCAGATAAACTACTTTAATAAAATACTGAAATATTTAAGTGAAAAAGGTATAAAAATTTTATTGGTTCAGGCACCTGTAACTTCATACTTTTATAATTCCCGTACAAACAACTACAAATTTGACAGCATTATAAAAAGTAAAAAACTTCCTTATTATGACTTTAACCAATTGCTGCGGCTTAATGATTCTTTACATTTTTACGACAGTCATCATCTTAACCAGAACGGAGTAAAAATATTTAATACAAAACTTATTCAAATAATTAATACAGGTAAATAATATTATAACTTAATCACTTTGCCTTTATATTCTGTTCCGTTTATAATCATTTTATAAAAGTATAAACCGGTAGTTGCATTACTTATATTAAACTGTCTGGTATTTTTAAAACCACCTACTTTTATACCCTGGGTATTATAAATCAAAATTTCATCGGCAGCTGTAATACTGCCGTTTTGCAGGCAGTTAAAAATACCTGTTGAAGGATTAGGAAATAATAGTGGTAATGTTGCTTGGGGAATGGCTTCTTGTTTTTCCTGAGGTAAGCTGTTTTCGGGTTTACGCTCTGCATACCAAAGTATATTACTGATGTTTATAAACTGCAGATTGTACTGTTCCATTTTTGTAGCCTGCCAAAAAGTTCCTGCTGCATCTTCCGGTACATCTACATAAAACAATGAGGAATCCTTAGGGGTTACTGAGTATAACTTTACAAGGTTGCCTTTATTATCTTTTATATCAAAGCTTTTGCTGATCGCATCTACAGATGCATATTTACCGTTTGAAAATCCAGCTACTGACAAATAAATTTTTGAGATCCCTTTGGGCATATAAAAATATCCGGGAAGGCTTGTCAGGTCGGCCCTGTAGTTTTCTGTTTTATTACCCAGAAAAGCACCATTTTTATAAAAGCAATTGCCATTGGTGGTAATAGAAATATCTACTGCAGATTTATATTTTGAAACCACTGTTAAAATATACCGGCCCGCCGATGGCAGATTAACTGTAAATATACCTGCCTTGCTATTTTTATCTAAGCTAAAATCTTTTAGAATTTGCAATGTTTTATCGGCAGATTCCACAACAAAATTAATATACCCTTTGTCTGGCATATCAAAATGTGGTGTGTATTGTATACTAAAACTGCCCGCTGCCGGAGCTATTAAAGAAAATGTGGTTTTGTTATAATAATTAATGCCATTGGTATAAGTGATCTTGGTATTTATTTTAGCCAGTGGTATAATATTGGCTGTTTTAAACTGGTTTTTTATATATGTTGCTTCTTCTAATTTAAATTCTTCAATCTGGTTACTGTATTTGGCTACATCCTGTATGAAATTATTATCAATTTCATCTGCAGTTATTAATGGCAGGTTTCCATTTTGATAGGTAGCTCCGCTTGTAACATTGTACTGTGTATAAAAATTATCTGTTACAGGGTATTTACTTACAATGTTGGTTATTAAATAATAACTATTTACCAGCTGCATTTTATTTACTTTGGCCAGATAGATACATATCTCCGCATCCTTTTCAGCCTTTGTTATTTTATGTTCGTCATCGCCGGCCAAATCAAAATACAATACCATATAGTGCAGGTAGGCTTTTAATTCCCTTATTCTTTGTTTTACAATATCTGTGGCATTTTGTGTTTGTTGCACGGCTGTGTTCATCAGTTGCAGATACAACTGCATTTTATATTTGTTGGGTGCTGTTTTCTCGTCGCCCCATAGTTGCAATATTTTATATACTGTATTATTTGCACCGGCAAACATGTTATTACAAAATTCATGAAGCGTACTATCTATCGATATATCATCTTTTAAATTATTATTAGCAGCCAGTAAAAAAGGCAGGCTGCCAAACTTAGCCGGAGAAGCTTCCCATATTATCCCCTGACTTTTTTTATCTTTTGCTATTTGTAATGTTGCTTTTAACTCGTCCCAGTTAAATAAAGGTGTTTCCCCACTCCAGTTGGAAAGATTGAGATATTGATATTCTGAAATGTTTGAGAAACGGTTATACCAACGGCTTCTTAAACCATTGGTACTGCTTTCCATTTGATATACTGCCGGTATTAATTGCACGTCTATGTTTTTATTTATGGCAATTGAAGCAGAAGGAATATCAGCATGTGTTGAATAGGCGTACACCTGAAAATGTTTATCCGGAAACTTAGTCAGTATTTTCTGTGCGGTAAGATTGGCTAAGGTAAATTGCTGATCACTTTCATTTGGATAATCCACAGCATTGCACATATCATTTTCTTTTGAATTACCCCAGTTTGCACCATCTGGTACCTCAATACCAATATGCTCATAATTATAATTATAATTGCGGTATTGATTGGTATATAAATTGGTATTACCGAAAATAGTATTTTTATACTGGGTTTGTTTTTGTTCAATTGTATTTGCCCAAAAATCAGTTGCACTATTATTATTTATATCAGGCACCGACCTTGAATTTGCTTCTCTTGATCCATTATAATTGGCTACATAGCAGGGATTATTTTTTAATGTTGCTAAATAAGTACCAGTCATAATATCGCCGCGATGGCCGGTAAAACCTGAACTGCCCAGCATTCCATTACGGCGTTGGTAAACTGCCCAGTTATGACCATTTTCTCCAAAATAACTATCCCATCCATAAGAAAGATTATTATCCATTATCCAGCGGTTGTGCCCACCACTTACAAACCAGGTTTTGTATTTAAAAGCACAATTGTAAAGTGTATCTGTTTTTTTATATGGAGAAGTAAGCAGAGGAATAATTTCCCATTCAGTACCTGGTTGATAAAACCTGAAACCCAATTGATGCAGGTATTGATAAATTCCAAAATGTAAGCCGTTATCCTGTGCTGCGGTAAATTTTATAAGATCATAACCATTACTCTCCGCTTTACAAGCCTGATTATCTGTGATGGCATAGTTGTAAATTAAAATAATACCTGTTGATGGCATACTTGTATAAACCTGGGTATTAAAATGGCTACCGGGTATTGCTTTTTGTAAAAGCATAGCAACATCTTCTGCCGTTGACTTCAATAATTGAGAAGACTGGGCAGAATAATAAACAGTTTGTGCCTTTGCATTTTGTAAAATACAAAAAACAATAACTGCCATAATAATGCAGTTGCGAATGAACGCCATAGTTAACTTGTTAGTGGTGAGATAAACTATGGTTTCATCACAGAAATAAGAGGATTCGTACTTTTGTTATTCGCAGGATTGGTGCTTGGTTATTCTATTTATTGGGAAAATTGAGATGATGGGGTAAGCACATCACCTATTTATTTGGAGGAAACATAAAGATACTATATTTTATTTAAGAACAAAAAAAAGCCCCTGAAAATTCAGGAGCTGTATAATAGAATATAAAAAATTAATTACTACTTGGGCATCTATAGCTGCTTATATTAAAAGAAATACCAATTTCTGCAAAAATATACTGGTCTCTTTGCTTGCTAAAGCCCCGCTGCCTGCCTTCCACACCTAAAATATTATTAGGATCTAATTCGTAACTACGATCCTGTAATAAGCCGGCAGTTGAAGGCTGGCCATTGGGCAATGCTGCAAAACGGGCTGCTCCTATATAAGTTGTACTTACATCATCTAAATAATCTGTTGTGGTAAACCGTTGTGATATTTCAAACGACAGATTCATTTTATCGTTTATATTGTATTTAACACCAGCACCCAGCGGAAAGCAAAAAGCCATGGTATTATACTGCTTTCTTCCTTTATATCCAATTACCTGGCCTTCGGTACCTAAAGGGCGTAAAAATTCTTTTTTACCATCAAGATAAGCATAAGGGTCATAAGTAAAAACACCGGCACCAAGGGTTACATAAGGAGTAAAAAGATGATCAGGATCACCGGGAACAAACTGGAAAAAATTAAAATCGCCTTGTACGGCTATCTCCCAAATGTTGGAATTAAAACTCAGGTTTCTGGTTTTTTGATAGTCATTCTTACTATATGTATCGCTATAACCTACCTGTGCATAATGAGCAGCTATACGCATACCAACATAATTACCAAATTGCTTACGGAAGAAAACTCCTAAAGCTGGTTTTGGCCTGTTAAGTGCTGCTCTTGTATTAATATCTCCAAAATAATGAGCTACTCCTGCAGTAACACCAAATTCTCCCTGCTGTACATAATCGTATCGTTGCGCATTGGCATTAGTGGCCAGCACAACACTAAATAAAACGGTAAGGACTTTCATCTTCATAATATGCAAAATAAAGAATTGTTTTGTTAAAACGAGCAGATTACGGGTTTTGTGATAAGGCTTTTGTTAATTTTTTTTCAGGCTGATTATTTCTCCACCCGAAGACCTACGCTCATTATTGCAGATAAAGGATCATCCCTCATTACGTGGGTAATGCTGTAATTATATATACCCTGCTTATTAAACCGAAACATTAATAATTGTCTTAGTTCCCAAATATCATTCATTCCCGAACCCATCCAGCCACCTGCATCTGTACCCAATTGTACATCTGCTTTTTGATATTGCATAGTATCACCGGGAGCCTGAATACCAACATCCAGCCAAATATTATTATACTTATAAGAATCCGTATGCCTTAATACTATATATGTTTTGTATGGAGTGCTGGTGTCATTAACAAAAAAGCTGCCTTTTACTTCAAAACTGCTTTTCCATTTATAATCGGGTATAGTGGTATTTTTTTCAAAAACATTTATCTGGGTACATGAAGTAATAAATAAGCAACAGGCAATAAGCGACAGAAAGAAATTAGAGGTATGCGTTTTGTTGGAAATCATGTTACAAAAATAGAAATATTGCTTTTTATTATTGCTGAAATAATTATTACACCCTCTTTTTACAACGCATTTAATACCTGTTCTTTTGCTTTTTCCAGCTCGTCTTTCATTTTTACCACGCATTTTTGAATATCTGCATCGTAAGCTTTACTGCCGGTGGTATTTATTTCCCGCCCTATTTCCTGAAGAATAAAAGATAATTTTTTCCCTTTGCCTTCTTCTGTTTCCTGTAAGATAGCTTTAAAGTATTCGCAATGCTGACGCAAACGAATCTGTTCCTCATGAATATCTATCTTTTCCATATAATAGATCAGTTCCTGCTCCATGCGGTTATTATCTATATTTTCTTTGCCTACATTTTTTTCAAGTAATTGATTTATTTCCTCTACTATTCTTTTTTTACGATTGGGCTCCAATACCAAAATAGCTTCTTCCTGGTCTTTAATATTATCTATTCTTTTTATCAGGTCTTTTTCTAAAATGCTGCCCTCTTCTGACCGGTGCAGGTTTAACTGATCCAGTGCCGAGATCAATACTTTTTTAAATTCAGTAAAATCATTCTCATCTAAAACGTCAGTTGCAGGGGTTACAACTTCAGGCAAGCGAAGTAAAGCACTTAATACTGAATTAGTGTCGATTTTTAATTCTGATGCCAGTTCATCTATTTGTTTGTAATAGGCTTTAATTAAATCGGTATTAATGTTAACGGGTTTAGTAGTACCATTCTGCTTGATGTTTATGTAACAATCAATGGTACCTCTTATTAAATGTTCCTGTAAAATATTTCTTATATCAAACTCATAAGGCCGTAATAAGGCGGGCAATTTTAATTGTAATTCAAACTGTTTGCCGTTAAGCGCTTTTATTTCAACCAAAAAGGTTTTGTCATTTACTGTTTGTTCCGCCTTTCCAAAACCTGTCATTGATTTAAGCATGTGATATTTTTATTTGCCGCAAGATAACAATATAAGTTGATGGTTAATGGGGTGTATTTACCGGTTCCCGGATTCTGTTACTGCAGGTCTGTTATTTTTCCAGATATGCATTCGCTACTGTCAACTGCATTATCCTTTCGGGGTTATCCAAAGGCGTAAAGCCAAACTGTTCATACAACTTATGTGCGTCTCTTGTTGCCGGCATCCATCTTCTAAAACCCTGTAATTCCTGGTGATTCATAATTTCCTGCATCAGCCATTTACTTAAACCAATACCTCTATACTCTTCTAAAATAAAGACATCTGCCAGATAACCAAAAGTTGCTTTATCAGTAATCACCCTTGCAAAACCAATTTGCATATTTTCATTAAGTTTATCTTTTTTGTACACACCAAAACAAAATGATTCTTCAATTGCTTTTTGTACCAGGCCAACAGAAATATTTTTTGCCCAATAACTTTCTGTGCTTAAATATTTATGAATAACAGCGAGATCAAGCTTTAATTTGTCTGTGTTGATAATGAAATTTTCTTTTAGTGTGTCGTAATTTCTCATATCGCATGTTGATAATATAAAAGTAAAAAACAGAGTTGATAAAAATAATAAAGCCCGACATTTGATAGCCAGGCTTTGTTATATAGATGGGTTAGTAAGTACCGGGAACCAAATTCCCTTCACAATATTAAAAAGAATTTTCGCTAACATAAAATTATTTCCAAAAATTTTTATTAACATTTTTTTTACTGCTGTGGATAATAGCTGCTTTATTTTACCCGTTTTCTTAAATTCAAATTCATTCTGTTTATAACTATATTTTTAAATTCTGTTACTTTAAAAATTAACAACCGCTGAAAGCATTGATTCTACTATACTTTCAAAGGAAATTAATTTTTAACCATTACAAACTATTTCAAACTATTTATACTTTACTCTTCATCTGTTATCTTTTCATTTGTCTTTTTTTATCCCATTTTTCATTAAAAAATATTTTAAAAAAAATATGGTTTAATTGCTTAAACCGGCTGTTTTTATACTTTTTCATTCAAAAGGCAAGTTTCAGCAAAGCACATACCTTTGCTGAAACTTTACAATTATGCAATTTCCTTCCCCGGTTTCTGTAACATGGATTGCTGAATTTATCAACGCAAAATTATTGGGCAACGGCACTGGTAATGCAACTGGTATTAATGAAATACACAAAGTTGAAAACGGTGATCTTGTTTTTGTTGACCATCCAAAGTATTACGATAAGTGTATTAACAGCGCTGCAAGTTTTATCATCATCAATAAAGAAGTGGCAGTACCGGAAGGCAAAGCTTTATTAGTTGTAGACAATCCATTTGAAGCCTATTGCAAAATTGTAAATCATTTTCGCCCGTTTGAACCGGCAACGAAATCAATCAGTAATTCTGCTGTAATTGGTGAAGGCAGTTTTATTTATCCCAATGCTTTTGTTGGTAATCATGTAAGTATTGGAAAAAATTCTATCGTCCATCCTAATGCTACTATTATGGATCATTGCATAATTGGTGATAATGTAATTATACAAAGCGGAACAGTAATTGGAAGCGATGCGTTTTATTACAATACCAAAAAGAACAGGGAAGTATGGTATAAAAAAATGCCCAGTTGTGGCAGGGTAATTATAGAAGATGATGTGGAGATTGGAGCAGGCTGTACTATAGACAGAGGGGTGAGCCATGATACTGTTATTGGCAAAGGAACCAAGATGGATAATATGATCCATATAGGGCATGATACAGTCACCGGAAAAAATTGTTTAATAGCTGCACAGGTTGGTATTGCCGGTGTGGTAACGCTTGAGGATGGTGTAACACTTTGGGGGCAGGTTGGCGTAAGTAAAACTTTAACTATTGGTGCCAATGCAGTAATATATGCACAAAGCGGTGTAGGAAAAGATACCGCCGGCAACAAGGTTTATTTTGGCAGCCCAATTGAAGATGCAAAAGAAAAGATGAAGGAACTGGTTTGGATAAAACGCATACCGGAGCTTTGGGAAAAGGTTATGGGGAAATAACTATCTTAATTTAAAATCATACGGCAACATATCTGCCATTCTTTTCCAGGTAAGGTATTCGTTTTTTATAATGTCTGTCTGATCAAAGTAGTACCCATTCTCTTCAATAATAACTGATTCCCCCGGAGTAAAAAATAAAACAGAGAGCTGAAATTTTGATTGCTGATCGGGATTGGCACTTAAATATGCCTGCTCCGGTTTTTCTTTATTGTAAATTAATACCACATTATTTTGATTGGGTTTTACTTCAACAGTTTTGGTACTGTCATCTTTATTATAATTCATTGCCCCATAAAAATTAAGTAAGGGAACTGCTTCTTCTTTATCATCTGCCTTTACTAAAAACTGAATTTCAAATCCTTCCTCTTTCAACTGTTTATTGTAAAGGCTACGCATAAAATGAAGCATGGAGCCTTTGTAAGCTTTTAACCTGTTGGCTGCCCATAAATTTTGTTTAACAGTATCTGCTGATTGCATTTCTTCAAACAAAGGATAACCCGTGTAAAGAGTAACTCCGGTATTGTACTCGTAGGTAAAAGAGTCAATGGTGTATTTTATATTATAGCCTAATGCCTCATTTGAAATTTCAATAGGTTCTGCCGCCAAAATTTTAAGGCGGTTTCTTCTTTTAGAGAAATAGAATTTTAAAACTTCCTTGTTTTTTATTGTACATGATTTACTGTTATCGCCTTCGCCTATAAAATTTTGCAGAAAAAAATTACCATACTTTTCCCAGCCATTTTTTACTTCACTGCTGGATGTTATGACCACATCCTCCATGGCCTTTTCTTTTACCTTTAACGCTATTACAATATTTTTATCTGCTGCATCCGCAGTTGTAATACGCCTTGATTCTGTTTGATAGCCGGTGAATGTAATTACCAGGTCGTAACCACCATTTGGTAAAGCAATTTTAAAATTTCCATCTGCATTTGTGGCTGCGCCCTGCGTAGTACTTTGTGCAAATACTGATGCTCCCTGCAACGGAGCTTTTGTTATTGCATCTATCACCTTACCGGAAATATAATAATACTCCGTTTGAGCAAAGCCGGAAACAGATAAGATAATTACTGTAAGCAATAAGATTGTTTTTTTCATGTGATATTTATTTTAGGCTCAATTTTTTCACCTATGGTGAAAAATATTTGCCACTGAGGCACTGAAACACTGAATTTAATTTTCAAAACTAAATCAACGGTTGTTAAGCTATTGTTTAATTTTTTGGGTAAATACAGCACAGGTTTCTGCTATAGTTTCTTCAATTGGCCGGTAAGTAAAATCCGGTAAATATTTTTTCAGCTTGCTGTTATCAAAATTTACTTTTGCCATTGCCGTCTTTGCTGTTTCTCTGGTTATCAGCGGATCCTGTTTGGTAAAAAAACTTTTTAAAGCTTCTAAGCGCCAAACAATTTTAGTAATAAGAGGTGTTACTATTTTATGTGGTGCTTTTTTGCCAAATGCTTTTGCTATTAAATTAAACACCTCCTTAAAACTCCTTGTTTCGGCACTTATAATAAAACGTTGGGATGTAATGTTGCTATCCATTAATTGCATCATGGCATTCACCACATCACGTACATCAACAAAACCTGTTGTACCCTCTGTGTACCATGGAAATTCATTATACACCGATTGAAATATTTTTGAGCTGCCGCTATCCCAATCCCCGGCACCTAAAATTACAACCGGATTTACCATCACTGCATCCAATCCTTCGCCAATACCACGCCAAACTTCCAGCTCTGCCAAATATTTACTTTGCCCGTAATTACTGTTACTGGTTTCTTCTGTCCAGTTCATACTTTCATTAATGGGTATATTTTCCCGTATTCTTCCTAAGGCAGCAACAGAACTTACATGCACCATTTTTTTTATGCCTGCTTCCAATGCTGCATTCACCACATTTGCTGTGCCTTCAATATTTATTTTAAACATTTCCTGCTTTCGCTTTGGATTGAATGTGACAATGGCTGCACAATGATATACCTGTTCCACACCCTGCATTACTTCTTCCAAACCCACCACATCTAAAATATTGCATTGCAACTGTTCAAGGTTAGAAGAATGAAATGCTGCAAGCGGAGTTTTATTGTAAATAGCTCTTACCTTTTTTCCCTGTTCAAGCAATTGCACAATCAATTCTTTCCCTAATAATCCTGCACCGCCAGTTACTAAAATCATAAGTTGCTGTTATTATTCAAAAATACTCTTAAAACTGTTTAATAAAATCACTGATGGCTCTTATACTCATCCAGCTCATAACAGCCACTACAAGCCAGCCTGCAATACTCATCCAAACGGGATGATTGTGACCTGCGATAATTTTTTTCTTAAGCACTGCCACCAAAATAATAGCCAAAGCAATGGGTAATATCAAACCATTTATCGCTCCGCCAAATATCAACAGCGGAACTGGTTTACCAACCAATAAAAAAATAATGGTTGACAATACAATAAAACCAATAATATAAACTCTACTGTTTTTTTGTGCCGAAGTATTTATAGCTTTTAAAAAAGATACTGAAGTAAAAGCAGAACCCACCACAGAAGTGATGGCTGCACTCCAAAAGATCAATCCAAATAAACGATACCCAAATTTCCCAGCTACAGTTTCAAATACAGTTGCAGCAGGATTATTTGCATCTAGAGCTATATGATTAACCACCACACCTAATACCGCTAAAAAAAGAATTACCCTCATCACAGAAGTAATGATAATACCCGTTACTGAACTCTTTGAAATTTTTGATAATGATTCTTTTCCGGAAATGCCTGCATCCAGCAAACGATGTATGCCTGCAAAACTGATATAGCCACCAACAGTTCCTCCAACAACAGTTAAAATGATGGTTTCATTGATTATGTCGGGAATAAATGTTTTGTGCAATGCTTCCATCACCGGAGGATGAGATTGTACGGCGATGTATAAAGTAAGGCCAATCATAACAAAACCCAGTACTTTGGCAAATAAATCCATTGCTTTACCAGCTTCTTTAATTAAAAAGATAATGATGGCAATAATGCAACTTATTATAGCGCCCACTTCAACACTGCAACCGGTTAATACATGCAAACCCAAACCGGCACCGGCAACATTGGCAATATTAAAAGCGAACGAGCCGATCACAATTAAAGTGGTTAAAAAAATTCCTGCGCCGGGAAAAACTTTATTCGCCAGATCGGGAGCATATAATTTTGACACACCTATAATACGCCAGATATTTAACTGTGCGCCAATATCCAGCAATAAAGAAATAAGAATTACAAAACCAAAACTTGCCATTAACTGGCTGGTAAATTTTGTTGTTTGTGTAATAAAGCCAGGGCCAATAGCAGATGTAGCCATTAAAAAGGCGGCTCCTAAAAAAGCACCTGAATATTTTGCAGCGGTTTTCAATAATCTATTTTTTGTATGGTGATGCCTGCGGTTTGTAAACTGTTATTCAATTCAATCGCAAATTCAATAGCGTTTTCACCATCGCCGTGAATACAAACTGTATCAGCTTTTATTGAAACAGATAATCCGTTTGTTGCGGTAACGGTTTTATCATTTATCATTTGCATTACCTGTTGTATTGCTGATGATGAGCCGGTAATTAATGCGTTGGGTTGATTTCTTGGTGTTAATGAAGCATCGGGTTGATAAGTCCTGTCGGCAAAAACTTCATTGGCCGTTTGCAGCCCTAATTTATTTGCTTCATCAATCATTACTGAGCCTGACAACCCGTAAAAAATAAGATCTTCATCAACATCTTTTACAGCTTTTGCAATGGCATTTGCCAATGCTGCATCTTTTGCAGCCATATTATATAAAGCGCCGTGCGGTTTTACATGATGCATTGTTACGCCGGCAGCAATAGTTATTGTATTTAATATTTCAATTTGTTTTTGTACCAGGTGATAAATTGCTTCATTGGATAAATGCATTTCAGTTCTGCCAAAATTTTCCCTATCAGCAAAAGAAGGATGAGCGCCGATTGCTACATTATATTTTATGCAAAGCTCAACCACCCGTTTCATTTCGATTGCATCACCGGCATGATAACCACAGGCAATATTTGCACTGCTGATAAAAGGCATGAGAGTTTCTTCATTGCCGATGCCTTCTCCTGTATCACAGTTTATATCAATGTGCAGCATAAAATTTTTGACAGCCGTTTTTTATTTCGGTTAATTTTTGATGTATTGAAATTAGCATTTCCTCTGCTTGTGAAAGCGAAACAAATTGAAATTGAACTTTACTGTTTACAGGTAATTGCGCCAGCTTTGGTAAGTCAGCAGCAATAATATTGGCAATCCTGGGATAACCGCCTGTGGTTTGATGATCGGCCATTAAAATAATAAGCTGACCATTGGGTAATAATTGTATGGTACCAAAACCAACCGGTGATGAAATTAATTCTGTTGGCGTTTTTAAAGAAAGATTTTCTCCTGCAAGCCTGTAACCCATCCTGTCGGATTGGTTTGTAATTGTAAAGGAGGATCCCAAAAAAATATTTTCAGATGATGCACCAACTAAATTCCATTCCGGTCCCGGGGTACATCGCAATATATTTTGATCATTATAAACGGCAGCAACTATTGTTGGTGAGACAGAAATTTTTTTACTGCTCATTGTAACCGCAGGGGCATTCATTCCAATAATATCTTCCCTTTGCAATAATCTTCCTTTAAATCCGCCAGCTTTAACTTTAATATGAGTACTGTAGCTGCCTAACCAGTTTTCTGCTTCCATTCCGTCAAGTATTGCTAAATAAACCCTTGCACCTGTTATGTGTTTCTTAAAAGATAATATTGAATCTTTTTGTACTAAACAGGGCTGATACAATTGAACAGGTTCGTTATTGATATGTGCATCAAAATTTCCCCCGGTAATACTTATCAATGTATTTGCCTGTAACAATATTTCTGCAGCAGGAAAATGCATTTCAATAACAGGTTCTTTATCATCATTACCCACTAAATAATTAGCTACTGATGCAGCAAAAAAATCCATTACACCACCGGAGCCAATGCCTAAAGAGCGATAGCCTGTCCGCCCCAGATCCTGAACAGTGGAGCAGATACCCGGTTTTATAATTTTAATACTCATTCAATTTTTCAAATTCGTTTTTATCAATAGCAACAAATTGTACTTTATCTCCGGCTTTTAATAAGCAGGGATTTATTTTTTCTTTATTGAAAATTTGCAATGGGGTTTTGCCAATTAACTGCCATCCTCCGGGAGAATCAATTGGGTAAATACCGGTTTGTGCACCTGCAATACCTATGCTGCCTGCAGCAACATGCAACCGTGGTTTTTCTTTACGTGGCGTAATTATCTTTTCATCAACTGTACCCATGTATGCAAAGCCGGGTAAAAAGCCCGTCATAAAAACACGGTAAGTAACTGCTGTATGAATTTTAATTACTGCTTCAACAGTTAATTGATTACGGTTGGCAATATATTCCACATCTTCTCCATTGTAATAAACTGGTATACTGATTTTATCTGCTGACCCATTTCCACCAGAACTATTTGTTTCTTCCGCCGATTGTAATACATTTTGCTTTACAAAATCAAAGGCGGTAGAAAAAGTCTTTTGCTTTTGCCTGATCAAAACAGTATCGTAAAAAACTGCCAGCGATGCATAAGCAGGGACAGATTCTATAAACCCCGGGAAAGGTTTAGCCGCAAGCATTTTATGCAATACAATTATCTTTTCGTTGATGGCAGTATCAATTGTATTGCCATACGAAAGCAACAAAGCATTTTCGTTAAGTGGCGTAATATGAAACTGAGTTGCTGAAATAAATCTTATTTTTAGTTTTCAAATTTAGTTACAATAATGCGTAAATATTTTTTTCTGTCATTGCTATATATTTTTATCGCTATTTACAGTTTTGCCAGCGATAGTTTGTATATTAAACAAAACGGGCAGATCATCCTTACCAAAGCAGGTGCATCATACTTTGCTAAACTACCATTAAAGTGCGCCGAAAAAGAATGGCCTTACAAAACCGGTATAATATTTTCCAATTCGGATTTTTTAACTCCCCCTAAAGATTATCATCCTGCATTTTTTGGTTGTTTCGACTGGCACAGCAGTGTGCATGGCCATTGGATGCTGGCGAGATTATTAAAATCATTCCCTGACCTTAATGAAGGAACAATTATAAGGGAATTATTCAATAAACATTTTACCGAAACCAATATTCAGCAGGAAATGCTGATCTTTAAAAATAAGGACAATAAAGGTTTTGAACGCACGTATGGCTGGGCCTGGCTGCTGCAGTTACAAAATGAATTATTGAACTGGGGTGATGCAGATGCAAAAAAATGGGCAACAGCTTTACAGCCATTGGCAAATCAACTAGAAAAATTGACTATAGACTATTTGAGCAAGGTTGTTTATCCAATTCGTGTGGGAGAGCACAGCAATCTTGCTTTCGGATTGAGCATGATGTATAATTATGCCAACACTCAAAATGATACAGCTTTGTCAAAAGCTATAAAAGAAGCAGCAATGCGTTTTTATTATACAGATAAAAATTGTCCGTTTAATTGGGAACCCGGCGGTAATGATTTTTTAAGCCCCTGTTTGGAAGAGGCCGATCTGATGAGAAAGGTTTTAGCACCACAAAAATTTTTAGTGTGGTTAAAAAAATTTATGCCGCAATTATTTGATGCCAATCTAAAAATAACCACAGGAAAAGTGAACGACAGAACAGACGGCAAATTGATACACTTAGATGGTTTAAATTTAAGCAGGGCATGGTGCCTTAAGGGAATTGCTGCAGCAATACACAATGCTCATTTATTGCAATTAGCCAATGAACATTTAGAAGCTGCATTGCCACAGGTGGCCAGTGGCAATTATGAAGGGGAACATTGGCTGGCTTCGTTTGCAGTGTATGCGTTGACCGCCTGGTAATTTAAATATTTGTTATTTGTATTCATAAAACCCTTTTCCCGTCTTCTTACCTAACTCTCCTTTTGCCACTTTTTCTATTTGTAACGGAGAGGGTTTAAAACGTTCTTCATGATCAAAGGCATTGTACATACTTTGTGATACGGCAAGGTTGATATCCATACCAATCAGATCCATTAATTTAAACGGGCCCATTTTAAAACCACTGGCCTTCATAATTTCATCTACATTTTCAATAGTTGCAAAACCCTGTTCCACCAATTTCATAGCTTCTAAATAATAATGCCTTGCCACACGGTTTACAATAAATCCCGGTGCATCTTTACACAGCACAGGCACTTTGTTCAATTGTTTGCACAGTTGCATAATTGTTTCAGCCACTTCATTTGTTGTTTGATTACCTTTTACCACTTCTACCAGTTTCATTAAAGGCGCCGGGTTAAAAAAATGCATGCCCACCACTCTTTCAGGGTGTACTACCTGTGCCTGTATATCGCTTACAGAAAGTGAAGAAGTATTGGTTGCAAAAATAACTTCGCTGTGATTCATTTCTGCCAACTGATTAAAAATGGCAACCTTGGCATCCACTTTTTCTACAATGGCTTCAATAAATACATCTGCCAAACAATCATTGGTATCTGTAACAAACTTAATGCGGTTGTAAATATTTTCTTTTTCTTCGGGGGAAATTTTTTGTTTCTCTGCTAAATACTGCAGGTTTTTTTGAATAGCGGCTTTGGCATTTTCAAGTATGACAGTATTAATATCAAACAATAAAGTATAGCAACCACTTTGTGCTGCTACCTGTGCAATTCCGCTGCCCATTGTACCGGCTCCTATGACGCAGATGGTATTGATCTCCATAAAATAAAAAATGTCATGCGATTATACAATTTTTTTATTTCCCTGAAGGAAATTTTTTTGTAATAATCACATAACATTACCTTTTTGCTCAAGGAATTTTAATTTTTTTGTGCCTCGGCCTTAGCTTCTGCCTTCATTTTTTCATTTGCAGTAATCACAAATTCCACACGCCTGTTCAAAGCCCTGTTTCCATCACTGTTATTTTCTACTTTTGGCTGGCTTTCGCCATACCATTTAATAATTACCCTTGATGAGGAAACACCCGCTGCTTTTAAATAGTTTCCAACTGCACTTGCCCGCCGCTGAGACAATCCCATATTATAGGTATCGGTACCCACATTATCAGTATGTCCTTCCACCAAAATATTTGTTTCAGGATATTCAGCAAATATTTTTTGTAGTTTATCCAATGCCAGTTGTGAATTTGGGCTGATATTATATTTATTGGTTTCAAAATAAACACCGGCCTTGGTTCCATCGGGATTATTTTCGTCAAAAGTTACATCTATCCCTTCTCCAACACGCTCTACTTTTGCGCCAGGTATTTCAGTTTTTATTTTTTCTGCCTGCTTGTCCATTTTATTACCAATTATACCACCGGCAACACCACCCACCACTGCACCAAGTATTGCACCAAGTGCTGTATTGTTTTTATTACCTACATTATTACCTATTACTCCGCCAATAACTGCACCGCCTGCTGCCCCTATTACAACACCCTTGTCCTGGTTACTGGTTTTCTTTGCAGTTTGGCAACCACTTACCATCAGCATTATTGATGCTGCAGATAAGATCATGTTTCTAATTGTATTTCTCATAATTATTTTTTGTTAGTTTCTTACAAAATTATAAACCAACGCTGCCGGTTTATTTTCAAATGTTATGTTAGATTTTAGCTGCATGGTATTTTTATCCAATTGAACAATGGTAAACCTGAAACCATCTCCATCATCCATTACTTTTAATTTATCATCAAGTCTTTTAAACTGTAAAAGTTTAGGTTCGCCGGTTGCTTCATAAACCGTCCAGCGTATATTTCTTTTAACCGCAGCACATTCATTGGCATTTTTAGAAATATTATACGTGCCCAGGCTGTTATTTTGATTAAAGCTCCAGCTGCTTCCAACAAAGCAATTGAATTCTGCTTCATTAAAAAGCTGCACTTTTACTTTACCCATTATGCCTTCTGTAACCACAGTTTGTAACTGCCAGTTACCATCAATTGATTTTTTATAAGTACGGGCTTCTTTTGAGCTTGCACATGATGCAAGAAGATAAATAATAATAAGCAGGTTAAATAGCAGGTTGGCTTTCTTCATAATAACAGGGGATTTTCAATTATTATGCCAAAGTAGTATTAGCAAGAGGGTTTTAAACAGCACAGGGCTGTTAAAATAATTTAAAAAAGATATGGGGAAGATTATCTACAACAGGAGGGAATTATATTGCCGATGTAAACTGCTTTAAAAACCTAACATCATTTTCGCTGAATAAACGCAGGTCTTTTATTTGATATTTAAGCATGGTAATTCTTTCTATACCCATGCCAAATGCAAAGCCGGTGTATTTGTTACTGTCGATACCGCAATTATCTAAAACATTGGGGTGTACCATGCCGCAACCTAAAATTTCAACCCAGCCGGTATGTTTACAAACATTACAGCCGGTGCCGCCGCATATTAAACAACTGATGTCCATTTCGGCACTGGGTTCGGTAAATGGAAAATAGCTTGGGCGAAAACGTACCTTAACATCCTTACCAAACATTTCCTGCACAAAAAAGTACAGTGTTTGTTTCAGATCGGCAAAAGAAACATTTTCTGCAATGTATAAACCTTCAACCTGGTGAAAAAAGCAATGTGCCCTTGCACTGATGGTTTCGTTACGATATACCCGGCCGGGGCAAATAATACGAATGGGCAATTTCCCTTTTTCCATTTCACGTACCTGCACACTTGAAGTATGTGTACGCAATAGCCAGTCGGGATTTTGAGCGATGTAAAATGTATCCTGCATATCACGGGCCGGGTGATTTTCGGGCAGGTTTAATGCAGAGAAGTTATGAAAGTCGTCTTCAATTTCAGGCCCTTCAGCCACAGCAAAACCTAGGCGTTGAAAGATGGAAACTATTTTATTACGAACCAAACTTATAGGGTGACGGCTACCAAGAGGTAAAGCATCTCCCGGCAAGGTAAAGTCTATATCGTTTGTAGTTTGTGGTTTATGGTTTGTAGTTGCCTGTAACAGCTCTTCGTATTTTGCTTCGGTAAAAATTTTGAATTCATTAAGTAACTGACCTGCTTCTTTTTTATTTTCGGCAGCCACATTTTTCATCTCACCCATTATAGATTTTACCAGGCCTTTTGTACCAAGGTATTTAATGCGGAAAGCCTCAGCATCTCGGTCATTAAATGTTGCTATTTCGTTTTTATACGCTGCTATTTGTTGCACCAACTGTTCCATGGCACAAAGATAAGGGGTGCAGGTTAAAAGTTAGAAGCTGAAGATTGGTTTAGGAGTTTAGAGGTTTAGGATTATAGATTATTTAACAGGCAGGATTTGGAAACAGCACAACCGCTCTAATATCTTCACTAAACAAATCAAATTTATAATCAAAACCATTTATGGACCCCGACCGGGAAGCAGAGCAAGCCGCTTCTAAAATTTTAAGAACCACTTTTATTACTGTTGTTTTTACCGCCTGCAATTATTACAAAACCGAAACAACAGCCTCTGTAGCTAACATCCAGTTTTCTTTACCTGACTCTGTTACTGTAAGCCAACCTGCAACACCACCTTTGCCTAAAAAGAAAAAGAAAACGATTTACCTCACTTTTGATGATGGCCCCAATAAGGGTACAAAAAAAATGATGCATATTGTTGAAGAGGAGCAGGTGCCAGTTACTTTGTTCATTGTTGGGCAACATGTATATGGCAGTAAAGAACAAACGGCCACTTTTGACAGCCTGGTTGCCAATAAATATTTTGAAATTGCCAACCACAGTTATACCCATGCTTTTAAAAACAAGTTTGCAAAATTTTATACCGTTCCCGACAGTGCTTTAAAAGATTTTATACGCTGTGCAGATAGTTTGCATTTAACTGCCAATATTGTTCGTACACCTGGAAGAAATATTTGGCGTACAGCTACCGTTACAAGTACTGATATTAATGCCAGTAAAGCTGCTGCCGACAGCTTGTATAAAAACGGATTTACTGAAGTAGGCTGGGACCTGGAATGGCATTATGACGACAGCCTGCATTTAAAAAACACCTCCGATGAAATGGTACAGCAGGTTGACAGTATGTTTGTGAACAATAAAACAAAAACACTTAACCATTTAATATTGCTGGCACATGACCAGGTATATGCCGATGGCGCAGATTCTGCACAATTGCATAAGTTTATAATAAAACTTAAAGCAAAAGAAGAGTATAATTTTGAAGTGGTGAGTAAATATCCTGAGTTGAAAAACTAAAACGGTATTTTATGCATTAAATAATTATTCTTTAATTTTAGATTCTAAATTTTACAACTATGGCTTTATTTAAATCCGGCAATCCGGCCTTATCTGAAAAAAGATTCAGGGATACTGTACTGGATGATGTGGTAACCCACGAAAATGCGATGACCGTAAAAGGCACGTTGCAAAAATTCGGCTTCCTTTTTTTAATGACAATGGGTACTGTATTTTACTCGTGGAAAGAATATGCCCAGGGGGGTAATGTAATGCCATTGATTTTAACAGGCGCTATTGGCGGACTGGTAATTGCCATTGTATTAATGTTTAAAAAAGAGTGGAGCCCGTACTTAGCGCCATTGTACGGTTTATGCGAAGGGTTATTTGTTGGTGCAATATCTGCCTATTATAATTATGCTTTTGCAGGCGCTGCGCCCAATATTATTATTAATGCAGTGGGTTTAACTTTTGGTACCGCCATTGCCATGTATTTGCTATACAGCTTTCGTATTATACAGGCCACTCAAAAATTTAAGGCCATTGTAATGACAGCTACAGCAGGCATTGCAATTTTTTACCTGATAACTTTTGTACTTGGTTTTTTTGGTATAAACATTCCGTTTTTGCATGAAGGCAGTGCATTGGGTATTGGCTTTTCTTTATTTGTTGTGGCTATTGCCGCACTTAATTTAATTTTAGATTTTGATATGATAGAAAACGGTGCAGCATTGGGTGCACCAAAATATATGGAATGGTACGGTGCTTTTGGTTTATTAGTTACTATTGTTTGGTTGTACTTAGAGATTTTACGTTTGCTGAGTAAATTAAGCAGTAGAAATTAATTAGCTGAAAATAATAATAAAAAAGAGGTTCAAAAAATGAACCTCTTTTTTATTTCAACTCTTCTAAAAGTATTTTTACTTTCCCTTTAATAAAATCCCTTACCGCATTAAACTCCTTTGGTTCCATATGTTTAGGATCGGGTATTTGCCAGTCGATGAATTGTTTGGCAGGCATCCACGGGCAGGCATCGCCACAACCCATTGTTACCACTGCATCAAAAGGAGCAAATACTTTTACTTCATCTAAACTTTTACTATCGTGTGTACTTAAATCGTAGCCCAGTTCTTTCATTGCGGCAATCGCTTTTGGGTTTACAATACCACTTGATTTACTACCGGCACTATAGGCTTCTACATTTTCGCCGCCCAGCATTTTTGCAAATGCCTGGCTCATTTGAGAGCGGTTACTGTTTTCGATACAAACAAAAAGTAATTTCTTTACCCCCATCTCCTGAAGGGGAGTTGATTGTGTTTTATTCATAACTATAATTTAAGTCCATTTAGGGATTTAGGGTTTAACAACAGCCGCTTCCCGGCTCACAGCAATTCCTTTCATCTTTAGCAGGTTTTTCTGCATATACTGCAATGCTGGTAATTTTTGTTTTACCATTTTTATAAGTTTGAATTTCTTCGGCACTTAAATAATTGGCTAAAATATCATCAGGAATAATTATTGCCTTATCCTTTTGCAAACTGATATTTTTAAAACCTGCCTGCTCTATAATTTCCAGGTACACTTGCTTTTGAATGGCCCCGCTCACACAACCTGCATACAACTCAGCTACTTCTTTCCATTTGGAAGGCAGCTCGCCTTCCAAAACAATATCAGAAATAGAGAAATGGCCACCGGGTCTCAGCACCCTGAAGACCTCGCTGATCACTTTGTATTTGTTAGGTACTAAATTCAACACGCAATTACTTACAATTACATTGGCATAGTTACTGGTTACCGGCATATCATCAATATCTCCAAGGCGAAACTCCACATTATTTAATCCCAGTTTTTCTGCATTGGCTCTTGCTTTTTTAATCATTGGCTCTGTAAAGTCAATACCAATTACTTTCCCGCTTTCGCCAACAAAACGGCGGGCAATAAAAGCATCGTTACCGGCACCACTGCCCAGATCAATTACGGTATCGCCTTCTTTTATTTTGGCAAATTCGGTGGGCAATCCGCAACCCAATCCTAAATCAGCATCAGGATTATAACCTTCCAGTTTACTGTAATCATCTGCCATAATGTTGTACACTTCATCACCGCAGCAGGATGATGTAGCGCCACAACATGATGTGGCGTTTTGAGTTTGACTTTGTTCCGCAATGGCGGCATACTTTTCTCTTACGAGCTCTTTAATTTGTGAATCGTTGTTCATGGCTTTATTTTTTGCCCCAAACCCCTAAGGGGCTTTTACCGGAGCGGTTAAAAATATTTTTTAACTGCTGCAGAAATCGCTGATTAAGCAGACAAGATATCAGCAGCAGGCTTTTTCGTTTTTAAGTTTTAAATGATTAAATAAGAAACTGAATTCTGCATTAAATTTTTCAAAAGCCTTCCAGTTAATGCAGTAGCAACTTCTTGGGCCATCAACTGTTCCGTTTATCAATCCTGCGTTTTTTAATTCTTTTAAATGCTGCGATACAGTTGATTGTGCCAATGGCAACACTTCCACTATCTCTCCACAAATACATTTATTATGTTGCGCCAAAACTTTTAATATAGCAATCCGGGCAGGATGTGCCAGTGCTTTGGCAAATTCTGCCAGGTCCTGTTCTTTTTGGGTAAAAGCTTCTTTTTTATGGATGGCCATTTTGTATACTTATTTTTTTAAAACTACAGAATAAGAAATTTTGAATTGTTTTAAACGGGGTGATGTGATCTATTGTAATACACCTGATCTTTTGAAACCATTTTTGCAGTGTGGATGTCAATATATTTTCGTTGTATTGTTTTACGGGAAGTCCGCTGCATTTTTCCGGCCCTTCAGTTGAAAAAGTGCCGATTATTAATTTACCTGTTGGTTTAATGTGCTGCTGGGCAATTAACAGGTAATCGTTTATCTCCTGCGACGTTGTTAAAAAATGAAAAGCTGCTCTGTCATGCCAGCAATCAAACTGCACATCGCTTTTAAATTCCAATATATCTGAAACTATCCATTTTACCATTGCCGCTTTATTACCCAATCTTTGTTTTGCTTTATTAATTGCTGCTGCAGAAATATCCAGTACGGTAATATTCTTGTACCCCATTTGCAATAAATGGTCTGCAAAAAAACTATCCCCACCCCCAATATCAATAATGGATGCGGTTTTTGGTAAGGCAAGCTGCTGCACAAAATCCAGCGATTGTTGAGGCGTTTGCTGGTACCAGCTTACTTCATCAACCTGTTTGGTGGTAAATACTTTTTCCCAGTGTTGTTTTTTGTTCATTTCAAAATCTTATATCGCAAATATACGATTAATTAATTTGAACTTCCAAATATTTTAAAATAAAAGCGGCCTGGTTAATAACCCGGCCGCTTTGTAAAAAGAATTATTTTACTCCCTGCCGTCCAGCAGATTACCAATGCCACCCAAAATACTTCCCTCTTCTTTGCGGTGGTAAGTGTACTGTTGTAACCTGCCTGCTAAACGGCTGATGGGTAAACTTTGTAACCATACTTTGCCTGGGCCGGTTAGTTTTGCAAAGAATAATCCTTCACCACCAAACATCCAGTTCTTAATCCCTCTTACCATTTCTATATCAAAATCCACATTGGGAGTATAAGCCACTATACAACCGGTATCAACTTTTAAAATTTCGCCTGGCTGCAATTCCCGTTCAATAATATAGCCGCCTGCATGTGCAAATGCAAATCCATCGCCTTCAAGTTTTTCCATTATAAAACCTTCGCCGCCAAAAATACCGGTGCCCAGTTTTTTTTGAAATTCAATACCAATGCTTACCCCTTTTGCTGCACATAAAAAAGCATCTTTTTGTGCAATAATCTTACCGCCCAGTTTTGCCAGATCAAACACAATAATTTTTCCGGTATACGGTGCTGCAAAACTTACCCGCTTTTTTCCCTGTCCGGCATTGGTGAATGCTGTCATAAATAAACTTTCCCCTACCAGTAATCTTTTACCGGCACTGAATAATTTACCCAGCAAACTATTATCCTGCTGCTGACTGCCGTCGCCAAAAATGGTGTGCATTTCTATGCCGTTATCCATCATCATAAAAGCACCGCTTTCTGCAATAGCGGTTTCGTTGGGGTCTAATTCTATTTCTACAAACTGGAGTTCTTCTCCATAAATTTTGTAATCAATTTCGTGTGCTGTTGCCATGGTTATTTTTTTTGTGAAGATAATATCATTAAAAAAAACGAAAGCATTAAATTATGATGAATGGAAATAAAAATGCCGCTCATTTTAACGAGCGGCAGCATTTTAACCAGAACCATGCAGCTACCTGCAATAGCTATTATTGTTTAGCGTCCTTCAATTTTCCATTCCAGATTTTTTTGCCCTTTATTCTTTTTACCACGTACATCAAGCCAACAAAAATGAAGAAGAAGGGCCCTAGGAAACCAAAGATGGCAATCCATTTGCCTCCATAGAATCTTGCCAATGGCCTTCTCAACCTTTCTGAAATAATGTACATACTTGGCACCATTATCAGTGTAAGGAAGAAAGCGAATATCAATCCGAAAATAATTGTCCAGCTCAAGGGGCCCCAGAAAACCACACTATCGCCACCAAAGAAAATATGTGGATTCAAATGCTGAAACAATGCAATAAAATCAATATTAAAACCAACTGCCAGTGGCAATAAACCTAATATGGTTGCTATAGCAGTAAGCATTACCGGAATAATACGGATCTTTCCAGCCTGTATGGCCGCTTCTCTTGTACGCATTCCCCTGCCCCGCAACTCATCGGTAAATTCAATCAATAAAATACCATTCTTAATTACAATACCTGCCAAACCAACAATACCAACACCTAACATAATTGTTGCAATCGTCATCCCGGTAAAGGCATAACCCAGCAGCACTCCAATTATAGAAAAGAATATTTCAGTAATTACAATAAAGGGTTTACTAAGGCTGTTGAACTGCAATACCAAAATCATAAAAATAATTCCCATTGCAATTAACATTGCAGTCCCTAAAAAAGCCTGGGTTTCTTTTTCCTGTTCACTCTGTCCACTCAGTTTTATAGTAACATCTGCAGGAATTTTATTACGTACTTTAAAATCATCAATCTTTGTTTGCAGCACTTCATTTACCGGTCCCACCATTGTTGGGTCCAGCACATTGCTTTGCAACTGGATAGTGCGTTTTACATTTTTACGTTTAACTGCACCGGTGGTATTTGTATAATCCACTTTTGCCACAGCACTTAAAGGAATGGATTTAACCCTCATCGTATTCATATCCATAAATGTGATACGCATATTCATCAGGTCAGTAACATTATTACGTATCATTTCGCTGGTACGCAACTGAATTTTATATTCATCTTCGCCATCTTTTAATTTACTTACTTCTTTACCAAAAACAGCGGTACGTATTTCCATGCCTACCTGGCCGGTACTTATACCTTCCATCATGGCTTTTTCCCTATCTACATTAATAGTTATCTCAGGATTACTAAGGTCTACATTTGATTGCAGGTTCTCTACACCAACCACCTGGTTGGTATCTAAATAATTAAATAATTGTGTGGATACTTTTGAAATTTCTTCAAAGTTATCGCCTGCTATTTCTATATTAACCGGGGGATCTGTTGGAGGGCCGCCATCTTCCTGTGCCACTTCAATACTGGTGCCGGGAATACCTTTTACCTTCTCCCGTATTGCATCCATAAAAGGTTTGGTTTTTTTGCCATCCCGTTTTTCGTACTCGACAAAACTTACCTGTATCCTTCCTAAATTGGGTTGTACACTCCTGTTATTATCTCTTGGATTATTTGCGCTCACTGCTACATTGGTAATAATGCTTTCCACAATACCATCTTTATTATTAGCAGGTAATTCTTTTTCTAAAACCTTCTCCACCCTTGTTTCTAAAATATGGGTTATGCTGTCGGTATATTTTACATCGGTACCTACCGGCATTTTTAAATACACATAAATAAAATTAGGATCGCCGCTGGGGAAAAAGGTTGATTTATTTCTCCCTGTTTTTATACTAATCATTAATAAGGAGAGTGCCAATGCAAATAAACCAAACAACGATGCAAACATCCATGCCGGCCGCCAGCCTTTTAATACCCAGCGTAATAATTTTTCGTAACGGTCCATCAGTTTTGGTAATACCTTTCGCTGAAAAGTGTGAATAGCATCGTCAAGTACATACCGGTTTAATAATACAAGGCCTGCCATTATCAATAAAAAATTTCCAAAGCCATGGAAGGTATATTTTCTTGATGTTAATTCTTCAGCTGATGTTCCCAATGTTCCTATTTGTGCTCCTATACCAAAACCAAAAATATTAAATAACACGCCCAATATTATCATTGCCCAGAACCACCATTTTTTAAATAACATTCTCTTCGGCTCTGCATGTTCTTTACCTTCCGGCTTCATAGAACCTACTGCAAATACCGGGTTAAAAATAAATGCAACAATTAATGATGCTGCCAAAGTAAGGATGAGCATAGTGGGCAGGTAGATCATAAACTTACCAATCAATCCCTTCCAGAATAATAAAGGGAAAAATGGCGCTAAAGTAGTGGCCGTTCCTGCCATTACCGGAATAAAAACTTCTCCTGCGGCTTCTTTAGCACTTCGTACCAATGGTACTTTACCATTATTAAAAATACGGTGCGTATTTTCTATTACCACAATGGCATCATCCACAATAATTCCCAAACCAAACAATAATGCAAACAATACAATAAAGTTCAGTGTAACATTTGTGCCGATGATCGCATCGGCAATGGGTAAAAATAAAAATGCCACAAACACACTAAGCGGAACACTTAATGCCACAAAGAAGGCATTGGTTACTCCCATAAAAAACATCAACACAATTAAAACCAGTACAAACCCAATAACAATTGTATTCACTAAATCATTAAAAGAAGTTTTGGTTTGTTTACTCTGGTCACCAGTTATCACTACATTCAGATCTTTAGGCAACTCATCTTTTAGCTGCATCTCTTTAACTATAGCTTTTATTTTATCGGCACAGTTAATCAGGTTTTCGCCGGCACGTTTTACAATATTAAGTGTAACCACATTCTTACCATCTAACCTTGCAAAGTTTTCTGTTTCCTTTATCGTGTCTTTGAGTTGTGCAATATCTTTTAAATAAACTGTTGCCCCCTGTGCACTGCTGCGAACCACAATATCCTGCAGGCTTAAGGCACTTGTAAATTGCCCTTTTACCCTGAGTGTACGTTTCATATTGCCCACTTCAATCAAACCACCGGTAACATCACGGTTTTCCCTGCTGATGGCATTTTCCACATCCATAAAACTTATCCTGGCCAGACTCATTTTATACGGATCAACATTTACCTGTATTTCTCTTTCCGGTGCACCAACAATTTCTGCTCTTGTTACTTCAGTCAATCCTTCAAACTTATCCTGCATTTTATCTGCATAATATTTCAGTTTAATACCATCATAATCGCCGCTTACATTTACAAACATGATGGGCATTTCACTAAATGCAAATTCCTGTGCTTCGGGTTGTGAGGTAAGATCGGTGGGCAGATCTGTTTTTGACTTATCAATTGCATCTTTAACTTTTTGCTTTGCAATTTCTGTTTTAACGTCAGTATCAAATTCCACCACAATTAAACTGTAATCTGTTTGTGAGGTACTTTGTATCTTATTAACCTTGGCACCGCTGATACCTTTTAATTGTTTTTCAATTGGCCTGGTCACTAAATTCTCTATATCTTTTGGTGAATTACCCACATATACTGTAACTACCGAAATGGTGGGTACTACAATATCCGGAAACTGTTCCTTGGGCATTGTGTTAAACTTAATAAGCCCGATCAGAGATATGATAACTGCTATAATATAAATCGCAGTTTTATTATCAACCGACCAGCTGGTGGGTTTAAATTCTTTGAATTTTTTTGTTACGCCTTCAATAATATTCATAAAATAGTTTTGATAGTCTGTCTTAAATCTTTGATCATCTTTTGTAAATAATTAATTCACCATAAAAACCTGTAATTTATTTTACCCCTGTTGATACAACCTGCCCTTCGTACAAACTCTGGTACCCTTCGGTAATTAATTGTTCGCCGCCGGTTAGCCCGCTTTTTATTTCTACATTATCGCCATAAACTTCTCCTGCAATTACAACAATTTTGTGTGCAGTTGTTTTTCCGTTACTGCTTTTAATCATTACATAAACATATTTACCGGTTTCGTCAGTTTGTACCATGTTTACCGGAATTACAATTGCTTTTTCGGCGCTGTAATCCTTAATGCGCATTACCGCAGTTTGATTTGGTTTTAATGCAGCATTAAATGGAATTTTTGCTTCAGCTAAAAAACCTCTCATTGTAGGATCGACACTTTGGCTGATCACAGATATGGCAGAAGGTATATTTTCTTTTTGTGCATCGGGGATGTTGATCAGTACCGGTGTTCCTGTATGAATCCTTGTTAAATAATTTTCAGGTATATTGGTTACAATTTTTAAATTACTGTTGTTTACAATTTTTATTTGTGGGCCCGCCTGTGTCATTCCCTGAAAAGTTTCTCCCACCCTTACAGCAACTATATCTGCAATACCGCTTACATCACTGTACACATTTGCGGTATTCAGTTGCTCCTGCACTGTTTTTATCTGTTCGCCAGCTGCAGACAATTGATTTTCCAATGCTGTTACGTTAGTTTTGGCGGAAATCAACTGCACTTCAGTACCAATGCCCTGATCCCAAAGATTTTTCTGGCGTTGATAAATATTTTTTGCATAGCCCAACTGTGTTTTTATCCCTTCCAATTGTTGCTTTGCTGCAGTTACACTTTGACGCATGATAGCATCATCTAACTTTAATAACAGCTGTCCTTTTTTTACGTATTGACCCTGCGTTACATATATTGCTTTTACCTGAGCTGGCCCCATACGAGGTGAGATATAAGAAATATTTTCCGCGTCCACTTTTCCCAGCAGATCAATAAAATGTTCGAATTTTTGAGTGGTAACCGGCAGCACACTTACTAATTTTATTTTAGCTGCATTGGCAGTATTGGTATCTAACCTTAAAAGGTCTGCTTCCAGTTTTTTAATTTCAGCTTCATTATCTGTCTTTGTTTTTTTCTCTTTTTCCAGTTTGGCTTTTATATCATTAATAACAGCGGCATCGTCTTTTTTACTGTTGCTGCAGCTTGCCAGGATAAAAGAGGCGGTGATAATGAGAGCGAATGTTTTTAATTGTTTCATATTGTTAGTTTGATACTTTAGAGTTTATTATTTATAATTTACCGGCAGCTTTTAACCAGTCTGTTTTTGCATTGATGGCATCATATAAAGCACTATAATAATTGGTTTGAGCCACCTTTAATTCGGTTTGGGCATTGTATATTTCCTGGTTATTACCAAGGCCTTGTTCGTACTTTAATTTAGTGGTGTTGTACACTTTTTCAGCCAGTTCAATATTTTTCTTTTGGTTATCGACTGTCAATAATGCACTGGTCATTTTTCTTTTTGATTGTTCCACATCATAATCGATAGATTGTTTTAACTGCTCAATATTATTTTTTGTTTTTTGCAGCTCGTACCTCGATTGTTGAATATGTGCGTTACGGGAATTACCATCAAAAATGGGAATAGCCATTTTAAAACCTACAATGGAGGTAGTAAACCAATCTCCATTATTAAAAAAATTAAAACTGCTGCGTTGTGCATTTTTACTGTAACTGGCAAAAGCAGCAATAGTGGGTATTTTACTTAATTTATACCTGCGGACATTATATTCTCCCAGTTTTTGTGCAATACCCAGCAACTGCATTTCTTTACGGTCGTTGTAATTATAATTTTGTTCCAGTATATTATCTTTCAGTTCTGCCTCATTTAATGAATCTGTTAAAACCAGCTCATCTTTTTGCGGCATACCCAGTAAAAACTTTAATCCGGAGTTGCCAACAGCCAGGGAGTTTTCTACTTTCACTTTTTCTGTTTTTAAATTATTCAGTTGCACAGTTACTTTATCAACATCCAGTTTTTCTGCAAAACCATTTTTATAAATCTCTTTAGTATCGTTTAATAATTTTTCAAAGCGTTCAATATTGGCATCTAAGGAACCAACCTGTTTTTTCCCAACTGCCAACTGGTAATAAATTTTATAAATATTGGCTTTAATCTGCTCCTGAGTAAGTTCAGTTGTTTTTTTATAATAGTCCAATACCACACTCCTGGCAATAAGGCCTACAAATACCTGGCCGTCAAAAAGCAATTGAGATACATCAATACCTCCACTTGCATTCCACGATGTTCCAAATTTTGCAGGGATAGTGCCAAAGCTTCCGGACGGAAAGGTTATGGTTTGGCCCGAGCCATTCTTTACTCCCTGGTCCACCAGCACCTGGTAAGTTGCCGGGCTTATAAAATCGGGCAGCGAGGTTGTAGGAATATCAAAATAATGTGTAGTACCAATACTCCCGTTCACCTGCGGAAAAGCAGCTGAGGTAATCTGCCTGTTGGTTTGATTTTGTATCTGCACATCCAGCAATGCGTTTTTAACAGTTACGGAATTTTTATTTGCATATTCCACACACTGCTTAATACTGAATTCGTTTTTCTGCTGCGCAACAGCACCTGCAGAAAGTAACACAATGCTTACTATAGCGGTGCCACTAAGCCAAAATTTTTTCATTAGTATTCGTCTTTTTAGTTCTGTCTTGTTGATATTTAATAATTAATTTATGCCCTTTTATTGTTGCCAAGCCAAATAAAAAATGTATAGTTAATACTGTTTGTACTGTTACCATACTGTATTTGGCTTTAGGAAATACCTGTTGGTTAAAAGGTATCATTATACTTTCCAGCCTTGCTTTAATCAATATATCCGTATCCATATCTGCCCGGTACAATTCTGCTGCAATACCCCATGTTAAATTTTCTTTCAGCACTTTAAACAAAAAAGAATATTTGTGCTGTTTAAATTTTTCAAAAGATTTGGGATAATATTTTTCCAGTTCAAATAAAATAGTAGGATTCATGTTCTGAAACATCTCCTGCATCATATCCATGGCCAGGAAAACTTCGTGAATGGCATCTTTTGCGGCTTGCCTGTCTTTCACACAACAATCCTGGTTGTATGCTATTATGTCCACCATTACAGCATCCACCAGTTCGTCTTTATCAGCATAATACTGGTAAATGGTTTTCTTTGAAACCCCCATCTGCAGCGCAATTTCATCCATTGTAACAGATCTTACCCCGTATTGCATAAACAGGTCGTGGGCCTTATGTTTTATTCTGTCTTTCAATATTATTTATGCTTGATTCGGACGCAAAACTATGGAAACTTTTTTAGTTGCCAAAGTTTCCATCACTTTTTTTTACCATTGGTAACAATTTTTTAACCTGCGTTGGGGGAAATACGGTAAAAATCCACATTTAAAAAATTGGCGCATCATTCTGTTATCTTTGAGGCATTAAAACTGGCGTGAAATGAAAAAGTCTTTTAATTACCGTAAGCTGTTACAATATTTTTTACAGGGTTTGCTGATACTGGCGCCGATTGCCATTACTGCCTATGCCATTTTTTGGGTGGTTACCTCAATTGACAGCTTACTGCCCATTTTTACATACAAAGACCAGCAGGGCAATGTAAAAGTGCAGAACTATGGTATTGGCTTTATAATAATTATAGCAGCATTACTGATTATTGGTTACTTCAGTTCTTTTTTTATAACAGGCCGTGTAGTAAGTTTTGTTGATAAACTATTGGAAAAAACACCAGGGATAAAATATATCTATTCCATCACCCGTGATTTTTTTGAAGCCTTTGCAGGCGACAAAAAAAAATTCACTAAAAATGTACTGGCCAATGTTGATGGTAATGATGTGTGGCGTTTTGGTTTTATCACAAGAGATGACATGGAAGAATTTGGATTAAAAGATTATGTAACCGTATATATTCCGATGGCATATTCCGTTGCAGGTAATGTATATGTAATTCCAAAAGCAAGAGTAAAACCAATAACCAATATCAGCGCTGCACAAACCATGAAGTTTGCAGTAAGTGGTGGTATTACAGATGTGGATGATGATGTTTCGAAAGAATTAGTAATTGGGGATATGTAATCAGGAAATCCAGTATATTTAAGGTACAATTTTTAAAAGATGAGAAAAGAAGGCAAGCCATTATTGCTTATTTTTTTATTGTTGATTGCCTGGTTGCCTTCTTATTGCTGGGGATTTTATGCCCATCAAAAAATAAACTACTACGCTGTTTTTTTATTGCCTCCGGAGATGATGGTGTTGTATAAACCCTATGTTGGTTTTTTAAGTGAACACGCTGTTGATCCAGATAAAAGAAGGTATGCTGTGCCCGATGAAGGTCCACGTCATTATATTGATATTGATCATTACGGCAAATATCCTTACGATAGTTTACCCCGTAAATGGAATGACGCTGTTGTAAAATTTAGTGAAGACAGTTTAAAAACCTACGGCATTGTACCCTGGCATGTACAAACCATGCTGATAAGGTTGACCAGTGCGTTTAAAGAAAAAGATTTTAGTAAGATAATGAAGACCAGCGCTGAAATTGGCCACTATATCGGCGATGCTCATGTACCCTTACATACCAACAGTAATCATAACGGTCAATACACCAATCAAAAAGGCATACATGGTTTTTGGGAAAGCCGTGTGCCGGAACTGCTTGCAGAAAAAGAATTTGATTTTTTTATAGGTAAGGCCGAGTACATAAAAACCCCGGGTGATTTTATTTGGAAACGAATTTTGGAAAGCGCCAAAGCAAGTGATAGTGTTTTGCTTTTTGAAAAAGAACTCACTAAACAATTTGGAGATGATAAAAAATATTCTTTTGAAGAGCGGAATGGCAAAACCATCCGCCAGTACTCATCAGCTTTTACTATCGCCTTCAATAAAAAATTAGATGGTATGATTGAAAGAAGGATGCGCCAAAGCATTTATGCCATTGCAAGTTTTTGGTACACCGCCTGGGTTAATGCAGGGCAACCGGATCTGAAAAGCCTGGTCAATCAGCAATTTACTGAACAGGATTTAAAAGAATTTGAAGAATTAAATAATAAATGGAAGGGCGAGGGCAAAATGATTGGAAAACAGGAAGATTAAACCCCAAATCCCTAAAGGGGCTTTACAGTTTTTGGCTTTGTAAACCTTTGTTTTTTCGTTACTTTTGCGGCTTAATTTTTATTAATGACTACAAATAATATCCCCTTCAGGGGGTCGGGGGGTATGCATAATTTCAACGCAGGCCCTTCTATTTTACCGAAAGAAGTATTTGAACAGGCTGCACAAGCTGTACTAAATTATAACAATACAGGGTTATCTATATTAGAACTGGGACATCGTACATCCACCTTTCAGGCGGTAATGGATGAGGCGCAGGCTTTGTTAAAAGAATTAATGCATTTGGATGCTGATCATGAAGTATTGTTTTTGCATGGCGGCGCATCTACCCAGTTTATGCAGGTACCTATGAACCTTTTGGATGATAAAGAAACTGCTGCATATGCCGACACCGGTGTGTGGGGTGTTAAAGCCATAAAAGAAGCAAAATTATTTGGCAAGGTAGAAGTGGTTTGTACAGGCAAAGAAACCAACTACACCGCTATACCAAAAGATTTTGCAGTGCCTAATGATGCAAAATATTTTCACATTACCACCAACAATACCATTTACGGAAGCCAGTGGCAAAAAATTCCGGCAACAAGTAATGTAATGGTGGCAGATATGAGCAGCGATATTTTAAGCCGGGAAATGGATTTTAATTCTTTTGGTTTAATTTATGCAGGCGCTCAAAAAAATATTGGTGCGGCAGGTGTAAATGTTGTTGTTGTAAATAAAAACATACTGGGCAAAATAAAACGCCCCTTACCAACAATGATGGATTACCGCAATCACATTAAAGAGGGAAGTATGTTAAATACACCGCCAGTATTTGCTGTATATGTTTGTATGCTTACGCTGCGTTGGTTAAAAGCACAGGGTGGTGTAAAAGCCATTGAAAAAATAAATAACGAAAAAGCAGCATTGCTATACAAAGAGATAGAAGCAAACCCTTTATTTAAAGGAACGGTTACGGTGGAAGACAGGAGCAAAATGAATGTATGTTTTGTAATGAATGACCCGGCTTTGGAAGAACCGTTTCTGAATTTTGCGAAAGAGAATGGCATTGCAGGTATTAAAGGTCATCGCCTGGTTGGTGGCTTTAGAGCTTCGTTGTACAATGCCTTACCACTAAGCAGCGTAAAAGTACTGGTGGAAATTATGCAGGCTTTCAGTAAAAAACATCAATAAAATAAATACACTAATTTTAAGCGACCCTAACATTTTAATATAATGATAACCATTACACCTTTTAAAGCACTACGGCCCGAAGCACAATTTGCAAAACAAGTGGCATCAAGGCCCTACGATGTTTTAAACAGCAAAGAAGCAAAGATAGAAGCACAAGGCAATCACAGTTCTTTTTTGCATATTACCAAAAGCGAAATTGATTTGCCCGATGATATTGATATTCATTCGCAGAAAGTGTACGATACCGCAAAAGAAAATTTAGATGCTTTTGTAAGCCGCAATATTTTATTCAGGGAAAGCAAACCCTGTTATTATATTTACCAGCTTATTATGAATGGTAAAAGCCAAACCGGTTTGGTATGTGGCAGCAGTGTTGATGATTATGAAAACGACCTGATAAAAAAACATGAGTTTACCAGGCCCGAAAAAGAACAGGACCGTATCAACCATATCAAAACCACGGGTGCTCAAACCGGCAATGTTTTTTTAGCCTATAAAAATGTTGATGCTATTGATTCATTAATTAACGACTGGAAAAAAGACCGCAGCCCTGTATATGATTTTATTGCAGATGATGGTATACAACACAGCATCTGGGCAATAAATGATGCAAAAACAATCAGTCGTATTACTGAATTGTTTAAAACACAGGTTCCGGTTACCTATATAGCCGATGGCCATCACCGTGCTGCATCAGCAGCTAAAGTACGTGTTGCTTTAGGCGGAGAAAATTCTCCCGAAGGGGCAGATTATTTTTTAACCACACTGTTTCCATCAAACCAGTTACACATTATGGATTACAACCGTTTGGTAAAAGATCTCAATGGTTTTGGGGATGAGAAATTTTTAGACAGGATAAGGACAAACTTTGATGTTGAAAAAATAAGTGCAGCTTTCTCTCCTGCAACACTGCATGAGTTTGGCATGTATTTAAATCATCAATGGTATAAATTAACGGCTAAAGAAAATACTTTTACCACTGATCCTGTTGGTGTTTTAGACATCACCATTCTTTCCAATAATTTATTAGACCCTGTTTTAAATATTAAAGACCAGCGTACCGATAAACGGATAGATTTTGTTGGCGGCATACGTGGATTAGCCGAGCTGGAAAAAAGAGTGGACAGTGGCGAAATGGCTGTGGCTTTCAGCCTACACCCGGTAACCATTCAGCAATTATTTGATATTGCCGACAGTGGCAATGTAATGCCTCCCAAAAGTACCTGGTTTGAACCTAAGTTAAGAGACGGTTTACTTACACATTTAATAACTGATATAGCAGAAGCATAAATTTATTCATTAACTTTTCGTGTGTTTATTTTAGCAGTATCTTTAATTTATGATGAAAAGAATTTTTCTAGCTTTACTGATTTCTGTTATTGCTGTTACTGCAATGGCACAGGATGCAGCTGAACTACATGAAACTGCCCGTACATTTATGCGGCAGGGAGATTATACCAATGCCATTTTGGTTTTAAACAGGGCTATAAAACTGCAACCCAATAACATTGAAATAGCAAAAGACCTGGGGCTGAATTATTATTTTGCAAAAGACTTTGCCAAAGCTGTTGATATTTACAAACCCCTGGTGGAAAGAGAAGATGCCGACGACCAGTGTTTTCAAATTGCAGGTGATATTTATTTAGCGCAGGATGATCCTAAAGAATGCGAAAAGGTTTACAAAAAAGGACTAAAAAAATTCCCTGCCAGCGGGCCACTTTATAACGAACTGGGAGAATTATTGTGGGCACAAAAAGATTACAGTGCCATTAAGCAATGGGAAAAAGGCATTGAAATGGATCCTGGCTTTTCAAAAAATTATTATAACGCCTGTAAATATTATTTTTTTACCACCGATAAAGTATGGAGTATTTTATACGGTGAGATATTTTTAAATATTGAACCATCAAGCACAACAGCTCCCGAGGTTAAAAATATTTTGCTGGAGAGTTATAAAAAATTGTTCGCAGATGCTGATCTTGAAAAAGCAAATACTGATAAAAACAGTTTTGTGCAGGCTTTTGTCCAAACTATGAATAAACAGTCGGCGCTGGCTGCAAGTGGTATTAATGCTGAGTCGCTTACTATGATAAGAACCCGCTTTATACTGGATTGGTTTAGCGGTTTTGATAATAAATTCCCCTTTAAACTTTTTGAGCTGCAACGCCAGTTATTACAGGAAGGTATGTTTGAAGCTTACAACCACTGGATATTTACTGCTGCTCAAAATTTACCGGCTTATCAAAACTGGATTACAGTAAATGCCACTGAATACAATGAACTCGCCCGTTTTCAAAAAGGAAGGATATTTAAAATTCCTGCCGGACAATACTACCACAAGTCCCTTCCGTGATTTTAATAATTTTTTTTGTTATCTTGTTTAAAATAATTTTTTTATGGAAGAGCAACGTGACGAAAAACTATGGCAAATTGCAAAACGCAGGGCCGATTTCCAGGACAGTCTTATTAGCTTTATGGTGATAAGTACCATTTGCTGGGCCGTTTGGTATTTTACAGCGGGCCGCAGAGGTATTAACACCGGTACACCCTAGCCTTTATGGGTTATGCTGGGTTTAGGTATTGGTTTGATTTTAAAATTCATCAAAGCCTATAAAACAGATAAAAATACTATGGCGGAAAGAGAATACGAAAAGCTGAAGAATAAAGACCAATAATTTTTTTGAAGATATAACGATTGCTTATGAATGAGAATTCAAGGTTATTTGATTGCATTGACTATCAACTGAACCGTTTTGCAAAAAAAGATATGTTTGCCGCCAAAGAAAATGGTGAGTGGCAAACCTACAGCACAGCAGATGTAAAAGATATTATAAATAAACTAAGCGCCGGCCTGTTGCACCTGGGTGTAAGCGGTAATGATATGGTTATTGAAAACCAGGATAAAATTGCATTGGTTTCAAAAAACCGGCCCGAGTGGTTGTTGCTTGATATGGCTTGTCAGCAAATTGGCGCCGCACTTTGCCCTGTTTACCCCACCACAAATATTAATGAACTGGAATTTATTTTTAACGACGCCTCGGTAAAATATATTTTCGTAAGCGGGCAGGACATCTTAGATAAAGTAAATAATATCCGTGACAGAGTATCAAGCCTGAAGAATATATATAGCTTTGATAAACTTTCTGGCGTTGAATATTGGAAAAACATTCTGGAATCAGCCACACCAGACAACCTGGTTAAAGTTGAAACCACAAAAGCTGCTATCAAGCCCGAACATTGCGCCACTATCATTTACACATCCGGCACTACCGGCACACCAAAAGGTGTAATGCTTAGTCACAAAAATATTGTTACTAACGTTATCAATTCAAGGAAAACATTTCCATTTGATGATAACCCATCTGCAAAAGCTTTAAGCTTTTTACCCCTCAACCATATTTTTGAGCGGATGGTTTCCTATATCTATATCACCAGCGGCATTTCAATTTACTACGCCGAAAGTTTAGAGACCATTGCTGATAATTTAAGAGAAGTAAAACCAAATTTATTTACCACGGTGCCCCGTTTACTGGAGAAAGTGTATGAAAAAATTATGGAAAAAGGCAGTCATCTTACCGGCATAAAAAGAAAATTATTTAACTGGGCGGTAAGCCTGGGGGGTAAATATGATAATATAAAAAGTGGGGGGGCATGGTATAATATTCAATTGGCACTAGCCAATAAAATTATTTTTAAAAGATGGCGTGAGGGATTGGGGGGTAATATTGAATGCATCATTACAGGCGGTGCCGCATGCCAGGTAAGGTTATTAAGAGTTTTTAATGCAGCACAAATCCCTATTTACGAAGGATACGGGCCAACAGAAAACAGCCCGGTAATAAGCGTGAATTGCCGGCGTAAAGGAGGTACAAAATTTGGTACGGTAGGATTAGTAATTGAAGGGCAGGAAGTAAAACTGGAAGCCGATGGAGAAATTTGTGTAAAAGGCCCCAGCGTAATGATGGGGTATTATAAACGGCCCGACCTTACTGCCGAAACAATTATTGATGGCTGGCTGCATACCGGCGATATAGGAATATTTGACGATGGAAAATTTTTAAAAATAACTGACCGCAAAAAAGAATTATTTAAAACCAGCGGCGGTAAATATGTTGCACCACAACCTATTGAAAATAAAATGAAGGAGTCTCCGTTTGTAGAGCAGATGATGATTGTAGGTGCCGAACAAAAATTTGTGGGTGCGTTAATTGTACCATCAATCCCTAATTTAAAAGAATGGATGCAGCATAAGGGCATAAATTTTACTACCATTGAAGATGCCGTTAATAATCCTAAAGTATTGGATTTATATAGGGAGCTGATTGATTCTTTTAATAAATTTTTTAACCATGTAGAACAGGTTAAAAAATTTGAATTGCTGCCCAATGAATGGACGATTGACACAGGAGAACTTACTCCAACATTAAAACTAAAACGGAAAGTGATAATGGAAAGATATAAGGATGCTATTGAAAGAATTTATAATTAAACAGGAGCCGCAAATTGCGGCTTTTTTTGTTTCTGGCATGGCATGGTTAAAAAAATATTAACCACAATTAATAAGTTAACCAAGATAATAAATTAAAATTGTACAAGCTCATATTTATCGACATTGACGGAACACTCTTAACATCAGAACATAAAATTTCTACGGGAACTTTATCGGCCATTCAAAGAGTTACTCAAATAAATAAAATTCCGGTAATACTTACTACAGCAAGGCCACCACAAGCTGTTGAAAGTATACACGCTCAATTAAATTTAAATACTCCTGTTAGTTGCTTTAATGGCTCTTTAATAGTAAATAAATTAAATAGCAATAACAAGTATTCAATTTTATCATCGGTTACAATCGATGCCGGATTAGTAAGCAAGGTTAATGAGATTGCTGTTTTGCAAGATGTAAATATCAGTGTTTACAGGCTTAACGAATGGTTTGTAACAAACCATGATAATTTTATAAAAAGAGAAGAGCAGGCAACAGAAACTACATCCACCATACTGGAAAAATTAGATGTGCAAATTCAAAAATGGGCTGATATAAATGATGGCCCACACAAAATATTATTAATTGGCGGACCGGATAAAATAAACAAAACTGAATTTATTTTAAAAAGCTGGTTTGGCAGCTATTTAAACATTTTCAGAACTAATGAACACTATCTTGAAATAAGCAGCATCAATGCTTCTAAAAAAATGGCGCTTGATTTTTTTATTAAGAAAGATAATTTAGTTAAAAATGAAATTATTGCAATTGGCGACAATTATAATGATATGGAAATGCTGCAATGGGCAGGATTGGGTATTGCTATGGGTAATGCCCCGGAAGCTGTGAAAGAATATGCTGATTTTATTACACTTGATAATAATGCAGAGGGGATAAAATTTGCATTAGATAAATTTATAAAATAAAAGTTACCCTGCTTTTTACAGGTATTAATTAAACCTTTTATGGCTGTTCCGGAAATTGCATTTTAAAACAAACTTTCCCTATCAAACTTATTTTTACCTGTATTTAAAACAAATTTTTCTGTAACTCCTTTCGCACATTTGGAAAAGAAAAAGGGCCCTGGTAAACCCGTAGCCCTTTTCTCTTTTCTGGTTTTTTATTATTGCTGCATACCATCTGTTGCACCTTGTGAATCTTGTTTCATATTTTTTCTCTTAAATAACGACATGTCCATTTTACCAAACCTGTAGGCAAAATTTATACGAAACATTTGAGGGTCTCTAAGGCGGCTGTAGTTTTGCGTAAAATATTCGCTGTATGAGTATTGTTCAGATGTTCTTGTTTTTAAAATATCACTTATGCTGAATGTAACAGAAGCGGCATCGTTTTTAAGGAAGCTTTTTTTAATGGCCAGATCAAATCCATAACTGGGCTTAATATATCCCTGTGCCGAACTTTGCGCCTGCATAGGGCCACCCGGGCCAAAACCACCACCACCTGTACTTACGGGTAAATTGGTTTTTGACTGATAAGTAGCTGAGAACTGTGCAGAAAATTTAGCAGGCAATTTAAAATTACTGTTGAATTTTCCAAACCAGCTCCACAATGCATCCTGCGATGCACTGCTTAAATTATTGGTATTTATTTTTGAATTATACACGTTAAGGTTGGTGCTTATATCCCACCAGTTGTTTAAGTAGTTTACAGATGTTAACTCCGTACCATACGCATCGCTTGAATTAGCATTAACAAAAGTGTTGATTAAAATATCTGCACCGGTAATGAGGTTTACACCTTTATCCTGATAACGTGTAATTAAATCAGTTGTGTGTTTATAATACACCGATGCCAGTAAGTTATCTTTCTTTCTAAGCGTTTTTGAATAAGACATTTCGAATGATTGTGTAAACTCCGGTTTAAGATTGGGGTTACCTTTGGTGATGTTAAGGTTATCAGTATAATCAATAAAAGGAATCAGCTGAAAAAAGTTTGGCCTGTTTATGCGGCGGGTAACGCTAACCTGCAGCTCTTGCCGGTTATTTAATTTCTGGCTTAAAAATAAAGAAGGGAAAAGGCTTACCGGGTAGATGTTGCTGAATTTGCTGTTGCTGCCTGCTAAAGTACCTGTGTATTCGCTGCTTTCTGCCCTTAATCCTAATTTATAACCAAAGTCTTTACGGCTGCCGCTAACAGAAACATAAGCTGCATAAACATTATCGTTATTTTTATAATTGCTTGTGGCAGATGAGATGAGCTCAAACTTATTTGAAGACGGATTAAAAACATAATTGTCGTTGATGTTAGCCAACTTGCGGAGTTGAACCCGTAAACCTGTTTCTAATTTAATTTTTTTAAACGGGTTTACATAATCTGTTTGTAGTGTTAAAAACCGGTTGGTGCCGCTGTTGATTAACTGTTGTTGATATTGGCCTGTTTTGCTTCCGCCTGCACTTGCAAAATAATCAGTAACATACAAGCTGTTACCCGTATTTTTTCCTGAAAAATAATTCATGTCGGCGGTTAACTCTTCGCCTTCTTTAGCAAAAATATGTTTCATCCCTGCCTGCAGGCCGCTTGCATTAAATTCCCTTTTGCCTGTTGATAATCTTTGGCTGAAGCTGATGGTTTTTCCGCTGTTGTATAAACTATCGGTATTAATATTAATTGTTTCGTTAGGTTTAAACTCGCCATGCACTTTAATACCCGCTATTGATAAAGTGGTACGGTTATTTACAAAATAATCAAGCCCTAGGCGGCCAAACATAAACCCGCCGGAAGTTTTATTGCTATTGGTTTGATAAACCGATGTCATTGGGTTCTCAAACAGATTAAGCCTTTCGGTGGTACCACTTGTTCTTGATTTATTTTGATTAAGCATGGCACTGGCAGTTACGTTTACTTTTCCCTGGCGTACATTAAAATCGCCACCGCCATTAACAGCGCCTCTTTTATCAACACCGGCACGCAGGTTACCATTATAACCACTCTTTTTATTTTTCTTTAAAACAATATTTAAAATGCCTGCACCACCGCCGGATGCATCATATTTTGCAGATGGGTTGGTAATTACTTCCACACTTTCAATAGCATCAGCAGGTATCTGGTCGAGCGAAAGCGTTGTAGGCCGGCCCTCAATATAAATTTGTGGCGCCGCATTCCGCAACTTTACATTGCCATCTATATCCACCTGCACTGAGGGTACGTTTTTCATTACATCTAATGCCGTACCTCCTGCACTCACTATATTCTTATCTACGTTAAATACTTTTTTATCTATATCTAATTTCATCATTGCTTTTGCGGATACAACAGTAACTGCTGCCAGTTCTTTTACATCTTTTACCAGTTTAATTTTACCAAGGTCTTTGTCAAACGCATTCATCATACTGCTCATAGCGGCCATAGCCTGCGAAGGGTCGGCAGATGTTTGCTTTGGTGCAGCACCGGCATCCATTTTCATTTCAAATGCAACTGTTTGTTCAAATGCTTTATAACCTGTTGCTGATATTTTTAATTTTAATGCCGGAAAAACGGGTAAGTCGGTAAAACTAAATTCGCCGTTGGCTTTTGTTGTAATCCCTTTCAGCAATACTTCTTTTGCTTTTTTTGTAACCGTATCAAAACGGTTTTGCAATAATATTACAGAGGCTCCGTTTACAGCAGCACCGGTACTGTCGGTAATTTTTCCGTAAACATGCCCTATACTTGGTGGCTGCTGCATTTGCTTAGCGCCTGCTGCAGGAAACTGTGCATACAATGAGCAAGCTGCCATTATCATTACGCCTGTTATTAAAATAATCTTTTTCATAATTTTTTATTTTTTAATCTGGCACAAATGTATTGCCGGTAAAACTGTTGTAATGCCTAAATGAGATGAGTACTCCAAATACTGCGACAAAAAAGGAAATATCTGTTGGGGGGTAGTTTTAAAATGGATGTAAATAAAAAAACGGATGCCGCAGCACCCGTTTTAAAAATCAATTAACCAGTTTTTATTTCTTTATTTCGAATATTTTGGGGTCTATTTCTTTACTTATTTCAACTTTAGTCACTTTGGAAGCCAATGTGAAGTTTCCGATATCAGTATTTTTAAAATATAGCAAAAAAATTCCAAAATTTGTTTTTTTATAGTCAGAAAAAGTAGGCACAATTTCTATTGGTTGACCCATCATTTCTCCTTTTGCAATTGTTTTAGTAATGTAATAGCTGGTTGCATCAATAAAATAAATAGACTCGGTATTTCCGCTGGTGATTTTTATTTTGTAATTATTATCCTATTTTCCCAGCAGGTCCGTTTTGTTACCTTTTGCAGCATAATCCGGCTAAGCGCCACCAACATAAATATTATCCTTGCCTGCTTTATACATTTCTTCGGGCATGGGTTGCGCATCAGTACCATTGGCCATCGGATTAACTGACCAGCCGCTTTTGTCCGTATAGCATTGTATGATCTTTGAGCCGTTACACTTTTAAAGCCTTTGCCATCCAGCAGGTATTCTGTCATAGGCGACTGGTTACCCATTACTTCCAAAGAATTTTTAAAGTGATTTTACCAGGCTGAGTTTTTCTTTACCGCCAACGGCTTCAATGTGTTTACTGATAATTCCGTCAGCAGTTTGCGCCTACACAAATGATATACTGAACAAAGCAGTTAAGGCAGGAAATATGTAGTTTTTAAATTTCATTTTGATAATTGAAAGTTTAGTCTTTTTTCATAAATAAAGGCCGGATAGTAAACCAGGCAAGAGCAGGAAAAAAATGCATGGGTATGCTAAGGCCGGGGAAAAGTTCCGGATATTTTATATTCAATGGCAATGAAATAGAAATAGGTATGACAATGCTTGCAAATGAAAGAATAGTAAAACAGAAGTTAAAAATGATTTCTCCACTTTTTTTAAACCATTTTGTCAGCAGCCAAAAACCAATGCTTGCCAACAAACATGCTCCCAGGTTTATTCCAATCAGCCCTGTTGTGTTCAGTACTTTTGAAAAATCGGCCTCTGTGGCAAAGAAATAAATTCTGTTATAAATAATGCAGGCAACTGCTGAAAGTATGCCTGCTATGATTCCCTGGAAAAATATTTTATTCCCCATATATTTTTATGCTTTTGTAACGGGAACATTAATGTCAACATGCAGCGTAGCTGCGCCATGTGCAGGTTCGGCCGTATTCACATTAAAATCAAGACGGTTTATATCAAACGCAGAAGTAAACACATTATTTACAAAAGTGAAAGGCATGGTAAAATCTTTTTGCACACCATGAATTTCTAAAATACCTTTTGCTGCATAGCCTGTTGCAGTTTTTGTAATTGCTGATGAAGTGAATCTTATCACAGGATATTTTTCTGAGTCAAACCATTTTTCACTTTTTGCATGGGTGTTCTTCATACCATTCCCTGTATTGATAGTAGCTACATCAATGGTGGCATCAAATTTAGAAGCGGCTAAATTTTTTTCATCAAAACTGATGGCTGCTTTCAACCCGCTGAATTCACCTGAAGGATCCCCACTGCTGAATTTAACAGAATACCCATCACTCACTTTCCAGTCCTGTGATTTGATTACGGTAAATGCTGATGCCCCAATAATAGCTATTGAAGCAAAGAGGTAAATTAATTTTTTCATACTACTAAATGTTTAATTTTTTATTTAAAATCAAAAATATTCATTACCCCCTTACAAAAAATTAAAATGCGATGAAAAGCAGAAAACTTGCGACAAAATCAGCATTAGCTTTTTTCATATTAACTCTATTTGCCAGTCAGTTTCATCACCGCATCCTGGTAAGTTTCGCTTACCGGCAATTCCAGTTGCTCCATAAACACACTGCTTTTTCGGATTGCAGTTATAAAAGCAATAGATACAATATAGGATTTATGTATCCTTATGAACTGGCTGGCTGGCAATTGTTCTTCTATCGCTTTCATAGTCATGCGGGTGATAACTGGTTTTGTAGTGCTTTTCAAATGAATTTTAAGATAATCTTTAAGTCCTTCAATATATTTTATATCCGGGTATGTCACTTTAAGCAGGCTGTAGTCCATATTTACAAAAAAATAATCAGGGGCTGCTTCAGTATTGTTTTCTGTGCTGCGGTTTTTCAGCTGGAATAATTCTAATGCTTTGTTGCAGGCTTTTACAAAGCGATCCAATGCCACCGGTTTTACAAGGTAATCCACTACATCAAGATTAAAACCTTCAAGCGCATATTTTTCGTAGGCTGTAATAAGAATTATCATGGGGCGGTTACTAAGGCTTTGAATAAACTGCAGCCCCGTAAGCCCCGGCATTTGTATATCCAAAAAAATAAGGTCTACTGTTTGTTCCTGCAGCACTTTTATTGCCTCCATGGCGTTACTACACAAAGCTGCCAATTGCAAATAAGGCACTTTGCTGATATTATCTTCCAGCAGTTCCAGTGCCAGCGGCTCATCATCTACAGCAATACAACGTAGCATTATTTTAAATTTAGTTGAAGTGAAACAGTAAACCAGTTATTCTTCTGTGTAATATGAAGCTGCTGTTTATTCCCATACAATAAATTCAGCCGCCTTGTTACGTTGTTAAGCCCAATGCCCGAAGTTTTGTCTCTTATCTCAACCGAGCCGGGATCATATTTATTTTCAACAGTAAAATTGAGTATCCCTTTTACAGCTTGTAACTGTACGCTAATTTGTGCACCCTCTATCATTCCTGTTCCATGCTTAAAAGCATTTTCTACAAAAGGAATCAGCAGCATTGGTTCAATTACATAATTATCATCTGCCAGCTGCATGTTTACATTAATCGAAACATTTTTTCCAAACCGCTGCTGTTGCAGATCAATATAATTTTGCAGGTATTCTGTTTCTTTTTCCAGTGGTACTTTTTCTTCGTCGGTTTCATACAGCATATACCGCATCAATGAGGAAAATTTTAACAGCGATGGTTCCAGTAAATCAGATTTCTTCCTGGCCAATGCCACCATATTATTCAGTACATTAAACATAAAATGCGGGCTGGCTTGTGAGCGCAGCAGCGATAATTCTGTTTTTAGGTTTTCTGTTTCTTTATCCCTTGCAATCCTATCGGCAGCAGCCCTGTCTTTTAGCATTTTATATGCAGTACTTCCAGCCAAAATAAAAAGAAAAAAGAAAAAATTAAATAAGAAATGACTTTTTATATTAAACCGCGGCATCTGCATATAATAAAACAAAACAAACCAGGTAACACCTAATATTGTGCAAAAAAGAAGTGTAATTACGCCGCCATACTGACTGTATTTTCTACGATAAAAAAAACCGGGTATGAGCAATACTGCATTCAAATAAAAAAAGCTTGTATAAATAAGGCTGTTTACCAGATAGGGTAAATAGGAAGAAGCCGGTTCATGACGTGAGGCATTATTTTCATTATAGGAGGGCTTTAATAAAAAAGGAAGCGAATAAAGCAGTATCCATGCCGCAGTATGCAGCACCACTGTTCCCCATTTTTTTGAAAACCATTTTGCACTCATGGTGGCAAGTTAATAACAAAAAGGGTCACTAAAGTATTTCAATAAAAAGATGCGACGAAAAGGGCTTATTCATCTATCAAACCTAAACTCATCAGCCAGAAGAAAATAAAAAAGGGTTGCCTCATATTAAATAAATCAGTCTGGTTTTTTTCTTTATTTTATTTTTATAATTGTGATTCAAGTCATATTTACAACCGCATTGGCATAGTAGTTTTATGCTGAGTAAATTTATTCAGTCAAAAAATTATTATATATGAAAAGTAAAGTAACAACAGTAATTGCAGCCGGGTTTCTGGTACTGGCAATATCATGTAACTCCAATGAACAACAACCCACAACAGCTACTTCATCTGAATTTGCCACAGCAGGTACAGGACAATCTGGTATACAGGATGATCAATCAGCAAAAAATGTAGTACAGGTTGCTATTGGCAGTAAAGACCACACTACTTTAGTTGCAGCCGTTAAAGCTGCAGAGCTTGTTGATGCATTAAGTAATGCAGGACCCTTTACAGTATTTGCGCCAACCAATGCAGCATTTGATAAACTGCCTGCAGGTACTGTTGATGGTTTATTAAAACCTGAAAAAAAAGATGATTTAAAGAACATTTTACAATACCATGTTTCTGTTGGTGTGTTTAAGGAAGATATGTTGCAGGATGGGCAAAGCATTGGCCAGGTGAACGGGGATAATATTACGATCAGTAAAAAAGATGGCAAACTAATGATAAACGGCACAGCAAATGTTATAGCTACAGTGCCGGCATCAAATGGCATTGTTTATGTGATTGATGCCGTACTGTTACCTCCTCCGGCAAAAAAATAATTACTACCTAATAACCTAGAATAAAAAAGCATCCGCCAGCTGGCGGATGCTTTTTTATTATTTAAAATATTTTATCAACCGGTGAATATTCATTTAATATTTTTATCTGCATTACTGTGGATATACTGATTGCCCTTTGTTTGGCAAGCTTAGCATTGGGCCCTTTAAATAATTCGTCAACTGTTTTACAGAACAAATAGTTCCATTGTTTAAAATGTGCAGTTCTTAATGGCATCAGGCGATGCAGGTGTTTATGTAACTCCATCGGATTACCGTCATATGTTCCTGTATAGAACAATGTATTTTCCCAAAATTTATACATTACCGGTAAATGCTTTTCCCAGTTCACCATTGCAATATCTGTAAAAATATATCCGATGGTTTCGTCAGATTTTACTTTGTTGTAAAACTCATCTACCAACAGTTCAATATCTTTTTTGTTTTCAATATCTTTTTTCATACTGCTTAATTTTGTTATTCAAAATTAAAAGTGTTCAATATGGCTTCAGTGCAGTGTTGCTGTATCAAAGGGAATAATGTTCGTTCTTCTTTACGGATATGATCATCTAATGCCCGGCCTAAAGTATCCAATTCTTCAATAGTATTATTTGTTTTATCAAGAGAAAGAAACATTTTTGTTAACTGTAGATGTTCTGCAAAAATTTCTTTGGATAACTTATCTATCCCGTCATGTATATTTTTTATTTTATCAAGCATCTCCTCTTCGTTTTTAAAATGCACCTGTAGTATTGCAGTAAACATATTTAATGCATAGGCAGCTTTTTCATTTAATGCAGTTGGCAATCCTTTATAAGCCGGCGCTTCTTTCTTTAACAGTTGTGCCAGTAGTAAAGCACTGTGATGCTCTCTTGATAATGGCGCTAATACTTCGTGTCTTTTCATTATTATAAGTCTTTACGGTTAAACTTACGGACAGAGAGCCACAAAGGCATTGCTATCCATAATACCAATACAAAAAAAGATACCAGCAGGCCTGTTTGTGTACCAAAGAAATTTTTAAATACAGCGCCTGTATATCCCATCAGTGCAGATACATCCATCTTTAACAGGATTAATATGCGGCTGAGGTCAATCGGGTTTAATGCACTAACTCCTACCATTGCTTTTTCTAAAGGATAATCGGCAAACTGAAATAAAAGGAACATCACCAACCCATCAAACAATAAAGAAAAATACAGCCACAATAAAATAGTTACGCCAATGCCCTTTGCCTTATCCCGTATTTTAACTGTCGCCAGCATGGCTATTGCAACAAAAATTATTGAAAGCAACAGCCCTGTACCCAACATCATAAAACCTGTAGGCGTAGCTTCATATAATAAGATAGGAAGCCCGGCTCCAATAAAAAATGCCAATGCAAGTGAACTTGCCACGCCACAAAAAATGCTTAACCAGATCGTTTTTCTTTTTAAAGGCTGGCTTACCAACAGTTCTAAAAACTCAGCACTGTTGTACACATAAATAGCAGCAAACAATATGCTCACCAGCGGAACTACAATTAAAATTATATTGAGTAAACTCAGCAATCCCTTTGCAGAATTATCTTCCAGGTTAAAAATGCTTAAGGATATCAATAATAAAAATGCAGTATAAGCCAGCATGATCTTATTCCGCAGAATATCGATGATCACATATTTAATTATCTTTTTCATACTGCTTTTTCTTTTACCATTATACTTGCAATTGCTTTTGATAATTTTTCCTGCCCGGTATCTGCCCTTAAATCCTTAATGTTTTTATGAAAACAAAGTTTACCATCCTGCATATAAATTATCTGTGTTACCAAATCGTCCAGCTCACTTAAAATATGAGAGGTAATTAAAATCAATTTCCCTTTTGTTTTTTCTGTAATGATCTTTTCTTTCAGTATTTCAGCAGCAACAGGGTCCAGGCCTGCTGTAGGCTCATCTAATATCAATACATCGGGGTTGAATAAAAATGCCAGGGCCGCACTTACTTTTTGCCGGGTACCTCCCGATAACGTACGCATCCGTTTATTGAGCAATTCATTCAGTTTGAATTGCTGTATTAAATCTTCATCCAGTGTATCATTTTTTTTACCCCGTATATCTTTCATCATATCCAATATTTGTCCAATGGTCATATTCTCGGGGTAGCGGCCAATTTGTGGCATGTAACCAATATGTGAACGGTATTGCCAGTCGTGCAAAATGTTTTTTCCGTTAAAAGTGATAAAGCCGCTGTTGCAAACCACCATACCTAAAATACTTTTTATTAAAGTGGTTTTGCCGCTGCCATTTGGCCCTATTAAAGCAATGCATTCACCCTTGTTACAGGTAACCGAAACATTATCCAATGCTGGCAGCTTACCAAATTTTTTTGAAACATTGCTTGCTATTATCATAATGGTAGTGCTTTCATTAATGGATGATCGTCTTTTAAATTCTCGGGGGTAAGTGTTGGTAAAATTTTTTCTGTTTTATCTAATAATGTTGTCATAAAACTTCTGAACAACATCATAGCTGGTGGATTTTGTTCAATTATCATGGAGTACATGCTTACCGGGCGATAAGGAATGTCGCCAATTTTATCTTTATTCAAATCGTATCCCTCGTACTTATCCCAATAATTGTAATTGAAAGTATTTAATACCAGGCTGCCGTTGGTACCTACATCAAAAGTGTTGTTGATAAAATTACTATTGCTTAAACTGATATCCATACAACTGGCCTGAATCTTCATTGCCCAGCCATTACTTTCAAAAACATTTTTCTCCATGGTAATCCGGCTGGCGCCTTCCATATGAATACCGATAGTATTTTTTTTAAAGTGATTGTTTTCAATATAACTGTCAGATATTTCTTTTAACAGTAAACCATAAGCAGCATCACCCCAGTTCTCTTCAAAATAATTATGAAACATTTTTACATGATTACTAAACATTACTGCTACCCCGGCACCGTTATTTTTAAAAATATTAGTGATGTAGGCATCATTATTACTAAACATAAAATGAAGGCCGTAACGCAGATTTTTAAAAGAGGTATTACGCCAGATGACGGAGTTGGTGACAAACTCAAAATAAATACCATCTCTGTGTCCCGAAACTGTATTGCCGATGATCCTCATGCTGTCACTCTTCCAGCAATGAATACCATTACCACTTTGTTGTTCCTGTTTACTATAAGCGGTAAGCTGGTTATTTTCGATGGTACAACTGATCCCGTATTGAGAATAGATGCCGAAAAAAGTATCATCTAAAATATTGTTACGGATAATCACATCCCGGACATTATAAATTTTTATTCCTGCATAATCTTCTATACTGGATACCCCTGAGTGAATTATTTTAAACCCGTCAATAATTACGCCATTCGCTTTAACAGAGATGTTTTCATACTGATGTTCGCCATCTAAAACAGGATGATCAATACCAATTAAAGAAATGGTTTTGGTAATAATTAAATTCTTCTCTTTATAATTTCCTGCCAATACCAAAACAGTATCTCCATTTACTGCAATTGTTAATGCCTGCTGTATAGTGGTAATGGCTTGTCGTTTACTAACTTTAATTGTTTTTGCTTTAGAAGAGTAGGTAAAATTTAAAAAGAGTAATATGTAAATAAAAGATTTCACTGTTTGCTTAATTCGTTCCAGTTAATAATATCGCCGCCGTAATGTTGTTGTTTTATTTTCAAACTGTCTGCATTATCAAATGCTGCAATATTACCATCCATCGGGCTTCGCAATTCGGGGCTTTTTAATAAAAAAATATGCTTTACGTTAATCAACTGATGATGGCTGCAAAAATCAGTAAGGTAAATTTCTTTTACCTGTTTAGGTTGCAGGCTTTGCGCTTTTAAATAGCTGAGGATGCAATGCACATCATCAAACTTAAAAAGCTTTCCTTTTTGGGTAACAATTTCTGCCCCAAACTTAGCATCACTAATTGTCATTTTACAGAAATAACAATTGTCGATCCCTAAATTAATTTTTTCCGGAGCTGTATTGCAGGATGACAAACTTATTGCCCAAAAAATTATTATTGCAATAAAAATATTTTTCTTGCTCATTTTACTTTTTTTGAAAACTGCCATGCCGCAATTACACATAAAAAAAGTGCTGCTCCTGCACCAACAAAGATCCATCCGCCAATATCAGGAAAAGAGTAAGCGCCAAAGTTCAGTAATTGTTTATAGCCTATCAATGGTGGTTGATAAGCCATACCCGGAACTATTATTGCAGCTTCAGGATTTAAATTATGCCCATAGTTATACTCCCATCGCCAGAAATCGTACATCGCCAACGCACCAAAGCTTACAAACAATACAAACAGTATGTTGAGTATTTTTCTTTTACCAACAATTCCTGTTACAATAAATGCTGCTGCAAAAAAACCGATTAAATAAGGTAATACCGTAAACTCCATAAAGTCTTCTGTGTGTAAAGTCTTCATACCTATGTAATGGTTAAGGCCATTAATGATATCTACATTACCGCCTAAATTATTAGGATAAATTAATAACATCAAGCCTTCGGGATATTGTGGAGCAACCAGGTCTATCCTCCACATCGGCACAAACAACACTACAACCAATGCCAGCCCGCAAAGTATTAATACAACCCTTATCCATTTCTGCAATTGTACCTTTTTCATCTTCACAAAATTTAAAGATTATAAAAAGGAACAGGGAATAAACCCTGTTCCTTACTTCCTGCCCAATAACTTATTTTTTATTTGCAGTATCAGATACAGGGTAATTCTTTCCTGTGCTAAACAACAAAGGCACATTGCTTCCTGCTGGTGAAACCCTTATATAACCCGACATTTCCTGGTGCAGTGCACTGCAAAAATCAGTACAATACATTGGGAAGATACCCACTTTATCAGGATTCCATTTTAAGGTTTGCGTTTCGCCAGGCATTACTAATAACTCTGCATTAGCTGCCCCTTTTATAGCAAAACCGTGTGGCACATCCCAATCCTGCTCCAGGTTGGTTACGTGAAAATAAACTTCATCACCCATTTTTATTCCTTCAATATTATCGGGTGTAAGATGTGAGCGTATTGCTGTCATATACACATGTACTTTATTTCCTTCCCGTACTACTTTTGTTGCTGCTTCTCCATTTGAAAAATATGGATTTTTATTGTCTTCCATTTTAAAGAACTTCAGTGAATTCTTCTTTATCAGATCGGCAGGGACTATTTGAGCATAGTGTGGTTCTCCAATTGTTGGAAAATCCAGGATCAATTGCATCTTATCGCCACTGATATCATATAGCTGTGCACTTTGAGATAACTCAGGGCCTGTTGGTAAGTACCTGTCCTTTGTTATTTTATCATATGCTACTAAATATTTACCATTAGGGTTTTTAGTGTCGCCGCCGGCAACACATAAGTGGCCCACTGAATAATATGTTGGCACCCTGTCTAATACTTTTAAATCTTTTAAACTCCATTTTACAACTTCAGATGATACAAACATAGAAGTATACGCATTGCCTTTATTATCAAACTCGGTATGCAAAGGTCCTAAGCCAGGTTTTTGTACTTCGCCATATAATGCAGACTCGTATTTTATAATTGGAATACCATCAAATTCGCCAATATAATCTTTGGCTGCAATTGCTTTTTGTATTTTATCAAAACTAAAAACAGGAATTAATGCAGCTAATTTACCGCTACCAACAATGTATTCTCCTGTAGGGCTAACATCGCAACCGTGTGGTGATTTAGGGCAGGGAATAAAATAACAAATATCTTTAAGCTCTTTAGCATCCAGCACTGTTACTTCTGTTCTTATTTCGGATGTGGCAGAATGAGTTTTATCGCTATAAACATTGTGGGCATATTTAACAACCTGTTTTCTGCCTTTACCTGCTTTTAAATATTCCTCTGCTTTTTTCCAGTTTACTGCCATAATAAAATCCTTATCTTTTTGCGAAGCATTTACTTCCAATAAGGTATTGGCCTGTTCTGTATTATAACAACTAAAGAAAAACCAACCATGCGATACACCTTTGCCGGCACGACTTAAATCAAAATTAAAACCAGGGCATAGTATCTGAAAAGCTATCTCCATTTTACCATCATCTTTACCCACACTTATAAAACTTAAAGAGCCTTTAAAGTTTTGTTTGTAAGTATTAATAGGTACATCACCATTTTTATCATCTGGTGGCACACTAAAACGTGTACCTGCCACAACATACTCTGTATTTTCAGTTATAAAAGGAGATGAGTGATTACCACCGCTGTTAGGCAATTCTATAATTTCAGCGGTCCTGAAAGTTTTTAGATCAATACGTGCCACCCGTGGTGTATTATTTGCATTTCCAAATGCCCAGCGGCCATCATAATCACCATCGGTTTTAGAAAGCTGCACATGATGCAGATCATCCCATGGAACAAAACCATGCGAAGTATTCAACATTGGTTTTGTTTCTTCACTGTAACCCCAGCCTTTTTCAGGGTCAACAGAAAAAACAGGTATTACCCTAAGTAAACGGCCCGATGGTAAACCATACACACTCATTTGTCCGCTAAAGCCACCCGAAACAAAATTGTAAAACTCATCATATTTTCCGGGAGCTACATAAGCTTTTGCTGCTGCATCTGAGCTTACAGCGTTTCCTGCATTTTTTGGTTTGCATGCATTCAAACTTAATAACAATGCCACACCTGCAGCAGCTATTAATTTAAATTGATTCTTTTTCATATTGATTGTTGTTTAAGTATTTTTTTTTAAACCGGGCTTCATAAATTCTATCAGCTTCATTGGCAGTTTACCCCGCTATGGCGGGGCACTCTTCAACTGTAAACCGTTGCTTAACTTTTACCAAAGCGAATTATATTTAATTTATTTAACGCCATCATTCCTTCTCATAAATTCATATATACCTCTTGCCTCATCATCTGTAATATTCTGGTTAGGCATACGTACCAAACAAATAGCCAATTGTGCCTGAGCTGCAGGGTCTTTATTTAGCATTACATCAGGATTGGTTGCAAAATTCATAATCCATTCTGCAGCGTATCTTTTTGTAACACCTAACCAGCCCGGTCCAACTAATTTTTCGCCGGTTAATTTGTGACAACTGCTACATTTTACGGTAAATACTTTTTCACCGGTTGCAACCATGGCAGCATCTAACGTTGCACCCACTTCTACTTTTGTAAATTTTCCTTCTCCACGTTTGGGATCGTAACCAGCGGTACCGCTTTCTGTTGATTTTGCAGCATCATAAGGGTCAGTAGTTGCTTTGGTATCGCTGCCTGCACCGCCGCCGCAAGCCACTATAAAAACTCCAAGTGATAAAATAATTGCCAATTTTTTCATGATAGTTTTTTTTTGATTTTTAAAATTGATGGTACAAGATTACACCAGCTGCATTTGTTTATTTATGCGTTAAATCATAAGTAAATGAAATTGACTTTTAAAAACCCGTAGTAAGACCGATAACATGGGAAGTATGTAAGTTTCTTTTCAGGTTATGTAATAGTCCCAGGGTGAACTGTGCTTAGCTTTAACCTGTTCAAAAAGTATATGCTGTTATTTTTATAAAGCATAAATCAGCTTAAAATATGATATCAATCATATTGGTATGTATAGAAAATCATATCCGGCTTATTAAAGCCTGGTTATTTTTGATTCCATAACCTTATAATTAAATCTTTCCGGATGATTGATATTGATACACTGCTGGCTTGGGGGGCTGCTTACAAAAAAGTTGCAGCTAACGAAATTATTTTTCAGGAGGGCACACAGGCACAATTCTATTATCAATTGGTTAGTGGCAGTGTACGCTGGGCTAATATTAATGATGAAGGAAAAGAATTTTTACAGGTGATGATTGAACCCGGCGAATGTTTTGGTGAACTGCCTCTTTTTGATGACGAGCCCTTTGCAGCTACAGCAATTGCCAATGAAGATTCAATGATCATCCGCCTGCACCAGTCTACATTTCAACAATTGATAAAAGAAAATCCGGAGATACATTTAGCATTCAGCAAATTATTATCACAACGCATACGTTTCAAATTCTTTATCTTAAAAGAAATGGCTAATCACAATCCCGAACACAGTATTTCAACATTGCTGAGTTATTTTAAACAAACACAAAAAAATATCTGTACCAAGTGTAACCAGGTTAAACTTACCCGGCAACAAATTGCAAACATGACAGGGTTGAGGGTAGAAACTGTTATCCGTACCATAAGAACCCTTCAATCAAAAGGGCAGCTCCACATTGAAAAAGGAAAAGTATATTGTTAGGTTATGATTCAAATCATAGCAACTGCTTTTTCATGATGGTTTCTTTGTAATAAATTCCGGTTATGTATTTGGTATTACAACGTTGGTTAAAAATTACACTTTTCAATTTATTAATAGTTGCTGCCATCGGGGTGGTATTAAGATATAAGATAGCATATTCTCTCCCTTTTATAGATCAAAAACATTTATTGCATGGCCATTCACACTTTGCTTTTGCCGGATGGATATCGCAGGCTATTATGATATTGATGGTAGCTTATTTATCCAAACAGAATGGAGAAAGAATTTTTAAAAAATACAGATGGTTGCTGTATGCCAACCTTTCTACTGCATATGGCATGCTGATTACATTTCCTGTTGAAGGATATGGATTATTCTCCATCATCTTCTCTACGATTTCCATTTTTGTTTCTTATGCATTTGCAATAATTTATTGGAAAGATCTGAACCAGCTGAAAAATAAAAGCGTTAGTCACCAATGGTTTAAAGCTGCCGTTTTTTTAAATGCCTTTTCCTCTTTAGGTGCATTTGCATTAGCCTTTATGATGGTTGCTAAAATCATTCATCAAAACTGGTACCTTGCTGCAGAATATTTTTATTTACATTTTCAATACAACGGCTGGTTCTTTTTTGCCTGTATGGGTTTAGCTACTGCACAACTATTTCATTCAGCACTGCCGGTAATTTTAAAAAGAATTTATTTACTATTTGTTTTGGCAATTATCCCTGCTTATTTTTTATCTGCATTATGGATGAATATTCCTGCATGGGTTTATATATTGGTTATTATTGCTGCATTTGCACAGGTGCTGGGCTGGGTTTATATGCTTGGTTTAATAAAAAAACAGTTGCCTGTATTTAAACAATCACTTTCTTATACAGCAAAATGTTTATTGGGTTTATCTGCTATTGCGCTGTCTATAAAATTATTATTGCAACTGGGTTCCACTATTCCATCTTTAAGTACACTTGCATTTGGTTTCAGGCCAATTGTAATTGGTTACCTGCATTTGGTATTACTTGGTGTAATTACACTGTTTCTTTTAGGTTTTATGTTTGCTGCAGCTATTATCAGCATCAATAAAAAAGCAATTACCGGGGCAGGCATATTTGCTTCCGGAATAATTATTAATGAGCTTTTTTTAATGACGCAGGGCGTTGCCGCATTAGACTATATCAATATACCATATATTAATGAAGCATTACTTTTTGCAGCTGTTATAATGTTTATGGGTTTGCTTGTATTAAATATAAGTCAGCAAAATAAATTGCAAAAATGATTCTAATCACAAATTAGCAATTTCCATTAGTTGACCTTTGGTAAAATTATTTATTATGACAAACATCGCAGAACAAACATTAGCATCTCTGGTAACACAAAATCATCAAACCGTATCAGTTTTAGAAAAATATAATCTTGATTTTTGCTGTAAGGGCAAAAGAACGCTGGCAGAAGCCTGTAAAGAAAAAAGCTTATCATTAGAAAATATTTTAAAAGAACTGCAACAGTTTACTGCTCCCGAAGAAAAATTACAAATGCCTTTTGAACAAATGAATGCAGAGCAACTCATCAGTTACATTCTTATTCATCATCATTTCTATGTAAAACAATCTATGCCTGCAATTATTGGCCACCTGGAAAAAGTAGCAACAAAACATGGCGAACATTTTCCGTACATGGTAAAAGTGTTACAACTTTTTACTGCTATACAGGAAGAAATGACTTTGCATATGCAAAAGGAAGAAATGATTTTATTTCCCCGCATTAAAGAAGTGGAAAAATTATTTACAGAAAAGCAGGAAACAAAACCTGCGCCAGGTTATATTACCGCTCCTGTTAGCGTAATGGAAGTCGAACATGAACACGCCGGCGAGATGCTGTATGAAATACGCCACCTCACTAATAATTATACAGCGCCTGAAGATGCCTGCACCACTTTTAAAGTTAGCCTGGATGAACTAAAAGCATTTGAAGAAGACCTACATAAACATGTGCACCTGGAAAATAATTTACTATTTCCACTGGCTGAAAAACTAATAAGTTAAACTGATCAGGTTTTATAAAAAAGAGGCTGGCATGATGCCAGCCTCTTTTTTGTGGTCCCGCCAAGAATCGAACTTGGATCTAAAGTTTAGGAAACTTCTATTCTATCCATTGAACTACGGGACCAAATTTTGGATGGCAAAAGTAATTATTTCCAGCCATCCCTATGTAAAATCTACAATTTATTTAATTACATTTATACCTTAACAGTTGTTGTATGAAAAAAAATAAGAGGATTATCTTTCTTTTTGTGTTGTGTTTATTGCGAATTTCTTCTTTTGCCCAAAATAGTAACCCTCCAAAAGCCCGGTTAAACCATACGGCTATTTATGTGGTGGATCTAAAAAAATCGGGAGAATTTTATATCAATGTTTTAGGTTTAGATACCATACCGGAGCCTTTTCATGATGGTAAACACATCTGGCTGCAAACCGCCCCACATATACAGATGCACATTATACAAGGTGCTGCTGATAAAAAAGAGTATTACAAAAACCAACATACCTGCTTTAGTGTTGCTGCTGTAGAAGTATTTACTGCAACACTCCGGAAAAAAGGGATTGACTGGGAAGACAGGGATGGCAACAAAAAAGCGATTACCACACGGGTGGATGGCGTAAAGCAAATCTGGCTGCAGGATCCCGATGGATATTGGGTGGAAATAAATGATGCCAAAGACTAATCTGCTTTTTTAGCAGCAACCCTTATCTTTGCCCTCCTAAATTTTATTGACGATGAAGTGGTTGAACCTTTTAATTAAATACCGCCTTTGGCTGGGTATAGTATTTTTAGCACTGGGCATTTATGTAAATATACAAGCTGGTTTCTGGCCTTCATTTATCTTATACCTGTTGGCAGTTATTGCAATAGTTGGCCATTTTTTATTTGGGCCCATGCGTTTAATACAGACGCATATGGAAGCTGGCGATATTGAAGGATCTAAAAAAGTACTGGATTCAATCTGGTTTCCTGCATTACTTATAAAACCTGTTCGTAGTGTTTATTATACCATAAAAGGTAACCTGGATATGGTAAACCAGAATTACGAATCGGCAGAAAAAAATCTTAAAAGAAGTAACGATCTAATGAGTGGCAGTTCATTAATGCAGGGGCAAATGAAACAGGCAGAGGGAGCCAATAAATTACAACTGGGTATGCTGGCTATTCAAAAAGGCGATATGAAGGGAGGCGAAAGTTACATCCGCCAGGCCATACGTGCCGGTTTACCTGATAATGAAAATAATGCAGCCGCATATTTACAACTATGTTCAATTATGATGAACAAAAGAGAATTCCGTGCAGCGAAAGATTATTTTAGAAAAGCAAAAAGTTTTAAACCTACCACACCTCAAATTGTAGACCAGATAAAACAGATAGAGAAATATATTACTAGAATGCCCGGGTAAAATATGACTGCATATTTTTTACAACGTATTTAAAATATCTGCCAGTTCTTTATCCCATTTACCTGTTTTGCCGTATTCCACTACACGGCCGGCTTCTTTACCATCTTTCATAATAATAATGGTGGGTACGTTTATTATATTAAATGCATCGGTAATGCTGGCTAAAGATTTTTTAGCCCTGTTCACACCAAAGAAGGTGATCTTATTATCATCAACACCACTCATTTCCTGTAGTTTAAAAAATTTAGGCAATACAAACTGTGTGTCCTCACACCAGGTGCCGCCAAAAACCACAAATTGCACTTTACCTTTTGCTTTTTCAAAGGCTGAAAGCGTTGCAGTATCGGGTTTATAAATGTTAAAGCTGCTTCCATACCATTTAGAATAAGCAGTATCATTTTGTACAAGGTATTTATTAATGATGCCCTTTAATATAAATTCTGCCGGATGTTTTTCATCTTTAAGGATCTCATATTGTGCCTGGCTGTATGCACTGGTTATAAATAAAATGGCAACCAATAGTGTTGTGAAAAATTTCATAATAAATGTGTTGGTAAAATTGAAAATTAAAGTTCTGTTGAAAAGGCTGATTGAAAAAACCAATTTTGTTAATACAAGGTTATAGGTTGGCTTTTAATTCATTCAAAAAGCCTTTCAGTTTTTTCAGCGATTCTATCATTGCAAATTTTTGTTCGGCTTTTTTATTGTTCTTTAAAAAATCCTTGGCGCCTTCAATGGTATATTTTCTTTCTCTTAATAAATGATAGATGAGTTTAAGGTTCTTTACATCTTCGGGGCGAAACAATCTGTCGCCCTTACCATTTTTCTTCGGCTTTAAAATATCAAATTCATTTTCCCAAAACCGTATCAAACTCTGGTTTACCTTAAACATTTCCGACACTATGCCTATCGGGTAATACATTTTTTGAAACAATACTTCATCTTCCGGAATTTCAATCAGGTCCACACCGGCATCCATATCTTTCAAACTCATGCGGCCACGGGTTTGCTTTTTGTTATCTTTCTTTTTAGGTTTTACTGCAACAGCAGGTATTTCAGTAAGATCAACTATTTTATCATGTACTTCTATAACTTCATCTGTTATTTTAACTTCAGCAATTATTTCCTCAACAATAACAGTTTTAACCTCCGGTCCTTTAGCAACCGGCGGCATATTATCAAAATCAAAAGAAAATTGTGTTTGTAAAGTCATTAAAGTATAATGTCTGATAAAATTAGAATAAAAAAATAACAAATGCACCTTATTCAAACCCCCTTTATTTGATTGGGGTATTAATCAAAACTTTTGGCACTTCCGGTAGCAGCTATTTTCAATACACGGTCGTATTGTTCTGCATTTAAGTCGTTAAAGAAAAAGTAAACCGGGTCAACAGGTGTACCATTAATATGTACTTCGTAATGGCAATGCGGCCCGGTACTGGCACCGGTATTACCCACCCACCCAATAACTTCACCACGTTTTACACGTTGGCCATCCCTTGCTTTTATGCGTACCATATGCATATAAACCGTTTCATATCCATATCCATGATTAATAATTACATGATTTCCTGTGCCTGCGCTCATACCTGCTGTAGTTACAGTACCATCACCGGTTGCATAAATTGGTGTACCCTGCGGTGCAGTAAAATCAAGGCCATTATGCATTTTGGCAATACCGTAAATGGGATGAATTCTGTATCCAAAGCCGCTGGCAATCCTTGTCAGTTCTTTATTACTTACCGGTTGTATGGCTGGTATACTGGTTAGTTTATTTTCCTGGTTGCGTATTAATTTATCAATTACATCATAACTGCTAAACTGGTAAGTCACCCGTGCCGAAATATTATTTAGTGTTTTTGCAATTGCAGTACCCAGCTCATCATCATTCATCAAATTCACTTTGTCTATTTCTTTTTTCTGTTCAATCAATTTTGTTCTGGCACTATCTGTTACGGGGTTGGCTTCAAAAATTGAGCGGTATACCTGGTTATCTCTTTTTTCCAATTCGGCCATTTGTTCCTGCAGCGTTTTTACCTTGCTGCTGATAGTGGTATAATTATCTTTTAAGGCATCGTATCTTAACTGGCTTTCTTTGTCAGTTGCTTTAGGAAAAAACCTGGTATATAGTGTAACAATAATTGCTGATGTAACCAAAGCTGCCGAAACAAAACCAAATATCCGCAACAGCTTTACCCTGAAAGGTGTAACCAGCTTCTCGTAGCGAAGCGTATTGGTATTATAGAAATATTTGATTTTTTTCATGCTTATGCTACAAGTGGAAACGTTTCAGATATGGTTTTGTTGCTTTTCCTCTGCCTTCAATAACAATGGTTTCGCTTGTAGCTTGCGGCTTCAGGCCGTTTTATTACCTTTGCAACCGTTGAATAAAAGTTCACAAATATAGCCCGTTACACAACAAAAATCAACCCCAAATAAATAGTTGGTATATTATGACAAGTGCCGAGATAAGACAACAATTTCTTGATTTTTTTAAATCGAAGGGACATACGATTGTGCCAAGTGCCCCTATTGTAGTAAAGAATGACCCTACATTATTATTTACCAATGCAGGCATGAACCAGTTTAAAGATTATTTTCTCGGTAATAAACAGGCGCCTTACACGAGAGCAGTTGATACACAAAAATGTTTACGGGTTAGCGGAAAGCATAACGACCTGGAAGAAGTAGGTGTAGATACTTACCACCATACCATGTTTGAAATGCTGGGCAACTGGAGCTTTGGCGACTATTTTAAAAAAGATGCCATTGCCTGGAGCTGGGAATTACTGACCGATGTATATAAGTTAGATAAAGACCGTTTGTATGTAACCATTTTTGAAGGCGATGCAAAAGAGAATTTACCAAAGGATGAGGAAGCTTATAACGAATGGAAAAAATGTATTGCCGAAGACCGCATTTTACTGGGTAATAAAAAAGATAATTTTTGGGAGATGGGTGATACAGGTCCATGCGGACCATGCAGTGAGATACATGTGGATTGCAGGAGCGATGAAGAAAGAAATGCAATAGCCGGAAGCACATTGGTGAACAATGATCATCCGCAGGTGATAGAGATATGGAACAATGTATTCATCCAGTTCAACCGTAAAAAAGATGGCAGTCTTGAGCCATTGCCTGCTCAGCATGTGGATACCGGAATGGGTTTTGAAAGATTGGTTCGTGTTATTCAAAAGAAGACGAGTAATTACGATACCGATATTTTTACCGGCACTATTGCAGCTACAGAAAAAATAACCAATAAAAAATATGCTAACGACGATACTAAAGAGTCGGTTGCATTCAGGGTAATTGCAGATCATATCCGTGCAATTTCATTTACCATTGCAGATGGGCAATTGCCAAGTAATACAGGAGCTGGTTATGTGATACGCCGTATCCTTCGCCGTGCTGTGCGTTACTATTATTCTTACTTAGATTATAAACACCCATTGTTACACCAGTTATTACCAGGTTTGGCAAAACAGTTTGAAAATGTTTTTCCCGAGTTAACACAGCAGTTAGATTTTGTGAGTCGAGTTGTGAAAGAAGAAGAAGAAGCTTTTTTGAGGACAATTTCAAAAGGGATTGAATTAATTAATGCTACTACAAGTATTTTTCTTAACCGAAAAGAATATTTTTCATTTATTAACGAAGAACCGTTCATAGTTCAAAAGAAAAAATTTCCGACAATTCTTGATGATTTAATATCTTCTTCGGAAGGAAGTAGAACTCTTTTTAGCTCTAATACTAAGTTTTCTATTGAAGCAATAGCAGGCGATATTTGTTTTATTCTTTATGATCGATATGGATTTCCTATTGATCTAACTAAACTAATTGCCAAAGAAAGTGGACTTGATGTGGACGAAGCAGGTTTTGAAACAGAAATGCAACTCCAAAAAAACCGCTCCCGTGCAGCAACCGCTTTAGAAACCGAAGACTGGGTTACCGTAAATGATATTCCTTCTTCCAAATTTGTAGGTTACGATTCTCTTGAAACAAAAAGCAAAGTGGTTAAATATAGAAAGGTGAGTGGCAAAGGAAAAGAATTATACCAAATTGTTTTAGATACCACACCATTTTATGCCGAAAGTGGTGGACAGGTTGGCGACTCTGGTCAATTAAAAATTAAAAATGAAGAATTAAAAATTATTGATACGAAGAAGGAGAATGATCTTATTATTCATTTTGCAGAAACCATCCCTGCGGATTTAAGCAGTGATGTGATTGCAACAGTTGATGCCAACAGGAGAAAAGAAATTACGGTTCATCATAGCGTTACACATTTAATGCATGCAGCCTTACGCAATGTACTCGGTACGCATGTATCACAAAAAGGTAGTTTAAATAATGAAGAGCATCTTCGTTTCGACTTTAGCCATTTTGCAAAAATGACCGATACAGAAATTGCAGAGGTCGAAAAAATAGTAAATGAAAAAATAAGAGAAAATATTGAGGTTGTAATAAAAGAAATGAGAAAGGAAGATGCTATCGCATTAGGAGCAACCGCATTATTTGGAGAGAAGTATGGCGATACTGTAAGGGTTGTAATTATGGATGAGAAATTTAGTATTGAATTATGTGGAGGCACTCATGTAAAAAGAACTGGAGAATTAGGTTTATTTAAAATTAAAAGCGAAGGTGCCGTGGCCGCAGGTGTGCGCCGGCTTGAAGCAGTTTGTGGCAAAGCAGCAGAAGAGTATTTATCAGGGGAATTAGAGCAAATTAGTATAATTCGTGGCTTATTAAAAAACCCGGCAGACATCAGCAAAGCAATAGAAAACTTGCAAAGTGAAAATGCTTCTCTTAAAAAACATATTGAAGCTTTGGAAGCAAGGCAACTGGTAATTATAAGAAACGAGTTATTACAAAAAGATGAGATCATTAACAACGTAACTTTTGTTGGTGAAATTATTGAAGTGGCCAATGCCGATGCGTTAAAGAAACTTTGTTTCGACCTTAAGAACAAACTGCACGATCATGTTGCTGTGCTTTGCGCCAATATTGATGGTAAGGCATTTGTTGCCGTTGGCATCAGCGATACTGTTGTGGCTGCAAAAAATTTAGACGCCGGTAAAATTATTAAAGAACATATTGCTCCATTAATTAAAGGCGGTGGTGGCGGGCAAAAAAACCTGGCTACTGCCGGCGGGCAGGATGTAAGTAATTTGAGACAGGTGATTGAAAAGGTGAAAGGTTTATTATAAAAAATAATTGATGGATGAAGTATTAATAATTGGGAATGGGTTTGATAGAAAGTTGGGGCTAAAGACCGACTATGTTTCTTTTTTAGATTGGATGAAGAAAGAGGGCTATGGAGTTGGTTCAAATTTTAAGGAACGCTCAGAAAAAATAGAATATAATTTAGGGTACGATACAACAGTAAGCCGTATACAACTTTATAAAGAATTTTCCTCTAAATCAATTGATTTTTTAGGTAAAAAATTTAACATTCGCAATCCTATTAGTGGAAATTATTTTAATGAACCTACAGAAAATAAGTTAGCAAACGACCTGCTATACCTTTTACCTGAAATTATTGGAAATACTAGTCTTATAAAAACAAAAGAAGCAAATATTTGGTTTTCATTTATTCAATTGTTATGTTATGAAAAAGAACACAGATTACTTAAGTTAGATATCTCAAAATTTGAAAAATACTTAGGTGCTGAGGGAAATTGGGTCGATATTGAAGGGTTAATTCAAAAAAGCATAGAAGTTAGAGTTCAACATGACTACTTTAAACAAGGCATTTTTTCAATCGTAAATTACTTTGATATATTTAGTTTGGCAAACCTCTTAACAATAGATATATCTGAAAATCATCAAAAAACAAAAGAAAAAATTTATGAACTAGTTTGGAATGATTTTCTAGATTTTAAAAAAACCTTAAGTAATTACTTAGTCATGGTATCAAATAAAAAAGATGCCTCTTGGTCTAAGTATGACATTGTCTCTAAAAAATATAAGGAAAGTGAAAGCGGTGAAAAAAGCATTATTCAAATGACTTATTATCATAAAATAATCAATTTCAACTATACCGATTTTTTCAAAGAAAACTCACAAGTTTATTATGTCCATGGTAATAGTAATGACGGAAAAGAAATTGTATTTGGACTAGATATGGAGATAAAAGGAGGGTTATTACATGACACGGAAAGAAAAACCACATTTGAAATTAATCTTAATAAAAACAAACAACTATTACGCTTTTCTAAAATATCACAACTATTAAATTTACAAGTTGATAAAGAGTCTAGCCAATTTAACAAAATAAGTATTTTAACTATAGTTGGCCATAGCATTGGTGAACAAGACTATAGTTATTACTTTTCAATCCTTGATAGAAACGTTGATCACATTATGATTATTTGCCTTTGGTATGAATATAATGAAGGGGGTAATAATAATAAAGAAAGCTTAAAAGATGCTCTTTTTGAAATGCTTACTAATTATGAAAAGTTTTCTAATAAAAGAGTCTTACATAAAATGATATTCGAAGGAAGAATTAAGTTTAAAGAAGTTTTTATTCCAAAACTATTTAACTGATGCACATCATCCTTCAAACCCCACGCTTTTATCTTCGCCAATTCACTTTGACCGATGCAGCTTTAATTCAGCAACTCAACAGCGATCCTGAAGTGGTAAAGTATGTACATGAGCCAACTGTGGACTCCATTGAACAGGCTACAACAATTTTAAAAGAGATCATTCTTCCCCAATACACATTATATAATATGGGCCGATGGGCCATACACTTAAACACAACCAATGAGTTTATTGGCTGGTGTGGGCTAAAAAAAATTGATGACATTATTGATTTAGGCTACCGCTTTCACCGGCACAACTGGGGCAAGGGTTATGCCACCGAAGCAGCACAGCATGTACTTGATTATGGTTTACAGGTTTTAAAGATCCCATTAATTACCGGCAGGGCGCATATTGAAAATACAGCATCACAAAAAGTATTGGAAAAGATAGGTATGCGGTTTACTAAAGAAGAAGTGGTGGATAATTGCCCGGTAAAAACCTATATAGCTTCTAAGCCCACGGCTTAGTTTTTGCCACAGATTACACAAATTGCACAGAAAAGTCAATAACCCGATAGTGCCTTATAACTGAAATATAATTTGTGTAATCTGTGCAATCTGTAGCCACTTATCAAAAAATTTGTTAAAGCCTAAAAATAATCTGCGAAATATTTCGTAATTAAAAAATCTTACCTACATTTGACCTACTAAACATTTCGTACATAAATATAACAGACATGAAAAAATTATTATTTATTGCTGCTGTAGCAGGTTTTGTTTCGTTAAGCAATGCTGCCTTTGCACAGGATACAAAATCGCAGGATGAAAAGCTGCAGGCTGAGAAAGAACAACAGGAGCAATTACAAAATCAGAAGCAGGCTTTAAAAAATCAGCTTAAAGCAAATTCCCAAAAAAGGCTGGCTGAAAAAGATGCCAAAGAAACCCAGGAGATCATCATCCGTAAAAAAGGAGATAAAGACACCAAGGTTATAGTTGAAATTAAAGGCGATGTGGTTACTATTAATGGTAAACCACTCAGCGAATTTAAAGATGGTGATATTACCATTAATAAAAGAAATATAAAAATATGGGATGGTCAGCGCAACTTTTCATTTGCACCAGGTGAGGATATGGAAATGTTTTTTGATGGCCCGCTGACAGGCAAGATTGCCGGAGAAAAAAGGGCATTTTTAGGTGTAACTACAAAGAGTGATAATGAAGACGGGGAAAAGAAAAATTCTGATGGTGCAGCAATAAGTGACGTTACTAAAGGCAGCGCAGCAGAAAAAGCAGGATTGAAAGAAGGCGATATAATTACAAAGATTAATGATAAAAAAATAGAGGGCCCGGGTGAGTTATCAGAAACAGTTGGCTCTTTTAAACCTAAAGATGAAGTAACAGTATATTACAAAAGGGATGGAAAAGAAAAATCAGCCAAAGCAGTATTGGGCGAAACCAAAGGCATGGGTTCAATGTCATATTCATTCAACAGCCCTAAAACAGGCAGGCGTTCATTTACAATACCACGTTCACCTGTTGCCCCACGTATTGAAGCTATGCCAAATTTTGAATGGAATGGCGAAGGAATGCAGAGATTTGATGAACTTAAGGGACTGGATGGGTTGGCCATGTTCCCACGCCATCAAAAATTAGGTTTAAAAATTCAGGATACCGAAGAAGGCAATGGCGTAAAAATACTGGATACCGATAAAGATTCCCCTGCGGAAAAAGCAGGACTTAAAAAAGATGATGTTGTTACAGAGATAGGCGGTAAAAAAATTACTAATACCGATGAGGCAAGAGACCAGCTTATGGAAAATGCTGAAAAATCAGCTTATATTATAAAAGCAAAACGCAATGGCAGCGAAATGAGCTTTGATATTAAAATTCCAAAAAAATTAAAGACCGCAAACTTATAAGCCACGTTAAACAAAGTAAAAAATGCCAGGAATTAAAACCCTGGCATTTTTATTTACCTTGCCTGTTACTTATTTTTGCCCATTGCCCATTGCCCATTGCCCATTGCCCATTGCCCATTGCTAACTGCTCCCTACCTTTGCCCCGTGAAAAATAATGATAAATACCAGGTGGTTATTGGCCTGGAAGTACATGCACAGTTGCTTACCAAAAGTAAATTGTTTTGTGGTGACAGTGCTGCATTTGGCGGCGAACCTAACACACACATAAGTCCAATAACATTGGCACATCCCGGCACTTTACCAAAGATGAACCGCAAAGCCATTGAGTATGCCGTTAAATTAGGCATTGCCCTGCATTGCGATATTGAACAGCATAATTATTTTGCCCGTAAAAATTATTTTTACCCTGATCTGCCTAAAGGTTACCAGGTAAGCCAGCATACTACGCCTATTTGTAAAAACGGGTATGTGAAAATTAAAATCGCTGATAGTGAAAGAAATATTTTACTCAACCGCATTCATATGGAAGAGGATGCCGGAAAAAGTTTGCATGATGTGGATGAGAATTATACCTGCATTGATTTAAACCGTGCCGGTGTTCCGCTTTTAGAAATTGTAAGCGAACCCGATCTGCACAGCAGCGATGAAGCTTTTGCATACGTTACCGAATTAAGAAGACTGGTTCGCTGGCTGGAAATTTGTGACGGTAATATGGAAGAAGGCAGCATGCGTTGCGATGCTAATATCTCTATCCGTTTAAAAGGAGAAACAAAACTGGGTACCAGGGTGGAAGTAAAAAATTTGAACAGCATCCGTAATGTAAAAAGGGCTATTGATATTGAAGTGGCTCGTTTAATTGAAATTACAGAGAGCGGTAATAAAATAATACAGGAAACCAGGAGTTTTGATGCAGATAATAACACCACTTTTTCCTTACGTAGCAAAGAAGATGCAGATGACTACCGCTATTTTGCTGAGCCAGATCTTACCCCATTTAATATTACTGATGAATTTTTGCAACAGGTAAAGGAATCTATTCCGGCATTGCCCGAAACTTTGGAAAAGAAATACCAGGAACTGTTAAAATTACCTGCTTATGATGCTGCGGTAATCTGCAGCGATAAAGAAAGCGTATATTATTTTGAAGCCATTATAAGACATACCGGCAATTACAAGGCTGCTGCCAATTGGTTGCTGGGACCTGTTAAAAATTATCTAAACGATAATCAGCTTGAAATAAAAGATTTTACTTTACCTGCTGAGAAAATTGCCGGGTTAATTCAACTGGTCGATGAAGGCAAAGTAAATTTCAGTAATGCATCTACAAAAATATTCAATGCATTAATTGCCGATACTGAAAAGGAACCTATACAAATTGCAACAGCATTGAACCTGCTGCAGGAAAGTGATTCCCAATCGGTAGAAGTTTGGGTGAATGAAGCCATTGCAAAAATGCCCGATAAGGTAAAAGAATATAAAAGTGGAAAGAAAGGATTGATAGGTTTATTTGCCGGGGAAGTAAAAAAAATAAGTAAAGGAAAGGCCGATATGCAATTGGTAAATAAAATTTTGGCACAAAAATTAAGTTAGCGTAGAGATGAGACTGTTTCAAAATTCTCTTTTTCACACCAAGAATACAGCGATTACAAAATTAAATAATTGATGACCAATCGTATTTTTACTTTGTAAACTTTGATTTTTTTTGTTTCGTTGTGAGAAATAGTATTTTTAAACAGTCTCATATATAATTAAAAAAATAAAATGAAAAAAACAGTATCACTTCTACTCCTTTCCGGTGTTTTATTTTCTTGTAATAACGCAGGCGATAAAGGAAGATTCACCGTAAACGGACAATTAAAAAACACTCCCGATCAAAAAGTATTTTTAGAAGAATTATACTTTAATCAAAAAGATCCTGAAGTAATTGACACTACCGAAATTAAAAACGGGAAGTTTACATTGAAGGGCCTTGCGCCTGAAGAAGGCATCTACAGGATACGCCTTGAAAAACTGAACCGTGGTTTTCTTTTTATAAATGATAACAACAGTATTAATTTTTCTGCCGACTTAAATGATGTGAGCCTGAACGGGCCTTCATTCTCTTCTCCTGCTAACAGTTCTTTAAAAAAATTCATTGGTATAAACGACAGCCTGATGAAAAAAATTCAGGATGTTGCTGCCACTTTAAATCAATTACAGCAAAGCGGTGCAAAACAAACTGATAGTATTGTTGTGGCAACAGAAGCTACTTTTAATACTGCAAAAGAGGCTATGACCAAATTTTGTTTTCAATATGCTGATTCTGCAAAGAGCCCGGCACTGGCATTATTTACAACTACTGCTGCACCTGTTGAAATAGAAAAATTTCAGGTTCCTTTGCAAAAATTAGCTCAACGGTTTTCCACCCATAGTGGCATTATTACGCTTACCAATTTTGTAAAGCAACAGATAATTGCAAAACAGCAACCGCAACAACAACCTGTACAGCAAGGTAATATTGCAATTGGAAGTATGGCCCCGGATATTACCATGAATGATGTAAATGATAAATCCTTTTCATTAAGCCAGTTAAAAGGCAAATATGTGCTGGTAGATTTTTGGGCAAGCTGGTGTGGTCCATGTCGTGGCGAAAATCCAAATGTAGTTGCGGCATACAATAAATTTAAAAATAAAAATTTTACTGTGCTGGGTGTTTCGTTAGATAAGGATAAAGCGTCCTGGTTAAAAGCTATTAAAGATGATGGCCTAACCTGGCAACATATCAGCGATCTAAAATACTGGAGTAGTGCCGCTGTTCCTTTATATGGTCTCGATGGTATTCCTTTTAATGTGCTGGTTGATCCGCAGGGGAAAATTATAGCCAGCAATTTAAGGGGCGCTAATTTGGATGCAAAACTGAAAGAAATACTGAAATAAAATTCAAAAATTGTATATAATAAAAAATGCCTTAGAAAATTCTAAGGCATTTTTTATTAGGATAATATTACTAATCTGGAATTAATTATATCCTGGATTTTGTATCCATGCGCTATTTGCCTGCATATCAGTTAAAGGTATTGGTAATAAAAACAAATAACTTCCTGCAGCCAATGTTGCTGAAACCGGAGTAGGTGCTTCAGCAGGAATACGCTGAACAGCTAAGCCTCTTCTTTTTAGATCCCAGAACCTGTGGCCTTCAAAAGCCAGTTCTTTAAACCGCTCTAAGATTATAGCATCAATAGCATCCTGCTTGGTTGCAAAAGTTACATTTACATACCCATTAATTCTGGCAGCTCTTAAAGTATTGATATCGCTTTCTGCACTGTTTGCGCCTGTAAATTTATTTTGCTCTGCTCTTGCTTCTGCCCTTATTAAATACATCTCCCCTGTTCTAAGCAATTTGGCATTGTTTACATTTTCGTTAGCAGTTGCAATACCTGTACCGGCGTATTTATTTACCAAACGTGATTGTCTGGATGCAGCTGTTAACAAAGGTTCATTTTTTAAATAGCTGTTAAACCTCACATCATTAACTGCATCATAACTGTTCCAAAGTTTATCAGTTGGCTTCCAGGTTACGGTGCCAATTGCAGAAGTACTTGCAGAAGTACCTCTGAATAAAGAACCAATTCTGTTACTGGTATTTCTAATCATTTGAAAAGCTACTTCGTTTGAATTAGCATCAGTCCATATGCCGGGAAAGTTTGCAAATGTGGCTAAAGGAAGAGCGTTTATATATGCAGTGCTGTAAGTTTCTGCATTTACCCAGTCGTTACTATATAACGCAACACGTGCATGCAATCCGTTAGCAGCAGCTACTGTTGCCCTGTTAATATCGATAAGATTATTAGGCAACAATGTTTTTGCTTCGTTAATATCTGCATTCAGTTTTTGAAAATAAAGTGCCATTGCAATACGGGCCTGTGGTGCTAAAGATGGTGCTTCCAAATAAGGCATGGCAAGTCCTGTGGCGTTATAAGGGCCACAATAATACCTGAATAATTGAAAATGTGCGAAAGCTCTTAAAAATAATGCTTCACCCCTTAACCGTAATTTTTTTGTAATATCACCAGCCACTGTTGAATCTGCAAGTGGTAATGCCTGCAAAACCCTGTTTGCCCGGTCAACTACCCTGTACAAAGGTGCAAGGGCAATAAAATTATCTCTTAAACCAACATCAGTAGGTGTGTATTGCCATTCGTGTGTTGAGGCTGCGTTATAAAACTCGCCGGCAGTTTTTACCTCATCGGCAAAAGTTGCATTAAGTAAAATGTCCATCTCCATACCAAAAGAACCGTAAGCACCAATAACTGCCTGTTCATTATTGGTAACGGATTTTAAGGCTGTTGCTCCTGCAATTAAATCTGTTTCGGTTGATTGAATTACTTTTTTACAAGACATTACTGTAAAAACAGAAAGTAAAGCAATTAATAATTTTATAGACTTCATTTTATACATATTATAAGTTAGAAATTAAAAGTTAATATCAATACCCGTTACAATCATCCTTGGGTTAGGAAATTCATTTAAACTGATATTGTTATTATCTTCCGGATCAAGGCCACGCCATGGACTCCATATCCAAAGGTTTTGGCCCTGTACATAAAATCTTGCAGACTTAATAAAGGTTTTTCCTTTATTGGTTAATGCAGGAATAGCATAGCTGATATTTAAATTTCTAAAGCGTAAAAATTTTGCATTATGCACATCTGCTGAAGTAAAGCCCCTGTCATAAAGCGGAGAGGAATAATATTTAACATCGCCTGATTTTTGCCATTGATCTGTAAATAACCTTGTATTTTGATTTACAGCATTTGTAAAACCTGCTGTACCCCTTGTCGTCCAGCTCTCTACATTATCATATCTATATACATCAAACTGGTAAGAGAATAATGCACTTACTGTAACCCTGTGTATACGAATATCTGCAGTAAAACCACCGGAATGTTTGGGTAAATATGATCCGAATTTTGCAAACAAGCCTGCTTGGTTTACATCAGTTGTTGATGTACCATCAGCTTTTTCATAAGTTGGCTTTCCGGTTGCAGGATCGGCACCTAAATAGTTTTGTGTATAATGAGAACCAAATGGTAGCCCTTTTCTTATAATTGATGTACCGGTCGGATACTCATTTACAGGACCTAAATCTTCAATTTTATTTTTGTTTATGCCGTGGTTCATACCCACAGTTACATCAATATTTTTGGTTTTTACAACATCAACGCTTGCTGTAAATTCATATCCTTTGTTACTCATCTTACCTGCATTTATAGGTATTGCAACCTGATAGAAGCCAGTAGTAGCACTTTGCAACAAATCAACAAACAGGTCTTTTGTAAGGTTTCTGTAAGCATCTACAGTAAATCTTGCCCTGTTTCTCCATAATGAAAACTCAACGCCCAGGTTATATTTTTCAATAGTTTCAATCTTTAAGTTTGGATTACCCGGTGTTGTGGGCACCAGGCCTGTAATTGCAGATCCCAAAAATGCACTGCTTGTACCAAAAGATGGCAATTGCGGCCCAAGGTAATTGGTAACGCCAAACAAAGTGCCGGTAAGGCCGTAAGAACCTGTTCTGATACTACCAATATTTGGCACCTGTCCGTAAGACCCTTTGATTCTCAAATCGGTTATTACATTTTGTGATTTGATAAAGTTTTCCTTAATAGCGTCCCATGCAAAACCAGCGGCCCAGGTTGTAATATTTTTATTAGGTTCATTTGCTATCAGTGATGTACCATCCCTTCTTATATTACCTGTTACTGTGTAACGATTATTATAAGTGTACCTGGCAGTGGCAAAATAAGAACGTATGCCAAACTCAGATTTTGCACTATTTGCATTTTGAGGATAAGTAGGGTTGCCGCCCGTTGGCAAAGTACCTGCACCCTGGCCTGTCAGGGTAAGGCGGGGATCTAAATTAAATAAAGAAAAACCTATTCCTTTCTGGTAAGTTTTTACTAATTCAAAGTATGCACCTGTTTCCACTTCATGTTTGCCAAATCTTTTTGAATAAACAGCACCTGTTGTATTTATCAGGTTTGCCCTAAGCCTGTAAGCTTCTGTTATAAAACCCGAATTAAATGTTTGCAGGCTACCTATGTACGAGTTAGCATTTATTGAACGTAATCCCAGTTCGCTGGAAACATCTATACCAAAAGTGTTTTTAATTGTAACAGCTGGAAATAATTTATATAATAAAGTTAATCCTGAGTTTACTTTTATTTCCCTGTTTTGCCAATAGGAGTTTTGCATACCTTCTAATGTATTCCCTATTACAGTAGGGGCAGTAGAGGTATTTACGCCGTATATTATTGACCCATTTGCCCTGTAAGGATTCTCGTATGGTTTTGCTCTCCATACAATCTGGAAAGGATTTCTGGGAGAGTTACCCAGCCATTCTCCTTCATTATAATTTGTAAGGCCAAACCCAATTGAATTATTAAATTGAAGGGTTAACTTGCCCACTGTATGATCTAAGTTAAATCTGCCGGTATATCTTCTTAATCTTGAGTTAAGGTCAATACCTTTTTGATCGAACATACCAACTGAAATAAAGAATCTTGTTCTGTCACTACCGCCACTCAAATTAAGTTCATTGGTTTGTGAAATACCCTGTCTGAATAAGATATCATAATAATTTGACTTATTATTTGCAAAACTATCCAGTAAAAAATCCCTGCGTGCCTGCACTGCTGCAGTTTGTGTTGCATAAGATGGATTTTTCTTTGAATATGCCCATCCAGGTCCTGTGATTGTTGCACCTGCCAGGCCTGCACTCTCTTCATAAGCCAGTGCCTCTTTAGTGTTCATCATGTTAAAATTGGATGGATTAGGTGGCTGTGTAAAACCAAACTGAGTACGGTAAGTAAAAGTTGTTGCCCCGGCCTTTCCTTTTTTAGAGGTAATAACAATAACACCCAAACCTCCTCTTGCTCCATATAATGCAGCTGCTCCGGCATCTTTTAATACCGTAATTGATTCAAAATCGTTTGGATTAATAGATTGCATATCGCCTGCAGGAATGGGAACACCATCTAATATATATAATGGTTGAACACCAGCACCCGAAATGGACTGAATACCTCTGATGGTGATATTAGCGCTATTACCAGGTTGGCCAGAGCCAGAATTTACTACCATACCCGGTGCCCTGCCCTGAAGTGCCTGATCAAAAGCACCCACTGGTACAGTTTCTATCGCTTTTGAACCTATAACTGTTGCAGCTCCGGTGAATTGTGATTTTTTCTCCCGGCTGTAACCCGTAACTACTACCTCTTCCAGAGCTTTGTTACTGCTTTGTAAGGCAATATTGATTGATCTTTTTGAACCAATCGTAACTTCCTGTGGACTCATATCTACAGCTGAAAAAATTAATGCTTTTGCATTGGCATCAGCTTTTAAGGTAAATGTACCATCTGCCTTGGTTGTTGTACCAAAAGATGTGCCCTTAATAATAACTGTAACATTGGCCAAGGGTTGTCCTTTTTCATCTGTCACCCTGCCCGAAATTGTGCGGTCTTGTGCGATGGCTGCTGATATTAAAAATATCACAGCCAGAATACTTAAAAGAAATTTTCTCATTTGCGATTTAGTTTAATGTTAAAACAAAGATAATTGACAAATATTATAATTGCGAAAACTAAGGACAAGTTTGTAGGGTTTTAAGCTGCTTTATACCCCAGTTTTTCCGCTTTTAATAAGCATGTATGTAATACTAATATAATATTGTAATTAATAAGATTTATTTTTTTGCTTACCTGGTGAAACAATTAACAATAACACCGGTAATAAAATAAGGTTCGTTAATGTGGCAACAAATAATGTAACAGAAGTAAGCCAACCCAAAGCAATAGTGCCACCAAAACCACTAAAACAAAAAATAACAAAGCCTGCTATTAACACAAGCGATGTATAAACAATACTTAAACCGGTGTTTTTTATTGTGGCACTTACTGTTACATTTACATCATTATTATAAACCGGTAATTCCTGTTTATAATTTACCAAAAACCGGATAGTTATATCAATAGCAATGCCCAAAGCCACGCTAAAAACCAACACTGTTGATGGTTTCAGCGGTACTCCAGCCCAACCCATTACCCCTGCTGTTATTACCAGTGGTATTAAATTAGGAATTAGTGAGCATACTAATATTCTTGCCGATCTAAACAGGTATAACATACACAATGCAATTAATAAAAAAGCCCAAAAAATACCTTCTTTTAAACCATTCACAATAAAACGGCTGCCTTCTAAAAAAGTTGAACTCGTTCCTGTTACAGTTATTTTATACACAGGTTTAGTAGTATCTTTTATATCAATACTGTCAATACCGTTTAAGATTCTGTTGGCATTTAACTTTATTGAATCAACAATTGGCAACAGTTCTTTTGTGCCAACATCGGCCATGCTCATGCTGATGCGTAAATACTGCTCGGTGCTGTCAATAAAAGAACCCACCAGTTTTAAAGTTGCAGAATCTGCTGCCGTCATTTCATTTTTTTCTTTACGGCCGTTTATTATACGTAGCTTATCGTGCAAATCTTTTAAAGGGTTGCCAAAAGCGGGCAATGTATAAGTGGAATCTCCCCCTCCTTCACTAATTGCCTGGTAACTGAATTTAATGCCGTCAATTACCGAGAGCGGTTTGGCAATATTATTTTGTCTTGCTAAAAATGAATCCTGAAAAAAAGCAATTTTATTTATATCAATAGCGGATTTCAAAATGCCTTTAGGTTTTTTTGTATCTAACATTATCTCCAGAGGCATAACCCCCTTAAAGTTTTTTTCAAAAAATTTAAGGTCAGTATAAATTTTATCGGTTTTAGGCAAATCATCAACAATAAAAGCCACACTTTTTAATTTAAATATTCCGCCAATAGAAAAAGCCAGAACAAGTATTATAACACCATATACTACTTTTTTATGATGCACCACCCAGCTTTCTATTATCAATAAAAAAGAAGTGAGCCAGCGGTTATGTAAATATTTTGTTTGCGAGGATTTTGGGGGGGGTAAGTAACTTAATACCGATGGCAGTAAAATAAATGAAATAAAGAATATCGCCATAATACTTATTCCGGCCACCACACCGAACTCTTTTAAAATGGGACTTTTAGTAAGTGCAAAAACAGCAAAGCCAATGGCTGCAGTAATGTTACAGAACAAGGTAACTACTCCCATCTTGCTTACCATTTCCACCAACGACTTATTCTTATCGCCGTTTTGTAAATAGGAAGTATGATACTTATTAATAAAATAAATACAGTTGGGTACACCAATAACCACAACCAATGGCGGTATCAATGCTGTAAGTATACTGATTTTATACCCACACAATTGAAGCACCCCTAAACTCCATACCACTCCAAAAATTACTACCAGCAAAGAAAGCATTGTGGTACTAACTGAACGGAAGAACAGCAATAAGATCAAAGCACTTAAAACCAGGGAGCCAATTAAAAAGAAACGCATTTCTTTTTGAAGCCTGTCTGCAACAACAGTTCTTATTAAAGGCAAACCACTTAAATGTGTTTCTATTTTTGTGTTGTCTTCAAATGCTTTTGTTATAGCCGTAATATCTTCAACAATTTTTGTACGTTTTGGAGAGTTGAGTGCTTCTTTATTAATCCGTACAGCTATTAAATAGGCATTCTCTTTTGGATTATACAGTTTATATCTATAAAAAGAAAGATTTTGAAAAACTCCTTTTGCCGAATCTAATTGTACCTGTTCATTCAATGAATCGGAGAATATTTTCACAGGTGCTAATTTTTCTGTCAGCACATCTTTTTGCAGGGCAATTGCCGCAGGTACACTCAGCACATCTTCTACAAATTGAACTCTTTTTAACTGTTTGTGCAGTTTACTATACTCATTAAAAAATGCAAGGTTAAAGAGCTTATCATTTTGTATGCCTATTACCAGCACATTGCCATCATCTCCAAATTTTTGCTGAAAAGATTTATACTCCTGGTATTTGGGGTTATCTGTTGGTATGGCTCTTGCAAATTCGTAACCCAGTTTTACCTGGCTGGCATAAAACCCCATAACTCCGGTGGCTACAAATAAAATAATTAAAAGTATCAGCCGGTTTTTTATAACAAAATTTCCTAAACGTTGCCACATATATATTTCAGATTTACGATTTTAGATTTTAGATTGTGCAAAGAACGTTAATTTGAATTGTTCTGCATGGGTTAAGGGGTATAATGTTTGATAATTTTGATACAGCGCTTTAATTGTCAAAAGCTATCTTAAACTAATAAAAGCTATAAATTAAGTTCTCCGCCAGCTGGCGGAGACAAGGGGCATGACACACAAAACAAAAGGCATAGTATTACGCACTATAAAATATGGTGAAACCAGCCTGGTAGTTACCATATTCACCGAATTGTTTGGAGTGCAAACCTATATGGTTAACGGAGTGCGTACAACTAAAAAATCCGCGGCAAAAGCCAATTATTTTCAACCGGCTTCTATTTTAGATATGGTGGTGTATCATAGTGAACACAAAGCAATGCACCGCATTAAAGAATTTAGCTGGGCATATTTATATGATACGGTACTTACCGATGTAATCAAAAACAGTATTGCAGGTTATATGATGGAATTGCTGCAGAAATCTTTAAAACAACCCGAAGCCAATATCGACCTGTTTCATTTTTGTGAAGACGTTTTAATGCAACTGGATAAAAGCAATAGAAAAGTAGCCGCTAATTTTCCTGTATTCTTTGCTTTACATTTAGCCTGGTTTTTAGGTTTCAGAATAACAGACAATTACGATGAAGAAAATATTTTTCTGGATTTACTGGAAGGCATTTTTATAGATCATCAACCTGTGCACCCCAATTTTTTAAGCGGAGAAGCTGCGGCACTCACTTCACAACTGCTAAGAGTGATGCAGCCCTACGAGCTGGAAGATTTAAAACTTAATCATATAATCCGGCGGCAATTGTTATTAAGCTACCAAGATTATTATGCCTTGCATATTTCGGAGTTTGGACAAATGAAAACATTGCTGATATTACATGAAGTGCTTTAGTTACAGTATTCTTTTTGAAGATGAATTTTCTGTAAGCTTACAATCATCAACATTTGTAATCAATACCACACCGGGTTGTTTGCCTTTTTCAAAACTGCCTAAGTTATCATCCATTTGCAAAGCTACAGCACCGTTGATAGTAGCCCATTGTAACATTGTGCTTAATTCTATTTGAGGAAAATTTTGCTGTAATATTTTTATCTCTTCTAATATACTCAGCTGATGGTTGGAAGCCAGGCTGTCTGTACCTAAAATAATATTACAATGTTTATCCACCAGCATATTTACATCGGGTAATTTATCAGTGATATAAAGATTAGCATTTGGGCAAAGGCAGAAATACAAAGTTGATAGTTGATGGTTGATAGTTGACAGTTGTGCAAACTTGATATCTTCTTTTGTTGTGGTAACATCATGTACTAATATTAACGACTGACCTTTTGTAAAATAAGGCAGAAATATTTGCAGGCTGTTTTTATTACTGGCTTTAAAAAAAGATATATCAATATTCAGCTTTTCATACAAGTTTAAAAAATCGCCGGTACGATAATTAAAAAAAACATCTTCAGCAGAAGTTTCCTGGTTGTGGATGGTGACGAGATTATTGTTGAGTAAATTATTTATCAGCTTAAATAATTCTGGGGAAACTGAGTAAGGAGCATGTGGGGAAACAGTTGATGGCTGATGGTTGATGGTTGATAGAAATTGTTTTTGAGTTTCTACAGCAGTTTCAAAACGTGATTTTGCGTCAGAGGGAACAAAACCTGCCACCTCAATAAAATTATGATAGCGTAATCTTTGCTTGTTTTTTTGAGCAATGGTAATACTGTTATTACAAATATCTCCCACTGCCACAATACCATTTTGCAACATTTCATTTTCTGCAGCTTCAACAGCACTTAAAATCTCTTCTTCTGCAAAATGCCTTTCTGTAATGATCTTAAAAACAAATTCCACCAAACCGGTCTTTTCGGGAATGAGGCCTTTAAAATGCGACAATTCCAGGTGGCAATGGGCATTTATAAACCCGGGGCTAAGTATGCCGTTAAAAAATTCAATATTATCTCCGGCTTCATTTTGTAGAATAATATCCATAAAAACGCCATTGTCATCAGTAATTAAAACATTGCCCTCCGCTAACATGGTATGCCCGGTAAAAATATTATTGGCTGTAAACTTTCTGTACAAGCTGATTGATTGATAAATTGTAAATTTGCCGCTCCCGAGAATTATCGGGTCAAAACATAAATAAAGTTGAATAAAGGTATGCGGTTCAGGTGAGTGACACAACGATAATGATTGATGTTTCCAAAGTCCGTAACCAAAATAAATTACACTATGTTAGATAAACTTGATGCAATAAAAGGCAAATTCGACAATTTAGGAGTGTCACTTACCAATCCAGAGATTGTAAGTGACAATAAAAAATTTGCTGCCATAAGTAAAGAATACCGCAGTTTGGAAAAAATTGTGAACGGCAGAAATGAATACGTAAAGGTATTAGAGGATATTGAATTTAATAAAGAGGTATTAAACAGTGATGATGCCGAAATGAGGGAATTGGCCAAACAGGAATTGCCAGCACTTGAAGAAAAGAAAACACAGCTGGAAGCACAATTACGCCAGATGTTGATACCTAAAGATCCTTACGACGAAAAAAATGCCATACTGGAAATTCGTGCAGGAACCGGTGGCGATGAGGCCAGCCTTTTTGCAGGTGATCTGCTACGGATGTATTTAAAATATTGCGAAAAGAAAGGATGGAAAACAACTTTACTCAGTGAAAGTGAAGGCACTGTTGGCGGATATAAAGAGGTGCAGGTTGAAGTGGTAGGTGATGATGTTTATGGCACTTTAAAATTTGAAAGTGGTGTACACCGGGTACAACGTGTACCTAATACAGAAAGCCAGGGCCGTGTACATACCAGTGCGGTAACGGTAGCCATAATGCCTGAAGCGGAAGAAGTGGATTTTGAATTGAAAGAAAGTGATGTAAAAATGGAAACTGCCCGAAGTGGTGGTGCCGGCGGACAAAACGTAAACAAAGTAGAAACCAAAGTTTTTTTAACCCACAAGCCTACAGGCATTGTTGTAATGTGCCAAACAGACCGGAGCCAGCTGGGAAACAAACTAAAAGCAATGGAAATGTTACGTACGAAATTGTATGATGAAGAAGTGAGAAAAGCGGAAGAAGCCATTTCTCATTTACGCAAAAGCCTGGTAAGCACGGGTGACAGAAGTGCCAAAATACGTACCTATAATTTTCCGCAGGGCCGTGTTACCGACCACCGGATTGGCTTAACTGTATATAATTTAGATACGGTATTAAATGGTGAGGTGCAGGAATTTATTGATGCCCTGCAATTTGCAGAAAATACAGAAAAATTAACAACTCAGAATTAATATTTTCAGTTGTAATCTTTTTATTATTTCCGCTATCTTCAATGCGGTAAATTATCCATTAACAACTTAAAATTTAATTTATGTTAGAAGAATTATTTAACCTGGTTAAAGGTGCAGCTGGCGAAACCGTTATCAACAACCCTGATGTGCCCAACGAACACAATAACGAAGTAATTGCCGAAGCTACCAATACCGTAGCATCTGGCTTACGTAATATGGTGGCGGGCGGAGGTTTACAAAATATACTTTCCTTATTTGGTGGTAACAACGGACAACAAAGCAGTAAAAGCTTATTAAGTAATCCCATTGTAAATATGATGATAGGCCATTTAGCAGGTAAACTGATGAGCAAATTTAACCTGGGTGGCAGTCAGGCTAATAATGTAGCCAGCAGCTTAATACCAAGTGTAATAAGCAATCTGGTAAATAATACCAACGACCCTAATAACAGCAGTTTTAGTTTAGATAAATTATTAAATTCCATTACAGGGGGCCAAAGTGCACAGGTTGCCCAAGAACAGCAGGCCTCAGGAGATAGTGGTTTCAGCTTCCAGAATTTAATAAGCCAGTTTACAGGCGGTGGTGGTCAGGCTGGTGGCGGTGGTATAATGGATATAGTATCTAAACTTGCCGGTGGTGCACAAAGTCAGCAACAGCAAAATGGTGGTGGCGGATTAATGGATTTGATTAAAGGCTTTATTAAGTAGCAAATATTAAGATATTGTTAAAGCGTTCTCAAAAGGGGCGTTTCTTCTATTTTGATTAAACCTATTGAATAACTTTACATTGTATTTATACTTTTGCAATTTGAAGAAGATTTTTTAACTTGTTACTGTAAAAATAAATAGTTCTTTTTTTCGTTATCAGGGAAGTATGATTTAAGGGGTAATTGGGTATTAAGAATCTCTTAACAGCAGCAATGAAACCTTTGGCACCTGATTTGCATATATATAAACAGAACACACAACAATTAATTTTAAAAATTTCTCATAAGCAGTTAGTTTTGGTAAACGGCCCCTGTATCTACAGGGGCTTCTCTTTTGCCCCTCTCCCCTGAAGGAACAGAAAACCCTCTTTACCAAACATTAACCACACGCTATTTTTAATTAAGATATTTTTGTGCCCGTATGGGCAATCAATTTCAAATTTTTCAGGCTTCTAATCCATCCAGGTGGAAAAAGTTTAAATGGACCGGCAGGATTATTTTAATGCTCATTTGTTTTTTACTGGTTGTAACAGTACTTGCAGTTTTAAGGGCAACCAGTCCCTCTGCTACAAATTACAATGAGGAATCCAAAGAATATGCAAATACATTAGACCCCTCAAAACCCTTGACTTTTGCCCATAACCAAAATAAAAAATATAAGGGCTTTAAAGAATTTTTAGAAAAGAAAACGATTGAGGATTCTGTAAAAAACAATCATTCTTTTTATGCAGACACGACTAATAAAAACCCTTACATAAGAGCTGCATTTTACACGCCCTGGAATCAGAATACTTCGTTACCCAACCTGGAAGAATATGGCGATAAATTAAATACCATATTTCCCGAATGGTTTTTTATTGATACCATAACTTATAAATTACAAACAAGAATTGACAGTGCAGGTTTTGCTTTAATGAAGAAAAAAAAATTACGCATACTTCCCATCTTTAATAATTTTCACACAGGTAAAGATTTTGACGGCAGCTTATTGCATGTAATATTAAACGACACTGCTAAAAGAAAATTTATAATACAGCAATTGGTTGATACACTTACTCATTATCAGCTACAGGGAATTAATATAGATTTTGAAGAATTGAATGAGAAAACCAACGGGCCTTTAACTGAATTTCAAAAAGAATTATACCAGGCTTTACATCCTTTGGGTATGACAGTAACGATGGATGTTGCTGTTAAAAATGATGATTATGATTATGAAAAACTTTCTCTTTATAATGACTACATTATATTAATGGCTTACGATCAATTCAGCAAGAGCAGTAAAGCAGGGCCAATAAGTGCACAAAAATGGATTGAGGAAGCATTAGACTGGACTGCAGCAAAAATTGAAAGTGAAAAAATAATAATGGGAATAGCCGGTTATGGTTATGAGTGGTTTAAAACTGAAAAAGGTAAGGACACAGCAAAAGAAGTAACTTATAACGATGCTATAAATAAAGCAAAAGCCGTAAATGCAATTGTTGATTATGATAATGACAGTTATAATTTACATTACAGTTTTATTGAAGAAAAAAAAGATGAACAAGGCAATATTGAAAAAATGAACCACGAAGTTTGGTTTACAGATGCCGCTACTTCTTTTAATATACTTAGGTTTAGCGACGAATACGCTACCGCAGGCACAGCACTCTGGCGCATGGGCAGCGAAGATACCCGTATATGGACTTACTACAACAGAGACCTGAGTAACGATGCTTTAGCCATAAACCCGTTTAATTTTAATATACTCACAAAAGTTGCCTTTAACGATAATGGCAAACCCACAGCTGTAAATAATAATGGCGGGGAACTTTTAGATTTCCTCTATTCGCCACAGGAAGGAAAAATTGAATTTCAAATTGACAGCAGTGAACAATTGATTGCAGAGCAAAATTATATTCAGTTGCCATCGGGTTATGTATATAGAAAATTTGCACAGGATAATACCCCAATTGGCCCGGGGCATAAAATCATTCTCACTTTTGACGATGGCCCTGATCCTGCATGGACACCTAAAATTTTAGATATACTTGAAAGCCGAAAAATTCCCGCCACTTTTTTTATTGTGGGTTTGCAGGGAGAAAAAAATATACCGTTGTTAAGGCGGATTGCTAAAGATGGTTTTGAAATCGGCAACCATACCTTCACTCATAACAACATTGCAAAGATGAGCCCGGAAAGAGCGGAAGTAGAGTTACGGTTAACCCGTTTATTAATTGAAAGTATCACGGGCAGGTCAACCATTTTATTCAGGGCACCATATAACGCAGATAGTGAGCCGCAAACCTATGATGAAATTGAACCACTGGCAAGGAGTAAAAAAGACAATTATATTACTGTTGGGGAAAGTATTGATCCTAATGATTGGGAAAAAGATATTAGCCCGGATAGTATAGTTGCCAGAACGATACGGCAGGCAGAAGAAAGAGAAGCCAGTATTATTTTATTACACGATGCCGGTGGCGAAACAAGAAAAGCAACTATAGAAGCATTACCAAAAATTATAGATTACTTTGAAAGTAAGGGTTGTAAGTTTACAACTGTGGCCGATTTAATGGGCAAAACCAAAGATGATGTAATGCCAAAAGTTCCGCTGTCATTCAGCAATAAACTCAATTTTTTTATTGCAGAAGCAACTTACTGGAGCAGCAATATCTTATTTTCATTATTTATTGTCGGTATTTTTTTATCAATATTGAAAATACTTGTGATGGCTGTTTTAGCGTCCATACAAATGAAAAAAGAAAAAAATAAAAATATCATCCCTTCTGTAAATCAACCTTATTTTCCCGCAGTTTCAGTTATTGTACCAGCTTACAACGAAGAAGTAAATGCCGTAAGAACAATCAATAATTTATTACAACAAAATTACCCCGGCCTTAAAATAATTTTTGTAGATGATGGCAGTAAAGACAGTACTTTTAAAAGAATAAGCGAAGCATTTGCCAATACCTCCAATGTGCAGGTACACTCTAAAGCTAATGGAGGTAAAGCCTCTGCTTTAAACTACGGTGTTAATATTGCAACCACAGATTATGTTGTTTGTATAGATGCCGATACACAATTAAAATTTGATGCCGTATCGCAACTCATGAAAAAATTTGATGAGGAAGGTGTAGCCGCTGTTGCCGGAAATGTAAAAGTCGGTAACGAGGTAAATATGATCACCAAATGGCAAAGCATTGAATACATAACATCACAAAATTTTGACAGGCGGGCTTTTGATCTGTTGAATTGTATTACAGTTGTACCAGGAGCAATTGGTGCATTTAAAAAAGAAGCCATTATAAAAGCAGGTGGATTTACAACTGATACATTGGCCGAAGATTGCGACCTAACCATGCGGCTGCACCGCAATAATTATAAAGTAAGAAATTGTAATGAAGCTGTTTCTTATACCGAAGCTCCTGAAACCATGAGGCAGTTTATGAAACAGCGTTTTCGCTGGAGCTTTGGTGTAATGCAATGCTTTTGGAAACACAGAGATGCTGTATTCAATCCTAAATACAAAAAGCTTGGTATGGTGGCATTGCCTAATATTCTTGTGTTTCAAATAATACTGCCTTTTCTGGCTCCTTTGGCCGATTTTATTTTAGTATTAAGTTTAATTGCTGCAGGCTTTGGTATTGTTCCGGCAAGCCTTAGTCATATTATTTTTTACTACACTATTTTTTCATTGGTTGATGTTGCCGGGGCTGCATTGGCCTTTGCTTTTGAGAAAGAAGATTATAAAAAATTACTGTGGATGATACCCCAGCGTTTGATATACCGCCAGCTGATGTACTATATACTTATAAAATCTTTTAACAGGGCTATTAAAGGCGAATTACAAGGCTGGGGTGTATTAAAACGTACAGGAAATGTAAAAGATATATCTCCTGCTTAAAATAAACTTTAGTGCTTTACCTTTGCCCTCCAAAATATATCATTGGCAACAGAAAATTCAGATAGAAAAAAATTTTTTAACCGGCTTCGCAAAGGTTCGATTGCAGAAGCAGAGCAACCAGAGATGAGCTTTATGGATCATCTTGAGGCATTGCGCTGGCATCTCATGCGTTCGGTAATTGTATGGCTTGCGGCGGCTATTGCCATTTTTGTTTTTATAGATTGGGTATATGATAACCTGATACTGGCACCTACAAGTGAAAAATTTATTACCTATGGGGCTTTATGCCGGTTTGGCCACTGGCTGGGTATTGGCGATGGTTTATGTATGCCTCCGGTAAAAATCGATTTCCAGGTTAACGAGGTTAATGGCACATTTACATCAGCAATAAACATAGCCATGGTTGGTGCTGTTATTGTAGCCTTTCCTTATATTTTTTATGAGCTATGGCGTTTTATTAAGCCTGCACTTTCTGCCAAAGAAAAAAAATATGCACGGGGAAGTATATTCTGGGTATCACTTTGTTTTTTTATAGGGGCCGCATTTGGTTATTACTTACTGGCCCCGTTTACTTTTAATTTTTTAGCATCATTTACTTTAGGTAAGTCTGGTGCAATTATATACAGGCCTACTATTAATGATTATATCGACAGCCTTACCAATTTAATTTTGGGCTGTGGTATTGCTTTTGAATTGCCAATCCTGGCATTTGTATTAGCTAAAATAGGCCTTATTACCTCTAGTTTTTTAAAAAGATACTCCAAATATGCATTTGTAATTATATTACTTATTGCTGCTGTAATTACCCCTTCGCCCGATATGACCAGCCAGATAATTGTTGCAGCGCCACTGCTGTTGCTTTACTGGATAAGCATTTTGCTTGTATCAAGAGTTGATAAGCAAAAAGCCAAGGAAGAAAAAGAATGGAGTTAAGTTTTAATGGATAATTTTTTAATTAATAATTGATAATTAAGCATAGGTTTTACAACTTAATAATGTTTAATTTTACAAAGAAATTATTCATTATCATTTATCCACTATTTATGTCTCCCTTCAATTTAAAACTACCCGTTGCCATAGGATGCGATCATGCAGGGTTCGATTGCAAAGAAGATCTGATTTCTTTTTTAGAAGGAGAAGGCGTTGTATTTAAAGATTATGGCACTTACAATAAAGATTCTGTTGACTATCCCGACTTTGCTCACCCTGTAGCAAGCGCTGTTGAAAAAGGTGAAGCTGCATTTGGTATTTTATTATGTGGCAGTGCAAATGGTGTTGCCATAACTGCCAATAAACACCAGGGCGTAAGAGCTGCTATTTGCTGGGGAGAAGAACTGGCAGAACTGGCCCGTAAACATAATGATGCTAATGTTATTTGTATACCTGCCCGCTTTGTACGTGATGGCGATGCCGAAAAAATGCTGGATACTTTTATGAACACTGCATTTGAAGGTGGAAGGCATAGTAACAGGGTTGATAAAATTGCCTGTTAATTTTGCAATACACTGTTTAATTACCACTCATAAAATAAATAAATTAAGCATTTAAGGTTTAATTAATTTGCAGCAAATTATTACTACGGAAGTTTTAAAGCTTCCGTATTTTTTATTATTATAAAATTTATTGATGAAAAAAAAATTCATTGTATCAGGCTTATTGATTTATACCAGTTTTGTTTTTGCACAAACCGATAATGCCGCAAAATATGCATCAGTAATTACCAAAGAAAATTTAAAAAAACACCTTACTATTATTGCCAGCGATGAAATGGAAGGCAGGGAAACCGGTACTGAAGGGCAACGCAAAGCTGCTGCATATATTGAATCGCAGTTTAAAACAATTGGCTTAAAATCTGCCGCAGCATTAAATGGGTATCAGCAATACTATCCTTTGTATCAGGATAGTTTGGTAAGCGCTGAATTAAAAGCAGGTAAAACTATTGCTGTTTTTGGAAAAGATTTTATTGCTCCGATGAACACTAATGAAACCGGAAAATTTAAAGGCAAAAAAATAATTTTTGCTGGCTATGGTATTGATGATAAAGCTTACAGCGATTATACTAATCTGGATGTAAAAGGAAAAGTGGTGATTTTCTTTTTAGGCGAACCAAAAACAGATGGTAAATATATAATCAGCGGCACTACCCGTGGAAGCGAATGGACCTTCCCCGGCACCAGTAAAAAACTGGCTGCTGCCGCTGCTAAAGGTGCTGTCGGTGCACTGATTATAAATCCGCAACAGGAAATTTTTAACGAATTTACTGTTAACAGTGGTAAAAAAACAGGCGTGTACTTTCCAAAAGCTGTTACCGTAAAAATGGTGAATTATGCATTACTCTCTCATGCTTTTGCAAAAGCAATAATTGGCAGTAGTTTTAATTTTGATTCGGTACTTGCTTCAGTAAAAAAAAGTGAAGTACTTACGATTTCTGCTTTCGAAAAAAAGTATGCTGTCGGTTTTAATTTTAATAAATACCGTAACATAATAAATGCCAGCAATGTGGTGGGTATTGTAGAAGGTACTGATAAAAAAGATGAATATGTTTTTTTAACCGGCCATTTCGATCATTTAGGTAAACGTGGTAGTATAATTTATTATGGTGCTGATGATGATGGCAGTGGTACCTGTGCGGTAATTCAAATGGCAGAAGCCTTTGCAAAAGCGGCAGTGGAAGGGCACGGTCCAAGAAGAACGATGGTGTTTATGACAGTAAGTGGCGAAGAAAAAGGACTTTGGGGAAGTGAGTATTACAGTGATCATCCCATTTTTCCATTGGAAAAAACAAGTGTTGATTTAAATACAGATATGGTGGGAAGAATTGACACCGACCGCAAAACCGATGATACCCTGAATTATGTTTATGTAATTGGCCATGATAAATTAAGCAGTGAATTACCTATTATAAATGAAGGAGCGAATAATAAATATACCCAACTCGTATTAGATTATAAATATGATGATCCTAATGACCGTAACAGGATTTATTTCCGCAGCGATCATTACAATTTTGCCCGTAAAGGGGTTCCCATTTTATTCTTTTATGATGGTATGCTTAAGGCAGACTATCACAGACCTACCGATACCATTGATAAAATTAACTGGGAGCTGTATGAAAAAAGAGTGCGGATGATTTTTCATACTGCATGGGAAATGGCTAACCGGGATGAGATTTTAAAGAGAGATGCTCCATTAAATATGGGAACAAGATAAATTAAAAATGCCTGGTTAACGGGGCATCTTTAATTCTTAAAGTATTTATTTTCTTAATTGCTTTAGCCAATCTTTATGATTTTTTGACAATTCAATTTTATTATTACAGCGGTCAATATTCAATTGATAATCTTTTATTTTCTCGTCACTCAAAGCCACCAGGATTGCTTTTTCATTATTGGCAATAGCTGTTGTAAAATTAAGTTTCAACTCTTCCATTAAACCAAGTTTCATAAACACCCACGATTTTTCAATTGTGGGAATACGAAAACAGGTTTGCAGTAATTCCGAAAGCTCCTCAAATCTTTCCATATCCGTTAATAAAGTAGCGTAGTTAAGATAACTGTGCGGATACTGCGGATCTGCCTTTATTGAAGCTTTGTAATAAGCTTCTGCTTTAGAATAATCTTCAATCTGTGTTTTGCTAAGCCAGCCTAATGAATTTAAAGTTGGTCCGTTTGAAGGTTCTTCCATTAAAATAGCCTCATACTTTCTAAATGCCTCAACATAATTACCATTCTTTATATCTGCCTCAGCTTCCAAATAGATTTCTTCCAGATTTGAATTCATAATTTTTTGCTATTTGCTATCTGTACTTCTTCGTTATTAAAATATTACTTTATAATAATCCCCTCGAAAAAAACTTACCACCCCAGCACCCAGGCAAAAATAAGAGGAGCAACAATAGTAGCATCACTCTCCACAATAAATTTTGGTGTATTAATATCTAACTTACCCCAGGTAATTTTTTCATTAGGTACTGCACCGGAATAAGAACCATAGGAAGTTGTAGAATCGGATATCTGGCAGAAATAACTCCAGAAAGGAACATCATGCCATTCCAGGTCCTGGTACATCATCGGCACTACGCAAATTGGAAAATCTCCTGCAATACCACCACCTATCTGGAAAAATCCAACGCCTTTACCACCACTGTTATTCCTGTACCAATCGGCCAGCCATACCATATATTCAATACCACTTTTCATCGTGGTGGCTTTTAGTTCATCCTTAATAATGTACGATGCAAAAATATTTCCCATCGTGCTGTCTTCCCAGCCTGGTACCACAATAGGTATATTTTTTTTGGCTGCCGCCAGCATCCAGCTGTCCTTTGGATCTATCTCATAATATTGTTCCAATATACCACTCAGTAACATCTTATACATGTATTCATGCGGAAAATAACGTTCGCCTTTATCCTCTGCATCTTTCCATATTTTATGAATATGCTGCTGTAATCTGCGAAAAGCTTCTTCTTCCGGTATGCAGGTATCTGTAACACGGTTATAATGGTTTTCCAGCAAATCCCATTCTTCCTGCGGACTTAAGTCACGATAATTTGGAACTCTTTTATAATGGCTATGCGCCACTAAATTCATAATATCTTCTTCGAGGTTGGCACCTGTACAACTGATAATGGCCACTTTATCCTGCCGTATCATTTCAGCAAGACTTAATCCAAGCTCAGCAGTACTCATTGCACCGGCAAGTGTAATCATCATTTTACCACCGGTATCAAGATGTGTTACATAACCTTTTGCTGCATCCATTAAGGCAGCTGCATTAAAATGCCTGTAATGATGTTCAATAAAAGAGGAGATTGGGCCTTTATTCATTTTTTGCTTTTTTAGAAAAGCAAAAGTAATTTTTTTTATGTAGCCAGCCGCTGATTTTCTATCTGGCTGATATATAATATCCGGCTTCTGGCGTAGTACCGTATATCTCTATTAAATTTTTCATTATGTGTAAAAAACAGGGCATTCTTCAAAAATCCGGTTATCCTATTTCTGTTACCTTTGTATATATTATTTAATTACCCGGCAGTAATTAAATACCCAAAGAAATTTATACTAATGGAACACAATACCTATTGGCATGCCGTGTACACAAAACCCCGGTGGGAGAAAAAAGTGGCTGCTTTGCTTGAAGCAAAGGGAATTGAATATTATTGCCCTTTAAATAAAGTGGTAAAACAATGGAGCGACAGAAGAAAAACAGTAATGGAGCCACTGTTTAAATCTTATGTTTTTGTACAGGTAACCGAAGATAAAAAATGGGAACTGTTGAATATAGATGGCATTATCAACTATGTTCGATGGCTGGGCAAACCTGCAAAAATTAAAGAAAGCGAGATCATCACCATCCGTAAATTTTTAAAAGAATTTGAGGCAGTAAATGTAGTGGAGGAGTTTTTGGAAATAAATGCAAAAGTTAAGATAAAACAGGGTGTGCTGATGAATTACCAGGGCATTTTACTGCAAATTTCAGGTAACCGTGCCAGCGTTAAAATAGAAAGTATGGGGCTCCAGTTAACTACCCTTATTGACAGAAAAAACCTGGAAATGGCGGTGTAACCGTTAAAAATCTTTAGTCCGTAATAATCAATTTAGATTGTTATTTTTGATTTACTACAGCCATAAATACAATGTTCAATTTTTTTAAGAAGACCAAACACCCAGATAGTATTCCTGACTATTTACCTTTTTCGCTGGATATTCATTCGCATATTTTACCTGGCATAGATGATGGATCACCGGATATTGAAACTTCTTTACAATTAATAAAAGGCTTGTATAATTTAGGCATCCGCAAGTCTGTTGCCACTCCACATATTATTGGAGATATGTATAGAAATACCCCTCAAACCATTAATACTGCATTAAACAAAATAAAAACTGCCTGTAATAAGGAGGGAATAAATATGGAATTATCTGCAGCAGCAGAATATATGATTGATGACTATTTTATAGAGTTACTGCAAAAAAAAGAGCCCCTGTTAACGCTGTATAAAAATATACTGCTTACAGAAATTTCATATACTGCCACGCCGGAAAATCTGGGGGAAATCACATCCAATATAATAGATAACGGATACAAACCAATACTGGCTCACCCTGAGCGTTATCATTATTACCAACAAAATTTTGATCAATATTATCAGCTAAAAGAAATGGGATTTGTATTGCAGATTAATCTTTTATCAGTAACAGGATACTATGGTAAAAAAGCCGCAAAAGCTGCAAAATTTATTTTAGATAAAGACCTGGCAAAACTGGTGGGTACAGATCTGCATCATCAGCAACATTTAAATGCGCTAACGAATCCTAAAAACAGGTCAATCTTTCAGTTCTACCTTGGAGATAAAATTTTTAATGATTTAGATGCAATTGCTTTAGGCTTGTAAGCACATGGTTTATATTTCTACACAATTGTTTTTTCTGCAACACTTATTTTTTCTTTTAAATGATCGGAAAGGCGTAATGTTAATGCAACAACAGTAAGCGTAGGGTTTACTGCCCCTCCTGTAGTAAAACAGGATGAACTTGCGATATAAAAATTATCAATCCCGTGTACTTTACAATTAGCATCAACCACCCCTTTCTTAGGGTCATCACTCATCCGTGTAGTTCCCATCTGGTGCCATCCGCCACTTGTGGTAGGAGATATTGAGTCATCACTTTTATCGACCAGATAATCAGGTAATTTAACTCTGCCAATTCCCGCTTTTCCAACTTCCTGCCCTATTAACTCATTAAATTTTCTTATTGTTCTCTTGTCAAGCGGAGACATTTGCCAGTTTAAATTAGCTCTGGGAACACCCAGTGAATCTTTTTCGCTGCTAAGTACAACTCGTGAAAATGGATTGGGCTCTTGCTCTGTTTTTGTAAAAAGCCCAAATGCTTTATAAATACTTGGAGCCAACATTCTTTGTATAAAATTCCTTTTTTCAACACTTAGATATTTGTGAAATGTATCCAAACTTTTTCTGGGATCATCATTTGACCAGATTTTAACTGAAGGTGGTGTTTTTCTTGCGTATTCTAATGGTAATAAAGCTGCTGAACAATTAAGTATTTTAAGCTCCTTTTGTTTTTGTGGAGTAATAACAAGTTCAACCCTTGCTTTTGTATTTAAATCCAATTTATAAAATTCAAGGGGATCTTCTTTATTAAGCCATAGCTCGGCAGTAATTATTTGAGGGTGCTCCATAAAATAACGCCCTACTAAATCGTTGTTATTACCTAAACCGGCAGGCATCTGCTTATTAGAAGCTAATAAAAGCCTTGAATTTTGAATGGCGCAACAGGCCAAAATAAAATACCTGGCTCTTACAGTATGTTGTTTGCCGGAATAATTTTTAACTGATACTTCTTTTAATAAAGAAATATTTTCAACGGCAGTTATATCTGTAACATTAGCGTAAGTATATAAATGGATATTGTTTGCATTTATTATTGCATCCTTATATTTTGTACCAAATCGTGTTGGAGGGCTAAACTGCCATATCTTGCTTTTTATTACAGCCTCATCCAAAGGCAGCGTGTTAAAAGACGAATTTTGTTTTTGCCAGTATTTTACGTCCCACTCATAAGGCCCAAGATCTAAAATAGGATGAGCCCTGGGGTAAAAAGAAGCTATATCTTCTCTCTTTATTGGCCAGCCACTGTTTTGCACCCAATCTCTTTTTTCAAAATCTATATCATCAAAAACAGAACACATACCGCCCCAATGACCTGTACTTCCTCCAAAATAATGCAGCCGGCTGGCTTTCATCGGATAGTAAGGATGCCCGGTTATTTTACCGTTATACAATTCCTGAACTTTATCGTCATAATCAAAACCTCCACCTTCCAAAAGAATCACTTTATAAGGACTGTTGATCCATTCAAGTGCCATTGTGATGCCAGCAGCACCTGCACCAATTATACAAATATCTCCTTCAATTATTGAATGATCATCAAGCTGTCTGGCGTCAATATGCATAATAATTTTAGTTCTTAGTAAATGAAAAAAGTGCACATTGCCGTGCTTCTGTTGTAGAAATAATCCATCCGTTTATGATAATTGTTTTGTATTGAGCAAACTCCTCCTGAATTTTTTTATCCAATAATTCGGCTATCATTGATCTGTCATTGGGTTTCACCTTATTTCCTGCATTGTCTGTTAGCAGTAGCTGCATTAATTTTTCTTTTTGATTCTCCCCTGGGGTCCGGTTTCTGTAGAGTAACCCGATTTCCCTTATTGCATTTTCATCACAAAAATGACTCAGGACATCTGGTCTAATAAGCGGATTATTATTCTTCCATTTATGCTTACTAAAATAATACGCTACAGGCAAGCCTGCAGCAATTACTGCAGATGAAACAATAAAAGATTTTCTTTTCATATGATATTATAGTAGATGCAAATTATTTATATTACAATAATAACTAAACAAATTATATTATAAAAATTTGCCGAATTTTAATTCAAGATAAAGATTGATTGCATTTTTGCTTTTTACTTTAACAACAGAAAATTATCTACGATAAAGGTAATGTGTTTTTTAAAGAAAAATAGTTACAGGCTTTAACACAACTGCTTTTTTATAAATATTCCTGTAATAGTTATAACAGCATTTTTAAAATATTATTGTTTATTTGCCTGTGAAATATCTTTTCCGTGCAATCGTTATACAATACAAGTTTATACCCCTGTAAATGTATTATATGCAGATTTTGCTAAATTTCGGAGATGACCAAAAGTGAATTTGGGTATTTAACTTATCGTATCTCACTACTAAATTCTTTTTTATAAAACTGGTTTTTAGCTTATAATTGCTACTTTAATACCATTTTAATAGTAACCATACATACAAATTTCATCTTTAATAAAAGGATTAAGTAATAAAAAAGACAGATACTTCTAATAAAATAATAAGACTCTAAGTATGCTTTTTAATTCAATTGACTTCGCAATATTTTTACCAATCGTTTTTATTCTCTACTGGTTTGTAACAAATAAAAATTTTAAATATCAAAACATACTGCTATTAATCTCCAGCTATTTTTTTTATGCCTGCTGGGACTATAGATTTCTATTCTTACTTATTTTTTCTACCTTTTTAGATTATTTTACCGGCTTAAAAATGCATGAGGCTGATTCGCCCAAAATGAAAAAATTTTGGTTCTGGCTTAGCATCTCAGTTAATTTAGGCTTTCTTGGTATTTTTAAATATTACAATTTTTTTGCAGGTTCTTTCGCAGATGCACTTGGTCACCTTGGTCTTAAAGTTAATGTATGGACTATACAGGTAATATTACCTGTAGGTATTTCCTTTTATACTTTCCATGGTTTATCATATGTTATTGATATTTATAACAATAAGATAAAGCCGGTTAAAAATTTTATTGATTACTCGGTTTTTGTTAGTTTTTTCCCACTGCTTGTTGCCGGTCCTATTGAACGTGCCACACATCTTTTACCTCAAATTCAAAAACCAAGATATTTTGATTACTCAAAAGCTGTTGATGGTTTAAAGCAAATTTTATGGGGTCTTTTTAAAAAAATAGTTATTGCAGACAATAGTGCTGCATTTGCAAATTTGATCTTTAACCACTCTTCAGATTACTCTGGAAGCACCCTTGTTTTAGGGGCTTTGTTTTTTACTTTTCAGATATATTGTGATTTTTCAGGCTACTCTGATATTGCATTAGGAACAGCAAGACTTTTTGGTATTGAATTATTAAGAAATTTTGCTTTCCCGTACTTTTCGAGAGATATTGCTGAGTTTTGGAGGCGCTGGCATATTTCTTTGTCGTCATGGTTTAGAGATTACCTCTACATACCACTGGGTGGTAGTAAAGGCGGCACCTGGATGAAAGTAAGAAATACTTTCATCATTTTTATTGTGAGTGGTTTTTGGCATGGGGCAAACTGGACCTTTATAATTTGGGGTGCTTTAAATGCAATTTATTTTTTACCCTTACTTCTTTCAAATAAAAACCGAAATAACCTCGAAACAGTGGCTCAGGGCAAGTATTTGCCCACCCCTAAGGAATTATTAAATATGGTAATTACATTTGGCTTAACAGTTTTTGCCTGGATCTTTTTTAGAGCCAATAATTTAGAGCATGCACTTAGTTACATTTCCGAAATATTTTCAAGTTCATTGTTCACCACACCAACAGCAAGACCTAATGGCTCCTTGTTTATATTAGCTTTTGTATTCCTGATAATTGAGTGGTCAGGTCGTGAGAATCAATATGCCTTGGCTAATCTCGGAGTAAGGTGGCCAAAGGCTATCAGATGGGTTACCTATCATGCAATAGCTTTAACCATTTTTTATTTTGCCGGCACCAAACAACAATTCATATATTTTCAATTTTAGCTATGAAAAAATTCATATCCCAAATAATTCTATTTTTTTTCCTTTTTGTTGTTTACATCCATGTTGTTGCCTTTTTACTTTTTTATTCCAAGAAGTATCAGGCTAATGTTTTAGGCAATGAGGTTTATTTTTCTATCGCAAAAAGTAAAAAGAAAAATAAAAGTAAAAAACTTATAATTGGTGATAGTGTGGGAAAGCAACTATTTGAAAATAAAGTCATAAATGATACCATTAATTCCTTTGCTTGTAATCAGGGTATCAGTATGGCGGGTCATTTTATTTTATTGAATAACTATATAAATGCCGGCAACCAGATTGATACAGTTTTTTTTATATTCACACCTTTTTCATTCAGGAACAACTTAGATGAAATTTACACTTTCCAATATTTTCTAAAACCATTTTATAATGATGAGTATATGCCTTATTTTTCAAAAACAGTGCTTAAGCAAATTGAAGATATCCCCTACTATAAATTATGCAGATATCCACCAATTACAACTACTAACTGGTCTCCTGATTTTACTGAAAAAGATATGAGCGGCAGCTATACATTTTTATCCCCGATTTCAGTTGAATATTTAAAAAAAATTAAAAATCTGGCTTTACAAAATAATTTTAAGTTGATTTTTTTACCTGCTCCAACACGAATAAGCAGGAAAATAGAAGTGCAGAATCTAAATAAAAATGAAATTTCAGGTACAGGACTGGAGGAGGAATTCAAAGGATTTTTTGATAAAATAGTTTATCTCGATGATAATAATTTTTTTGATATAGTGCATTTAAAAAACCCTGCTCCTTATACTGAGTATTATAAAAACAATTTTATAAAATAATCAGGTTGCATTAAATATTAACCTTACCATCAAAATTTATATGTTATTTAATATACATTAATATAAAACTGTTAACATGTCTCAATTTATTTAGCTTTTTACCTGATTTATTAATTTTTTACTCCGTTTATAGCTTTGTTTTCATTACTGACATTTTATAAACATTAAAATCTTTTGTAAAAAATAGCACAATATTTGCTCTATTTACCCAAAAATTATAATTTTTTAAATAGTGGCACTATTTTTATAGATATATGCGACGAACAATAAAATTGGCAGTTATTCGTTTTTTTTATACAATTTTAGTGTTAAATCCAATAGCATCTTAGTCCAATAGCATCCTTATATCTTATGAAAATATTTATACTTTTCTTTAGCTTGGTTATTAGTGAAATTGGTTTTGCCACCACCTGGTATATCAGCCCTGCAGGTAATGATGCAACCGGCACCGGTACAATTACCAATCCCTGGAAAACACTTTACAAAGCCACTGCTACAGTTTCAGGTACGGGAGATATCATTCATGTAAATGCCGGCACTTATACAGAAACACAAACCTCAAACCTTGCTGTTGGTGTAAGTATTGAAGGAGATGGTATTACCTCAATAATTAAAGCATCTTTTTCCGCAGAATT